>JAIESR010000064.1 GCA_019745775.1 Xanthobacteraceae bacterium | reverse complement strand
AACTCCAATCGAGGCGTTCTCTAAAGTGTTGCACTTCGACTGTGAATCCACCTTCCCCCTTGCGCGGGAATGAGCGGCGGATAGAGCCGGCGAAAGGACCTAGAATCCCTTCGGCAAATCCTTCGCCCATTTGGCGCGGATGCGTTCGTCGAGCGCCTTCGACGAGCGCGCGACGGCAGGGAACGTCTTCTTGCGCCGGAACGGGACGCAGGCGTCGATGATGACGCGCGAATTCCGGCGGTCGTGCTCGGTGTCGTAGCACATCGGGTCGAGCGCCGAGCTCCAGCCGCCGTGGATGATGTCGACCTGGTCGCGCGGATCGCAGCGCGTGCACATCGCCCACACCACGTCGTTGAAGTTGGTCGGGTCGATGTCGTCGTCGACCACGATCGTCCAGCGATTGTTGTAGGCGCCGGCGTGGCAGTGCGCCGCCACCATCGCGGCCTGCTTCGAGTGGCCGCCATAGAGGGTCTTGATCGAGATCACCAGCATGAAGCGGCTGCCGCCGGCTTCGTGCGTCCACACGCCCTGCACGCCGGGGATGCCGGCGGCTTCGAGCTGGTTCCACACCGCGCCGCAGCGATAGGTGCCGAAATAGAAGGTGTTGTCGTTCGGCGGCACCGCCGGGATCGCGCCAACCAGGATCGGATCGTCGCGATACATCAAAGTGTCGATGCGGATCGCCGGCTCGAGATCGCTGCCGCTGGCGTAGTAGCCGGTCCACTCGCCGAGCGGCCCTTCCTTGATGCAGTCGTTCGGATGGATCAGGCCCTCGAAGGCGATCTCCGAATTCGCCGGCACCGGCAGGCCGGTCTTCGGCATGTTGATCACCTCGATCGGCTCGCCGAGGATGCCGCCGGCGGCCTCGAGCTCGTTCTTGCCGTAGGGGATTTCGATGCCGCCGAGCATCATCAGCGCCGGATGCATGCCGACGACAACGGCCACCGGGCAGGGCTCGCCGCGCTCGTGATACTTGCGCATGATGATCAGCCCGTGCTTGCCGGGCGACATCATCACCGACGCGACGTTCGGCTCATGCGACTGCACGCGATAGGTGCCGTAGTTGACCCAGCCGGAGTCCGGGTCCTTCATGGCGACGATGCAGGCGGTGCCGATATAGGGCCCGCCGTCGTGCTCGTGCCAGACCGGCGTCGGGATCTTCTGGATATTGACGTCCTTGCCTTCCAGCACGTTGTCGAGCAGCGGCCCGCCGTTGACGGCCTTGGTCGGCTTCGACGGCGCGTTCTTGAAGTAATTGCGCCACCACTGGATCTGCTCCGTCTCCGGCGTTTCCGGCGGCAGGCCGAGCGCCAAGTTGGTGCGCGGGATCGAGGTCAGGATGTTGGCGATGACGCGGTGGCCCTTGGGAAATCCCGGCACGTCGTCGAACAGCACCGCCGGGTTGCCCATCTTGCGCATATAGATGTCGACGATACCCCCGATCTCCTCCTTCGGCTCGGCGCCGCTGATGACCTTGAGCTCGCCGGCCGCCCTGACGCCATCGATCCAGTCGCGCAAGTCCTGATTGGCCATTCACCGTCCTCTTCTTGTCCGGCCGCACGCCGGTTCAGTTCGATTCAAGGCCGACCGCCTTCACGAGCGCGGCGTTCACGCCGACCTCGCGCTTGAACTGCTCTGCGAAAGCCTGCGCCGTCATCGGCTGCGGCGATCCGCCCACCTTGCGCAGGCGATCGCGCACGCTCTCGGTCGCCAGCGCCTTGACGATCTCTGCGTTCAGGCGATCGACCAGCGCGCGCGGCGTCGCGGCCGGCGCAAAGGCGCCGACCCAGAACTCGTAGTCGGCGTTGGCAAAGCCGAGCTCCGTCGTCGTCGGTAAATCCGGCAGCGCGGGCGCGCGCACGGCGCTCGCCACCGCCAGCGCCTGCAGCGTCTGGCCCGCGATCAGCGGCATCGCCGGCGCCGCCGCGGACATATAGAAGTCGAGCCGGCCGGCGATGATCTCGGTGAGCACTTCCGGCGCGCCTTTGAACGGCACGTAAAGCCCCTCAAAGCCCGCCGCCAGCCGGAAGCGTTCCGCCGCCAGATGCGTGGCGTCGCCGCGTCCCCCCGAGCCATAGGTGATGCTGCCCGGCTTGGCCTTGGCGGCCGCGACGAAGTCGTGGATCGTCTTGTAGCCCTTGGCCGGGTTGACCACCATCACCAGCGGCACATTGGCGAGCAATCCGACGGCGGTGAGATCGGTCTGCACATTGATCGGCAGCTTCGCCATCGTCGACGGCACCACCGCGAGCGCCGACCCCGCCGCGAGGAGCGTGTAGCCGTCGGCGTCGGCCTTGGCGGCGGCGACCGCCGCGAGCGTCTGCGATGCGCCGGGCCGGTTCTCGATGACGATGGTCTGGCCGATCTGCCTGGAGACCTGCTCGAACACGATCCGCGACACGATGTCGATGGCGCTGCCCGGCGTCAGCGCGACGAGCACGCGGATCGGCTGCCGGGCGGGCCACTCCTGGGCGTGGGACGGTTGCGCCAAGATGCCGAGAAGACCCGCGAGAATGCTCGCCGACAGGGTCAGATCGAAAAGCCGCCGTGTGTTCACGCCTTGCCTCCAGAGACCAACAAGTGTCGAACCGGCCGGACAATCTAGGTTGCGCAGCACTGCCAAATCAAGCTCGCGACGTTGTGGCAAATGCCGCACCGCGCGCCTTGCGCTTCTGCGCGGCGAGTTTCACGGCTGCGATGATCTCGGGATAGGCGGCACAACGACACAGATTGCCGCTCAGGTAATGCTTGATCTGGTCATCGGTCGGCTCCGGATGCTCGTCCAGCAGCTGCGCCGTCATGACGATGAACCCGGACGTACAGTAGCCGCATTGGAACGCGCCTGTCTCGATGAACGCTTCCTGCTCGGCGCTCAATTTGCCGGCGCCATCGAAGCCCTCGATGGTCGCCACCGTGGCGCCGTCGACGAAGGACGCGAGATAGAGGCAGCCGGAGACGGCAAGCCCGTTCACCAGCACGGTGCAGCAGCCGCACAGCCCCTGGCCGCAGGATTCGCGCGCCCCGGTCAATCCGAATTGCGTCTGGAGCAGTTCGATCAGGTTGTGATGCGGCTCCGCCAGTGCCGTGACCGGCACGCCGTTGAGGGTGAACCCGATGACACGCGGTGCGCTCATCTCACGCCTCTTCCAGCGGCCGGCCGGCCTTCGCGCGGATGGCGCGGAAGACGGTCTCGGGGTTGAGCGGCAGCTCGGTCAGGCGGACGCCGACCGCGTCGTCGATGGCATTGGCGATTGCCGGCGCCACGCAGAAGGTCGCGACCTCGCCGACGCCCTTGGCGCCGAACGGTCCGTTGTTCTGGATGGTGTCGACGGTGAGGTTCTCCATCGTGCCGGGCAGGTCCCGGATGCCGGGGATCTTGTAGTCGGCGAGCGAGGCGTTGGTCACCTGGCCGCCGTCGAAATGCATCTTCTCGAACATCGCGAAGCCGAGATGCATCAGCGCGGCGCCGGAGATCTGGGTCTCGACCAGCTTCGGATTGATCGCCTTGCCGCAGTCGATGATGTTGATCAGCTTCTCGATCACGACGTGGCCGGTCTGGGTGTCGACCGCGACCTCGGCGCCGACGCCGGACACCATCCAGAACGGCGTCACGTTGGGTGTCAGCCCGGTCTCCGGATCGGGCGACACATAGTCCGGCTTGTAGACGCCCGAGCCGATGACATTGCCGGCCTGCATGCCGTAGCGCTTCTTGAACAGGTCGGCGATCGGGATGTTGGAGCCTTCCGGCTCGCCGACGTCGCGCTTGAGCTGCGCGAGCTTGGCGAGCGCGTCCTGCGCCGCGAGCCGCACCGCATGGCCCATGTGGAAGGTCGAGCGCGAGCCGAGGGTGCCCATGTCATACGGCGTGACGTCGGTGTCGCAGGGCGCCATCTTGACCGATTCCGCCGGGATGTTGAGCACCTCGCCGGCGATCTGCGCCATCACCGTGTTCGAGCCCTGGCCCATGTCGATGGTGCTGCAATAGACCGTCACCGAGCCGTCGGCGGCGATGTTGACGATCGCGACCGAGGTGGTGGGCGTGGTCACCGCCTTGATGGCGATGGCGAAGCCGCGGCCGCGGCGCACGACGCTGGCGCCCTTGTCGAACGGCTTCGACCAGCTCATGCGGTCGAGCACGGCGTCCATCACCTTCTCGACCGCGGCGTCCTTGAGCACCTGGCTGGTGGTGTGCTGGCCACCGTCGCGCATCAGGTTCTTGCGCCGGAACGCGACCGGATCGAGGTCGAGCGCACGCGCCATCATGTCGGTGTGGCTCTCGTAGGCCCAGACCAGCTGCGGCACGCCGAAGCCGCGCAGCGCGCCGGCCGGCGTCACGTTGGTGTAGATCGCGAGCGAGTCGATCGACACATGGTCGATGTCGTAGGGGCCGGAGGCGGTGAGCCCGGCCTTTTGCGTCACGCGCGGTCCGATATCGGCATAGGCGCCGCCGTTCCAGTACACCTCGCATTTGCGCGCGACGATGCGGCCGTCCTTGTCGAGCCCGCTCTTGATGCGGAACGTACAGGGGTGCTTGGTGATCTGGTAGAACATCTCCTCCATCGTCAGCGCGACCTTCACCGGCTTGCGCGCGATCATCGAGAGTGCGAGCGCCAGCGCCTCTAGCTTGATGTAGAGCTTGCCGCCGTAGCCGGCGCCAAGATACGGCACCTTGACGCGCACGCGGTTCTCCGGCCAGCCGAGCAGGCGCGCGATCTCGGTGCGCACGAACGACGGCCCCTGCGACGCGGTGTAGAGCGTGACGCCGGTGTCCTTGTAGTCGGCGATGGTGGCGTGCGGTTCAAACGGCAGGTGCAGCGCCTTCTGGGTGCGGAATTCGTGCTCGAACTTGTGCGTGGCGGCGGCGTAGGCCTGGTCGAAGTCGCCGCGGCGCAGCTTGTAGGCGAGCGCGAGATTGGTGTCCTTGACGCCCTTGAGGTGCTTCAGGTCGGCGAAGGTCGCCGCCGGTTGCAGCTCGTCATGCACGTAGGTCTTCGATGTCAGCGCCTCGACCTCGTCGAACACCGCGGGCAGCTCCTCGTATTCCGCAGTGATGAGCTGCATCGCCTCCTCGGCCACATGCGGGTTGACAGCGATCACAGCCGCTACCGGCTCGCCGACGAAGCGCACCTTGCCGTCCGCCAGGATCGGCTGATCGTGGAAGGCCGGGCCATAGTAGGGATGCGGGATCACTTGCTTGACGTCGTCGATGGTGACGACGTGGAGCACGCCCGGGACTTGCTTCGCCGCGCGCACGTCGATCGACGCGATGCGCCCGTGCGGCACCGTGCTGCGGAACAGCTTCGCCACCAGCATGCCCGGCAGCCGCATGGTGTGGACGTATTCGGCGCGGCCGGTGACCTTGTCGCGGCTTTCGGTGCGCGGCAGCGAGCGGCCGATCTGCGAGCCGGCTTTGGCTGTCGTGTGCCCGTCAGTCATTGTTCAACCCCGCGCCGCGCCAGGCCGCCGCGACCGCCCGTCCCACATAGACCCGCATCAGTTCGCGCTTGTACGGCACCGAGCCGCGCACGTCGGCGACGAGTTCAGCTTCGTCCGCCGCGGCATCGCCGGCGCGTTGCAAGAGCGTCTCGTCGACGTGCTGGCCGTTCATCTCCGCTTCGGCCAGGGTGAGCCGCGTTGCCTTCTCGGTCGCGGCGCTCGCGACAATGCGCGCCGACGTGATGGTGTCGCCCTCGCCGTCGAGCACGACCGCGACGCCGAGCGCCGGCCAGTCGTCGACCGAGCCGGTCGTCACCTTCATATACGCTGCGCGTTTCGAGCCCTGCGCCGGGATTTTCACCGAAGCGATCAGCTCGTTCTTCGCCAGCACGGTCTCGTAATAGCCGGAGAACAGGTCCTCGACCGCCAGCGTGCGCTCGCCGTCGGGCCCGGCGACGGTCACCGACGCGCCGAGCGCCATCAGCACCGGCGGCAGGTCCATGTGCGGATCGCCATGCGCCATGGCGCCGCCGACGGTCGCGACATTGCGCACGCGCACGTTCGACAGCGTGAGGCAGGTGCGCGTGATGAGCGGGGCGAGCTTGCGCACCTCGGCGGAGCGTTCGAGCGTGCCGAGGGTGGTCATCGCGCCGATGGTGAGGCCGTCCGCCCCCGCGGCGATGGCGGCGTATTGCCGCTCGATCTTGCGCAGGCTGACAAGCTTCGCCGGCCGGAACACGCCGGCTTTCATCATCAGCATCAGCGCGGTGCCGCCGGCGATCGGGCGCACCGTTTCGTCATCAGGGTCGAGCAGCTTGACCGCCGCCGCCAGCGAGGTGGGCTCGGCGAGTTCAAACGGGATCATCGAGCCGGCTTCTCCGCACAAAACGCAACGGCGGCATTGAACGCGACTTCGCGCGGCGCTGCCATCCCCGGAAGGTTGCTGCTGCGATCCACGTCACTGGAGCGGCTTGATGCCGAGCGCCTTGGCGGCCGCTGCGACCGACGCGCGCTGCGCGTCGATGTCGGCGCCGAATTGCGCCGCGTCGCCGAAGTTGAGCGTCTGCCCCGTCAGCGCAAGCCGCTCGCCGACCAGCGGATCGCTGACGGCGACCTTGACCCCGGCCGCGATCTGATCGCGCAATGCGGCCGGCATGGTGTTGGAACCGAACACGCCGATCAGCCCGTCGAGAGTCAGCTCCGGAAAGCCCGCTTCCTTGACGGTCGGCAGGTCGGGCAGGGCCGGGTCGCGCGCGGCATTGGTCACGGCGAGCAGCTTGATGGTGCCGGCCTGGAGCTGCGGCCGCAGGGTCGGCAGCGAGGCGTCGACCACCTCGATGCGTCCGGTGGCGAGATCGTTGGCGGCGTCCTGCGGGTTCCGGTACGGCACGCGGGCCATCTCGAGATTGTTCTTCTTCAGCCAGCCGGCGAACAGGAAGTCGATGGCGCCGGTGGTGCCGGCCCAGTTGAGCTTGCCCGGCTGCTTCCTGATCAGCTCGGCGAGTTCCTTCATCGAATTGACCGGCATCGCTTTCGGGACGGCGACGACCAGCGTCAGATTCCACCCGCGTGCAATGGGCGCGAGGTCGCTCTGCCGGTAGGGCAGGTTCGGCACCACGTAAGGATGCGCGGTGAACGACGACACCGGCGCGCCGAGCAGAACGTGATCGTCGTTCGCGCTCAGGAACGAGGTGATGGCGACGATGCCGTCGCCGCCGGGCCGGTTCTCGACCACGACCGGCTGGTTCCAGACCTTCGGCAGCCGATCGGCCAGCAGCCGCATGCCGATGTCGGTGCCGCTGCCGGGACCGAGCGTGAGGACCAGCTTCACCGGACGTTGCGGCCAGTTTTGCGCGGACGCTGGTTTCATCCCCGCCAGGTTCGCGACCAGCCATGCGCTCGCCGCGACCGCAACCACACGCAGCCAACTCGATGTCATAGGCACCCTCGCGATCAGGAATGAGAGGTCCCCGGCAACTGTTGCATACGCTAAGCTCGAAACGTATAGGTGTCAAAACTCTTGCAATTCGGGCTGCGCAATTCCGGAAGCGCTGTTCGAGCGGCAGCTTTTCGGGCAGCAACTTTCGGGCAGCATATGGCTTCTCATCCGCCGTCGGACGGTTGGATCGGCGCGAGCCTGAAGCGCAAGGAGGACGCACGCTTTCTATACGGCCACGGCAAGTACATCGCCGACGTGCGGATGCCGGGCGTGCAGGATGTCGCGTTCGTGCGCAGCCAGGTCGCCAACGGCCGTCTGCGGTCGGTGACGAAGCCGGAGGGCGGGAGCGCGAACGTGTTCACGCTCGCCGACCTCCAGCCGCTGACGGTCCTGGAAGCAGGGCCCGAGTTGCCGCAGCACAAGCTCAGCCCCTATCCGCCGCTCGCCGACGAGCGCGTGCGGTATGTGGGGCAGGGGATCGCCGCTTGCCTGGCGCCGACCCGCGCGATCGCCGAGGATCTCGCCGATCGCGTGACGGTCGATATCGAGCAGTTGCCGGCCGTCGTCGACTGCGTCGCGGCGATGCAGCCCGGCAGCCCGCGCGTGTTCGATCACTGGGCCGACAACGCCTACATCACCAGCAACGTCGTCGAGGGCAGTCCGCAGGTGCTGACATCGGCGCCGGTACGCGTGCGCCGGCAATTCCGCATGAACCGGCAGGCGACGGTGTCGCTCGAATGCCGCGGCGTGCTCGCCTATTGGGACCATCGCACCAACGAGCTCGTTGTCTACCTCTCGACGCAGGGCGGCCACGTGAAACGCATCGGCCTCTCGCGCATCCTTGGCTTGCCGGAGAACCAGGTGCGCGTGATCGCGCCCGACGTTGGCGGCGGCTTCGGCGGCAAGAACCGCCTGATGCCGGAAGACGTCGCGGTTGCCGCCATCGCGATGAAAGTCGGGCACCCGGTGCGCTGGATCGAGGACCGCCGCGAGCATCTCATCGCGTCGGTGCATGCGCGCGACCACACCTACGATCTCACCCTTTCAGCGGACAAGGACGGCACGCTGCTCGGCGTCGAGGGCGACATCTATATCGACGCCGGCGCCTATGCGCTGTGGCCCACCGGCGCGTTCCAGGAAGCGAGCATGGCCTCGCGCAACCTGACCGGCCCCTATCGTATCCGCCATCTGAATCTGAAGACCTACACCGTCGCGACCAACAAGGCGCCGATGGGCCCGTATCGCGGCGTGGCGCGGCCGGGCGCGTGCTTTGCGATCGAGCGGCTGGTCGACGAGATGGCGCGCGAGCTCGGCCGCGAGCCGTTCGACCTGCGCCGCCAGAACATCGTCACCGCCGCCGAGCTTCCCTACGACACCGCCGCCGGCATGCGGCTCGACACCGGCGACTATGTCGAGGCGCTCGACACCGCGCGCGACATGGTCGACCTCGCCGCGATCCGCAAGCGCCAGGCCGAGGGCGAGCCGGACGGCCGCGCCATCGGCGTGGGCTTCGCCTTCTACACCGAGCAGAGCGGCCACGGCACCGCGGAGTTCGCCAAGCGCAAATTCCGCGTGATCCCCGGCTACGAGTCAGCCAATGCGCGCATGCTGCCGGACGGCTCGGTGATCATCCATGTCGGCGTGCAGAATCACGGCCAGGGCCACGAGACCTCGCTCGCGCAGATCGCCGCGCATGAACTGACTATCCATCCCGACCGCATCTCGATCCGCTACGGCGACACCGCGACCAGCCCGATGGGCTTCGGCTCGTTTGCGTCGCGCTCGATCGTGTTTGCCGGCGGCGCGGTGGCGCACTCCTGCCGCGCGCTGGTCGAGAAGATCAGGAAGATCGGCGCGCATCTCCTCCAGACCGACGTCGCCAATACCCGCCTCCAAGGCGGCGCGGTGCACGGCCCCTCCGGCAAGGTCGACCTGGCGGAGATCGCGTTCGTCGCGAATGCGCGCCAGGAGCAGTTGCCAACCGGCATGGCGCCGCTGCTCGAAGCCGTGGGCACCTACGAGCCGACGGTGAGCGGCGGCGTGTTCGCTTACGGCACCCATGCGGTGGTGGTCGCGGTCGATCCCGACAGCGGCGTGGTCGAGCTGCTCGATTATGCGGTGGCGGAAGATTGCGGCACCATGATCAACCCGCTGATCGTCGACGGCCAGGTGCAGGGCGGCATCGCGCAGGGCATCGGCACGGCGCTCTACGAGGAAATCCCGTTCGACGAGCTCGGCCAGCCGCTCGCCACCACCTTCGGCGACTACATGGTGCCGTGCGCGCCGGAAATCCCGGACGTGCGGCTTGCACACTTGGTGTCTCCCGCGCACGCCACCGAATACGGCGTGAAGGGCCTGGGGGAGGGCGGCGCCATCGCGCCGCCCGCGGCGATCGCGAATGCCGTCGCCGACGCGTTCCGCGACATCGGCGCGCGCTTCAACGAGACGCCGCTGACGCCGCGCCGGGTATCGGAGGCGATCGATCGCGCGCGCCGCGAAAAGGGCGCCGCATGAAGTCGGCGCCCTTCGATTACGTGCGGCCGGAGAGCGTTGCCGAGGCGAGCGCGCTGCTGGCGCAGGACGGCGTGACGACCGCGGCGATCGCCGGCGGCCAGTCGCTGATCCCGATGCTCAGCCTGCGCGCGGCGCAGGCCGACCTGCTGGTCGACGTGAGCCGTCTCGATGAATTGAAGGCCGTGCGCGAAACGCCGCAAGCCCTGCACATCGGCGCGCTCACCACCCATGCCGCGATCGAGGACGGCAAGATCCCTGATCCCTTCAATGGCCTGATGCGGCGCGTCGCGAGCACCATCTCCTATCGCGCGGTGCGCAATCACGGCACCATCGGCGGCAGCGTCGCGCTCGCCGATCCGGCCGCCGACTGGCCGGGTTGCCTCATGGCGTTGGGCGCGACCGTGCACATTGCGGGTCCGGGCGGTACGCGCCAGCAGCCGGTCGTGGACTTCGTGAAGGGTCTCTATGAGACCACGCTCGCGAGCGGTGAAATCGTTATCGGCTTTGACGTGCCGCGTCCTACCTCGCCGCTGTGCTGGGGCTTTGCCAAGGTCGTGCGCAAGAGCGGCGCCTTCGCCAATTCGATCGCGATCGTCGTGGCACCGGGGAAGGGCGGGCCGATCACGGCTGTGCTCTCGGCCGCGGGGCCGCGCCCGATCGCCCTCGCCAATGCGGCACGCGCGCTCGGCAACGGTGCGATGTCCGACGACACGCTGCGGACGGCGATCGCCGCCGATCTCAAGGCGGACCTGCCGGGCGCCGACGCCTATGAGCAGCGGCTGCACACCGCGACGGTGCTACGGGCGGCCAGAGAGATGCAGGCGACGTCATGAAGATCACGCTGACGCTCAACGGCAGCAAGGTCACCCACGACGTCGAGCCGCGCGAGACGCTCGCCGACTTCGTGCGCGACCGTTGCGGCCTGACGGCAACCCATCTCGGCTGCGAGCATGGTGCGTGCGGCGCCTGCACCGTGGTGCTGGACGGCGAGGTCACGCGCGCCTGTCTGATGCTCGCCGTGATGTGCGACGGCCGCACGGTCGAGACGCTGGAAGGCTTCCGCAATCACCCGGCCATGGAGGTGATCCGCAAGCACTTCCACGAGTGCCACGGCCTGCAATGCGGCTTCTGCACGCCCGGCATGCTGCTGATGGCGCGCGACATCCTCGCGCGCAAGCCCGGCTGCGACGCCGACACCGTCCGCTATGAACTGAGCGGCCAGATCTGCCGCTGCACCGGTTACTCCGGCATCGTGAAATCGATCGTTTCCGCCGGGCAGGAGCTGGCCGGGAAGGCGCCCGCGAAGGCGTAGCCAACAAGACTTGCCGCTCAATTGGCGTTAGGATCGGCCTCTATCGAGCGAGAAGGCCGCGCCATGAACGTCGTCACCGCCGTCGAGGCCCAAGCCGACACTTCCACCCATGCGTTGCCGCGCGCACGCGTCGGACTGATCATTCCGTCGGTCAACACCTTCAGCGAGCCGCAGTTCAACCGGTTCGCGCCCAAGGGACTCGGCATCCATGTGGCGCGGGCGCGCGTGGCGGGGCCGTGGAAGCGGCCGCTGCCGGAGATGGCTCCCGAGATCGCGACCTCGGCGCAGCTTCTGTCCGACTGCGCGCCCGACCTGATCGTGTTCCACTGCACCGACACCTCGATGTCGCAGGGGCCGCGGGGCGAGGGCAAGATCCTCGACATCGTGCGCGACGCCACCGGCATCGACGCGGTCGCCACCAGCCGGCTGGTGCTCGAAGCCTTGCAGGTGCTCGGCTTGAAGCGCGTCGCGCTGCTGACGCCCTATATGAGCAACAAGCCGATCATCGACTATCTCGACGCGTCGGGCGTCACGGTGGTGCGGGACGTGGCGATGAAGCTCGCGCCGCTCGACTTCGGCAGCGTCACCCCCGCGGAATGGACAACGCTCGCGCAGGAGAACGACGGGCCCGACGTCGACGGCTTTTTCCTGTCCTGCACCAACACCACGCAGATCGACGCCATCGCCGGCATCGAAGCGAAACTCGGCAAGCCCGTGGTCAATTCGAACCAGGCGGTGCTCTGGGGCTGCCTGCGCAAGCTCGGCGCCGCGCTCGCCCCGCCGCCGGCGATGCCGCAGCTCGGACGGCTGATGCAACACGTGTGAGCAGGGAGGATTGCCGTGCGGAGCACCGTCAAATTCATCGCCGCCGCGCTCGCCATCCTGGCGTCGGTCTCGCTTGCGGCCGCGCAGCCGTACCCGAACCGCACCATCACGCTCATTGTGCCATTTGCCCCCGGCGGGCCGGCCGACGTGCTCGGCCGCATCATCGGGCAGAAGCTTTCCGAGGAGTTCGGCCAGCAGGTTGTCGTCGACAACCGCTCCGGCGCCAACACCATCGTCGGGGCGCAAGCGGTCGCCCGTGCCAAGCCCGACGGCTACACGCTTCTGCTCGCGATCGACGGCACGCTGGTGATGAACCCGTTCCTCTACGCCAAGCTGCCCTACGATCCGTTCAAGGATTTCGAGCCGGTCACGCTGGTCGCGGCGGTGCCCTCCGCGATCACGGCGGCGATCACTACGCCGGTCGAGACGATCAAGGACATCGTCGCGCTCGAAAAGGCGAAGCCCGGCACGCTGCAGATCGGCGTCAGCACGCCGACCTCGCAGGTCGCGATCGGGCTTCTCAACATGCGCGCCGGCATCAAGCTGACGATGATCCCCTATCGCGGCGGCACCACCCAGATCACCAGCATGCTCGCCGGCGACATCCCAATCGGGCACGAAAGCGTGAACGTCTCGCTGCCGCTCTATCGCGAGAAGAAGATCAAGATCATCGCGCTCACCGGCCAGAAGCGGCTCGAGCTCGCGCCCGAGATCCCGACCATCTCCGAGACCTTCCCCGGTTTCGACATGGGCATCTGGCAGAGCGTGGTCGTGCCCGCCGGCACGCCGAAGGAGATCGTGACGCGGCTGCACGCGGCGATCAACAAGATACTGGACATGCCGGACGTGCGCGAGCGGCTGACCAAGGTCGGCATCCAGCCGTCCGGCAGCCAGAGCCCGGAGGAGTTCGCGGCTTTCGTGCGTTCGCAGGCGCAGACGCGCAGCGAGGTGATCAAAGCCGTCGGCATCAAGATCGAGTGAGCATACGCTTGGACAAAATAACTACTCGCCGACACTGACATACGCCCACAACGCGTCGATCTCCTCGGCCTTGAGCAGCCCGTCCCAGGGCGGCATCGCGTTCTTGCCGCGCGTCACCGAGTTGACGAAACGCGCACGCTCGCCGCGCGGAAAGGTGCGCAGATCAAAGGCGCTTTCCTCGCCGTAGAGGCGCGGGCCGTGGCAGGGCGAGCAATGCTGCGCATAGACCGCGGCGCCCTGGCGCACCTGCTCGGGCGGGAATTTTCCGTCCTGCGCGGCGGCGGTGGCCACGATCGCGATCGCCGCGCCGGCGGCGGGCAAGGTCAGTCGGGACATACCGGGAGGAACTCTCGTCGATTCCGAAGAAGCGGCTGGCCGGCACGAGGAGAAACCCCTGGCCGGCCAGCCAGCCATATGACGCGTCAGTCCGATATCAGTCGATCAGGGCGAAGGTCCAGACCGATCCGCCCTGCGGCACGTTGCGCAGCTGCTGGCGCGCCGCGTTCCACCACAGCCCGCCGACGCCGGACAGGATAGTGACGTATTGCTTGCCGTCGCGGGTGAACGTCACCGGCTGGGCGTTGACGCCCGACCCGGTCTGGAACTGCCAGACGGTCTTGCCCGTGTCCATGTCCATGGCGATGAACTCGCCGGTCATCTTGCCGGTGAACAGGAGCCCGCCGGCGGTGGCGAGCATCGCCGACCAGTGCGGATGGTCGTGGAGCGGCGCACGCCAGCGCTGCTTGCCGGTGAGCGGCTCGATCGCGTCGACATGCGCGATCGCCGCGCCCTCGGCGATCGGCGCCGGCTTGTTCTCGATGAACTGGTAGCGCTGTCCGGTCACGTGCGGCTTGGTCTCGATGTGCCGGTAGATGCCGCCACGGTGCATGGTGTTGGCGTAGAGCAGCCCGGTCTCCGGGTTGAATGCCGCGTGCGGCCAGTTCTTGCCGCCGCGCGTCGACGGCCACATCTCGACCGTCTCCATGTTGCGCACGCGCGTACCCACGTCGGTCTCGACCGGGCGCCCGGTCTCCAGGTCGATATGGGTCGCCCAGTTGACCTTCTCGAACGGCTTCGCCGAGATCAGTTTGCCGTTGGTGCGGTCGATCACGTAGAGAAACCCGTTGCGGTTCAGCTGCATGATCACCTTGCGCCGCTGGCCGTTCACGTCGATGTCGGCATTGATCATTTCCCAGTTGGCATCGAAGTCGTAGGGATCGTTCGGCGTGAACTGATAGTGCCAGACGATCTCGCCGGTGCGCGGCCGCATTGCGATCACCGACGACGTATAGAGATTGTCGCCCTTGCGGCTCTGCGACGCCCACGGCGCCGGGTTGCCGGTGCCCCAATAGGTGAGGTCGAGCTCGGGATCGTAGGAGCCGGTGATCCAGCTCGATCCGCCGCCGACCTTCCAGGCGTCGTTGTCCTGCGGCCAGGTGTCGTTGTGCTTCTCGCCGCGCGCCGGGATGGTGTAGGTGCGCCACAGCCGCTTGCCGGTCTGCGGGTCGTAGCCGTCGATATAGCCGCGGATGCCGAACTCGGCGCCCGACATGCCGGTGATCAGCACGCCGTTGGCGACGAGCGGCGCCATCGTCATCGAGAAGCCGTCCTTCCATTCGTCGACCTTGACCTTCCACACCTCCTTGCCGGTCTTGGCGTCGAGCGCGATCACATGCGCGTCGAGGGTGGTGCGGAATATCTTGCCGTCGTAGATCGCGGCGCCCTTGTTGGACACGCCGCAGCACACGACCCGCGGCGTCTCGGGGGGCCAGTCGAGCGTGTGGCGCCAGATCTGCTTGCCGGTGACGACGTCGATCGCGACCGTGTGACGCGCGTTGGTCACGTACATCACGCCGTTGTAGATGATCGGCTGCGCCTGCTCGCCCCACTGGTTGTCGAGGCTGAGGCTCCAGACCGGCACCAGCCGCTTCACCGTGTTCTTGTTGATCTGGTTGAGACGGCTGTAGCGTTGCTGGTGGTAGCCCATGCCGTAGGTGAGAATGTTGTCGGTGTTCCTGCCGTCGCTGTTGAGCTCCTGGGTCGTCTGCGCTGATGCCGCGGAAGTGGCGAGCAGCATCGCTGCAACCGAGATGGCTTTCATTGGCGTCCTCCCTGACGTCCGCGGCCGGTAGCCCGGCCTGCTCTGAAATTCCGAGAGGAGAGACTAGCGCATCTGCCGCGCGCGTCGAGTGGTCCCGTTCATTTTGCCATCCCCACGCGGCCGCGATTGCCGCATACGAGCCTCGCGCGGCAGCGGGCGGCCGCCCGCAAACCCCACTTTACAAGCCGTCGCAACACGCGCGATCATTCGACCGGGACAGGCATCCGGAGTGCGGCGTCTCGACGTTTCAAAAAACCACGCGCACGAACAGCGGCCGGCAATGCCGCTGCGATAGTTGCGGCATAAACAGGGAGGTTCCACCATGATCCGAGCAAGGCAAGGAGCATCATTGGCGGCCGCGATGGTATTGGCGGCCGGATTTTCCGTTACCGCGTTCGCGCAGACGGCGGACGACCTCAAGAACGATCACCTCACGCCGGGCGACGTGCTGGTCTACGGCATGGGCTATGCCGGCCAGCGCTTCAGCCCGCTGACCCAGATCACCAAGGACAACGTCGCGAAGATGGTCCCGGTCTGGGCCTATTCGATCACCGACAACCGAGGCGCCGAGGCTTTCCCGGTGGTCAAGGACGGCGTCATCTATACGACCGCACATAACGCGACCATGGCGGTCGACGCGCTGACCGGGCGGCAGGTCTGGCGCGCCAATCACGAATACCCGCCGGAGACCCTGCGGGTGGTCTGCTGCGGCGTCGTCAATCGCGGCGCCGCGATCTACAACGGCAAGATCATCCGCGCGCTGCTCGACAACCAGCTGGTGGCGCTCGACGCCAAGACCGGCAAGGAAGTGTGGCGGACGAAATCGCCGGCGCCGACCTCCACGGAAAACGGCTATGCGATGACCGGCGCGCCGCTCGTCGTCAATGGCGTGGTGATTGCCGGCGTCGCCGGCGCCGAGTTCAGCCATCGCGGCTTCCTCGAAGGCTACGACGCCGAAACCGGCAAGCATCTCTGGCGGCACTACAATATTCCGGCCAAGGGTGAGCCCGGGTCGGAGACCTGGGAAGGGGAGTCCTACCTCACCGGCGGCGGCTCGAGCTGGGTGACCGGCAGCTACGATCCGGAGCTCGATCTCGTCTATTGGGGCACCGGCAATCCGTCGCCGTGGAATCCGCGCGCCCGCGCCGGCGACAATCTCTGGACCAACGCGATCGTCGCGATCAGGCCGAAGACCGGCGAGCGCGTGTGGGTCTACCAGACCACGCCGGCCGATCCGTTCGACTATGACGGCGTGCACACGCCGGTGATCGCGACCATCCCGGTGCAGGGCAAGCCGCGCAAGGTCGTGATCCAGGCCAACCGCGGCGGCTTCCTTTATGTGCTCGACGCCCGGGACGGCAAGCTTCTGGCGGCGAATGCCTTCGGCAAGGTCAACTGGGCCGACGGCGTCGACATGGCGACCGGGCGCCCGAAGCACAATCAGGTCTACCGCGACGCGCTCGCGGGCAAGAAGGTCGAGGTGTGGCCGTCGGTGTCGGGCGTCACCAACTGGCAGCACATGTCGTTCAGCCCGCAGACCGGGCTGCTCTACATCAACACGCTCAACATCGGCATGACCTACGAGGCGCCGGAGCCGCCGAAGCTGTCGCCCGGAAAGCCGTCCGGCACGCCGAGCGTGCGGCGCACGGTGGTGCTCGATGATCCGAACGTGCGCGGCTACCTCAAGGCCGTCGACCCGATGACCGGCAAGTCGAAATGGGAGGCGCCGTACAAGAGCCCGAACTATTCGTCGACCCTGGTCACGGCAAGCAACCTCGTGTTCACCGGCACCATGACCGGCGAGTTCCAGGCGGTGGACGCCGACACCGGCAAGGTGCTCTGGAGCTTCCAGACGCCGTCCGGCATCGTCGGCCAGCCGGTGACCTGGGAGCGCAACGGCAAGCAATACGTCACCATCATGAGCGGCATCGGCGGCGTCTATGCGCTGCGCTCGGGCGATCCGAACCTGGTGAATGTCCCGGCCGGCGCTTCGCTGTGGACCTTCGCGCTGTTCGACAAGTAGGACGGAGCCCTTCGGGAGGTCGCGTGCGGCCTCCCGTTTCGCCCGGCGTTGCAGATCTCAATAACAAGGAAGAGGCATGCTCGATCGCATGTTGCGCGTTGCTGCCTTCGTGATCATCGCGGCGAGCGTGATGGGGGCGCAACGATCGGTGGCGGAGGACAACGCCAAGATCGCCGCCGGGGAGACCGTCTACAACACCTATTGCGCCACCTGTCACGGCGACAACCTGGTGAGCTCAGGCCAGACTTTCGACCTACGCAAGCTTCCAGCCGATGCGCGGCCGCGGTTCGAGAATTCGGTGCTGAAAGGGAAGGGGCAGATGCCGCCGTGGCAGGGCGTGCTGTCGAGCGACGAGATCGACCAGCTTTGGCACTACATCCGCGACAACGCGCACGAGAAATAGTTCTCTCTCCGCTCGTCCCCGCGAAAGCGGGGACCCAAGGCTACAAAGCAAGATTCTGGATTCCCGCTTGCGCGGGAATGAGCGGTGGAGAGAGCACGCCTAACTAACCTCCGCCGCGATTGCCGCCCGTCATCGCCAGGAACGCCGCCTCGATCGTCGCCGCCTCTGCCGCCGCCACCAGCGCCGCCGGCGTCGTATCGGCCAGCACCTTGCCGCGGTGGAGCACGATCACGCGGTCGGCGTCCGGCACCTCGTCGCACAGATGCGTCGCCCACAGCACCGCGACGTTGCGCTCCGCGCGCATGCCGAGCAGGAGCTTGAGCAGTTCGCCGCGGCTCGCCGGGTCGAGCCCGACCGTCGGCTCGTCCATCAGGAGCACGCGCGGTTGATGCATCAGCGCGCGCACCAGCTCGACGCGGCGCCGGTTACCGCCGCTGAGTATGCCGGCCTTGTCGTGCGCGCGATCTCCGAGGCCGACGCGTCCCAGCTCGTCGCCGATGCGCGCCTGCGCCTCGTCGCGCGACATGCCGTGCAGGCCGGCGTGGAACATCAGGTTGGCGGTGACGGTCAGTTCGAGATCGAGCGTCGGCTGCTGGAACACGATGCCGAGCTCGGCCAGGGCGGGCACGGGATCGCGCGACATGTCATGGCCCATCACCGCGATGCGGCCGGAGTCGGGCACGAACAGGCCGGAGAGCAGCTGGAACAGCGTCGACTTGCCGGCGCCGTTGGGGCCGAGCAGCGCGACGAACTCGCCGCCTTTGACGTCGAAACTCACGCCGTCGAGCGCGCGCACAGGGCCGTAGCTCTTCACGACCTTGTCGATGTGCAGGGCGGGGCCCGTATTCGTGCGCTGGTTCACCGCAATCCTGCCCCGCCGGTTGTTCCGGCGTACGCTGGCAGCAACGAAAACAATGCGCAAGCGGGAGAGGTGCGGTGTTCGACGTCACCAACGCACCGGCATCGTGCAATCTCCGGCAAGGCGGGCGAGATGTTCTCGATCGAGGAGCGCGAGCTGACGAACAGCACGCAGTCCGCTATTGGGCCGCGGCCCACGCCCGCATCTGACTACCATTGCCGAGCGCACATGACAGCAACTGGCGCCAAGCATATTGCCGGCACGTGTGCGTCGGACTACGCTTACGGGAGGAAACGCCAGGATCGAAAATAACAAGACCGATCCGAATGAATCAACAATAGGACCTCCACCATCAGGTGGCGGCCAACAGGGAGGTGCGTGTCATGAGGACGATATCCGCGGCCTTGCTGACTTCGTTGCTGGTGGCGACCGCGCTCACGCCGGTCGGCGCCGACGACATGACCCATCAGCGCGCGCTCAGCGTCGCCAAGGAGCCGCACAACTGGCTGCTTCATCACGGAAACTATGAAGGCTGGCGGTTTTCCAGCCTCAAGGACATCAACACCGACACGGTCAAGAACCTCAGACCGGTGTTCACCGTGGCACTCGGCGGCTACGAGAGCGGCGGCCGATATAAGCACGGCAATCTGCAGGCCACCCCCATCGTCGAGAACGGGATGATGTATGTCACCGACGGCTGGGGCTCGGTCTATGCGATCGACGTATCAAACGGCAGGAAGGCGAGCATCAAGTGGAAGTTCGATCCGGGCACCGACCGCGCCTGGGCCGGCGACGTGGCCTGCTGCGGCGTCAACAATCGCGGTGTGGCGCTGTGGAAGGACAAGGTGATCTCGGTCTCCCTCGACGGCCGGCTGTTCTCACTCGACAAGGCGACCGGCGAGATGGTGTGGGAACGCAAGGTGGCGGATCCGGCGGTCGCCGAGACGCTCACGCTCGCGCCGCTCGTTATCCGCGACATCGCGATCGTCGGCGTCGCAGGCGGCGAGTATGGCATACGGGGTTGGATCGACGGCACCGACCTCAACACCGGCAAGCAAGTCTGGCGGACCTACACGATCCCGGGCCCGGGCGAACCGGGTCACGAGACCTGGAAGGACGGCAAGGAGCGCTACAAGCACGGCGGCGGCTCGGTCTGGGTGACGGCGACCTACGATCCTGAAACCGACACGTTCTACCAAGGCATCGGCAATGCCGGCCCGGACTGGGATCCGGAATACCGGCCAGGCGACAACAAATGGGCGGCGAGCGTGCTCGCGCTCGACCCCACCACCGGCAAGATCAAATGGGGCTACCAATATACGCCGAACGACCCCTACGATTACGACGAGGTCTCCGAGCACCCGATCATCAACGCCCGGGTAAGCGGTGAGAATCGCAAGCTCGTCGTTCACGTCGCGCGCAACGGTTTCTACTATGCGCTCGATCGCAGCAGCGGCGAGTTCATTCTCGGCAAGCAGTATGTCGACGAGCTGAACTGGACTACCGGCCTCGATCCGGCGACCGGTCGACCGCTCAACTACAACCCCAACACCGACGTCCAGGAATATCGGCCCGGTAGTCACGGTTCGCGCGCCAAGCCAAAGAGCGATCGGCTATGTCCGTCACACTACGGCGGCAAGAACTGGCAGCCCGGTGCTTACAATCCGGAGCTCAATCTGCTCTTCGTCGCTTCGATCGAAGGCTGCAACGAGGTCGAGACCGTCGAGCAGAAGGACTTCGTGAGCCAGGGCGGGACGGTCAAGCCGCGCGAGCGGTTCGCCGGCGGTGCCGGCAGGCCGACCGAGCGGCTTTATGGCAGTCTCAAGGCGCTCGATCCCACCACCGGCGAAACCGTGGGCCGCTTGAGGCTCACGTATCCGAACTACAGCGGCGTGCTCGCCACGGCAGGCAATCTGGTGTTCCTCGGCCAGTACGACGGCTCGTTCTCGGCCCACGATGCCAAGACCCTGCAGGAGGTCTGGAGCTTCAACGTGGGCACCGGCATCAATGCGCCGCCCATCACCTATTCGGTCGACGGCAAGCAGTACGTCGCCGTGCTGGTGGGCTCGCGCCAGCCGCAAAACCTCTGGAATTACGCGCCCGAACTCAGGCACACGTCGACAGCGTCCATGCTGTACGTGTTCGGCCTGCAGTAGTCTCCGCTCACTGCGCCGGCGCGGCGATGCTCGCGCCGGCGATCTCCCCCTGCAAGAAGAAGACTCTCGGTCTCCCGGCATGAAGACGTTCGCGATTGCCATCATCATCGCCCTCGCGGCGCTCGCAGCGGATGCAGCATCGGCACAGGCCCCGCTTTCGCCGGACGACGTGCGCGCCATCGAGCGGGGCAAGGAGGTCTACAAGGTCAAGGCGAATTGCCAGTTCTGCCACAAGTGGGACGCCTCCGGCGACCAGGGCTATGGCGGCAATGCGTCGTCGCTGCGCAAGACCTTCCTGAACGAAGAGCAATTTGCCGAAGTGGTCAGATGCGGCCGGCCCGGCACCGGCATGCCCTATCACGACCAATTCGCCTACACCGACAAGCGCTGCTACAACATCACCAGCGTAGAACTCGGCAGGATCATGCCGCCGATCGGCGAGCCGCTGCAGCGGCGCGATATCGAAGCCGTGGTGAAATATCTCTTCACCAAGGCCGTGGGACGCGGAGCGTCCACTTATGAAGAGTGCGTCGAGTTCTGGGGCCAGGACACACGGCTGTGCGAGCCCATGAAAAAATAGCGCGCCGGCGAGCGCGCACCTGGATCGCCGCCGGCATCCTTGCTGCAATCCTGGTGAGCGGGCCGGCGCAGCCGCAGCAGAGGCCCGATCCCGGCGAAATCCGCGGTTTGAAACTCGGGCTCGTGGCGAAGTCCATGACGCTTCGGGGGTTCGGTGACCTTGCGTGCGGGAGTAATGGCGGTCCGCCGCGGCAGAAACTCGAGGAGTGGTCGGATTTCCGCAAGTGCCGGCCCGAGGCCAATGGCTTGTATGAAGTCTATGCCCGCTTCGATGACGAAGACGAGTATGTCGGCAAGGCCATCGAGGAGCCCCGCTACGCGCGCGGCAAGATCGGGACCAGGGTTGCCGGCCATCCCGTGATCCTGTCGGCGCTGTTCGACGGCGACGGGGTGCTGCGCGGCCTGCGCTTCGTCACCGACTCGCGCGCCGCCACTCACGAGCGGCGCATGGCGCACATGCTCCGGCTGTCGATCTTCGATCGCTACGATTCGGAAGGATGGGCCTGCACCGACCTTCCGCGAGCCGCCGGCGAAAGTCCGGTCGGCGGCATTTTCGTCAAGCTGCGTTGCGAGAAAGTGACGCCCGAACGGCATCTGATGGTTGAAACCCACTTGCTGCGCAGACCCGGCCAGGCCGACAACGATCCCGTCACCGGCGAATACAAGGCGGGTCAGTTCGAGAGCTGGACACGGTTCGAGATTTTCGACCCGAACTATCGGAAGCCGTAGTACTTGCGCGCTTACTCGGCTCGCTTGCCGTTGGGCATGATGGCGCCGTCAAATCTGGCGCCATCGAGCTGGGCACCGGTCAGGATCGCATTGGTCAGGTTGGCGCCCTCGAAATCGGCGCCGCGCAGATCCGCTCCGTTGAACTTGGCGCCGAATAGATCGACCCCGGCGAACCTGGCGTTGCGCAGATCGGCACCGGTGAAGTCGGCCTCGATCATGTCGCCCAACGTAAAGTCGATGCCGCGCAGATCCATCCCGCGCAGATTCTGCCTGTCGAGCTTGGCCCCCCGCAGATCCGCTCCGGCGAGCTTGGCCCCGGCCAGTCTTGCTCCGCGCAGATCGGCCCCCATGAGCGTGGCGCCTTCGAGGTTGGCTTGGTTGAGGCGGGCCCGCGCCAGCCGCGCTTTCTGCAGCTTGGCTCGCGTAAGCTTCGCGCCGCCGAGATCCGCTTCGTACAGCAGCGCCTCGCTCAGGTCGGCGTCGGAGAAGTCGGCCCATTTGGCATCGACCAGATTGAGATTGGCGCCCTTGAGCTGGGCGCCGGAGAGATCGGCGCGCACAAGCGAAGCCCGGAACAGGCTGGCGCCCGCAAGGTCCGCATTCTTGAAACGGGCACGATCGAGCTTGGCGCGCTTGAAATCCCGCTCCTTGAGGTCGCGCCCGCCGAAGTCGCACTCGATGCAGTTCCGCGTGGTGCCGGCAAGGAACGCCTCGGGATCGGCCGCGAGCGCCGCGCCGACCAACAGTGCTGCCCCGACGATGATCGTCAATCGAATGGGTTCGCGGTGCATGCGCGCATCCTACTGCCCCGAACGCATCATCATAGTCCTATTGCACGCCTTCAATCCACGTCGTCGACGCGGAGGCGCCCGACTTGCTCCGGTGCGGCGGTCGGGCGTACGCTGGCAGCGACGTATAGATGTTCTGTAAGGGAGAGAAACGCCCGTGCCCGTCGATCGTCGCTCGCTGTGCCTTGCCGCGCTCGCCATCGTCCTCGTGATCGCGCCTGCCGCCGCCAACAACACCGGCCTCATTTTCGTGAGCAACGAGAAGTCGAACAACCTTATCGTCCTCGATCCCAAGACCCACAAGGTCGTCAAGGACATCAAGACCTCGCGTCGGCCGCGCGATATGCACTTCAGTGCCGACCGCAGCCAGCTCTATGTCGCCTGCGGAGACGACGACGTGATCGAGGTGATCGACATGGCCAAGCTCGAAGTGGTCCGCCGCATCCCGACCGGCAATAGCCCTGAGACCTTCGCGATCGACGAACGGCGGCGGCGCATCTACATCGCCAACGAGGAGAGTTCGACGCTCGCCACCATCGACATCGACAAGGGCATCATCGTCCACGAGGTGCCGACCGCGGGCGAGCCCGAAGGCGTGCTGCTCAGCGAGGACGGCAGGATCATCTACGTGACGTCGGAGGTGGGCAACCTCGTCCACATGGTCGACACCGAGGGCGGCCACGTGATCAACGACGTGGTGGTGGGGACGCGTCCGCGCCGCTTCGCTGTCACGCCCGACCGCAAGGAGCTGTGGGTCACCGCCGAGTTGTCAGGCGAGGTCTACATCATCGACCGTGAGAAGTTCGTGGTGTCGGGCAAGATCGAGTTCCTGCCGCCTGGGATGCGCAAGAGCGACGTGACGCCGGTCGGCCTGGTGATGACCGCCGACGGCAAGACTGCGTTCGTGACCCTCGGCCATGCCGCCCACGTCGCCGTGGTCGATGTGCCGACGCGCCGGATCACCGGCTACATCCTGGTCGGCAAGCGCCCGTGGGGCATCACGCTCACGCGCGACGAGCGCACGCTATACGTGGCCAACGGCCTCGGCGACGACGTCACGATCATCGACGTGAAGAGCCGCAAGGCGCTGCAGTCTGTTCCCGTGGGGCGCGTACCCTGGGGCGTGATCATCGATGATTAGCTGGGTTGTTGAGTTGATGGAGGTGGTGCCGCGCGCTCGGTGGGCTCCCGCTCCCGTCGAAGTCGGATGTTTCCGACTTCGACCAAATAATTTCGTGCCGAACTCGGGTGAACCCGAGTTCGGAAGGGAAGAGGGTTGGGGTCAGGGGGCCCGAACCTATCGAGAAGTGCGAACCCCGTCACCCGACGCGCTTCGCGCGTCGACCTCTCGCCTCCGGGGAGAGGTGGGACTCGCGGCCACTGCCATCGTATCCTCGCTTGCTCGGTGCGGGTTGATGGTGCTCGGTGCCGCTGCCATTTTCATCAGCTTTGCCACACTCGTGCGCGCGCAAGATGCACCGCCGCCGAAGGTCACCATCGGCTTCGTCGACATCGACGGCGATCCGCGCCACGAGCCGATCCGCGCCTATGAGCGCATGATCCTCAAGGCCCGCGAGCATCCCTTCGTCGGCGCCAAGGTCGCGATCGACGAGGCGCAGGCCTTGAGCCGCGCGCTCAAGATCGATTTTGCGCTCGAGCGCATCACGGTGAAGTCGGCGGATGCCATCGCTGCCGCGGTGATGCAGGCGCGCGAGAAGGGAAACATCCGTTTCTTCGTCGTCGATGCGCCCGCCGACGCCTTCAGGCCGCTGGCGCAGGCGATGAAGGGACGCGACGTGCTCCTGTTCAACGCCACCGCGGCGGACGACGCGCTCCGCCGCGAGCTCTGTTCACGCGAGGTCGTGCACACGCTGCCGAGCCTTGCCATGACCACCGACGGCCTGGTGCAGCATCTGGTCTCGCGCAAATGGCGCGACATCCTGGTGTTGCAGGGTCCGGAGCCGGCCGACGCCGCCATGACCAGGGCGTTCGAGGCCTCGGCGAAGAAATTCGGGGCCCGCATCGTTGGCAAGCGCGATTTCAAGCCCGGCACCGACCCCCGCGAGCGCGACCAGAACAATCCGCTGCTGCTCACCACGCTCAACCGCGACTACGACGTGGTCTTCATCGCCGACGACGCCTTCGATTTCGCGCGGGCGCTTCCGTACCGGACCCAGCGTGCGCGGCCGGTGATCGGCGCGATCGATCTCGAGCCGGTCGCCTGGCACTGGACGTATGAGCGCCACGGCGCCCCGCAGCTCAATTCACGGTTCCAGCGCGCGGCGAGCGGCCGCCGCATGGAGAGCCAGGACTGGGCCGCCTGGATCGCCGTGAAGATGGTGGTGCAGGCGGCACTGCGCACCGGCTCCGCCGATTTCGCCAAGCTTCGCGGCTTCATCCTCGCCGGCAACGGCTTCGACGGCTACAAGGGCCTTGCGGTCAGCGTCCGCCCATGGGACCAGCAGCTGCGGCAGGCGGTGTTCCTGGCGACGCCCAATGCGGTGATCGCGAGCGCGCCGATCGATGGCTTCCTCCATCGCGTCAACACGCTCGACACGCTCGGCGACGACGAGCCGGAGACGCCGTGCAAGCTGAACAGGTGATCGATGCAACTCACCCATGTCGCCCGCGCCATGCGCGCCGTCACCATGCGCGAGATCGTCAAGTTCGTGCAGCAGCGCGGGCGCTTGCTGTCGGCGATCGTGCGGCCGCTGATGTGGCTCGCGGTGTTCGCCGCCGGCTTCTACAACGTGTTCGGCGTCTCGATCATCCCGCCCTACAAGACCTACATCACCTATCAGGTCTATATCGTGCCGGGGCTGCTCGGCATCGTCCTGCTGTTCCACGGCATGCAGTCGTCGCTCTCGATGGTCTACGACCGCGAGATGGGCGTGATGCGGCTCCTGCTGACGGCGCCGCTGCCGCGCTGGGTGCTGCTCGCCTGCAAGCTGATCGCCGGTACCTCACTGTCGGTCGTCACCTGCTACGTGTTCATGCTGGTCTGCATCCCGTTCGGCGTGACCTTCGAGCCGATCCATTGGCTCGCGGTGCTGCCGGCGCTGATCGTGTCGGGGCTGATGCTCGGCGCGCTCTGGCTGTTCCTCTCGGTCTACATCCGGCAGGTGGAGAATTTCGCCGGCGCCATGAATTTCGTGATGTTCCCCATGTTCTTCTTCTCCTCCGCGCTCTATCCGCTGTGGCGGCTGCGCGAGGGCGGCTCGGAATTCATCTACTGGGTGTCGCTGGTCAACCCGTTCACCCATGCGGTGGAGCTGATCCGTTTTGCGCTTTATGGCCTGTTCGAGCCGATCGCGGCGGCGGTGGTCTGCGGCGCGACCGTGCTGTTCTTCATGCTCGCGACCTTCGGCTATGATCCGCAGCGCGGCATGATCCGCCGCGCCGCGCAGCCGGCGTGAGCGGGCGAAAGGCAACGAACGTGGTCAATCCGGTGCTGGTCGAGGTCGTCCGCGGCGCGGCCGTCGAAAGCCGCCATCGCGGCGCCGTCGCCGTCTGCGACGCGGAGGGCGCGGACTATCTGACGATCGGCGACGTCGCCACCCCGATCTTTCCGCGCTCGGCGGTGAAGCCGTTTCAGGCGCTGCCGCTGGTCGAGTCCGGCGCCGCCGACGAATTCGAGCTCAGCGACAAGGCGCTGGCGATTGCCTGCGCGTCCCATGGCGGCGAGGCCGAGCACGTCGCCGCCGTCGAAGCCTTCCTGGCGCGCGCCGGCCTCGACGCCGGCGCGCTCGAATGCGGCGCCCACTGGCCGCTGCACCAGGCGTCCGCACGGGCGCTGGTGCGCGAACACCGGACGCCCCATGCGCTGCATAACAACTGCTCCGGCAAGCACGCGGGCATGCTCTCTTTGGCGCGGCAGATGAAGGTCGACCACCGCCACTACATCGGCGCCGAGCATCCGGTGCAGCGGGAAGTCCGTGCGACGCTCGCGGGGATGTTCGATCTCAAGCTCGACGACCACGGTATCGACGGCTGCTCGATCCCGACCTATGCGGTGCCGTTGCGCAACGTCGCGCGCGCGTTTGCGCGCTTCGGCACCGGCCGCCATATCGGGGAGCGGCGCTTCGCGGCCGCGCAGCGCCTGATGCGCTGCTGCGCCGAGCACCCGTTCTATGTCGGCGGCACCGAGCGGTTCTGCACGGCGATCCTCGGCGGGCTTCAGAACCGCGCCTTCGTCAAGATCGGCGCCGAGGGCGTGATCGGCGGCGTAATCCGCGAGCTTGGTCTCGGCATCGCGGTCAAATGTGACGACGGCGGGCAGCGCGCCGCCGAAGTCGTCATGGCGTCGCTGCTGCTGCGCCTGCTGCCGCTCTCGTCGGCGGACGGCGCATTCCTGGAGACGCGCGCGCGTCCGCCGCTGAAGAACTGGAACAGCCTGGCGGTCGGCGAGCTGAGGCCGGCGGAAGCGCTGACGGCGAAGTAGGCGCGGTCTCGCGTGAACTTGTGTGCGCCGACCTCTCCTCCGCTCATGCCCGCGAAGGCGGGCATCCAGAATCCTTATTTGGCCCTGGGTCCCCGCTTTCGCGGGGACGAGCGGGGAGAGAGATGCCCTAAGCCTGCCCGAGCTTGCGCGCGATCTCGGCGCGCAGCGCCGCCAGCTCTTCCGCCGTGCGTTTTTCGCGCGGCCGCGCGACCGGCACCTCCGCGATCACCCGCGCCGGGCTCGCCGACAGAAAGAACAATCGGTCCGCCAGCCCGATCGCCTCGTCGACATTGTGCGTGACCAGGAGCGTCGTGACCGGCCGGCGGGTCACCAGCTCGGCAAGCTCGTCGCGCAGCCGCATCGCCAGCGTATCGTCGAGCGAGACGAACGGCTCATCGAGCAGCAGCAGCTCGGGCTCGACCGCGAAGGCGCGGGCGAGCGCCGCGCGCCGCGCCAGCCCGAGCGACAGCTCGCCCGGAAACAGCTGACGATGAGCGTCGAGCCCGAGCGCGCGGAACAGCGCGGTGAGCGCTTCGTCGCTCGCGTCAGGCGCAGCAAGCCGCACGTTCTGCTCGAGCGTGCGCCAGGGCAATAGCCGGGGCTCCTGGAACACCACGCCGAGCCGGCCGTGGTCGGGCAGCGTGACGCTGCCGTCGTAGTCGCGGTCGAGCCCGGCGATGATCCGCAACAGCGTGGTCTTGCCGCAGCCCGACGGGCCGACCAGCGCGCCGACCTCGCCGTTGCCGAGCGAGAACGCAAGGGAGCCGATGACGTCGAGCCGGCCGCCGGAAGCGGCGGCGAACGACTTGTGCCTGACGTCAACCTCGAGCCGCCTCATTTCAAGCGGGCTCATTTTCAAGCGGCCTTGGGACGCCAGCGGGCGACATGCCGCTCGACGGGCTGCACCAGGAAGGTTTCGATCACCAGCATCACGGCGGTGAAGGCGAGGGCGTAGGTCAGGATTTTGGTGACGTCGAACAGCTGGAACGCCGTGCCGATCTCGAAGCCGACGCCGTTGGGACGCCCGAGCAGCTCGACGATCAGCACGATCTTCCAGACCAGCGACAGGCCGGAGCGCGCCGCCGCGGCAAGATAGGGCGCGAGCTGCGGCAGCACGACGTGGCGCATGCGCGTGAGTGCGTTCATGCGGAACACCTGCGCCATGTCGTCGAGCCCGCGGTCGAGCGCGCGCGCGCCCTCGCGCACCGTGACGGCCGCGATCGGCAGCTTGTTGAGCGCGACCGCGATGATCGCCGCGGTCTCGGTGAGGCCGGCCCAGATATAGGCGAGCACGATGATGACCAGCGCCGGCAGGTTGAGCAGCACGATCAGCCAGGGGTCGCCGAAGCGGTCGGCAGTGCGGTAGCGGCCCATCGCCCAGCCGATCGCCGAGCCGATCAGCATCGCCAGTGCGAACGCGATGGCGACCCGCGACAGCGTCGCGCCGAGGTTGAACGCGAGCGTGCCCGAGCGCGCTTCGTCCGCCATCATCAGCGCCACCGCCCACGGACCGGGCAGCACGCGCGCGTCGCCGGCAAATTGCGCGCCCGCGTACCAGGCGGCGATCAGGAGCGCGAACGAGACGAGTCTGATCGCCATCACTCGCCCCGCGGCTGGTAGAAAGTACCGGCGTCGAGCTCGCGCGCGGCGCCGACGAGCTGCGTGCCGCCGACTTCGGCGAGCACGCGATAGAGCGCGCGCGCGTCGGCGAGTTCCTCGGCCGCCGGGCGGCGCCAGATGCCTTCGCTGTAGCGCGCCCGATAGATCGCGAGCGCTTGCGGATCGCTGACGCCGATGCGCGGCGCCAGCCGCTGCCATTCGGCGGGGGAGGCGGCGAGGATCTCCTTGGCCTGGCGCGTGGCGGCGAGGAAGCGATCGATCATCGACGGGTTGCGCGCCGCGAAGCCGCCGTCGAAGGTGTAGCCGACGATCGCGACCGCGGCCTTGGCGCCGAGCGCGCGCATCACGTCGTCGACCGCGATCGCGCGTGCAAAGCCCTTGCTCTCGAGCTCGGCGCAGAAGTTCCAGAACGTCAGCGTCGCATCCTGCTCGCCTTGCAGCGCCTTCTGGGTGAGCAGCGGCGGCGCGCCGTAGATCAGCGTCGCCTGCTTGCGCAGATCGAGGCCCGCGCGCAGCGCCAGCCCCTGCAGCAGCAGCCAGCTCTTGTCGAGCGGGCCGCCGGCGACCGAGCCTGCGGCCCTTGAGATCGGCGACGCTCTTGATCGGCGAATTCGCCGGCACCATCACGGCGCCCAGCGTCGAGGACGACGGATAGAACACGAGCTTGTCGCCGAGCGAGCGCTCGCGCGCCACCCACAGCCAGTCGGACAGCATCAGATCGGCCGCGCCGCCCTTGAGCGCGATCTTGCCGGCCTCGGTCGACGCCAGCTCGACGCGCTGGATATCGAGATCGGCTTTGCGGTCGAGCCCATGCGCCCGGATGACATCGAGCTCCCAGGCGAGCGTGCCAGTACGCTGCACGGCGACGCGGATACGGTCGGCCGCGGCCGCTTCGGTCGCGACAAGCGCCGCCGCGGCGATGGCAGCAAGGCGGAACCAACGCACGCCGTCTCCTCCCCGGATACCCATCAGTCTGCTTGCACCGACGATGCCACAGGGCGTCAGCATTGCAAACGCCGCTCGGGGCGCATTGCTGTGCCCTTGCGCCGGTGCCCGTTACTGTGCCCTCGCCCCGCGTGCGGGGAGAGGACGAGGTGGTCTCTCAACGTGCCGGAGTGGGTGAGGGGGACTCTCCACGCGACGTCGTGTTGATGGTCCCCCTCACCCCATTCGAGTGCGCTGATGGGGCAGTGCAGCCCTCTCCCCGCAAGCGGGGCGAGGGCACAATAACAGTGAGCGCGCTTGTGGCTCCAAACAGCATCGGAATCCTTGTCACATCCTGTGCATAGCATTTTGCGATCGCGGCGCGCTTACTGCGCATTTCCTCGCAGCGCTCTCATCAGACTTATGCTCATCACACCGAAATAGTTTGACGCACGCTTGCGCACGGCTATCGTCGTGGCGTCGTCGGAACGGATGCGGTGTGCCCGTGCATTCACACGGACGTCCGGGCGGCTGCTGGAAGCCCGCCCTCCGCCATGACGAGCGGGACTCGCGCACGCACCCATGTCACGTCGAAGGGCAGCGCACACAGTGGTAAGAGCCGTAAGAATGTAAGAATCGAACCTAAGTCAATGATCGCTCTGAAGAATAAATCTTACACCCCGATCTTACACCCGCCGCCGGCGGCGAAAGAATGGCGCGCCCGCCATAACGGGTGCCGCCTTTCAAAACCACGCGGGTCGTCATGAAGAACGACTATATCGGCGTTGCGGTGGTCGGTGCCGGCCGCATCGGGACATTGCGCGCGAAGCTCGCGGCCAAGCATCCGGCGGTGCGCTATGTCGCGATCTCCGACGCCGATCCTGCCCGCGCCAAAGCGCTGGCCGAGCAGTCGGGCGCCAACTTCCATTCCGGCAGCAACGACGAGATCATCGCCCATCCGGAGGTCAACGCGGTGATCGTGTCGACGCCGGAAGGCGCGCACGCCGCGCCGGTGTGCAGGGCGCTCGAACTCGGCAAGGCGGTGCTGGTCGAGAAGCCGATCGCGCTGTCGCTGAAGGACGCCGACGCGATCCTCGCGACGCTGAAGCAGACCGGCGGCCATCTGCGCATCGGCTACAGCCGCCGCTACAAGGAATGCTTCCTGCGCGCCAAGGAGCAGATGATCCACGGCCGCGTCGGCCGCGTCGTCGGCGGGCTGGCGCGCGTCTACAATTCGCGCGCCCAGGCGTTCGCGATCCTCGAGCGCGATCCGCATGCCACGCCGGTGCTCGACGTGCTCACGTATTATGTGGACCTGATGTGCTGGTTCCTGGAAGGCAACCGGCCGGTCGAGGTGGTCGCGCGCGGCCAGACCGGCATTTTCCGCGAGGCCGGCTACAGCGCGCACGATGTCACCTGGGCGATCGTCACCTTTGCCGACGGCGCGGTGGTGAATTTCGGCGTGAGCTACGCGCTGCCGTCGCGCTATCCGACCCTCGGGCAATCCGATCGCGTGGAGATCCTCGGCTCCGACGGCACCATGATCATCGACGACGACCATCTCGACCACCTGCTCTATTCCGACAAAGGCATTCCGCACGCCTATGTGCCGGGCCACGCCGTCAACATGGCGTTCCTCGGCAGCAATACGGCGGGCGACTGGGCGGTCGGCGATTTCTGGGGCCCGCTCGGCAACGAGACCCGGGCCTGGCTGGATTCTCTCGTCACCGGCCATGCGACGGTGCACACCACGCCGGAGCAGGCGCGCGTCAATCTCGAAACCACGCTCGCGATCGAGCGCGCGGTCGCCACCGGCAAGCCGGTGCGGCTGCCATTGGAGGATGAGGTGGACGCAGCGCGGGTGCGGCGGTAGCGTTCAAGACAACAGAAGAAGACATGAGGGAGTGAGACGATGGCCGCGAGACATGCCGGTTGGGTTGCGATCGCGGCCTTGCTCCTGACGTCAAGCCCGCTCGCCGCGCAAACTTACCCGGCAAAGCCGATCCGGCTGGTGTCGCCGAACCCGCCCGGCGGCGCCAACGACACGCTCGCCCGCATCATGGCGGCCAAGATGGCGCCCATCCTCGGCACCAAGATCATCATCGACAACCGCGGCGGGGCGGGCGGCCAGATCGGCGGTGAGATCGTCGCGCGCGCGGCGCCCGACGGCTACACGCTGCTGATGGGCTCGGTCTCGACGCATTCGTTCGCGCCGATCACCTCGCCGCAGATTCCCTACGACCCGATCAAGGACTTCGCCCCGATTTCGATGTTCGCGATCGTGCAGAACGTGCTGGTGGTCAATCCCTCGATCGGCGTGAACGACGTGAAGGGCCTGGTGGCGCTCGCCAGGAAGAAGGCGGGCGCGCTGAAATATGCTTCCGGCGGCGTCGGCTCGACCAGCCACTTCGCGGTGGCGATGTTCGTCAGCGTCGCGGGCATCGGCAGGGAGACGCTGCACCTGCCGTACAAGGGCGGCGGACCGTCGATGGTGGCCACCATGAGCAACGAGACGCAGTTCTATCTCGGTCCGATCCCGGGCATGGTCCCGCAGATCAACGCCGGCAAGGTGAAGGCGATTGCGATCACCGGCGACAGGCGCTCGCCGAGCCTGCCCGACGTGCCGACGCTCGCCGAGCTCGGTCTCGCTGGCGCGGAGTCCTCCGGCTGGTTCGGCCCGCTGGCGCCAGCCGGCACGCCGGCGCCGATCGTCGAGCGGCTCCATCGGGCCGTGGTCGAGACCACCAGGGATGCGGACGTGCTGAAGGGGCTGGCGGCGCAGGGCGTCGAGCCCGCCACCAGCACGCCGGCGGAGTTCGCGCGCTTTATCGACGACACGCTGGCGCGTTATCGCAAGGTCGTGGCGGCGGAGAATTTGAAATTCGAGTGATTATGGAAGACGATCACGGCACGCTTGCCAATTCAAGAAGACAGGCGGCAGGGGGCAGGAGGAAACGAATGGCTGGAGGAGTGACGCGACGGCATGCGCTCGCCTTGCTCGCATTGCTGGCGCCGTCGATGGCGCCCGCGATCGCATATGCGCAGGGCAATTACCCCGAGAAGCCGATCCGGCTCGTGGTTGCGCTTGCGGCCGGCGGCCCGGCCGATACCGCCGCGCGCGCGTTCGGGCCGTTTCTCGCACAGGTGCTCGGCCAGAGCGTGGTGATCGAGAACCGCCCCGGCGCTTCCGCGATCGTCGGCACCGAATCGGTGACGCGCGCGACGCCCGACGGCTACACATTGCTGTTCGGGTCGTCGAGCACCTTCGCCGTCAATCCCGCGGTCATGGCCAAGCTGCGTTTCGACGCGCAGAAGGACCTCAAGCTCATCCGCCTGATCGCGCAGACGCCGCATGTGCTGACGGTACGCGCGGCGATCCCGGCGAACTCGCTCGACGAGCTGGTGAAGCTCGCCAAAGAGGCGCCCGGCAAGCTGTTCTATGCGTCGTCAGGCAACGGCGGCGCCATCCATCTCGCCAGCGAGCTGTTCAAGCGCGAGACCGGCACCGTCATCAACCATATCCCGTTCCGCGGCGGTGGCCCGGCGGTGCTGGCGGTCATGAGCGGCGATGCCGACGTCTTCATCAATGACGCCAGCACGACGCTGCCGAACATCCGTGCCGGGAGCCTGCGCGCGCTGGCGATGCTGAGCCCGAAGCGTTCGGAACTGCTGCCGGAGCTGCCGACCTCCGCCGAGCTCGGCTACCCCGGCATCGTGTCGTCGTCGTGGACCGGGCTGGCGGCGCCGGCGAATACGCCGGAGCCGATCGTGAGGCGGCTCGCCGAGGCGACCGACAAGGTATTCACGTCGGAGGCCTATCGGGCGGTGATCAGGAAGGGCGGTTTCGAGCTGTTCGGCTTCGACGACGCGCAGACGGCGGCTTTCATCCAGCAGGAAGTCGCGACATGGGCGGCGGTCGCCAAATCGGCGAACATCCGTCTCGACCAATAGATCCTTTCAACTTCAAACAGGAACGGAAAGACGATGAGTGACGATCGGGCTGCGCGCGGCAAGAAGATTCGCGACGAGGCATTCGGCAAGGAGGGGCTGCGGCGCTGGCAGGAGCTCAACGAGATCTGTCCGACGCATGCACGCGCGATCCACGAATACTGCTTCGGCACGGTGTGGGACCGGCCGCACCTCGACATGAAGATGCGCGAGCTGATCGTGATCGCGGCGGCGGCGGCGTCGGACCTTTCGGGGGAGGTCGCATTGCACGCGCGCGGCGCGCTCAACCGCGGCGCCACCCGCGACGAGATCATCGAGACGATCCTGCAATGCGCGCCCTATATCGGCTTCCCCAAGACCAATCACGCGCTGAAGGCGGCGAAGGACGTGTTCGATCAGTGGGAGGCGAAGAAGGAGGATTGGAAGCCGGTATAGCCTCCGGGCTTCACGGGGCGAACCGTTCGAATCACGAGACAAGGAACCGGAGCCTGCCTTGATGTTGCGTGTCCGGATCACGACATCAGTACTCAACCGAGACCAATCATATGAAATTGTTCGAATGCCAGAATTGCGGGCAGCCGCTCTATTTCGAGAACACACGTTGCGAGAGTTGCGGACTGCGGCTTGGCTACCTGCCCGACAGGAAAGCCGTGACCGCCCTGGAAGATGGCGAAGACGAAGCAAACGGCATGCGGGCGATGGACGACCGCGGGCGTTACCGCTATTGCGCTAATGCGCAGCACGAGGTGTGCAACTGGCTCGTTGGCGCGGATAGTCCGGAGCAATTCTGCGCTGCGTGCCGCCACAACAGGACCATCCCGGACTTGTCGGTGGCCGAGAACCTGTTCAACTGGCGCAAGCTCGAGGTCGCCAAGCATCGTCTGTTCTACACGCTGCTCAAGCTCGGCCTGCCGGTGATCACCCGGACCGCGGATCCCGAGAGCGGGCTTGCCTTCGATTTCCTGCCGCCGCCGCCGCCCGGCGGCGCAGCGGTCATGACCGGACACGAGCGCGGCCTGATCACGATCAGTCTGGCGGAGGCCGACGATTCCGAGCGCGAGCGGCAACGCCGCGAGATGGGCGAGCCATATCGTACGCTGCTCGGCCACTTCCGTCACGAGGTCGCGCATTATTACTGGGATCGTCTGATAAGGGACACGCCGAGCCTTGAGGAGTTTCGCCGTCTGTTCGGCGACGAGCGCCAGGACTATGGCGAAGCGCTGAAGCGGCACTATGCCGAGGGGCCTCCGGCCAACTGGTCGGAGCAATTCGTCACCGCCTATGCCAGCGTGCATCCCTGGGAGGACTTCGCCGAGACCTGGGCGCACTACTTCCACATGGTCGATACGCTCGAGACCGCGAACGCCTTCGGGATGCGCGTGCGGCCGAAGGTCTCGAAGGGGGCCGATCTCTCGACTGCGGTCGACTTCGATCCGCACAACGCCAACATGGACCGCATCATCGATTCCTGGCTGCCGCTGACCTTCGCGGTCAACTCGATCAACCGCAGCATGGGAATCGCCGATCTCTATCCGTTCGTGCTGGCGCCGGCGGTGATCATCAAGTTGTCGTTCATCCACGATTGCATCCATGCGGCTGCCGGGCATCCGACCACGGATCAGGCCCGCGGCGCGCTGCGCGCGGTGATCGCCGGCCTCAAACGTGCCGTCGGAGCACCGGAACCGAACTAAATGGTTGATGGAGCGCCTGAATTGCCGCGGGCCGGACGCGCGGCCGCAAGGCGCCATTGCCGGCAGCCGCGGCCTGGAATTTGCATTATCGTGGAATGACATTGGCACAAGCAGAGTAGCCCGTCGGCATGTCGATCCTGGTCAGCCTCCAGCACATCACGCGTTATCGTTACGACCGCCCCGTCGCGCTCGGCCCGCAGATCGTACGCCTGCGGCCGGCGCCGCATTGCCGCACCCGCGTTCCGAGCTACGCGCTCAAGGTGACGCCGACCGAGCACTTCGTGAACTGGCAGCAGGACCCGAACGGAAACTGGCTGGCGCGCTTCGTCTTTCCTGAGAAGACCACCGAATTCACCGTGACGGTCGACCTCCTTGCCGACATGTCGGTGATCAATCCGTTTGATTTCTTCGTTGATCCGTCGGCGGCGAACTATCCGTTCGTCTACCCCAGCGAGGATGACGAGGAGCTGGCGCCTTATCTGGTCAAGGAAGAGCCCGGTCCCTTGTTGCGGAAATTTCTGGCGTCGATCTCGCGCGAGAAGCTGAACATCGTCGACTTCATCGTCGGGCTCAACCAGCGCCTGCAAAATGATATCCGCTATCTCGTTCGCATGGATCCTGGCGTGCAGACGCCGGAAGAGACGTTGCAGCGCGCCTCCGGCTCATGCCGCGACACGGCGTGGCTGCTGGTGCAGATCCTGCGACATCTCGGTCTCGCGTCGCGCTTCGTCTCCGGCTACCTGATCCAACTCGTTCCCGACTTGAAGGCGCTCGACGGGCCGGCCGGCGCGACCGCCGACTTCACGGACCTGCATGCGTGGACCGAAGTCTATCTGCCCGGTGCCGGTTGGATCGGCCTCGATCCGACCTCCGGGCTGTTGTGCGGCGAGGGCCATCTGCCCGTGGCGGCGACGCCGCATTTCCGTGCTGCCGCGCCGATCTCCGGCGGTGTCGAGGCGGCCAAGGTCGAGTTCTCGTTCGACATGAAGATTGCGCGCATCAATGAGCAGCCGCGCATCACGTTCCCGTTCTCCGATGAGGCCTGGTCGGCGCTCGATGCGCTCGGCGAGAGGGTCGACGCAGACCTCGCGGCGCAGGACGTGCGCCTGACCATGGGCGGCGAGCCGACCTTCGTGTCGATCGACGACTATCAGTCGGCGGAGTGGAATACGGCGGCGACCGGTCCGACCAAGCGCGTCATCGCCGACCAGTTGGTCCGCCGCCTCCGCGATCGCTTCGCCCCCGGCGGCCTGCTGCATTACGGCCAGGGTAAGTGGTATCCGGGCGAGGCGCTGCCGCGCTGGGCGTTCTCGCTGCTCTGGCGCAAGGACGGCAAGCCGATCTGGCAGAATCCGGCGCTGCTCGCGACGGAGGGGAGCACGGCAACGCCGTCGAGCGACGACGCGCATCGGTTCAGTGAAGCGCTTGCGCGCGGGCTGGGCGTCCCGACGGCGCACGTGCTGCCGGCGTTCGAAGACCCGGCAGACCGGATGCTGAAGGAGGGCGCGCTGCCGCCCAACCTCGATCCTGCCGATCCCAGGATCGACGACCCGATCGAGCGCGCGCGCATCATGCGCGAGTTCGAACGGCGGCTCTCGGCGCCGACCGGTTATGTGCTGCCGGTGCAGCGTTGGACGGCGCGCGCCGGCGCCGGCTGGATCAGCGAGCTCTGGCAATTGCGCCGCAAGCGGCTGTTCCTGCTGCCCGGCGATGCGCCGATCGGCCTTCGCCTGCCGCTCTCCTCGCTGCCCCATGTTGCGTCGAAGGACGAGCCGCGCCTGGTGCCGGCCGATCCATTCGCCGAGCGCGGCGCGCTGCCTGAACCGGCCGCCGTTGTACACGGCGCCGCGAACCGTGCGTTCGCAGCGCCGCCGCTGATGGCGAGTTTCGAAGGCGCGGCGCTGGCGCCAGCCGCGTCGACGAGGCGCGCGTCAGGCCCACCCGTGCGCACTGCGCTGACGGTCGAGCCGCGCGACGGCAAGCTCTGCGTATTCATGCCGCCGGTGGAGCAAGTGGAGGACTATCTCGACCTCCTGGGCGTGGTCGAGGCAACGGCCGCCGAACTCAACCAGGTCATCCAACTCGAAGGCTATCTGCCGCCGCCCGATCCGCGCCTGAACCTGATCAGGGTGACGCCCGATCCAGGCGTCATCGAGGTGAATGTCCATCCCGCATCATCGTGGCGGGAAGCGGTCGACGTCACGCGCACGCTCTACGAGGAGGCGCGCCAGTGCCGGCTCGGCGCCGACAAGTTCATGATCGACGGTCGTCACACCGGCACCGGCGGCGGCAATCATGTCGTACTCGGCGGCCAGGCTGCGGAGGACAGTCCGTTCCTGCGCCGGCCGGACCTGCTCAAGAGCCTGATCCTCTATGTGCAGCGTCATCCGTCGCTGTCCTATCTGTTCTCCGGCCTGTTCATCGGGCCGACCAGCCAGGCGCCGCGCGTCGACGAGGCGCGGCAAGACCTGCTCTATGAGCTCGAGATCGCGCTCGCGATGGTGCCGTCGCCCGGCGATGGCGAGCAGCCGCGGCCGTGGCTGGTCGATCGCTTGCTGCGCAATCTCCTGGTCGACGTGACCGGCAACACCCATCGCGCCGAAATCTGCATCGACAAGCTGTTCTCGCCTGACGGCCCAACCGGCCGGCTCGGCCTGGTCGAATTTCGCTCGTTCGAGATGCCGCCCGACGCGCGCATGTCGCTCGCGCAGCAACTGCTGCTGCGCGCATTGGTGGCCTGGTTCTGGCGTGAGCCGCAACGCGGCACCTTTGTGCGCTGGGGCACGGCGCTGCACGACCGTTTCATGCTCGGCCATTTCGTGTGGGAGGATCTTCTCGGCGTGCTCGCGGACTTGCGCGACGCCGGCTATCGCTTCGACCCGGTCTGGTTTGAAGCGCAGCGCGAATTCCGCTTCCCATATTATGGCGCGGTCACCTGCGGCGGCGTCGGAATCGAACTCCGCCAGGCGCTTGAACCTTGGCACGTACTGGGAGAGGAGGGGAACGTCGGCGGCACCACGCGCTTCGTCGACTCGTCGGTGGAGCGGCTCGAGGTTAGGGTGCAAGGCCTCAACGGGGCGCGCCACGTCGTCACCTGCAACGGACGCCGCCTGCCGCTGTCATCGACAGGCCGCTCGGGCGAATACGTCGCGGCCGTCCGCTTCAAGGCCTGGAAGCTTGCCTCGGCGCTGCAGCCGACGATCGATGCGCAAGCGCCGCTCCGCTTCGACGTCTATGACGGCTGGAACGGCCGCTCGCTCGGCGGCTGCGTTTATCATGTGGCGCATCCCGGCGGCCGCAACTACGAGACTTTCCCGGTAAACTCCTACGAGGCTGGTGCGCGGCGGCTTGCCCGGTTCGAGGATCATGGGCATACCCCGGGCACGTTCAACATTCCGCCGGAAGAACGTTCGCTGGAGTATCCGATGACGCTCGACCTGCGGCGGCCGACTCAGGTTTGATGGTGCGATGGCGCATCTCGACAGCGCGTCGCGCGCGATAGTGGACCCCGAGGCCATCCTGTCGGGGTACAAGCCGCGCGCCGGCAATTTCGACGAGATGATGGACGCCGACGGGCGCGTGCGCGAGCACTGGCGCCCGTTTCTGCGGATGCTTGCCGAGTTGGGGCCGGCGGAGGTCGATCGCCGGTTCGCGGCGGCGGATCGTCACTTGCGCGACTCCGGCGTCTTCTATCGCGTCTATGAGGATCCCTCGAGCGCGGTCCGTCCCTGGCCGTTGAGCCACATTCCGCTGCTGATCGATGCAAAGGAGTGGCGAGCGCTCAAGGTCGGACTGATTCAGCGCGCCGAGTTGCTCGAAGCAATCCTCAAGGACATCTATGGTCTAGCCGATCTCGTGCGCGACGGACGGCTGCCGGCGTCGGTGGTTGCGGGCAATCCGGAATTCCTGCGCCCCCTGGTCGGTGCCGCACCGGCGGGCGGTTCGCATCTTCGTTTCTACGCCGTCGATGTCGGCCGTTCGCCGGAAGGCCTCTGGTGGGTGCTCGGTGATCGCACCCAGGCGCCGTCCGGCGCCGGCTACGCCCTGGAGAACCGGATCGCGCTGTCGCGCGCGATGCCCGACGTCTATCGCGCGCTGCATGTCGAGCGGCTGGCGCCGTTCTTCCAGGCGTTCCAGGCGGAACTGTCGGCGCTCAACCGCCAGGATGATTCTCGCGTCTGCGTATTGACGCCCGGACCGCTCAACGAAACCTATTTCGAGCACGCTTATCTCGCGCGCTACCTCGGGTTCCTCCTGGTCGAAGGCGAGGATCTCACTGTACGCGAGGACGGCGTCTTCATTCGGACCGTCTCCGGCCTCAAGCGCGCGGAGGTCCTGCTGCGCCGTCTCGACGCGGATTTCGCCGACCCGCTCGAACTCAGCGCGCGGTCTCGGCTTGGCGTGCCGGGTCTGGTGCAGGCGGTGCGCGACGGCACGGTGACGATCGCCAACGCGCTTGGTTCCGGTGTTGTTGAAGCGCGCGCCATGCTGAGTTTCCTGCCGGCACTGGCGCCCGCGGTGCTCGGGCAGGAGCTTGCGATCCCCAATCTCGCGACTTGGTGGCTCGGCGATCTTACAAGGCGCAGCGAAGTGCTGGAGAAACTCGATTCGGTGGTGATCGGCTCGGCCTTCGCAGGCGATAACGCCGATCATTCGCGCGGCGCGCACGCCAGCGAGCTCGTGCCGGGATCGCGCAACCGTCTCATCGAAGCGATCGGACGGCGCGGCGCCGACTTCGTCGCGCAGGAGGTCGTGACGTTGTCCACCACGCCGGCATGGCAGGACGGCAAGCTGGTGCCGCGGCCGTTCATCCTGCGGCTGATGCTGGCGCGCGTCGGCGACGGCTGGCGCGTCATGCCGGGCGGCTTCGTGCGCGTCGCCGACGACGCCGATGCGCGCGCCGTAAGTCTGCAGCAGGGCGGGCGCACGGCCGATGCCTGGGTGCTGTCCGACAAGCCGGTGCATGAGCTCACGCTTTTGCCGACCCCCGACCGCATCGAAATCAATCGTGCAACAGGCGCGCTGCCAAGTCGCGCCGCCGCCAATCTGTTCTGGCTCGGACGTTATGTGGAGCGGACCGAGGCGACGTTGCGTCTGGTGCGGGCGCTGCTCAACCGCGCGACCGAGAGCGACGAGGCCGCGTTCAATCTCCATCGCGGCATTTGTTCGCTGCTTGCGGCATGGGGCGCGGTACCGGGCGATATGTTGAATGCCACACCCGCGCTGGTCGCTTCGGCCGCGCTGCGAGGCCGTGACTTCACGGGCGCGGTGCCGTTCCTCGGCAGTGCTGCCCAGCAGGCGGCGTCGGTGATCCGTGAACGGTTCTCGCCGGACGCGTGGTGTGCGCTCACCGACCTCGTGGAATTGATCAACGCACCGCTCGAACAGGGGCTGAACGAAAGCGCGTTGACCGAACGCGCCAACGGAGCGCTACGGATCATCGCGTCATTCTCAGGCCTCGCGCAGGAGAACATGAGCCAGCTCGCCGGCTGGCGATATCTGAAGCTCGGTCGCCGCATCGAGCGAGCGCTCGCGGGCTGCCGCTTTGTGCGGCAGTTTGCCTTCGCCAACGACCTGGACGGAGCGCTCGACGTGCTGCTAGAGCTCGCCGACAGCCAGATCACCTATCGGCTGCGCTATGTGATGGTGGCGGCACGCGCGCCGGTTGTTGATCTCGTCGCGCTCGATCCGAACAACCCGCGCTCGATCGTGTTTCAGCTCGCGCGTATCGAGGCGCACCTTGCCGCGTTGCCGAAGCGCGGCGAGGAGAACCGGCTGTCGCCGCCGGAGCAGATTGCAACGGCGGCGACGACCCGGCTACGCACGACCGAGGCTGCGCAGATCGGCACCGGCGCGCTGCTCGAAGTCGAGGCCGCGTTGATGAAGCTCTCTGACGTAGTCGCATCGACCTATTTCACGACGCATGCGCGCTCGGACGGCCAATGGGATGCGCTCGGATGATCTACGACGTCCGCCAGGAAACCACGTATCACTACGCATCGACGGTGGCCTATGCGCGTCATGTGCTGCGGCTCGGTTTGATCGATCGTTCCGATCAGCGGGTCCAGGCCGCAGTGCTCGACGTCAGTCCCGCGCCGGTCGACCGCCGCGAGGGTTTGGATTTCTTCGGTAACTGGACGACCTGGGTTGCGCTTGACCAGCCGCATGATCGCCTGACCGTGCGGGTCGCTGCGCGCGTCGTCGTCGACCGGCCGGCGGCAATCGACGCCGCCACAACGCCGGCGTGGGAGGATGTGCGCGCGGCCGCGTTCGCGAGCGCCGACCTGTCGCCGCAGTCGCCTGCGCATTTCCTGTTCCCGAGCCGGCAGGTCTCGCTTGATCCGGAGATCCGCGACTACGCCGCTTCGAGTTTCACGCCCGGTAGGCCCGTGCTCGATGGCGCGATCGACCTGATGCGGCGCATCAAGAACGAATTCGCTTATGAGATCGGTGCGACCACCGCTTCAACCACGCCGCCGATGTCGTTCGCGCTGCGGCGCGGGGTCTGCCAGGATTTTTCGCACATCATGATCTCCGGCATGCGCTCGCTCGGAATTCCCGCGGCCTATGTCAGCGGCTATCTGCGCACCGTGCAGTCGCCGGGCGAGGTCAAGCTCGCCGGCGCCGACGCCATGCATGCCTGGGTGCTGGCATGGTGCGGGGCTGAGATCGGATGGATCGGCCTCGACCCGACCAACGGCATCCTCGCCGGCAACGACCATGTCGTGCTGGCGATCGGCCGCGACTACGCCGACGTGGCGCCGATTGACGGCGTCATCTTCGCGTCCGGCGGGCAGCGGCTCGAGGTTGCGGTCGAGGTGGCGCCGGTCGGCTAAGCGCCCAAGTGCCACTCGACGCAATGCGCTGCTCAAAGCATTGGCAGCCGAGCACGAAGTGAAGGCATCTTTCCGGTGGGATGGTGCTTGCCGCCGCCGACACCTGCGCGGAATCCCAGGCTTTTTGAGTGTTGCCGTCTCATGCGAAGCGAAGCGCAGTTGGCATGACATTTGCGAGAGCGAGATTGCGCCAACAGCTGCGTAGCGTTCGCCATGGCCGGGTTATCCGGCTGTCCACGGCTTCATACCCGGCAAGGCCGTGGATGCCCCGCCCCGCAAGGGCGGGGCATGGCGATTCTAGGCCGCTAAGCGAGCCCGCCCTTCTTTTCGATGAAGCCGGCAATCTCGTCGAGGCCTTTGCCGGTCCGCAGATTGCTGAACACGAACGGCCGCGCGCCGCGCATGCGCCTGGCGTCACGCTCCATCACCTCGAGCGATGCGCCGACATGCGGCGCGAGATCGATCTTGTTGATCACAAGCAGGTCGGAACGGGTGATGCCGGGGCCGCCTTTGGACGGGATCTTCTCGCCCGCCGCGACATCGATGACGTAGATCGTCAGGTCCGCAAGCTCCGGCGAGAACATCGCCGCGAGATTGTCGCCGCCGGATTCGATCAGGATCAGATCGAGGCCAGGAAATTTCCCGCGCATGTCGGCGACCGCGGCGAGATTGGCGGAGGCATCCTCGCGGATCGCGGTATGCGGACAGCCGCCGGTCTCGACGCCGGCGATACGGTCGGGAGCGAGCGCGCCGGACCGCACCAGGTATTCCGCGTCCCATTTGGTGTAGATGTCGTTGGTGATCGCCGCCAGCTGATAGCGGTCGCGCAGCCGCTTGCAGAGCGCGTCCATCAGCGCGGTCTTGCCGGAGCCGACCGGTCCGCCGACGCCGACCCGCAACGGTCCATGGGGACTGGCTTGCATCATCAACTCCTGAACAGCCGCGTGTATTGGCGCTCGTGGCGCATGCTGGCGATGTCGGCGCGGAAGGTCGCACCGCCGATATCGGCGAGCGCGGTGTCAAGCGCCCGGCTCACGGTTGTCGCGATCGCCGGCTCGAGCGATGCCAGCACGCGCTGGCCGTCGGTCTGGCCGAGCGGAATGAGCCGGACGCCGGCGGAAACAAGATTGGCGGCAATGGCGTGCAGGAGGGCGGTGAGGGCGCTTTCCATCGGTATGGCGTGACCGGCCGCGGCCATGCCGACCGCGACGGGATAGGCAAGCGGGCCGTCCCAGATCGCCATCAGGCGACTGAGCGCCGTACACGGCCACACCGCCAGTGTTGCCTCAATGAAGGCGCGGCCTTGTGCCGTCGTTTCAAGGAACCGTTCCTTGGAAGGGGCGAGCGCGGCAGCGAGCGCGGCAACGTCCTTCAACGCCAGCTCCTCACCATCCGTTGCCGCTCGATACGCATGGACGAAGATCACCGCGTCGCAAAAACCGCCGCCGTGGTCGATCGTCGCTGTCAGCCAACGCTGCAGCGTAACGGCGTCGGTGATGTCGCCCGCTTCGACCGCCCACTCGATGCCGCTCGAATACGAGAACGCGCCGACCGGGTAGGCCGGCGACAGCCAGGCCATCAGCCGATAAAGCGCCGCGGCATCGGAGGTGCGCGGCACGCCCTCCTTGTCGCTCATGGTCCCTCGCTCACTTGTCGTCATTCATGGCCGTGCTGCCCGTAGGCGCCCGGCTCGGGATGAAAAGTGGCCTCGATTTCGGTCAGTGTCGCGCCGAGCCCGCGCAGCATCGCTTCCAGCACGTGGTCGCGGCGGATGCGCAGCTTGTCGCCGACGACTTCGACGTCGGCGTGGCGGTTGCCGAGGTGCCAGGCCAGGCGGGCGAGAGCTTGCTCGTCGGCGGCGGAAATCTCGACCAGCCGCTCGGGCTTGCCGTCGACGCGCACGATCGAGCCGTCCTCGAGCACGAGGCCGTCACCTTCGCGCAGCGGCGTCGGCTTCGCCAGGTCGAGCAGGAAGACCGTTCCGCTCTCGCCGATCAACAGCATGCGCCGGCGGAAGCGGCCGTCGGCATCGAGCACGACGCGATCGATCGCGGCAGTTTCCTGCCAGCCTCCCGCCGCCTTGATCTCGAATGCGCGCTTCATCGTCAGAACAGAAAATAGCGTTGTGCCATCGGCAGCACCTCGGCGGGCGTGCAGGTAAGCAGCTCGCCGTCGGCGCGCACCTCGTAGGTCTCCGGATCGACCTCGATATTCGGGGTCGCGTCGTTGTGGATCATGCTCTTCTTGGAGATCTTGCCGCGGGTGTTGGCGACCGCGACCAATTCCTTCTGGATGCCGAGCTTCTTACCGAGGCCGGCCTTGACCGCCACCTTCGATGCGAACACCACCGACGATGCCGTGCGCGCGCGCCCGAACGCGCCGAACATGGGCCGGTAGTGCACCGGCTGCGGCGTCGGGATCGAGGCGTTGGGATCGCCCATCAGCGCCGCGACGATCGAGCCGCCCTTGATGATCACGTCCGGCTTGACGCCGAAGAACGCCGGCGACCACAGCACGAGGTCGGCGAGCTTGCCTTTCTCGACCGAGCCGATGTGCTTCGATACGCCGTGCGCGATGGCGGGATTGATCGTATACTTGGCGACATAGCGCTTCACGCGCGCATTGTCGTTGTCGCCTTTCTCCTGCTTCAGGCGGCCGCGCTGCTTCTTCATCTTGTCGGCGGTCTGCCAGGTCCGGATGATGACTTCACCGATCCGGCCCATCGCCTGGCTGTCGGACGACATCATCGAGAGTGCGCCGATGTCGTGCAGGATGTCCTCGGCCGCGATGGTCTCCTTGCGGATGCGGCTCTCGGCGAACGCGAGATCCTCGGGGATCAACGGATCGAGGTGGTGGCACACCATCAGCATGTCGAGATGCTCGTCGATGGTGTTGCGCGTGAACGGCCGGGTCGGATTGGTGGAGGAGGGCAGGACGTTCTTCAACCCGGCCACCTTGATGATGTCGGGCGCATGGCCGCCGCCAGCGCCCTCAGTATGGAACGCGTGGATGGTGCGGCCCTTGAACGCCTTGATGGTGTCGTCGACGAAGCCCGACTCGTTGAGCGTATCGGTATGGATCATCACCTGGATGTCGTAGTCGTCGGCGACCGCGAGGCAGTTGTCGATCGCGGCCGGCGTCGTGCCCCAGTCCTCATGGAGCTTCAGCGCGCAGGCGCCGCCCTTGATCATTTCCTCGAGCGCCGCTGGCCGCGCCGCATTGCCTTTGCCGGCGAAGCCGAGATTGACCGGAAACGCATCGGCGGCCTGGATCATGCGCGCGATGTGCCAGGGGCCAGGCGTGCAGGTCGTCGCATTGGTGCCGGCGGCCGGGCCGGTGCCGCCGCCGAGCAGCGAGGTGACGCCCGACATCAGCGCGTCGTCGACCTGCTGCGGGCAGATGAAATGGATGTGGGTGTCGAAGCCGCCGGCGGTGAGGATCTTGCCTTCGCCGGCGATCGCCTCGGTGCCGGGGCCGATGACGATGGTGACATTGGGTTGGATATCGGGATTGCCGGCCTTGCCGATGGCGTGGACGCGGCCGTCCTTGATGCCGACGTCGGCCTTCACGATGCCCCAGTGGTCGAGGATCAGCGCATTGGTGATGACGGTGTCGACGGCACCCTGCTTGTTGGTGACTTGCGATTGCCCCATGCCGTCGCGGATCACCTTGCCGCCGCCGAACTTCACCTCTTCGCCGTAGGTGGTGAAATCCCTTTCCACCTCGATGATGAGGTCGGTGTCGGCGAGCCGCACCCGGTCGCCGGTGGTCGGACCGAACATATCGGCATAGGCCGTGCGTTTCATCGTGACCGACATGGCGACCTCAGAGCTTTCCCATGATGTCCTGGCGGAATCCGTAGACGGTGCGCTTGCCGGCGAGCGCGACCAGCATCACGTCGCGGGTCTGCCCGGGCTCGAAGCGCACGGCCGTGCCGGCGGCGATGTCGAGGCGCATGCCGCGCGCATTCTTGCGCTCGAATTTCAGCGCCGGATTGGTCTCGAAGAAATGATAGTGCGAGCCGACCTGGATCGGCCGGTCGCCGGTGTTGGTGACCGTCAGCGTCACGGTCTTGCGGCCGGCGTTCAACTCGATTTCGCCGTCCTTGATGAACATTTCACCGGGGATCATCGAAGCCTCGATTCCTTTGCGCGGCGCATGTCCTTTTCGGAAATCCGGTTCCCACTTTTCCGGGACATGCGCTAGCGGATCGGTTCGTGCACGGTGACGAGCTTGGTGCCATCCGGGAACGTCGCTTCCACCTGCACGTCGTGGATCATTTCCGGGATGCCCTCCATCACCTGCGCGCGGGTGATGACGTGGGCGCCGGCTTCCATCAGCTCGGCGACGGTTTTGCCGTCGCGCGCGCCTTCGAGGATGAAGTCGGTGATCAGCGCGACCGCTTCCGGATGATTGAGCTTGACCCCGCGCTCGAGCCGGCGCCGTGCCACCATGGCGGCGGTGGCGATCAGGAGCTTGTCCTTTTCCCGGGGAGTGAGAAACATGTCAGACTTCCACGCTTGTCAGTTGGTCCAGTTGCGGGGCAGCGGCGTTGCGCGGAGCGCACCGAGCGCGTTGATGATGTCGTGGCGCAGGGCCGCGCCGTCGCGGGCGCAAAATCGCAGGACCGCGCGGCCGTTCCAGGCCGAGACGCCGACCTCGCCGTGAACGTCGCTGCTCATGGCTTGGATCGCATCGGTTATCGCTTCATCGCCCGGGACGATCAGCGCCGTTGCGATAGCGACGCCGTCCTTCGCCACGGCGGTATCGGCAAGGGTTTGCGCCACCGGACTTCCGAGCCGCGTCCCTTCGGCATAGATCAGCTTTCCGTTCTGCCGCACGCGCCAGCTGTCGCGGAGTTCGCCGCTCTGCACGCTCTCGCCCATGCCGGTGCGGCCGAACACCAGGGGCTCGACCAGAACGAGATGCGCGTCGGCGGCAAGATCGACCTCGATCCGCCGGTGCAGTACGGCCTTGTCGAACAGGATGGTTTCCTGCGGCAGCCAGGTCAGCGCGCCGCCCGCGGCGACGTTGATCGTCACGTTCATGGTCACCGGCGGGCCGAGGCTGCGGTAGATTTTTTCCGCGGCGGTGCTGGTGACCGTGAGGCGGGCGTTGGCGCCCACGGCTACGTCGATATCGAAGGCGTCGCCGCCGGTCATGCCGCCGCCGGTGTTGACGGTGACCGCTTCAAGCGCGCCGCCAGGCGAGCCGGGGAAGCGCACGCGCAGGGAGCCGCTTTCGTGCACGTGGCGGCGCCGGGTCACACCGGCAACCGCCTCGACCGCGAGGCCGATGCAGCCGCGTGCGCGAATGGCGGTCAGATCGCGATCCGCTATGGCCGTCGTCGATTGCATTACGCCCAAGTCCCGAGAGTCCCGAGTCTGACCACGCCGCGCTCAAATCGCAAGAGAACGCTTGAGCGCTACCTCGTCCATCGTTTCGCGCGTGCAGGAATAGACCACGCCGCCCCGGTCCATCACGGAGAAATGGTCGCCCAGCTCCTGCGCAAAGTCGAGATACTGCTCGACCAGCACCACCGCGATCTGCCCGAGATTGCGCAGATACGAGATGGCGCGGCCGATATCCTTGATGATCGAGGGCTGGATGCCTTCGGTCGGCTCGTCGAGCAGCAGGAGCCGCGGCCGCATGACCATGGCGCGCCCGATCGCCAATTGCTGCTGTTGGCCGCCCGAGAGGTCGCCGCCGCGCCGGCCGAGCATGCTGTTGAGCACCGGAAACAGCGAAAACACATCGTCGGGGATGTTGCGGTCGCCGCGCGCAAGCGGCGCGTAGCCGGTCTTGAGATTCTCCTCGACGGTCAGCAGCGGGAAGATTTCGCGGCCCTGCGGCACATAGGCGATGCCGCGTTGTGCCCGCTCATAGGGCCGGAGTTTGGTGATGTCGTTGCCGTCGAACGCGATCGTGCCCTTGCTGACGGGATGCTGCCCGACCAGTGCGCGAAGGAGGCTCGTCTTGCCGACGCCGTTGCGCCCGAGCACGCAGGTCACCTTGCCGCGCTCGGCCGCCAGCGACACGCCGCGCAGCACCTGCGCGGCGCCGTAATGCAGATCGATGGAGCGGACTTCAAGCATCGCTAGCGTCCGAGATAGACTTCGATCACGCGCTCGTTCGCCGAGACCTGATCGATGGTGCCTTCGGCGATCACGGTGCCTTCGTGCAGGCAGGTGACCTTGACGCCCAGATCACGCACGAAAGTCATATCGTGCTCGACGACGACAACGGTCTTGTCGCGGTTGATTTCTTTGAGCAGCTCGGCAGTCTGCCGGGTCTCGGCATCGGTCATGCCGGCGACCGGCTCGTCGACCAGCAGGAGCTTCGGCTCCTGCGCGAGCAGCATGCCGATTTCCAGCCATTGCTTCTGGCCGTGCGACAGGCTGCCGGCGACGCGCTCCCGCACATGCTTCAAACGCACGATCTCCAGGATGCTGTTGATGCGCGTTTCGGCCTCGGCGGTCTCGGTCCAGAACAGCGTGCCGCGCACGCGGCGGTCGGCCTTCAGCGCCAGCAGGATGTTGTCCTCGACGGTGTGCATCTCGAAGACGGTGGGTTTCTGGAACTTGCGGCCGATACCCAGTTCCGCGATCTGCGTTTCGTCGAGCTTGGTCAGGTCGGAGATGCCGCCGAACAGGACGTCGCCGGCATTCGGCCGCGTCTTGCCGGTGATGACGTCCATCATCGTGGTCTTGCCCGCGCCATTGGGGCCGATGATCGCGCGCATCTCGCCGTTCTCGACCGCGAGGGAAAGATTGTTGAGCGCCTTGAAGCCGTCGAACGAGACGCTGACGCCATTGAGATAGAGCAGCGATGTTGCGATCTTTTCGTTTCTTTCCATCGCGCGATCCTACTTGGCCGGTCGCGCCGTGGCGGCGGACGCGACGCCATCCTCGGCGGCTGCGCTGTCGGCGTCCGGGCGCGCGGCGGGCATCGCTTTGTCGCGGCGGCGCTCCATCCAATAGTTGATGGTGCCGACGATGCCGCGCGGCAGGAACAGCGTCACCGCGACGAACAGGCCGCCGAGCACGAACAGCCAGTACGGCGCCAGGAATCCCGAGGTGAAATAGGTCTTGGCGTAGTTGACGACGACGGCGCCCAGCGCGGCACCGATCAGCGTGCCGCGGCCGCCGACCGCGACCCAGATCACCGCCTCGATCGAATTGGCGGGCGAGAACTCGCTCGGATTGATGATGCCGACCTGCGGCACGTAGAGCGCGCCGGCGACGCCTGCCATGCACGCCGACAGGGTGAACACGAACAATTTGTAGGACTCGACGCGATAGCCGAGGAAGCGCGTACGAGTTTCGGCGTCGCGGATCGCGACCAGCACCATGCCAAGCTTGGATGTCACGATGACCCGGCAGATGACGTATCCGATCAGCAGTGCGAAGGCAGATATCCCGAACAGCGCGGCGCGCGTGCCCTGCGCCTGCACGTTGAAGCCGAGGATGTCCTTGAAGTCGGTGAGGCCGTTGTTGCCGCCGAACCCGAAGTTGTTGCGAAAAAACGCGAGCATCAAGGCGAACGTAAGCGCCTGCGTTATGATCGACAGATAGACGCCGGTGACGCGGCTGCGAAACGCGAACCAGCCGAACACGAAGGCGAGCACGCCGGGAACCAAGAGCACCATCAGAATGGCATAGGGGAACGACTGGAAGCCGTACCAATAGAGCGGCAGCTCGGTCCAGTTCAGGAACACCATGAAGTCCGGCAGGATCGGATTGGCATAGACGCCGCGGCCGCCGATCTGGCGCATGAGGTACATGCCCATGGCATAGCCACCGAGCGCGAAGAACGCGCCATGGCCGAGCGAGAGAATGCCGCAATAGCCCCAGATCAGATCGATCGATAATGCCAGCAGGGCGTAGCAGAGGTACTTGCCGAACAGAGCCACGTAGTAGCTCGACACGTGGAACGGCGATGACGGCGGCACCAGGAGGTTCAAGATCGGAACGATCACGCCGATCGCCGCGAGCAATAGAATGAAGGCGATGGCGCCGCGGTTGAGCGCCTGGGTCAGCGGTGACAGCGTCATGCTTCGACGGCCCGGCCCTTGAGCGCGAACAGGCCGCGCGGGCGCTTCTGGATGAACAGGATGATCAGCACGAGGATCGCGATCTTGGCCAGCACGGCCCCGGCATAGGGCTCGAGCAATTTGTTGGCGATACCGAGCGTGAAGGCGCCGACCAGCGTGCCCCACAGATTGCCGACCCCGCCGAACACCACGACCATGAAGGAGTCGATGATGTAGCCCTGTCCGAGATTGGGGCTGACATTGTCGATCTGCGAGAGCGCCACGCCGGCGAGCCCAGCGATGCCGGAGCCCAGTCCGAAGGTCAGCGCGTCGACCCGGCTGGTGCGGATTCCCATCGAGGCTGCCATGGCGCGGTTCTGCGTCACCGCGCGCATCTCGAGGCCGAGATGGGTGAAGCGAAGCAGCGCCAGGAGCAGGAAGAATACCGTCATCGTGAAGACGATGATCCAGAGCCGGTTGTAGGTGACGGTGATGTAGCCGACTTCGAACGCGCCGCTCATCCAGGACGGGTTGCCGACGTCCTTGTTCGTGGGACCAAAGCCAGTACGGACGGCTTGCTGCAGGATCAGCGAAATGCCCCAGGTCGCGAGCAGCGTTTCGAGCGGACGGCCGTAGAGGAAGCGGATCACGCCGCGCTCGATCAGGATGCCGACGAATCCGGCAACAAAAAAGGCGAGGGGGATGGCGATCAGCAGCGAATAGTCGAACAGCGCTGGATTGTGGGCGCGAATCAGCTCCTGCACGACGAAGGTCGTGTAGGCGCCGAGCATCACCATTTCGCCGTGAGCCATGTTGATGACGCCCATGACGCCAAAGGTGATGGCGAGGCCGATCGCCGCCAGCAGCAGCACCGAGCCGAGGGACAGCCCGTACCAGACGTTCTGGACGCCGCCCCACATCGCGAGATTGGTCTGGATCGCGCCGGCCGCATCCTGCGCGGTGCGTTTGACGCCGTCAGGGGTGCCGTCGGGCAGGCTCGACAACAGCGCGAGCGCGTCCTGGTCGCCGCGCTGGCGCAGCACGCCAATAGCCTGGATTTTGGCGGCTTCGCTTGCGTCCGCCTGAAACAGGACGACGGCGGCGTGGGCCTCGGTTAATGCCTGCCTGATGGTCGGATTGGTCTCTTTCTCGATGGCTGCGAGCAGGGCCGGCAGCGCGGCAGGGTCTTTCGATTTGAATACCGCCCGCGCGGCGTCGAGCCGTCGCGTCGGATCGGGTGACAGTAGTGTCAGGCCGCCAAGCGCGGCGTCGATGGCGCGCCGCACGCGGTTGTTGACCCGCACGGGGCTGAGGTCGGCGGGTACGTTGGCAGCGGGTTTTCCGGTCGCGGCGTCGAGCACCGCGCCGGCGCGGTTCCGGAGGAAAACCTGCTTCTGTTCGCCGCTAAACAGCAACCGCCCGTCCTGTAGCGCTTCGATGATGGAAATCGCCAGCGGACTGCCAGTCTTGGCGACGGCGGCGGTCGCTGAATCGGTGTCGGCAAAGTTGTCGGCGATGAAGCCGGCGAGGGCCTTCTCAAGATCCTGCGCTTGCGCGGCGGACGTGCCAAGCAGGACGACCCACACCATGACAGCAAATGATAGAAAGCCATTGCGCAGGCAGCGCATCATCAACCCCCGGCATGGCGCGGGAGGCATTGAGCCTCCCGCAGTCGCATTGACAGTATTGTCAGCCGCCGCACCGCTTGGTGACGGTGTTGTAGTTACCGCATTTCAACTTGACCCAGTCCGCCGTCAGGTCGCGCGATCCTTCAAGATGCTCCGACCAGGCCGCACCCGGAACCAAGTCCGGCGTCTTCCACACCACGTCGAACTGGCCGTCGCCGCGCACCTCGCCGATGAACACCGGCTTGGTGATGTGGTGGTTGGCGAGCATGGTCGAGGTACCGCCGGTCAGGTTGGGCGCGGTGATGCCCGGCAGCGCGTCGATGACCGCGTCGGGATCGACCGACTTGACCTTGTTGACGGCGTTGACCCACATCTGAAAGCCGATCACATGCGCTTCCATCGGATCGTTGGACACGCGCTTCGGATTCTTGGTGAAGGTCTTCCATTTCTTGATGAACTCGGCGTTGGCCGGCGTCTTGATCGACTCGAAGTAGTTCCAGGCGGCGAGATGCCCGACCAGCGGCCGGGTGTCGATGCCGGCAAGCTCTTCTTCACCGACCGAGAACGCGACGACCGGGATGTCCTTGGCGCTGACGCCTTGGTTCCCGAGCTCCTTGTAGAACGGAACGTTGGCGTCGCCGTTGATGGTCGAGACCACCGCGGTCTTTCGGCCCTGCGAGCCTAGCGTCTTGATCGCCTTTACCCGCGTCTGCCAGTCCGAGTGGCCGAATGGCGTGTAGTTGATCGAGATGTCGCCGGCGCCGACGCCTTTGGCCTTGAGATAGGCTTCCAGGATGCGGTTGGTGGTGCGCGGATAGACGTAGTCGGTGCCTTCGAGCACCCAGCGCACCACTTTCTCTTCCTTCATCAGGTAGTCGACGGCCGGGATCGCCTGTTGGTTCGGGGCGGCGCCGGTATAGAACACGTTGCGCTCGCTCTCTTCGCCTTCGTACTGCACGGGATAGAACAGGATGTTGTTGAGCTCCTTGAACACCGGGAGCACCGACTTGCGCGACACCGAAGTCCAGCAGCCGAACACCGCGGACACTTTATGGTTCGAGATCAGTTCGCGCGCTTTTTCTGCAAACAGCGGCCAGTTCGAAGCAGGGTCGACAACGATCGCTTCCAGTTTTCGGCCCAGCACACCGCCCTTGGCGTTCTGGTCCTCGATCAGCATCAGCATCACGTCTTTCAGCGTGGTCTCGCTGATCGCCATCGTGCCCGAGAGGGAGTGAAGAATGCCAAGTCGGATCGGGCCTTGCGCCCGCGCCGTTGAAATAATGGCGGGACTGCAGATGAGCCCGGCAGCGGTGGCCAGACCGCTCCGAAGCACCGTCCGCCTTGTGACAGTTTTGACTGGATTAGTCATCGCGATGTCCTCTGTTTGACGCAACGAACGGCTCGGCGCCGGCTCGCCGGCGACCTATGACGCAAGGACTGTGCCAGCGATTTACGCTGTCCAAGCCTTTGATTGGACAATGCGACGTCCGTTATGAAACCGCGCGTGAATCGGCTGCCTAAATCGTGGGCGGCGAGGGGAGCGGCTCGACCCGAGCCTGCCTAATCATTGGGCCGCTCCTGCTCAGCATTTGTCGACGGTCAGGGATACTGGTCGGACGCTAGGCGGCCGCGCTCATCGAGGAGCGGAAGGCCCAGCGCGTGAAATGGCCCTCAATCCAGGCGAAAACCGCGTACATCGCGATCCCCTCGAAGGCGAGCAGCAGGAGTGCCGCAAAAACAAGCGGCATCTGGAAGTTCGAGCCGGCGAGCGCAATCTGGTAGCCTAGCCCGGCGTTGGCGCCCACGGTCTCCGAGACAACGGTGCCGACGAAGGCGAGCGTGATGGCGACTTTGAGCGAGCCGAAGAGATACGGTTGCGTCCGCGGAATTCCGACCTTGAGCATGATGTCGAGCTTGCGCGCACCGAGCGCCCGCAGCACGTCCTCGAGCTCGGGCTCCATGGTGGCGAGGCCGGTGGCGACGTTCACGACGATCGGGAAGAACGAAATCAGGAACGCGGTGAGGATCGCCGGCACCTCGCCGATGCCGAACCACATGATCAGGATCGGCACCACCGCGACCTTCGGGATGCAGTTGAAGCCGATCATTACGGGATATAGCCCCCGATAGATCGTGCGTGACCAGCCGACGACCAGCCCGAGCGCGATCCCGAACGCGACGGCGATGCCGAAGCCGGCCAGGGTGGTCCACAGCGTGACGAACGAGTGATAGGCGAGCGGCCGCCAATACTGCACCATCGCCATGAACGCTTCGGACGGCGCCGGTAGGATGAAGCGGTCGATCTTGAACGCCCGGCAGGCCGCCTCCCAAAACAGGAAGATTCCGATCGTGAACAGCGTCGGCGACAGCTTTTCCAGTGTCGAGTTCATTGTTGCCGCACCTCGCCGATCTTGGCGCGCAATTCGTGCACGATATCGATGAACTGCGGCTTGAAGCAATCCTCGAGCTCGCGCGGGCGCGGCAGCTCGACGGTCTTGCTCATCACGATGTGGCCGGGCCGCGCGCTCATGACGTGAATGGTGTCGGCAAGGAACGTCGCTTCGCGCAGGTCGTGGGTCACCAGGATCACGGTGAACCTGATCTTCTGCCAGAGGTCGCGCAGCACGCACCACAGCTCTTCGCGCGTGAACGCGTCGAGCGCGGCGAACGGCTCGTCGAGCATCAGCAGCGAAGGCTGGTGGATGAGCGCACGGCAGAGAGATACGCGCTGCTGCATGCCGCCCGAGAGCTCCCACGGATAGCGATCGCCAAATCCGCCGAGACCGACGGTCTTGAGCAACGCTTCCGCCTGCTCGCGGTACTGCTTTTTCTCGCGGCGGAAGTTCGAGCGGTACGGCTGCACGATTTCAAGCGGCAGCAGGACGTTGTCGACCACCTTCCGCCAGGGCAGGAGGTTGGGATTCTGGAACGCCATCCCCGCGATCTTGACCGGGCCCGTCACCTTGGCACCGGAAATGACGATGCTGCCATTGTCGGGCGGCAGCAGTCCGGTGACGAGCTTCATCAAGGACGACTTGCCGCAGCCGGACGGGCCAACCACCGCGGCGAATTCGCCGCGGCGCACGTTCAGTGTGGTGCCTTTCAACGCGAGGACGCCGCCCGACACGCCGCGATAGGTCAGTGTGACGTCACCGATCTCGACGGACGCACTCATGCCCGGCCTGTCTTCGCACCCGGCCTAATTAAATGAGGCCGATCAAAGCTTCCGATCGGCCACCGGCGGCAGATACTGGCTGGTGAACACGTCCTCCGCCTTTGGCCGCGCCTTGAAGTCGTAGGTCAGCGCGATCTGGTCGATCGATTTTGCGAGCCGCGCCATGTCGACGCCGCCGAAGCCGTTGGCCTTGACCCAGGCGGTGACGAAATTGTCGCGCAGCGACATCTGGAGCCGATCGAGCTCGATCGCCTCATCGCCGGTCTCGTTGCGCTTCATCACGGACTTGATGGCTGCCCTGGGGTCCTTGATGGTGTCGAGCGTGCCCTTGATGGTCGCGCGCACGAAGCCTGCGACCAGCTTGGGATTGGCCTTCGCGAAGTCCGGATTGACCATGATCGCGTTGCCATAGAGCACGAGCCCGTGATCGGCCATCAGCATGGTGCGGATGTCCTGCGGCTTCAGACCCTTCTGCAAGAGGTTGTAGTGCATCGAGAACGAGAAGCCGGTGATGGCGTCGACCTTGCCTTCAGCCAGCATCGGCTCGCGCACCGGGAAGCCGACGTTCTCGATCCGGACCTTGGACGGATCGATGTTGTTCTCTTTCACGAAAGCGCGCCACTGCGCGAACGCGCCGTCGGCGGCGGGCGCGCCGAGGACGCGGCCTTCCAGGTCCTTCGGCTTCACGATGCCGGTCTTGGCGGTGGTGGCGATCGCGAACGGCGGCTTATCGTACATCATCAGCACTGCCTGAACCTTCTTGTCGGGGTTCTGGTCCAGGAACTTCACCAGCGAATTGATGTCGAAGAAGCCGATCGGGTAGGTCCCGGCCGCTACACGCGCGATGCCGGCGACCGAGCCGGGACCGGAGTCGATCGAGACGTTGAGGCCCTCGGCCTTGTAGTAGCCCTTGTCGAGCGCGACGAAGTAGGGTGCCGACGGACCCTCGAACTTCCAGTCGAGCGCGAATTTGAGATTGGTTTGTGCGGACACCGGCCTGGCGAAGACGGCCGCCAGTGCCACCACAACAACCACTGCGAATAACCTGATCGCGACCATCGTTGATGCTCCATAAGCTAATCGGCGGACGTCTCGGTGTTGCTCAGCAATCCGCGTGCCAGCCTAAAGTTTTCGCCCCGTCGCGAGCATGCGGCTGCAGGGTTGCCCGAAGACTAGGCAATTTGAACCGACTTGCCTATTCACCAGTCAAGACTGTTGAAAACCCGCGCTTTTTCGCGCTGGCGCGGGATCACGCGACCACGGGCGCATTCGCCGCAAGGCCTCGGTGCTCGCGGTGCCAGTGTTCCGCGATGTCGAGGCGCGTCGCGACCCAGACACGGTCATGCTTGGCGATGTGATCGAGGAAGCGGATGAGCCCGGCCGCGCGGCCCGGCCGGCCGACCAGCCGGCAGTGCAGGCCGACCGACATCATCTTGGGCGCGCGGTCGCCTTCGGCGTAGAGCACGTCGAAGCTGTCGCGGAGATAGGTGAAGAAGTCATTGCCCTGGCCAAAACCCTGCGGCACGACAAAGCGCATGTCGTTCGCATCGAGCGAGTAGGGGATGAGCAGGTGCGGACCCTCCGCGCCGTTGACCCAGTAGGGCAGGTCGTCCGCATAGGTGTCGGATGAATAACGGAAGCCGCCATCTTCGAGCACGAGCTTTAGCGAGTTTACGGACGTACGACCGGTGTACCAGCCGAGCGGCCGGCTTCCCGTCGCTTCGGTGTGGATTCGGATGGCCTCGCGCATCTGCGCGCGCTCTTCGTCCACCGGCATGTCCTTATATTCGATCCACTTGAGCGCGTGGCTGGCGATCTCCCATCGGGCTTCGCCCATGGCGGCGACGACGTCGGGATTACGCGCCAAAGCCGTGGCGACGCCGAACACCGTCACCGGCAGCTTGCGTTCAGTGAAGATTCGCCACAACCGCCAGAACCCGGCCCGCGATCCGTACTCGAACATCGACTCCATATTCGTATGGCGCTGGCCAGGCCACGGCTGGGCGCCCAGCACGTCCGACAGAAACGCTTCCGACGCCTTGTCGCCGTGCAGGATCGAGTTCTCGCCGCCTTCCTCGTAATTGATCACGAACTGCACCGCCACGCGCGCGCGGCCCGGCCAGCGCGGGTCGGGCGGGTCGCGGCCGTAGCCGACGAGGTCGCGCGGATAGGAGGATGAATAAGTCATGGCGTTCACTTCGCCGGTGCGCCGGCCGCGATCCAGGCCGCAAGGATCGACCGTTCCTCGCCGGTCATCCCGGTGATGTTGCCGGGCGGCATGGCATCCGAGCGTACTGCGTTGATCTCGATAAGTCGGGCATGGCGGCTGATGCCTTCCGGGGTTTCAAGCAGCACGTCTTTGGGCGCCGCGGGGACGCCGGGCCACACCGGCCCGCTCATGTGGCACATGCTGCAGCGGGTGAGCACGACATTGTGCGCCGCCCGCGCATCGGCCTTCGGCAACGCTCCGGTGACGGTCTGACGCGGGCCGGCGGCCGACAGCCAGGCGATCGCGATCATCCCGGTCGCGGCCACGCCCCAGGTCCACCACGGGCTACCCTTGCCCTCATGACGGGAATTGAAGAAATGGCGGATGACCGGTCCGATCAGCAGCACGATCGCGACGATCAGCCAGTTGTACTTGGTCGCGAACAGCATCGGGTAGTGATTCGCGATCATCAGGAAGATGACCGGCAGTGTCAGGTAATTGTTGTGGACCGACCGGCGCTTCCCTTCCTCGCCCCATTCCGGATTGGGCTCCTTGCCGGCGATCAGCGCCGCCACCGTCTTCTTCTGGTAGGGGATGATGATGACGAACACGTTCGCCACCATGATGGTGCCGATCAGCGCGCCGATCTGGGTGAACGCGCCGCGTCCGCTGAACACATGGGTGAAGGCATAGGTCAGGCCCACCAGGAAAACATAGCCAACCAGCGACATCGCGATTTCGTGCTTTGCCAGCGGCGAACGGCACAGCCCCTCGTAGAACAGCCAGGCCACGAGCAGGCTGCCAAAAGCGATGAGTGCCGCCATCGGGGCGCTCAGATCGAGCACGCTCTTGTCGATCAGATAGAGCTCGGCGCCGAGATAGTAGACAATGACCAGCAGCGCGAAGCCCGACAGCCAGGTGGTGTAAGCCTCCCACTTGAACCAGGTCAGCTCGTCCGGCATGCGGGCGGGCGCGACCACGAACTTGACCATGTGGTAGAAACCGCCACCGTGGACCTGCCAGGCGTCACCCTTGACGCCGGCGGGCAGCCCCGGTCTCGGCTTGAGGCTCAAATCGAGATGGATGAAGTAGAATGAGCTGCCGATCCAGGCTATCCCGGCAACGACGTGCAGCCAGCGGATGATGAGACTAAGCCATTCAGTGACGACAGCGTCCACGGTTCAGCGGCCTTCTTTCCGGCGATCACCATGACATTCGGGCAACGCATTGTCGACCTGGCCGCGCGGCTGGCGCAGTGGTCGGAGACGTCCGACGGCCTGACCTGCACCTACCTCACGCCGCCGCACCGCGCCGTCGCAGCCGAGCTCAAGAAATGGATGCATGATGCCGGCATGAGCGCCGACATCGACGCCGTCGGCAATGTGGTCGGGCGTTATCGGTCGGACAATCCGTCAGCGCGCACGCTCATCCTGGGCTCGCACTATGACACCGTCCGCAACGCCGGCCACTATGACGGACGGCTCGGCATCCTGACGGCACTGGTGGCGGTCGAGCACCTGCACCAGTCCGGCCGCAAGCTGCCATTTAACGTGGACGTGATCGCATTCTCGGAAGAGGAGGGGGTGCGCTTCTCCACACCCTATATCGGCAGCAGCGCGATGGCCGGCCAATTCGACACGAGCGTCCTCGATCGGAGCGATGGCGAAGGCCATCGATTGGGCGATGTCATGCGCGCGGCTGGCTTCGATCCGAAGCTCATACCGACGCTGGCGCGCCGCCCGCAGGATCTGATCGGCTATCTGGAAGTCCACATCGAGCAGGGACCGGTCCTGCTGCACGAGGACTTCCCGGTCGGCATCGTCACCTCCATTGCCGGTTCGGTACGGCAGCGGGTGAGCATCGCCGGAACCGCCGGTCATGCGGGAACGGTGCCGATGGCGCTCCGCCACGACGCCGCCGCCGCTGCTGCCGAAATCGTTCTCTACGTGGAACGACGCTGTGCGGCGGCGCCGACGCTGGTGGGCACCGTCGGCGAACTCCGCGTGCCTGGTGGCGCGATCAACGTCATCCCCGGGCACTGTGAGCTGACCATCGACATCCGTGCCGGCGACGACCAGACGCGCGACGCGGCTGCATCGGACGTGCTGGCGGAAATCAAACGTGTCGCGGAGCGCCGTGGCGTTAAGGTTGAAACCAAGGAAGTGTCGCGCAGCAATAACGTTTCCTGTAGCCCGCGCATTCAGCGGCTATTAGCGGCGGCCATAGCCCGTGCGGGCATCGGCGTTCGACCGCTGCCAAGCGGAGCCGGCCACGACGCCATGCAGTTCAAAGGCATCACCGAACTTGGCATGCTGTTCGTCCGTTGTGGCAATGGTGGCATCAGCCATTCGCCGTTGGAAACGGTAGCGGCCGCGGATGCGGATCTCGCGGCACGCATTCTGCTTGACACCATCGCAAACTACGAGCAGTCGGCATGACGATTGCAGACCAGATCAGCGCTTTCGTCGATGACGGCTTTGCGCGCGAGATCGAACTTCTCGCCGAATTGGTGAAAGTGCCCAGTGACAATCCGCCGGGAGACTGCGCGCCTCATGCCGCGCGCACCAAGACGCTGCTGGAGGAACTCGGCTTGACTGTCGAAGCGTGTCCGATACCGCGTGCCGCCGTCGAGGCGGTCGGCATGAAAAGCGCGACCAATCTCATCGTGCGCCATCGGTTCGGTGACGGCCCGACGATCGCGCTCAATGCCCACGGCGACGTCGTGCCGCCGGGACGCGGATGGACGAACGATCCTTACGGCGCCGTGATTGAGGACAGCCCGCAGGGTAAGGTCATGTACGGACGCGGCGCCGCGGTGTCGAAGTCCGATTTCGCGACCTACACATACGCCTTGCTGGCGTTGAAGGACGCCGTAGCCAAGGGGGCGAAGCTCGCGGGCACGGTCGAACTGCACTTCACGTATGATGAAGAATCAGGTGGCGACATCGGTCCGAAGCTGCTGCTCGACCAAGGACTGGCAAAGCCGGACTTTGTGATCGCCGCCGGCTTCTCCTACGCCATCGTCAACGCCCACAACGGCTGCCTGCACCTGGAGGTCGCCGTCGAAGGCAAGCAGGCGCACGCGGCGATCCCCGGCAGCGGCGTGGATGCGCTGGAAGCAGCCAATGCGATCCTGACGGCGCTCTATGCCAGCCGGCAATCCCTCGCCAGTATCCGCTCGCGCATGCCCGGCATCTCGTCGCCGACGCTCAACGTCGGTTTGATCAGCGGCGGGATCAACACCAATGTGGTGCCCGATCAGGTGACATTTCGGCTCGATCGCCGGATCATTCCGGAGGAGTCGCCGGCGGAGGTCGAGGCCCGTTTGCGTGCCTTGATCCAGGAAAGTGCGAAAGCATTCGCAGGAATCAATGTGACGGTGCGGCAGGTCCTGCTGGCGACGCCGCTGGTCCCGCAGTCCGGCAGCGAGCCGATTGCGTCCGCCATCCAGCGCCATGCACAGGCGATCCTGCGGACCGATGTTCAGGTCACCGGCGTGCCACTCTACACCGACGCCCGCCACTATGCCGCGCGTGGCATTCCCGTGGTGCTCTATGGTGCGGGGCCGCGGACGCTCCTCGAGGCCAGCGCCCATAACGCGAACGAGAACATCCGGCTGTCCGACCTGCGGGCGGCGACCAAGATCGTCGCGCTGGCGGTTGCGGACCTTTGCACGGCTTGAATGGGGCTGATCATGCCGCAACGCGTTTCACTCGATACGCTGAACAAATCCGACAAGGCGGGGTTTGTCCGCGCGTTGGATGGGCTGTTCGAAGCGGCGCCCTGGGTCGCGGAACAGAGCCATCCACGTCGGCCGTTTGCGACCGTGGCGGCTCTGCACGATGCCATGATGGCGGCGGTACGCAGCCGGCCGCGCCAGGAGCAGATTGCGTTCGTGGCGTGTCATCCGGATCTGGCGGGGAAGGCGGCGCGTGCCGGAACGATGGCGCCCGCGTCAGTCGCGGAGCAGGCGGGCCTGGGGCTCGATCAGCTCTCGGATGCCGAGTTTCAGCATTTCGAAAAGCTGAATGGGGCGTATCGGCAAAAATTCGGGTTCCCCTTTGTCATCTGCGTGCGCCGGCAAACCCGCGACGCCGTGCTTGACTCCTTCGAGCGACGGCTGGTCAACGATGTTGACACGGAGATCGCAACGGCACTTGAAGAGATCGGCCACATCACCCGCCTGCGTCTTGTCGATCGCGTGGAAGGTGCGGGCGCGCCGGTGGTTACAGGGCGCCTGTCAACGCATGTGCTCGACACCTATCACGGCCGCCCGGCCGCGGGCGTGACCGTCGAACTGTTCGAGGTCGGTCGATCGGCGCGCGCACTGCTGACACGCGTGACGACCGATCGTGATGGGCGCCCGGGCCGTCCGCTGATCGCAGATAGCCCGTTACGGGTCGGCAACTACGAGCTTTTGTTTCATGTCGGGGACTATTTCAGGAGTTGTGGCGTCACACGCGATTCACGTCCGTTTCTCGACATGGTGCCGGTGCGTTTTGGAATAGCGGAGCCCGAAGGCCACTATCACGTGCCCCTCGTGACAACGCCCTGGAGTTATTCGGTATATCGGGGAAGCTGATTGTCGCTGCATGTCGGTCCGCCGGCAAACCGCTTCGTTTTCGGCTAATTTTCTTGCAAAGTCGTCGGTCGGCGCGGCCGCATTCACGCCGTATCCAGCCCTTGGTATCGGGCGCGCGAAGTGCACGAGCGATGAAACTCTTTCACTGATTCGTACGTTAGCTTTTCTGGCATTGCACGGTTGTGAGGGTGTTGATGGCGATCGAGAGGCCGTTACAGGCAGAGCGCAGGCGTGTCGATCCGGTGGCGGAAGCGCCGTTCTACATTCCTGCTACGCAGACAGTCACGCGCCCGCGCCGCACGCTCAAATGCGACGACACGTTCATTGTCACCGACAGCCACGGCGATATCGGCGCGTCGACCGGCGATCCGGACGGCCTATTCCACGCCGACACCCGCTTCCTCTCCCGCCTCGAGTTGCTGATCAACGGCGAGCAACCGCTGCTGCTCGGCTCGAACGTGCGCGATGACAACACGATGCTCGCGGTCGACCTGACCAATCCGGATTTCTATGACGGCGACCACATCATTCTCGAAAAGGATATCGTGCATGTCGCGCGCACGATCTTCCTGTGGCGCGGCAACGCCTATCAACGCCTTGCATTGCGCAATCACGGTGGCCGTCCTATCGTTTTGGATTTCTCGCTCCACTTCGACAGCGACTTTGCAGACTTGTTCGAAGTGCGCGGTATTGAGCGGCCGCGGCGCGGCACCGGCATCAGAAAGGTCGTTGCGCCCGACCAGGTGCTGCTCAGCTATCACGGTCTCGACGGCGCGGCGCGGCGAACGCGGCTGATCTTCGATCCGACGCCGACCAGGCTCGCCGCCACGTCGGCGTCCTACCGCATCGAGCTTGCGCCGCATGAGTCCAAGCCGATCTTCCTGGTGGTCTCGTGCAACGACCCGGGCGCGCAGCGGCCGGTACCGTTCCTGCGTGGATTGCTGGCCGCGCACCGCGAGCTCCGCAAGGCAACCCGCGGCATGACCACGGTCGAGACCTCGAACGAGCTATTCAACGAAGTGCTGTGCCGGTCGGCGGCCGACCTGTGCATGTTGATGACCGGCACGGCGCAGGGGCGCTATCCCTACGCGGGAATTCCCTGGTACTCGACGACCTTCGGGCGCGACGGCCTGATCACGGCGTTGCAGATGCTGTGGTGCGATCCAAGCATGGCGCGTGGCGTCCTGCGCAGGCTAGCGGCGTTTCAGGCCAAGGCCAGTGATGCGTTGTCGGACGCGGAGCCGGGCAAGATCCTCCACGAGATGCGCGCCGGCGAAATGGCGGCGCTGGGGGAGGTGCCGTTCGGTCTCTATTACGGCAGCGTCGATGCAACGCCGCTGTTCATTCTGCTCGCGGGACTCTATGTGGAGCGGACCGGCGACGAGGATACGCTGATCGAGCTTTGGCCAGCGATTGAAGCGGCGCTCCGCTGGATCGACGAAGTCGGCGACGCCGACCACGATGGTTTCATCGAATATTACCGCAAGACCGACAAGGGCCTCGCCAACCAAGGCTGGAAGGACTCGCACGACGCGATCTTCCACGCCGATGGCCGCCGCGCCGAAGGGCCGATCGCTCTCGCCGAGGTGCAGGGATATGTGTTTGCCGCCAGGCAGCTGGCGGCCCGCTGTGCGCGTCGGCTTCATCACGACGCGCTTGCGCGCCAACTCGACGCCGATGCGCAGCGTCTGGCCGAACGCTTCGAGGCGTCATTCTGGTGCGACGAACTGCAATCCTACGCGCTTGCGCTCGACGGTGCGAAGGAGCCGTGCCGCGTGCTCACCTCGAACGCCGGGCAGGTGCTGTTCACCGGCATCGCGCGGCCCGAACGCGCCAAGCTGGTCGCGGACGGGCTCTTGAGCCCGCGCTTCTTCTCCGGCTGGGGAATCAGGACGGTCGCGCGCGGCGAAGCGCGCTACAATCCGATGTCCTATCATAACGGCTCGGTCTGGCCGCACGACAACTCGCTGATCGCGCTCGGCTTCGCGCGCTACGGCCTCAAGCGGGCGGTCGGACAGGTCATGCAGGGCCTGTTCGAGGCCGCTACCTACATGGACCTGCGGCGCTTGCCCGAGCTGTTTTGCGGATTCCAACGCGAGCGCCGGCGCGGGCCGACGCTCTACCCCGTTGCCTGCGCGCCGCAGGCCTGGGCCAGTGCGACGCCGTTCTCGCTCATTGATGCTGCGCTCGGACTAGAGTTCCACCCGCAGACCAAAGAAATACACTTGCGCAACCCGCGGCTGCCGTCGTTTCTCGACTATGTGATCCTGCGCAATCTCCAGGTCGGCGGATCGAGCATCGACGTGAAGGTGCGCCGGCACGCGGACGAAGTGTCGCTCGAGGTTCTGCAGGCTCGTGGCCAGGTTCAGGCGTCGGTGATCCTGTCAGCATAGCTTCCCTATCGCTACCGGTTTCGCACGTGATGGAACTGCAGGAGGCGTGCGCACGTTCCTCTTTTTGATCTCGGGCAGGGGAGGACAAAATGCACGGCAGGTTTCGGACAATTATTACTGTGATGGTGCTTGCACTCTGCGCCACGGGCGGGCCATTGGCGCAAGAGGTCGACGTCAAGAAAGCGCGAACGGAACAGCCGGCGACGCCAGCCGCCCGCACGCCGGAACTTCCAGCTGAAACATCCGTGACGGTGCTCGGGTCATGGCAGGCACAAGGCGTGCTCGGCCGCGAAGTGCGCAGCACCGCCGGCGAAAACATGGGACGGATCGTCGATGTGATCGTGGACCGGCTTGGCCAGGCGCGCGCGGCGATCATCGATTTCGGTGGTTTCCTCGGCGTCGGTAGCCGCAGAATAGCCGTCGATTGGAATGCCTTGCGATTTCGTCCGGACAGCGCCAAGCGCGACGTCATCACCTTGGAATTGACCCGCGATCAGGTGAGGGCGGCACCAGAGTATAAGGACAAGCAGCCCGTCGTCGTCTTGGGCGCGACGGGGGGTCTGCAGTCACTGCCAACCGACTAGCAGATAACGCCGGAGCGGTCGTCTGTCTGGGAATGCGTCGCCACGATCGATCGAACGACCGGTGCGCGACGACGGCGAACGCGCCCCGCCAGACGCGGGCGCGCTCGCGGTCGTGCCGTCGCCACCGCCCGTTGATGAAGCGCCGCATCCTTCCCGAAGGAGCCTCCGCGGGCTTGACTGGTTCATCTTCTTCGTCGCCGACATCCAGACCGGCTTCGGTCCGTTTATCGCCGTTTATCTCACATCGCAGAAGTGGACCCAGGTCGACATCGGCCTTGTGTTGTCGGCCGGCGGCCTGATCGCGCTGCTGGGGCAGATGCCGGGCGGCTGGCTGGTCGACGCGGCGCGGTCGGAGCGATTGGTGGCCGGACTGGCGCTCAGCGCGATCGCCGCGGCGGCATTGATCTATGCGTTTGTGCCGATCTTTCCGCTGGTGCTGGCGGCTGCCTGCCTGCATGCGCTCGCAAGCTGCGTGCTTGGGCCGAGCATTGTCGCGATGAGCCTCGGCCTCGTCGGTCACGCGGCGATTGGCGAACGGCTGGGGCGCAATGCCCGATTTGCCGCCGTCGGCAACGGGACAGCGGCGGCGGCGATGGGCGCCGTCGGCTATTTCTTCGAGCCGCGCGCGGTATTTCTGGTCACTGCCGTTCTGCTCGTTCCAACCTTGGTCGCCCTGAGCCAGATCCGGCCGGCCGAGGTCGACGCGGATCGAGCGCATGGCGGTCCGGTGCCGCAGAAGACGGATCACTCGCCGGTCGATATGCGGATCGTTGTTCGCAATCCGCCGCTGCTGATCCTGGCGGGCTGCGCCTTGCTTTTTCACATGGCCAACGCCTCGATGCTGCCGCTGATGGGCAGCGTGGTGACGATGCGATCAAGCGAATGGGCGACTGTCCTGATCGCCGCGTGCATCGTGGTGCCGCAAGTCGTTGTCGCCCTCGTGTCGCCCTGGGTCGGGCATCATGCGGAAATCTGGGGCCGCATCCCGTTCCTGCGCATCGCGTTTGCCGCGCTGGTTCTGCGTGCGCTGCTGTTCTCGCTGGTGATCGACCCTTATCTCCTGGTCGCCGTGCAAATACTCGACGGCATCACGGCGGCGGGGCTCGGTGTGATGGTGCCGTTGATGATCGCCGATATCACGCGCGGCACCGGGCGATTCAACCTTGCGCAGGGCATCGTGGGGACGGCGGTGGGTATCGGCGCCTCGATCAGTCCGACGCTCGCCGGCTATCTCACCGATCATTTCGGCAGCTCGGTTGCGTTCCTGAGCCTGGCCGTCATCGCAACGGTGGCGTTCACCGCGGTTTGGGCGCTGATGCCCGAGACGCGGGCGAGCGCAACGCCGGCCGAGGCCAGATAAGAAATCGCCCTCGCCAAGTAACAGCGAGGGCGCCGCAATCTGTTCGTTTGTAGCTCAGGAGGCGGACGCCGCAATCTGCGGCGCGTCCTCGTCTGCCACAACCCGCAGCCGCGGCTTCGCTGTGTCCATCAGCGTGCGGTAGGCGGAGAGGTAGTCGAGCGCCATGCGGCGCGCGGTAAACCTCTCCTCGAAGCGCTGTCGGATTTTCGTGCGCGACAAGTGTGACAGGCGATCGACCGCGCCGATCGCGCCAGCTTCGTCTTCCACGATGAACCCGGTCAGGTCATCTTCAATGATCTCCGGGACGGAGCCGCGGTTATAGGCTATGACCGGGGTACCGCAGGCCATCGCTTCGATCATCACCAGCCCGAACGGCTCCGGCCAGTCGATCGGCACCAGCAGCGCAATTGCGCCGCTCAGGAAGGCGGATTTGTCCGCATCGCCGATTTCGCCGATGTACTCGACATAGGGCGACGCGAACATCGGCCGGATCTCCTCTTCATAGTAATCGCGGTCGGCGCGATCGATCTTTGCGGCGATCTTCAGCGGAATACCACAATGCTCTGCGATCCGGATCGCCCGATCGACGCGCTTCTCCGGCGCGATGCGGCCGAGGAACGCGAAATAGGACGGCGTTATCGGCAGCGGAACGATCAGCTTCTCGGGTAGTCCGTGATGGATCGTCTTGATCCAGTGCGCTTGTGGTAGCGGCCGCCGCTGCGAATTCGAGATCGAAACGACGGGCGCACTGGAGAAAGTATCGAACACCGGCTGGTGCTCGGGAAGATCAAGCCTGCCATGCAAAGTCGTAAGGAACGGCGTTGATTGGCGCGAAAACAGCGAGAATGGATAGTAGTCCAGATGAAAGTGGAGAAAATCAAACTCATTCGCCTGCCGCCGCACATGCTCGAGCATAGCCATATGCAGCGCGTTCGGATCGCGGATGGAACCGTCCAGGCGCAGCGCGCGCGGCCAGAACGCTTCGAGCTTGGCAGAGGTGCAGGAATCCCCGCTACCGAATAACGTCACGTTATGGCCGAGGGCGACGAGTTCTTCGATCAGCCAGTAAACAACCCGCTCAGTCCCGCCATACAGTTTTGGCGGGATCGCCTCCGTGAGCGGGCCAACTTGGGCGATGCGCATGGATCAACTCTCCTTACATCTTCAGTGACGGACTTTCGCCCCAAATGCCCAGCCGATCCGATAACATGGGGTGCAACGCGCCCGTTCGACAACAATTCTATTTTTCGTACACGCGGGAACCATTTCCCGTCGCGCGATTTTTCTCAAATCAATGCGTCGGGCTCTGCTGCACCCATCGTGCCCAATGTTTGCTCATGGCAGAGTCGAGGCAGACGCCAAGCTTTTCAGCGGTTGCCGACATTTGTTGCCAGGGGGCTGTTGCTAGGGGCGCCAGAAAGTCGAGGATGGATGCAGGACGCTTGTCGTTTCGTCGATCGCCCGTTCGCATTCATCTTTCGCTACGTTCGGCTACGAACGTTCAGCCATACTGTGATCGTGGCCGCGGTAGTTGCTGCCGTCTTCTGTTCGGTCACAACACAATACGGTTTGAAATATTTGGTTGATACGCTCGCCGGCGGTCCGACGGCCGCGCACGGTATCTGGCTGGCGTTCGCGTTTCTTGTTTTCTTGCTCGCGGCGGACAACCTGTTGTGGCGGTGGCCGGCTGGGTCGCGAGCTTTACCTTCGTGCGCGTCACCGGCGATCTGCGGCGATCTGTTCCGGCACCTCACCGGCCATTCACCGACCTATTTCGCGGATCGGCTGCCGGGGATGTTGACCAGCCGCATCACGGCGACCTCGAACGCCGTCTACACCGTCGAGACCATGTTCATCTGGAATGTGCATCGTGCAGGAACGGCACGCCGGAGCAAATGATGCGCCAGGAGGGCTCTATCGCGAGCTCCTCCAGCGCCAGACCGTATTCGAGAAGGAACCCGCGCGAGCGCTTACGCTACTTCGTCCAGTTCTGCTTCCAGGCCGGTGGCTCCTTCGCGTCGATCAGGATGAAGGCGATGCGGCAAGGCTTGTCGCCGTTATTGACCCACGCGTGATTGGTCCCTTGCTGCACGAGGACGTCGCCGGCCTTCACGTGCACCTCGGTGTCGTCCATCAGCATGTCGATCTCGCCTTCCAGCACCAGCGCGTAGTCGACGCTCCGAGTGCGGTGGGTATTGGCGTGGCGGGCATAGCCTTGCGTGTGCGGGTCGATACCCATCGCGACCAGCATCTTATGGTGATCGACCGGTTCGCTCGTTGGTGAGTAGGGCGGGAAATCGACGATGCGGAAAATCGAGCCGCTGGGCGGGGGAGGGACGCTCACCGGCGTGCTGGCGCGATCCTGATTGCCTGACATGTCGGCCGGGCTCTCGCCGGTCACCCACAGCAGCGTTACCGCGTTGCCGCCGGCGCTGCGCACTTTCGGTGTCGATGGTCCGTCGAACAACGCGACCGCCTTGCCTTGCGCATCATGTCCCGTGACGATGCGACGTATCGGCTTCATCTCCATCAGTTTCTCCTCTCTATGAGCGGTTCAGGTTGAGTGCACCGGGTGTTGCATCGAGCCCCGTCATCAGCAGCCGCAAGGCACGTTCGAGCGATTTCACTCCAGAGGACAGCACCGGGCTTTTGCTCATCAGCCAGCGTCGTAGTTCCACCTGAAAGATACAGAACGCCACCCAGCCGACAAATTGCGGGTCTTCGGCTATCCGGATCGCCTTGCGATCGGCCGCCATTTGCATCAAGTCGCCGACGATCTTGATGTTCTTCTCGCGGGTCTGTTGAAAGCGGCTCGCCTGCTGTCCGGAGTCGTAGAACGTCATCTCCCGCAGCAGCAGCCTTGAAAGCTCCGGTTGCCGGGCGAAGAATTTATAGTGATGCCGAAAAAACCCGGAGAGGTTCTGCAGGCAGGATGCGTCTTTCCGAAGACTTGCTTCCGCGGTAGCGGTCACCTCCGCAAGTTCGTCGTTCGCAACCAGGAACAGCAGATCGCGCTTGTTGTCCGCGTAGGTGAAAACCGTGCCGATGCCGACGCCGGCGCGGATGGCGATTTCCCGGGTGGTCGTTTCATCGAATCCGTTGCTGACGAACAGCTCGCGCGCGGCGTCCTTGATCCGCCGCAACTTGTCGGACTTGTTCCTTTCGCGCAGGCCCGCCGGGCCTGTCAGCCGAAGCGTGGCGGGCATTCGTGCTCGTCGACCCATGACGTCTTCTACGCTCTTCGAATGATCGGCTGCGACAGGAACGCCGGCCGCCTTGACTCCCATATTGAGCATGCTCAATATTGAGCATAGTCAAATATAATGCCGAGCTGTTGTCAACGTCTGGCGTGCGGGAGGATCGATGACTGCCACCACCACATATTCACCGGCATGGCTACAGTCGGCGGAGAATCCCGGTCCGGCCTATGACCGGCCGCCGCTCTATCCATCGATCGCCCGCGACATCGACGTCATGGTACCGATGCGCGATGGCGTGAACATCTGCGTCGACGTCTACCGGCCTGAGGAGGCCGGCAAGTTTCCGGCGCTGCTTGCCTTCGCGATCTACAACAAGGAGTTCCAGGGCCCGGACATGGCCGAGGCGTTGCCGCCACAGCCGGCGTGGTCGCCGCTCTGGACGGGCCCGCTTGAAGCCGGCGATACGAAGTTCTTCGTTTCACGTGGTTACGTTCACGTTATCGGTTCGCCGCGCGGCGTCGGCAAGTCGCAGGGCGGCGGCTCGCGCGAATGGGATTGCTACGACCTGATCGAATGGATCGCGGCGCAGCCCTGGTGCGACGGCAATGTCGGCATGGTCGGCATCTCCGGCTTCGGCGCCGAGCAATTGGCGGTCGCCAAGAAGCAGCCGCCGCATCTCAAGGCGATCTTCCCGTTCGATTCACGCGGCGCCTATGGCGAGTTCGGCGGTTTCCGCGACGAATATCCCGGCGGCGTGATCCATCTGTTCCGCTACCTGGTCGGACATTTCTCCGCCATTCACCAGAACAAAGGCGCGCCCGGCCCGCTGCCGCCGCCACTCGAAAAGGCTTGGGCGGAGGCGATGAGCAATCCCGACTACAAGATGTATCCGCACGTTTACAATCTGCTGGCGCAGAAAGGCCAGCACATGCCGCCTTACTTCCACGTGCTGGTCGACCCCTACGACAATGAGGCAGCGGTCGAAAAGAGCGAGGCGGAGTTCAGCCGCATCGAGGTGCCGACCTATACTGGCTCAGGCTGGTACGGTTACACGTACAAAACGCATCTGAACGGCTGTCAGCAGTGGTTTCAGAAAATTTCGGCGCCGAAGAAGCTCATGCTTGCCGGGCCCGCGCATCTCGAACGGCCGTTCCACACGTTCCATAGCGAGATCCTGCGCTGGCACGATCACTGGCTCAAAGGCCTCGACACCGGCGTCACCGACGAGCTGCCGGTGAAATATTGGGTGATGGGCGAGAACCGCTGGCGTACGGCGAGCGACTGGCCGCTGCAAGAGACGCAATGGACCAAGCTCTATCTAGGAAGCTGGGAGCGTCTGGTCCCGCACAGCATCGCGCCCTCGAGCGCGACGGAGGTGCAACCGCCGGACACCTTCGTGCAAATGCCGCCGACGCAGACCAACACCGTGCAGCGCCTGCGTTACATGACCGATCCGCTGCCGGAGGACGTGCTGGTGGCGGGGCCGATCGCGCTGACGCTTTATGCATCGATCGATCAGGACGACACCAACTGGATCGTGATCCTGAAGGATCTCGGACCCGATGTGTCGGTGATGTCGGTGCGGGAAGGGGAGCGCGAGGTCCCCGCCAATCTGCACGAGCGCGAGATCACGCGCGGCTGGCTCAAGGCCTCGCACCGCGCGACTGATCCCAAGCGCTCGAAGCCGTGGTGGCCGTGGCACAAGCTCACGCGCGCCGCGCAGCGGAAGGTCGAGCCCGGCAAGGTCGAGGAGTATCAGATCCAGGTGCTCGCGACCGCGAACCTGTTCCGCAAGGGACACCGCATCTGCCTCGACATCACCAGCATGGATCTGCCGACGGGGGTTGCGGGCGCGACCAATGCCGAGTACGTGCCGTATCACATCTGCTCGAGCAAGACGGTGGTGCACCGCATCTATCACGACCGCGAGCGGCCCTCTCACCTGCTGTTGCCGGTGATACCGCCCTCGAGTTGATGATCGGCAGGCGCCGGCCGGATGCTCATCGATTCCTCCTCGGCGTCCTGCGCCGCGCCCCAGAATTGCGCGACCGTCGGGCCGTCCTTGCGCAGCGGATCGCGCAAGAAGCCGATGATCTCGTAGGGCCACACGCGCCGGCCCATCTGGGTGTACCAGCGCATGGCATGCCGCAGCCCGCGGTCGGGATGCAACAGCACGCGATAGAGCGCGCGCGGCCGCGATTGAATCACCATCTCGATGAACTTGAACCAGAGCAGCACGCGCCAGGGGCGCATGTGACGCGTCGCCAGCACCTGGTGCTTGTAATCCCAGCGCCGGCGATCGGTCTGGATCACCCGGCGATGCGCGGCGAGCCGGTAGTACGGCGTCCAGCGGTGCGGCGTCACATAGAGCATCTGGATCTGGTCGGGATCGTGGGCAAGCAGCTGGCGCAAGCCTCGCCAGTAGTCGCGATCGGTCTCCTCCTCGAAGCCGACGACCCAGGTCGCCATCGACAATATGCCGTGCTTGCGCATCAGCCGGATCGCCTCGCGATCGGTCGCGACCTCGGCGCCTTTCCGGATCAGGCTCAGGGTTTTCTGGTCGGTGTTCTCCAGGCCGAGCAGGAAGCGCTGCCAGCCGGCACGCTTGTAGAGATGCAGGATGTCGGCATCTCGCACGATGTCGTCGGCGCGAGTCGAGCCCACCAGGATCAGTGGCACGTCCTCGGCGATCAGCGCCTCGAGGAAGGCCTGCCAGGCTTTCTTGGAGACGGTCGGGTTCTCATCGGCAAAATTGATGACCTGCACGCCGTGCTGGCGATGGAGCCGCGCCAACTCGGCGGCGAATTTCACCGGGTCGCGATGCCGCCAGCGCGTCCAGAAGCCGCGCTGTCCGCAGTAGTTGCAAAGATGCGGACAGCCGCGCGAGAACTGCACGACGACGGCGCGCAACCCGCCCCAATAGCTATAGCGGCTGTGGTCGATCAGCTCCCAGCCGATGCGATAGGCGTCGAGATCGCGGATAACGATCGTGGGCGGCGTCGCGACGGGGCGTCCATTCTCGCGATAGGCGATACCGCGGATGTCGCGGAGTGGGGACTGGGTTTCGAACGCCGTGATCAACTGACGAATGGTTTCCTCGCCTTCGCCGCGCACGATGGCATCGACATGCGGCTCTTCGGCCAGGATTTCGCGCCAATGGTAGGTCGGAAAGACACCGCCATAAATGATATGGGCGTTGGGCAGCGCACGCGCGATCGCAAGCGAGACTTCGGCAATGACGGGATGGCCCGAGGTCGATCCGGAGTGGCCGAACAAGACCGCATCCGGCCGAAATTCCGCGGCCTCGGCCACGATATCGGCGCTAGGCATCGGTCCGAATTCGCCGTCGAGCAAACGCACCCCGTGACCGTCGTCGATCAGCGGGCCACCAATGGCGAGAAGCCCGAGCGGCGGCAGATGATCGTCCGGGATGCGGCTGCCGATGGCAGGATGCGGGACGTTGATGAGCAGGATGCGCACTTGCACTTCTCCGTTTTGCGGGCGCACTTGGCCGTTTCCGCTGCGCACCGCACGGCGGAACGACTCAGTGCTGGCTGATGAAAGGAGTCAGGCGGCGCTGGGCACCGGCTGCATCGGTTCGGTGGTGTTGGGCACGGCGCCGAAACGGCGTTCGCGCCGATGGAATTCGCCTACGGCGATGGCGAGGTCATCGGCGCCGAAGTCCGGCCACATCCGGTCGGTGAAATAGAGTTCGGCATAGGCGCACTCCCACAAGAGGAAATCCGACAGGCGCTTCTCGCCGCCGGTACGAATGAGCAGATCGACGTCGCAGTTTTGAACCGGTGGCTCGCCGTTAACGAGTTGGCTGAATTTTTCGCGTGTGACTTCGGTCTCGCTCTCCAAGGCCGCTGCCGCGCGCAGGATGGCATCCCGTGCCGAGTAGTCGAGGGCGATGCGCAGATGCAAACCGTGGCCATGCGCAGTATCCGCCTCCGCAGCTGCGATCTCCGCCGCGAGGCCGTCAGACAGCCGGTCGCGGCGGCCGATGACAGTGAGCCGGGTGTCGTTCTGCTTCAGCTGCGCGATTTCGGTCCGCAGGTAGTGATGCAGCAGCCCCATCAGCGTGTACACCTCGGCCCGCGGACGTCGCCAATTGTCGGACGAGAAAGCGAACACGGTGAGCGTCGCCACGCCCAGAGCCGGCGCGGCTTCGCAGACGCGCCGGACCGATTCGACGCCGACGCTGTGTCCGGCCGAGCGCGGTAGCCCCTGCGCCGAAGCCCAGCGGCCGTTGCCATCCATGATGATGGCGACATGCAACCCATCCTTGCCGCCGAGAGTACTTTGTATCATAAAGTTTCTCCTCAAAAAAATGCCGTGATGGATGCGCTAGGCGGACGCGGGTTTGATCGTGAGGGCAGGGCCGTCCTTCGCGGCTTGCGCGGCGTCGCGCACGACCTGCTCGAGCACCGACAGATAGCTCAGGAAACGCCGGCGTCCGTTCGCGGTGATCTTGCAGACTGTCTGCGGGCGCTTGTCGTCGTAGCCCTTCAGGATGTCGACCAGACCCGCCTCTTCGAGCACTTGAAGATGCCGGCTCAGATTGCCGTCGGTCAGGCCGCAAAATCGCTTCAGATCGGCGAACACCAGTCCCTTCGGATGCGCCATCAGCGAGGTGAGTACGCCGAGCCGCGCCTTCTCATGGATGACGCGGTCGAGTCCTTCATAGGCAAAGCGCCCGGCGGCGGAATCCTTGCGGCTAGTCTTCGCCATCGGCGCCTCCAAGCGAGTAGTGCAGGATCGCGGCCATCATCAGCTGGCCGATCCCGAACGGAATTCCCATGAGCCACGGCGACCAGGCGCTGCCGGATGCCGCAAAGGCAATGCAGACGAGGCCCGAAGAAAGATACCAGGCGCCGGCCACGAACAGGGCACGCGGCAGGAAGCGGCACGATGCGAAAATCCCGAGACCGAACAGGATCTGCCAAAGCCCTGGCAGCAGCCAAAGGCTCTCTGGCGCGAATCGCAGCAACACGAATGTAAGGAGCGCGCCGGCCACGCCGACCGGGATGAGCTGCTCGATCGCCGAATAGATCATCTCGTCGGCAAGCTCGGAGTGCAGGCGCCGCGAGCGCGTCACGGTCTCGGTGCCGATCATCGCGGCCGAAAGCACAGCGGTGCCGATCCAGACCAAGAGATATTCGTTGAGCTGATTGCGCGGGTCCTCGAGCCACATATCCTGCGCAACAGCCGCGAGCAGTGAGAGCAGGCCGGTGAACGCAATCGTGACCGGGCCGTAGCCGCGAAACTGTGTGCCGCGCGCCACCTGCTTCTTGATCGCGTCGATATCAGCCAGCGCCTTGTGCAAATCGCGCACGCAGAACGTCCTCCGTTGCTGCTTTGCAATACAAAGTAGATGTCTCGGCAAAGGGCGTCAAGGCCGGACTCGCGACGGACCTGTAACGGTCGCATGCATGTCAGCGACCGCATGTCAGCGACCGTCGATCGAGGAGGAAATGTAACGCTGCTCCGAGGTTGACAACGCGACAGTGATGGTTTATGAAAATCGTCACTAATCAGACTCGGCTGCCAGGAACGCCGTAAATGAACGCGCCGCTCGTCAAGACCAAGTCCGAAGATACCCGTGCGCGGATCATGGACACGGCGGAAGCGCTGTTCCGGCGGATCGGTTACGCCAAGACTGCGGTTGCCGACATTGCGTCGGAACTGCGCATGTCCCCGGCGAACGTCTATCGCTTCTTTCCCTCCAAGACCGCGATCGTCCAGGCGATCTGCCAGCGCTGCCTTAACGAGCTCGACGAGAAGGCGTGGGCGGTCGCGCGTTCAAAGGTTTCGGCACGGGAGCGGGTCGAGCGCCTACAACTTGAGATCCTCGCCTATCACAAGGAAAATCTTCTGGAAGAACAGAAGGTTCACGACATGGTGATGGTGGCGATGGAGGAGAACTGGGACGCCATCATGGCGCACAAGGAGCGCCTGCGCTCGGTCCTGGAACTGATCTTGCGCGACGGTATCGAGGCTGGCGAATTCGAGCCGGTCGATCCGCGCGAAACCTCTATGCATCTCTTCAAAGCCTGTTCGGCCTACTGTCATCCGGTTCTGATCGCCCAAGGCTTGCAAGAAGGCCAAGATCTGGAGGCCGACATGCGCTCGCTGATCGGTTTTCTCCTCCGCGCCATCACACCCCGAAAGTAGTCCGTCATGACCCAGCCCCAACGCGTCTCATTGCGACTAAAGTCTGACGATTTCGGATTTTCGTCAGTCATCAGCCATCATAACGCTTCGAATGCGGCCGGCGCGAGCGCCGCGCCCCAGCGAAAGTTCCGCGTGCCGGCGGTGTGGCGTCGTCTCGTCGCCGCGCTCGGCGCTTCGCTGTTGCTCGCGGCCTGCCAGGCGGAAACCGCACCGGTGAAGTCGGAGCGTCCCGTGCAGGTGCAGCGTGTTGCGTTCGAGACCGGTGCGACCGCGCGCGAATTCGTCGGCGTCGTACGCGCCCGCTATGAGACCGATCTCGGCTTCCGCGTCGCCGGCAAGATCGTCACCCGCGTAGTCAGTGTCGGCGACCGCGTGCAGATCGGCGACGTGATCGCGCGGCTCGATGCGCGCGACCTCGAGCTCCAGGTCGAAAGCGCCGAGGCCGAGCTTGCCGCGGCAACCTCGAATCTGACGCATGCGGCAGCCGATCTCCAGCGCTATGCCACGTTGAAGTCGCGGGGCTTTGCGGCCGTCGCCGATTTCGACCGCAAGCAGGCGGCGAATGATGAAGCCGAAGGCCGCCTCACGCGGGCGTGGCGCGCGCTCGATCTCGCCCGCAACCAGCTCGCCTATACCGAACTCAAGAGTGACGCCGACGGCGTTATCACCGCGACGTTGGCTGAGCCCGGCCAAGTCGTCGCGCTTGGCCAGCCGGTGGCGCGGCTCGCGCATAAGGGCGAGAAGGAAGCGGTCGTCTCGCTGCCGGAGACCTGGCTCGGCGAGGCGCGCGAGTCGAAGGCTACCGTGCGGCTCTGGTCGAACGGCGACCGCCGCTTCCAGGCGCGCCTGCGCGAGCTCTCGCCGCAGGCCGACCAGGCGACGCGTACGTTCGCGGCGCGCTTCACCATCCTCGACGCCGACGACGCGGTGGCGTTCGGCATGACTGCCACGGTGGTGCTCGAGCGCGAACGCGAGACGCCGGTCGCGCGCGTGCCGCTCGCCGCCGTGCTCAATCGCGGCGCCGGGCCGATGGTCTATGTCGTCGACGACAATGGCAAGCTCGAGCAGCGGCCGGTCACGGTTGCGTCCTTTACCGGCGATGGCGCGCTTGTCACCGGCGGCATCAGCAACGGCGAGCGGATTGTCACGCTCGGCGTGCAGGCGCTCGAAGCGGGCCTGCGCGTGCGCACCATCGAAGCGCGGCCATAGCCAACACTCTGTGTGGGGAGCGACGCCATGAAGCGCTTCAATTTGTCGGAATGGGCGATCACACATCAGGCGCTCGTGCTGTTCATGATCCTCCTGATCGGCGGCGCCGGGATCTACTCGTATTCCAAGCTCGGCCGGGCGGAGGACCCTTCGTTCACCATCAAGGTGATGAACATCTACGTCGGCTGGCCGGGCGCGACCTCCAACGAGCTGCAAACGCAGGTTGTCGATAAGATCGAAAAGAAGCTGCAGGAGCTGCCGTTCCTCAGCCACGTCAGCAGCTATGCGCAAGCCGGCGACGCCTTCATCCAGGTCACGCTTTCCGACACGACGCCACCGCGGCGGGTGAAGGAGCTCTGGTATCAGGTACGCAAGAAGGTCGGCGACATCCGCGGCGACTTGCCCGCGAATATCATCGGCCCGAGCTTCAACGACGAGTTCGGCGACGTCTATTCGGCGCTCTACATGATTTCCGCCGATGGCAAGAGCTTTGCGGAGCTGAAGACCCTGGCCGAAGACATTCGCCAGCGGCTGCTGCGCGTCGCAGACGTCAACAAGGTCGACCTCATCGGCGTGCGGCCGCAACGCATCTTCATCGAGTTCAGCCACGCCAAGCTCGCCACTCTCGGCATCACGCCGCAGCAGATCTTCGACAGCGTCGCGCGGCAGAATTCAGTCGTGTCCGGCGGGTCGGTCGACACCTCCGCCGACCGCATCCATCTGCGCGTCACCGGCGCGTTCGCCGGTGCGGATGCGATCGCCGCCGTGCCGGTACAGGCCGACGGGCGCATTTTCCGTCTGGGCGATATCGCAACCGTGCGCCGCGGCTACGAAGACCCGCCGAGCTTCATCGTGCGCCAAGGCGGCCGGCCCGCGCTCGGCATCGGCGTTTCGATGCAGGATGGTGCCAACATCCTCACGCTGGGTGAGAACCTCAAGCAGGCGGTGCGCGCAATCACCGCCGAGCTCCCCGTTGGCATCGACATCACCCAGGTCGCGGATCAGCCTCAGATCGTGCAGGGCTCGGTGTCGGAATTCCTCACCGTATTCATGGAAGCGCTGGCGATTGTCTTGCTCGTGAGCTTCCTCACGCTCGGGCTGCGTACCGGCATCGTGGTTGCGCTGTCGGTGCCGCTGGTGCTCGCGATCGTGTTCATCGTCATGTACGCGACCGGCATGGATCTGCACCGCATCACGCTCGGTGCGCTCATCATCGCGCTCGGGCTTCTGGTCGACGACGCCATCATCGCGATCGAGATGATGGTCGTGAAGATGGAGCAGGGGTTCGATCGTGCCAGAGCGGCGACCTTCGCCTGGACCTCGACTGCGTTCCCGATGCTGACCGGCACGCTGGTGACGGCGGCGGGCTTCCTGCCGGTCGGCTTCGCGAATTCGAGTACCGGCGAATATGCCGGTGGCATCTTCTGGGTCGTCGCGCTGGCGCTGATCGCGTCCTGGTTCGTAGCCGTGCTGTTCACGCCTTATCTCGGCATGAAGCTCCTACCGGACTTCGCGAAACGCACGATCGCCCGTCGCGCGCTTCACAATCCCGACGCGATCTACGACACGCGCACCTATCGCACGCTGCGGCGCGTGATCGAATTTTGCCTGCGTTGGCGCAAGAGCGTCGTCGCCGCGACCGTGGTCATGTTCGCCGTCGCGATCGCCTCCTTCGGCCTCGTGCAACAGCAATTCTTCCCGACTTCGACGCGCACCGAGCTGTTCGTCGAGATGCGTCTGCCGGAAGGCAGCGCGATCGGCGCCACCGATGCCGCGGCAAAGAAGGCAGAGCGCCTGCTCGCCGGCGACGCCGACATCCTCACCTACACCACCTATGTCGGGCAGGGCGCGCCGCGCTTTTGGCTCGGGCTCAATCCCGTGCTGCCGAATGCGAACTTTGCGCAGATCGTCGTCGTGACGAAGGATCTGCAGGCGCGGGAACGGGTCAAGGCTCGCCTGGAGAGGGCGCTGGCCGACGGCGCCATTCCGGAGGCGCGTACCCGCGTCGACCGCTTCGTCTTCGGTCCGCCGGTCGGATATGCGGTGCAGTTCCGCGTGATCGGCCCCGATCCGCTGAAGGTGCGTGAACACGCCGAGCAGGTGCGCAGGGTGATGGCGGAGAACCGCAAGCTCATCGATCCCCACCTTGACTGGGGCGAGCAGTCGCGCGCGATCCGTCTCGAGGTCGATCAGGACCGTGCCCGCGCGCTTGGGCTGACCCCGCAGGACGTGGCACAGACGCTGCAGACGCTGCTCACCGGTTTCACCGTAACGCAATATCGTGAGGGCATCGAAACCGTCGATGTCGTGGCGCGCGCCGTCCCGACGGAACGGCTCGATCTCGCCCGGCTGCCGGATCTCACGATCTCCACGCGCAACGGCGTGGCGGTGCCGCTCTCGCAGATCGCGCGCCTCAACTACGTGTACGAGGAACCGATCCTGTGGCGGCGCAACCGCGATCTCGTGCTCACCGTGCGCGGCGACATCATCGATGGTGTGCAAGCGCCCGACGTCAGCAACGAAGTGGCGCGCAAGCTCAAGCCGATCCGGGATGCGCTGCCCCACGGCTATCGGATCGAGACTGGCGGCGCGATCGAGGAGAGCGAGAAGGCCAATGCCTCGCTGGCCGTCGTCTTCCCGTTCATGGGCATGGCGATGCTCGCGATCCTGATGATCCAGCTGCAGAGCTTCTCGCGCCTGGCACTGGTGGTCGTAACCGCGCCGCTCGGCATCATTGGTGCGACGGCTGCGCTGCTCATCTCCGGCAAGCCGTTCGGTTTCGTGGCGCTGCTCGGCATGATCGCACTCGCCGGCATGATCATGCGCAACACCGTCATTCTGGTCGACCAGATCGACCACGACATCGCTGCCGGCCAGGGCCGCCATCGCGCCGTCATCGACGCGACCGTGCGGCGCGCGCGGCCGGTGGTGCTGACCGCACTCGCCGCCATTCTCGGCATGATCCCGCTCGGGCGAAGTCTGTTCTGGGGACCGATGGCGACCACCATCATGGGTGGCCTGTTCGTCGCGACGATCCTGACGCTGCTGGTGGTCCCGGCTCTCTATGCCTTGTGGTTCCGGGTGCGTGAAGACGAGCCTGCGCCAAACGCGCTGGCAGATGACGATCGCGATGACGCTTTCAATAGCAAACTCACCCCCATCAGAATTGCCGCCGAGTGAAACCCTTCAAGCCCAGCACGGTCCGCATCCCGATTCGGGAAGAACGAGGCTGCTACTGCGAGCCGCCGCTCGACGAGATCCTGTCCGACCCGATTGTCGAGGCCATTATGCAGGCCGATGCTGTCGATCCGGACGAGCTCGATGTGATGCTGGATCAAGTTGCCCGCGCGTTGCGCGCGGCGAAGCCGGTCACTCGAGCGTCAGCTTGAGGAACGGTTGCAGCTCGGGTGGCAGGTCTTCCCGGCTTTCGATTGCCGCCGCAAGGGCTTTGTCGCCCTTGGCGCGATTGATCAATTTGACGAAGCCGACTTCGGAGAGGCTTGCGCCTTTGTTGTCGGTTATCCTGCGCGCGGTCTCGATGGTACAGCGGCCGACCAGGACATCCGTCACGGCCTCGCTGATCTCCGGACGGCCGGCGATCGCAGCAAGATGCTTCTCGCCCTTGGATCCCGCGACTTCGACAAGCGTCAGGTCCTTGACGTTGCATTTCTGAAGGATCGGGCCCGAAACCGCGATGTCGTCGTGACGCGCCAGGCGATCGATGACGTTCGCCGGAGCGTTGCCCACCGACACCAGCCTACTCGTCAACTCGGCCAGCGCTTGCCGGTCGGCCTTGTCGATAAGCCGGCCAATGACGTCATCGAACACGGCGATATGTTCGTCGGCGAATGCGTCTGCACCGTTCACGAACAGCTCGGTCACGCCCCGCAGCATGGACAGATGGTGTGAGTTCGACGCGCGTTGCAGCGTCGAGTCGAGCTCCGCAATCAATAGGCGTGATTCGGACGTCATGATCGGATTGCCGTGACCGAGCCGGTGATCCAGCGCTGAGGACAAATTCCACCAGGACACTACGGGCAAATCAGCAAAATTGGCTTAACGACGTGAAAACGCCGCGCAAATTGCATGGGCGAAGACGGATCGGCGGTTGTGCCGGCATTTTGCGCGACTGACGGGCGGAAATGATAATCCAGTTTGTCGATCCACAACAACATTCCAAATCTACGTCCCGCTAAAGCCTTTACCAATAACATCAACTTAACACCATACCATCAATACTGCACGGAACGCGTCCGTCGCCTGCGCGGCCTTTTGAAAATTCCTGCACCGGCTAAGGCAGGAACGAAATCGGCCCACGCAAGGCGGCGCCGCAGCAGCGAGTTGTGAGCTCATGAACCCATCAGTTGCCACGCCAACCCCGGTTGCCAGCCCGTCGACTCCAGCCAATTGGGGAGCCGCCGATACCGCACGCAGCGCGACGACGCCTACGCAGTTCATCAGCTTCGCGATCGGCGAAGATCAGTATGGCGTCGATATCATGGCGGTGCGCGAGATCAAGGGTTGGTCGGAAATCACCCATCTGCCCAAGCAGCCCGAATATGTGCGCGGCGTCCTCAACCTCCGCGGCGTGATCGTGCCGATCATCGATCTGCGGTGTCGCTTCGGCCAGGGCGTGACCGAGGCGACGCCGCTCCACATCGTGATCATCGTGCAGATCGGCTCGCGGCCGGTCGGTCTCTTGGCCGATCGCGTGCTCGACATCGTTTCGTTCGAGCCGATGCAAGTTCAGCCAGTGCCACGTATCGCCCAGGCATCGCGCGTCGATTTCCTGTCGGGGCTGGTCACGGTTGACGGCGCGATGATCGCGCTGATCGACCTGAACAACCTGCTGGCGGTCACGCTCTCCGAAAGCGACGACGCCGCAGGCGCCGACCGGAAGTCTGCTCAGAGGATGTAACAGGGCCTCATTCGGAATCTCGCGGAATTGAGCCTCGCGCGCAAAGTCGGGGCTTGCGTTGATAGAAGACCAAGAAAGGGCCAGGAGGCCTGTCTATGCTGAAGCTGTCGAATATCCGAATCCCCGTCCGCATCGCCATCGTAGGGCTCCTCCCGCTAGTCGCCTTCGTTTTCTTTGCCGGGAAAGACTTGCTCGAGAAGCGGTCCATCGTTTCGAGCGTGGACGCCGTGGCGGCGGTCACCCAAGCCGCGCCGCTGATCTCGGCCCTCGTCCACGACCTGCAGACGGAACGCGGCTCTTCAGCCGGGTTCATAAACTCCAAAGGAAAAGCATTCGCTGCCGTGGTGCGCGATCAGCGTCCACTGACCGACAAGACGCTTCAGGCATGGAATAAGCGCTCATCGGAGTATCTGAATTCCAAGGCCGGGACCCAATTCGCGCGCAATCTCGACGATGCCAAATCCAAGCTTGCGGAACTCGACAGCGTTCGAGCCGGCGTCGATGCTTTCTCCATCGACGCCTCTAAGGTCACCGCCTTCTATACTGCCGCAATCGCAAGCCTTATCACCGTCATCGATGCAATGAGCGAGATGACCGAGGATGCAAGGATCATGCGTCAGGCCACGGCGTTGTCCTCGCTCGTGCGGCGCAAAGAATTTGCCGGCCAAGGACGCGCGCTGGGAGCGGTCGGCTTCTCGTCCGGACAGTTTCCTCCGCAGGTGTACCAGGAGTTCATGCGCAGGCAGGTCCTTGATGAAGCGTACTCCACGTTCTTCAGACGGAATGCGACACCGGCCCAAATTGACTATGTGAACGATGCGCTCAGCGGGGCGGTGGAAGACACCATGACGCAAATGCGGCAGCTGGCCGCCAATTCCCCATTCAACAACAACATGAGCAGCGTGTCGGGCCAACAATGGTTCGATGCGGCCACGAAGTATATTGATAGTCTCAAGCGCGCCGAAGATCGTCTCGTAAGCGATTTCACCGCTACGGTGCAGGCCATCGCCGACGAGGCGAGTTGGAAGTTTTGGAGTTTGTTGGCGCTGTTCCTCGGGCTTCTAGGCATCACCGGTGTCGTGACTGCGGCCATTGCGCTGTCCATCACGCGGCCTATCGGAAAGCTCGTCGCGACGATGCAGATGCTCGCGAAGGGCCATCATGACATCGAGGTCCCCGTCGCGGATCGTGGCGACGAGATCGGACATATCGGCAAGGCCGTCCTTACGTTCCGGGTAGCCGCGGCCGAGAAGCACCGTCTGGAAACCGAGACGGCGGATCGTCAGAAAGCGGCAGAAATGGAACGCCAGCGCAGCGAAGCGGCGAGGACCGCCGCCACCGCGGCACAGGTGAAGCTGGTCGTGGACGCGCTCGGCGGTGGGCTCGAGCAGCTTGCCACTGGCGTGCTCACCCATCGCATCACCAACGAATTTGCCGACGAATACGAGAAGGTGCGGAACGACTTCAACGCGGCGATCGCCCAGTTGCAGGAGACGGTCGGTGCAATCGCGGCGTCGGTGCGCGAGGTATCGAACGCCGCTGCTGAGATATCGACCAGCACGACGGACCTATCCCAGCGCACGGAAGAGCAGGCGGCAAGCCTGGAACAGACCTCTGCCGCGATGGAGGAAATCTCCGCGACGGTGAAGCAGAATGCGGAGAACGCCCAGAAGGCCAGCCAGTTTGCGACCGGCACCCGCGAGGTCGCCGATCGCGGCGGCGAGGTTGTCGCCGAAGCAGTGAAGGCGATGTCACGGATCGAGCAGTCGTCCCGCAAGATCTCCGACATCATCGGTGTGATCGACGAGATCGCCCGGCAGACGAACCTACTGGCGTTGAACGCGGCGGTGGAAGCGGCGCGTGCCGGCGAGGCGGGCCGTGGCTTCGCGGTGGTGGCATCGGAGGTGCGCAGCCTCGCGCAACGCTCCTCGCAGGCCGCCAAGGACATCAAGGACCTGATTACCAACTCGTCCGACCAGGTGCAGGAAGGTGTCGAGCTGGTGAACCGCGCTGGCACGTCGCTGAACGAGATCCTGGCCTCGATCAAGAAGGTCGCGGATATCGTCTCCAACATCGCGGCGGCATCGGCTGAACAGGCGACCGGGCTTGAACAGGTCGGCAAGGCGCTGACGCAAATGGACGAGGTAACCCAGCAGAATTCCGCGCTGGTGGAAGAGAATGCCGCGACCGCGAAGACGCTGGAGCATCAAGCACGAGCGATGGACGAGCGCGTCGCGTTCTTCCGCATCGCCGGCGCTGGTGCCGCGAAGGCGGTTGTGGGGGCGCATGTGGAGCCGAAGGCGCAGCCGATGGCTGCTGCCGGTCGGTCGCGTGCGCCGGCGGCTACACCCGCGCCCGCTCCGAAGCGCGCGCCGGTGGCGACACCGCGGCGGTCGGCAGCCGCAGCCAATGCAGGAGGCGGGCCGGTCGGCCGTATGCAGACCGCGCTCGCCACGGCGATACACGACGATCCGGAGTGGAAGGAGTTCTAGCGATGGAGGCTTGGCGGGCACCCGCTCGCCGGCACAGCGATAGACAAGAGCTTTACCGATCCGGAGTGGGAGGAAGTTGAGAATGTCGTCGGTCAATCGCGGAGCAGCCGCGGCAATGGTTTCCCAGGAGCCCGCGGGGGGCTCGGTGCACGAATTCTCCTTTTCGGAAGAGGATTTTCGCCATCTGACGCGGCTGGCTTACGAGTACGCGGGCATCGCGCTTGCGGACAACAAGCGCAACCTGGTCTACAGCCGGGTCTCGCGCCGTCTTCGCGCACTCCGGATGAATTCGTTCAGCGAGTACCGCGAATTCCTCGCCAGCGATGGACGGGAAGTTGAAAGCTTTATCAACTCCATCTCGACGAACCACACGAAGTTCTTTCGTGAGGAGCATCACTTCCACCATTTCCGCTCGCACGTCGTGCTTCCGTTCGCGCAGTCGGGCGGCAGGAACGTCGGCGGCCGCCTGCGCATCTGGTCGGCCGGCTGTTCGAGCGGCGAAGAGCCTTACACGATAGCAGTGGTCATGAAGCGCGAGATCCGCGACTTCACTGGCTGCGACGTCCGCATTCTTGCAACGGATATCGACACCGATGTCTTGAGCAAAGCGGCGCGCGGAGAATTCTCGGGCAGCGCAGTCGATGAAATCCCGAAGCCCTATCACTCCTTTTTCAAGACCGAAGAGAACAATGGCGCGGTCGATAAAGTGGTGATGGAGAAGGACGTCAAGGCGCTGATCACGTTCAGGCGCCTCAACTTGATGGGGCCGTGGCCCTTCCACGGAAAATTTGACGCGATCTTCTGCCGCAACGTGATGATCTATTTCGACGCCCCGACCAAATCGACGCTGGTCGAGCGTTTCACTCAGCAGCTCAAGCCGGGCGGCTGGTTGTTCATCGGCCACTCGGAATCGCTGATCGGATCGCACCCCGGGCTGCAGCTGGTCGGCCGCACGATCTACCAAAGGACGGCGGCATGAGCACCGCATTGGCGCAAGAGCAGCCTGCCAACACGGGCGGCGCAGAAGCTTTGCAGGCGGTGCCGGGGCGCCGCTTCTTCGACAACACGCATTCCGCTTGGATGGTGAAGGTTTTCCCCGGCGAGTTCTACGTGACGCGGAAACCGGATGAGATCCTGGTGACTGTCCTCGGGTCGTGTGTCTCGGCTTGTATCCGCGATCCCATCGTCGGGGTTGGGGGAATGAACCACTTCATGCTGCCCAAGGGTCGCGCGGGAGGGTGGGGCGACGATCTGCAGTCGGCGCGGTTCGGCAACTTCGCGATGGAAAAGCTCATCAACGAGCTCATCAAGGCGGGTGCATCGCGCGACCGGATGGAAATCAAGGTCTTCGGTGGCGGCAACGTCATCGACGCCAGCACGGCGGTCGGCACCGACAACTCTCAGTTCGTGCTGCGCTATCTGGAAGCCGAAGGATTGCGATGCTCCGCGGAAGACCTGGGCGGATCGCATCCTCGGCGTATCCACTACTACCCAGCGACGGGTCGGGTCGTACGCCGGCTGCTCGGCACCGGCGAAACCTACGCGATCACTCGCGAAGAGCGGGAATACGCCGATCGACTCAAGCAGCGGCAGCCCGCGGGCGAAATTCACCTCTTTGGAGACGAGTAGGACATGGGCACACCGGTGCGGGTACTTATTGTCGACGACTCAGCCGTCGTGCGGCAATTGCTGTCGACATTGCTGTCGGCCGATCCGGACATCGAGGTGGTGGGCACGGCGCCCGATCCGCATGTGGCGCGCGAGCGGATCAAGGCGCTCAATCCCGACGTCATCACGCTCGACGTCGAGATGCCGCACATGGACGGCGTCACCTTCCTGCGCAAAATCATGACCCTGCGGCCGACGCCGGTCGTGATGATCTCCACGCTTACGCAGGCCGGCGCCGAGATCACGCTTGAGGCGCTTGAGATCGGTGCCGTCGACTTCATCGCCAAGCCGACCCAGGGTCTCGCCAATGCCATGGCCGGCCTGGCCACCGAATTGCAGACCAAGGTGAAAGGCGCCGCGCGTGCACGCATCGGCGTGCGCCGTGCGCCGGTAGCGCCTCCGAAACCACGGGCACATCAACCACGCACGTATCGTCCGGGCGGAAAAATCGTTGTGATCGGTGCGTCGACCGGCGGTGTTGAGGCGCTCAAGGTCGTGTTGATGGGGCTGCCGCCCGATTGCCCGCCGACGCTCATTACCCAGCACATGCCGCCGCGCTTCACCGCAGCGTTCGCAGAGCGTCTCAACCGCGAATGTCCGATGACGGTTTCGGAGGCGATGCACGACGAGATCATCGAACCTGGCCACGTCTATATTGCCCCGGGGTCGCACCACCTCGAGCTCCACCGCAGCGGCGGCCGCGACACTTGCAAGCTGTCCGAGGGTCCGCCGGTGTCCGGCCATCGTCCGTCGGTCGACGTGCTGTTTCGTTCCGCGGCGCGCGCCGCCGGTCGATTAGCGGTCGGTGTGATCCTGACGGGCATGGGCAAGGATGGCGCCGAGGGGATGCTGGAAATGCGTCAGGCGGGCGCAACCACGCTCGGCCAGAACGAAGAGACGTCGCTGATCTACGGCATGCCGCGCGTGGCCTTCGAGCGCGGTGGCGTGATCCGGCAATGCGCGCTGGCACAGATGTCCGATGCGATACTTGACGCCTGTGACGGCGCTCCGGATCGGAGCGGACGCCCCGGCGGCGTCGTGGATGCGGCCTGAGGATTTGAACTGGCACTTTAACGCGGGCAGAAGCAATGCAGACTGATCAAGACAACGGCCATTTCAAGCTACCGCCGGTGCTCGATCTCAGCGCGGCGGAGGACTTTCTCGCTACGTTGCGGCGGCACCTTCAGGGAGAGGGACCGCTGCGTCTCGACGCTTGTGCGGTCGAAACGCTCACGCTCCCGTGCGTTCAGATTCTGGTCGCCGCGATGCGCGACCGCGGTCAGATTTCAATAGAGCGCCCGTCAACCGAGTTCGCCAACGCGTTCCGAGATCTCGGACTGAGCTGGCCGAACAGCGACCTGCCGGAAAGCCTGGCACGGTCGAACCCTGAGCCAATCGGCGAATCGGACGCCGAACAGGGTCAACCGCCTGAAGTGGAACCGCCTGAAGCACAATCGCCAGATGACGAAAACGATTTCAACCATGAGCAGAAGGATGCATGCGACATGGCCAAGAAAATCCTGACCATCGATGATTCGAAGACAATTCGCGACATGCTGATGCTGACGCTTTCCGATGCGGGCTTCGATGTCGTGCAGGCCGTGGACGGCCAGGACGGGCTCGACGTGCTGGGCGACGATCGCGTCGACGTCATCATCACCGACATCAACATGCCGAGGATGGATGGCTACGAGGTGATCAGGCAGCTCCGCAAGAATGCCGTCCACAAGACAACACCGATTCTGGTTCTGACGACCGAAAGCGACGTCGAGAAGCGGAACCTCGCGCGCGACGCAGGCGCCACTGGTTGGATGGTGAAGCCATTCGATCCTGAACGTCTGATCGCGACCGTGCGTAAAGTTGCCCCGTAGAGTTTCTGAGGCGTTTTTGGAGGATTGAGGGTGGCAAGCTTAGAACAGTTGAAGCTGACCTTCTTTGACGAGTGCAGCGAGGCGCTCCAGCAGATCGAAGCTGGGCTGACCGAGATGCAGGACGGCACCAGCACGGACGACACGATCAACGCCATCTTCCGGTCTGTGCATTCGGTCAAAGGCGGCGCGGGGATCTTCGGCTTCGAGGATCTTGTCAACTTCGCTCACGTCTTCGAAACCGTGCTCGACACGATGCGGAACGGCAAGCTGTCGGCCACGCACGAGATCATGGACGTGCTGCTGCAAGCCAACGACGTCCTCTCTGATCTGATCACGATGTCGCGGTCCGGCGAGGCCATTCCGCCGAACCATGGCAGTGAATGCCGTGCAGCGCTTGAGCGGCTGATCGGTATCGAGCCCGGAGGCGCCGAGGAAGAGCCGATGGTGGACTTCGACGGGCTCGACTTCATGCCGGTTCGCGTCGACGATTTCGACGCAACCGCCGCCGGCGATGGCCTGCAAACTTTTGGTATCGTCTTCCGTCCGAAGGCCGAGATGCTCCGGAAGGCGAACGAGCCGCTGTACATCATTCGCGAGCTACGCAAGCTGGGTGAGCTCGACCTGGTCGCCGAGACCGATGCGCTGCCGCACCTGACCGAAATCGAACCCGACCGCCCCTATGTCGGGTGGACCGGAACGCTCCGCACTGCGTCAACGCGCGCGCAGGTCGAGGAAGTGTTCGAGTTCGTGACCGGCGATTGCGAGATCGAGATTACGGAAGCGGATCCGATGCCGGCGTTCGGTAGCATGGCTGACAGCATGCCGGCCGATGTCGTTCCGCAAGCAGAGATTCCGCTTGCCCCGGTTGCGGGCGAGGCGAGCATACCTGCGCCGGCTGCGCCACATGACGAGCCGATGCCGGTGGCCAAGCCGGGTGCGCCGGTGGGGGTCCCGGAGGTCGTCAGCGCGCCGAAGGCTGCACCGGCCGCCAAGGCTGGATCCACCACTACCCGGATCGAGCTTGAACGCATCGACCGCGTCGTGAACATGGTGGGTGAGCTCGTGATCGCCCAGGCGATGCTGGGCCAGATCGTGCATGACCTTCCGGAGGCGACGAGCGGCCGCTTGGCGCAGATCCTCGATGAGGTCATCCATCACACCCGCGAACTCAAAGACAGCGTGATGTCGATGCGGGCGCAGCCGGTCGGCTCTGTGTTCCAGCGCATGCCCCGGCTCGTCCGCGAACTCTCGACCAAGACGTCGAAGCGGGTCCGGCTTGAAATGTCCGGTGAAACGACCGAGGTCGATCGATCGATCATCGAGCGGCTCGGCGATCCGCTGACGCATATCATCCGCAATGCAGTCGACCACGGTATCGAGTCTCCGGCCGATCGATTGGCGGCCGGCAAGAAGGAGGAGGGGACCGTCCACCTCAGCGCCGAACATCGCGGCGGCAAAATCGTTATCGAAATCCGAGACGACGGCGCCGGGATCAATTCCGAGCGGGTGCTCAAGAAGGCGCGCGAGCGCGGGCTTGTCGGCCCGGACGCAACGCTTAGCGATGAAGAGGTCAACAACCTCATCATGGCGCCGGGATTTTCCACCGCCGAAACGATCTCCGACATTTCCGGCCGCGGTGTCGGCATGGACGTCGTGCGTAGCAACATCCAAGATATCGGCGGCCGGATTTCGCTCAAGTCCGAGCGCGGCCGCGGCATGACGATCACGCTCGCGCTTCCCCTGACGCTCGCCGTCATGGATGGCATGGTCATCAAGGTCGGCCAGGAGACCTACGTCATGCCGCTGTCGACGATCGTCGAATGTCTGCGGCCCGCGAAATCCGAGATCAGCAGTCTTGTTGGTACCCGCGGCATGCTGCAGTTGCGCGGGGACCTGGTGCCGATCATGCACTTGGCCGATCTCCTGGACATCGGCTCCAACGGGGGAGATGACTCCGAGGAGCGCGTCGTCATCATCACCGACGGTGGCGACGGTTCACGCTTCGGCCTCGTCGTCGACCAGCTGTGCGGCCACCAGCAGGTCGTGATCAAGAGCATCGAGGAGAGCTACGGCTCGGTCCCGGGGATCGCCGCCGCGACCATTCTCGGGAATGGACGGGTCGCATTCATCCTTGATGTCGAAAAGCTGTCCGACCTCGCGGTCAAATCGTCAATCAGTCCCGCTCTGGCAATGAACTCTACATCGGTCACCAAGAGCAAAATGCATTAACTCTTATAGAAGGCGCGCAGACGAGCCGCTGATCAGGAGTAACGGGAATGCCAAACGCAGTTGCACTCAAGGTCCTTGTTGTCGACGACCAGAACAGCGTCCGACAAATGACTCGCATGACCCTGGAAGAGATCGGCATCCGGCACATCCATGAAGCCGAGAACGGCAAACAAGCGATGGAAACCGCTTCGCTCCAGCCGATCGACCTGATCATCTCCGACTATAACATGCCGGAGATGGACGGACTGGGCCTGTTGCGCGCCGTTCGCGGACATCCGGTCGTGCGCCGGGTCCCGTTCATCCTGCTCACCGGCCGCGGCGACAAGGAGCTTGTCGTCAAGGCAGCGCAGGCAGGCGCCAACAACTACCTGATCAAGCCGTTCACGACGGCGATCTTGCGCAGCAAGATCGAACAAGTGATGGGTAAGCTGTCGTAGCAGCGGCGAGAAGCGCTCGGTGAGCGACGATAATCGGGGAAGGCAGTTGTGAGCGTACGAGTATCCAGCAATGACGTTGGGTCCTTCCTTGCGGTGTTCGCGGCGCTCCTGCTGGACAACGTGCTGAGGCTCGACGAGACCGTAGGACGGGTAACCGACCTTGTTATTGGAAGCGGCCGACCCGATAAGGAACTGGTCGTGACGCTGCAAAGTTTCGATCGCCTCAAGCAGGAATTCGAGGCGCTCGGCGATGCATTGACACGGTACGCAGGGGCAACGAATTCTATTCCGTCGGAGGGACAAGAGCGCGCGCAACTTGGGCAGGAGGTGGTTGCCGCGATCACGCTCGCCGAGCTCAAAGATCGTCTGCTGTGCCGCCTTCAGGAAGACTTGCCGCAAGTCGCGGCGCCGCCGGTATCGCAACAGGCCGCCGCTGAACTGGATGTCGACGTTGAATTCTAAGGCAACCATAACCGGTCGTAGCGACAGAAAACCCTTGTCAACGGGGGGCGGTCATCGATGAGCGCTCAAAATTCTCTTTTCCGTGAGCTTGAAGATGCGCTTTCGAATGGTTCTGAAGAGCGCCGTGAGCGAACGCTTCGCCGTGTCACCGACCTGTTCGTCTTCGGGTCGAGCCATTTTTCCGGCGACCACATCGCCGTGTTCGACGGCGTCTTTAGCCATCTTGTAGCTGACATAGAACAGTCTGCACGCGCAGCCCTCGCAGCACGGCTGGCGGCGCTCCCGAATGCGCCGCCGAAGTTGATGCGGAAGCTTGCTTTCGACGACGCCATCGAAGTGGCGGGGCCGGTTCTGACGCAATCGGAGCAAATCGACAACGTGTCGCTGGTCGAGAACGCCAAGACCAGGAGCCAGCCGCATCTGCTTGCCATCACCAAGCGAAAATCGCTGGCAGAGACCGTCACCGACGTGCTGGTCGAGCGCGGCGACCGTGACGTCGCACTGAGCGTGGCGCAAAATTCAGGCGCCAAGTTTTCGGAGACGGGTTATCTGCGGCTCGTCAAGCGCTCCGAGCATGACGAAGAGCTCGCGCGTTCGGTCGGATCGCGGCCTGAAATCCCAAGGCACCACTTTCTCAAGCTGTTGAGCACGGCATCGAAGGCCGTCCGCATGGCGCTGGAGGGCGCGCATCCGGAGCATGCCGGCGAGATTCAACATGTCGTCGCCAAGGTGACGACTGCGATCCAGGCAAAGGGGGCGGCCACATCACGGGATTATGCCGCCGCGCGCGAACGCATCGGGACGCTGCGTGCGTCCGGTGAACTCGGGGAAAGCCACCTTGCGAAGTTTGCCCAGGCCGGCAGCTTCGAGGACACGGCGGTCGTGCTTGCTGCCCTGTCGACCTTGCCGATCGACGTTGTCGAGCGCGTGCTGGTACAGGATCGCACGGAAACCATCTTGATCGTCGCGAAATCGATGGAACTGTCGTGGCCGACGGTGAAGGCGCTGCTCATGTTGCGGGCCGGCAAGGGCGGCCTGTCCACCCAGGCGATCGAGCAGCACATGGCGAACTTCGCAAGGCTCAAGCGTGCAACCGCACTGCACGCGATCGAATACTTGCGAAAACGCCAAGCGGCGGAGTGAAGCTTCGCGGTTGAACCAGGCCAGCTTTCGCTGAGCGGCTATCGAGCTTCGCGCGCCGCGCTGGCGCTCGCCAGCTCGACCACGCGGCGCAGCCCACGGCTCATTTCTGGGACCTGCTCGGGCCGCAGATGACGGTATGGCTCGGTCCTCGCCAGCAACAGCGCGTCCAAGTGACAATCGACCATATCCCTGTCGAAGGGTGCACCGGCCTTTATCGCGTCGAGTATGCTGCAGAAATTGTTGGCGACGAACGTGACCAGTTCGTACCCCATGGTAGCGCCGACGTCCCTGAGCTGGCAGGACGCCTGATGCGCGCGCTCGATCGCCGCCGCGTCAGCCGGACTGCTCGTGACCAGCCGTGCTGCGGCCGCCAGCTCTTTCAGTTCGCGGTCGAGCCAGTCGACGAAACCCGGCTTCATGTCGTCGATCTGGCGCTGGGCGCTTTCGATGGCGCTTTCCCGCGCGACACCGCCCGGTCGCCGCGCCTGCTGCTGAAAGCGGGTATCGATGGGGAATACGTTGGGATCGCGACTCGGCTGGTCTGCCATCGGACTATCCGGTGCGGGTGGCGCTGAAAAGGCTGTCGATGTCGTCTTGTGCGAGCGCCGGCCCGGCTTCCTGGCCGACCTCGACGACTCCATCTCCTTTCCGGCGGCCGACTCCGCCCGGATAGCCTTCGATCTTGAAGCGCCGATCCGGGCCGAAATAGGTTTCAGTATCGACGAAGTTACGGGAGCTGAACGCGATCCAGGCCAGCCGGTCGTAAAGGTTTTTTGGCGACATCGGCTTGGCGATGACCATGTTTGCACCGGCGTCGCGCGCGCTCTTGATCGTGGTTTCGCGCGTGTCGCTCGACATCAAAAGGATCGGCATCGTGCGATTTGGGTTGTCGGCGTTGCGACGAATGGTACGGGTAATCACGAGGCCGCCGTGCGGGGGCAGTCGTGCGTCGCAGAGGAGAATATCGATCTTCTGTGACGATAGCGTTTGCAGCAGCCCGGTAGTCTGGCCGACCTCCAGAACCTTGTTGGCGCCGAAGCCGCGCAGCATGCTGTGGCTGATCATCCGCACATACGAGCTCGGGTCCGCGATCAGGATGATCAAATCCCTCAGATTGATGGTCGGGTTCGTCATACGGAACCTTGTCGATCACCGATTCGCACGAGCAGCGCCGACGATCTTGCGGCTTTTGAACGATTCGCCCGACGGTGAATTCCGCGCGGAAAGATCTGTGCACCCGATACGCGCAGCCGTAAGCCCCGAGCGAGCCAACATCCTGCGTCACAACGTGTGGTATTCGTAAAGAAAAACTCTTCGATTCTAGATAACGTATGGTTAACGCGCCGTATCCAGCTCAACAATAAGCCAGAATGGCAATCAGGATTATGGGTACTACGACAGGCTTGGTCGGATCCCGCGATCGACCCGCCAGCCCCGCGAATATGATTCGCCCGTTCTTTACATAAGGAAGTCAATGGGAATTCTTGATTTCGCTTAGGATTTTTGGCCTGTACGGCAAGAGTCGAATCCGAAATAAAAGTACCATCGATTCGGCAATGCTTGGACTGTGCCCAACAGTAGTTCGGATGCGCGAAAGTTTGGTCCCCCGAACTTGGTCTTTGCAGAAGTTGCATCTCTAATTCTTGCGGATTTCGGTTGTTGTCGTGGGATTCGTAGCTTGGTCACAGGGCAACCGAGTGCGTCAGCGAAGTCGATCGCAACTCAACCGCGTGTCAGTGCCAACAATCGCCGGGGAACAGACGTGGCCAGAGTCGCTCAATCAAACCTGTCCGTTGACGAGACGCAATCCAGGACGGGCTGCGTCGACGTAGCGCGGAGCGCGGCGGCGTGTGCCGTATGCGCGACTTCGGATTGGAGCCTCTGCGCGGCTCTCAGAAACTGCGCATCGGACGCGGAGCGGGGATTGCCGATATCGACGGTCCATACCGCCCCGGCGCGCCGAACGATCTTCCACCCGAAGGAATGGTCTGAGTTTGTCCCGGTCATCTGCAGCGGCTGGGCGGTATCCTCGATTGCGCTGCCTGACGGCAGACGGCAGATCCTGGCGTTTCTTCTACCAGGCGATGCGGTGTCGACCGGATTCTTATTCGGGCCGCTGTCCGGCCGTCACGTCGAGGCGGTCACCGAGGTGACCTATCGTAGGTTCAAGCGCAACGATTTGCGGGCGCTGTTGTTCGAGAACTCGGACCTGTTCGACCGGATTTCGAAGACCTGGACCGACGAAAGAGTGCAAGCCGACCAACTGGCGCTCGACCTCGGGCGCCGGACTGCCAGCGAGCGCATTGCGCGGCAGATACTCAATCTGGCCGAGCGACTTGCCAAGCGGGACATGATGAGCGGCCAGACGATGGAGTTTCCGCTGCGCCAGCGTCATATCGCGGATGCGACGGGCTTGACTCCGGTGCATGTGAGCAAGGTCCTGGGTGAATTCCAGCGCGCGCACTTGATCGAGATCAGCGGCCGTTCGCTCACGATTCTCAATGAGGCGGAACTGCGCATGGCCGCCGACTGGCCCTAGCTAGCGGACCGTTCGGAAGGGCGGAGCGGGCGCGCCGGTCGCCAGCGCGGCCGACAACATCACGGCTCTTTCGGGCCGCGACTGGGAGCGTTCCAGCAAGGTCGTCAAGCGCGCACGTGCGACCACTTGCGCGATCTCGCCATGAAGATTGCGCAAACCGTGGAGGCGAACCGTTCAGCCCCAATGGTCCGCCTTGCGTCCGGCGTGCTTCGCCTAGGGAGCCTGAGTCCGGTCCACCGCGGCACCGCGCAGGACCACCTGCGAGATGCGCCGCGTGTTGGTGATGTTGTCCAGTGGATTGGCGTCGAGCACGATGAAATCGGCGCTCTTGCCGGCTTCCAGCGTGCCGGCATCGGCGATCTGCAGGTACGCGGCGCCGTTGCGGGTTGCCGCAACGATCACCTGTGCCGGCGTCATGCCGGCAAGCACCATGTCCTCCATCTCCTCATGCGGACCCCAGGGACGGTTGCCGTCGGTTCCCATGGTGATGCGGACGCCGGCCGTGTTCATCTTGGCCAGGTTGCGGGCCTGGATGCCGTGGAAGGCGTTGACCTTCGGCCGGTCGGTGTTTTCGGCTTCGAGCTTGGCAAATTCCTCCGCGCTCATGCCCGGCTGCAACCAGCTCCGGTCCACCTTCACCCCGCGATCCGGCAGGTTCGGTATCAGGTAGAGATGCGGACGCTGCTTGAACATGGCGACGGTCTCATCGTCGACATCCTTGTCACGAACGCCGTGCGCGAACGAGTCGAGGCCGGCCCGCATCAGCCCCTTGGCATCCTCCATCTCGAAGATGTGCGCGGTGACCTGGATTTTGAGCTTGTGGGCTTCGTCGATGATCGCCGCGTATTGCGACGGGGTGATCTTTGGAACCTTGCCATTGCGGTCGTCGACCCAGATCTTGATGATCTGGACCTTCAAGGCGGCATTCGCCTGCACGGCTTTGCGGCCTTCGTCGTCGCTGTTGATCTGGTGGGTCGGGCGCAGCGGTTCGGGCCGGGTTATGCCGCGGCCCGCGCTGAGGAACCGGGCGGCACCCGGGATCACCTCGTCGCGCATCGGCAAGAGCTCGATATTGTCGGTGCCCATGCTCATGGCGGCGCTGACGCCCCAATAGGCACGCTGCTTAAGGTCGCGGATCATAGTCTCCCGCTTGCCGCTCAGGTGCACGTGGGTGTCGATCATCATCGGCATCACGGTCTTGCCGGTGACGCTGACGCGCTTGGTGCCGGCCGGCACCTTCACGTCGGCGGCCGCGCCGGCTTGAGTGATCCGCGAGCCCTCGACGACCAGCGTGCCGTTTTCGATCACGCGGCCGTCGCCCATGATGAGGCGGGCGCCTTCATAGGCCGTGCCCTGCGCATGCGCGGGCGCGGCAAGTCCCGCAATAACGAGCGTTATCGCCGCAGCAGCGGCGGCGTGAATGGGGCGCATCCGACATCCTCCCGACGTTTATTTGATTGGACGCCCATACCTTAGCGTTTCCGCAAGGAGAGGGGGAGAGGTCAAAAAATTGTGGCGGGTGAGGTAGGGCCCGGGAATAAAACAAAAGATCCGGCCGGTCCGTCTGCTCGGGATTCGCGAGATCGTTGCGCTCGGTGACGATCGATGGCCGAGCGCCCGAGGTGTCGCCCTTCTTCCGAAGCTGCCAAGCGCAAAATTTTCGTGCGTCGCCGGAACCATTTACCGGTTGGCGAATTTGATCTGGTCGGACGGACGGCGCTGGGAACCAAGATGCCTGCCGAAGTCTCTGAAATAGCTGGATTTTCAGAGCGAGGCAGATTCGGGGCAAAGACAACTCAGGATATGGCAGCCGGGGTCGTGCCGCATGGCACGCCCGGCTGTTTCGACGGCCGGCAACCGGCGAAACCGGGGTCAACGGGGTCAAATGGGAACCCCGCGGATGGGAACGATGGCACGCAGCGATATCATCAGTGATCCCGGCCTGAACGGGCCTGCCTCGGCAGCTCAACTGGCGGAGCACGCGGTCGCGCCGAACGGCGGCGCCCCCTTCGAATACGAGCTGCTGGCGGCGCTGCAGGCGATCCGCACCGGCGACTTCTCGGTCCGCATCACCGGCGAGCAGACGGGCGTGCGTGAAAAGATCGCCGACGCCTTCAATGAAATCGCGGCCGCCAACCAGCGCATGGCGCAGCAGCTTGACCGTGTCGGGCAGGACGTCGGGCGCGACGGCCGCACCCGCCAGCGTATGAAGCTCGGTGTATCGAATGGCGCCTGGGGCGAGATGGAAGATTCCGTCAACACCCTGATCGACGACCTGCTGTGGCCGACCACCGAGGTGACGCGCGTAGTCGCCGCCGTCGCCAAGGGCGACTTGCTGCAGACCGTGCGCCTCGATGTCGACGGCCGCCCGCTGAAGGGCGAGTTCCTGCAGGCCGCGACGATCGTCAACACCATGATCAAGCAGCTCAGCGTGTTCACCTCCGAGGTGACGCGCGTGGCGCGTGAGGTTGGCACCGAAGGCAAGCTCGGCGGCCAGGCGCAGGTCATCGAGGTGACCGGCGTGTGGAAGGAATTGACCGAGAGCGTCAATTCGATGGCCAACAACTTGACTGGTCAGGTCCGCAACATCGCCGAGGTTACCATCGCCGTTGCGAACGGTGACTTGTCGAAGAAGATCACCGTCGACGTGCGTGGTGAAATCCTCCAGCTCAAGGAAGCCATCAATACGATGGTCGACCAGCTGCGGTCGTTCGCATCGGAAGTGACGCGTGTGGCGCGCGAGGTCGGCACCGAGGGCAAGCTCGGCGGCCAGGCGATCGTGCCCGGCGTCGCCGGCACCTGGAAGGACCTGACCGACTCGGTGAACGCCATGTGCGGCAACCTCACCGACCAGGTGCGCAACATCGCGCAGGTGACGACCGCCGTGGCGCGCGGAGACCTGTCGCGCAAGGTGACCGTCGATGTGCGCGGCGAAATCCTCGAATTGAAGGACACCATCAACACGATGGTGGACCAGCTCAACGCCTTTGCCGGCGAAGTGACGCGCGTCGCGCGCGAGGTCGGCACCGAAGGCAAGCTCGGCGGTCAGGCCAACGTGCCGGGCGTCGCCGGCACCTGGAAGGACCTGACCGACAGCGTCAACTCCATGGGTTCGAGTTTGACAGCGCAGGTGCGCAATATCGCCGAGGTCGCGACCGCGATCGCCGGCGGCGACCTGTCGAAGAAGATCACCGTGAACGTGTCGGGCGAAATCCTCCAGCTGAAGGAAACCATCAACACGATGGTCGACCAGCTCAACGCGTTCGCGTCGGAAGTGACGCGCGTGGCGCGCGAAGTGGGCACCGAAGGACGTCTGGGCGGCCAGGCCAATGTGACCGGCGTCGCCGGCACCTGGAAGGACCTCACCGACAGCGTGAACTCGATGGCGTCGAACCTGACGTCCCAGGTCCGCAACATCGCCGAGGTATCGACCGCGATCGCGAGTGGCGACCTGTCGAAGAAGATCACCGTCGATGTGCGCGGCGAAATCGCCGAGCTCAAGGACACCATCAACACGATGGTGGACCAGCTCAACGCCTTTGCCGGCGAAGTGACGCGCGTGGCGCGCGAGGTCGGCACCGAAGGCAAGCTCGGCGGTCAGGCGCTGGTGCGCGGCGTCGCCGGCACCTGGAAGGACCTGACCGACAGCGTGAACTCGATGGCGTCGAACCTGACCGGCCAGGTGCGCAACATCGCCGAGGTGGCGACCGCGGTAGCGCAGGGCGACCTGTCCAGAAAGATCACCGTGAACGTGTCGGGCGAAATCCTTCAGCTCAAGGAAACGCTCAACACTATGGTTGACCAGCTCAACGCCTTTGCCGCCGAAGTGACCCGCGTGGCGCGGGAGGTCGGCACCGAAGGCAAGCTCGGCGGTCAGGCCGAAGTGCCCGGCGTCGCCGGCACCTGGAAGGACCTGACCGACAGCGTGAATTCGATGGCCGGCAACCTGACCGGCCAGGTGCGCAACATCGCGGAAGTGGCGACCGCCATCGCCGGCGGCGACCTTTCCCGCAAGATCACCGTCGACGTGCGCGGCGAAATCCTTCAGCTGAAGGAAACGCTCAACACCATGGTCGACCAGCTCAACCGTTTCGCGGGCGAGGTGACGCGCGTGGCCCGCGAGGTTGGCACCGAAGGGCGACTCGGCGGCCAGGCCAACGTGCCCGGCGTCGCCGGCACCTGGAAGGACCTGACCGACAGCGTGAACTCGATGGCGGGCAACCTGACCGCCCAGGTCCGCAACATCGCCGAAGTGACCACCGCCGTGGCGCGCGGCGACCTGTCGCGCAAGATCACCGTCGACGTGAAGGGCGAAATCCTCGAGCTCAAGAACACCATCAACACGATGGTGGACCAGCTCAACGCGTTCGCTGCCGAGGTCACGCGCGTCGCCCGCGAAGTGGGCACCGAAGGCAAGCTCGGCGGTCAGGCGCAGGTGTCGGGAGTCGCCGGCACCTGGAAGGACCTCACCGACAACGTCAACTTCATGGCGTCGAACCTGACCGCGCAGGTGCGCAACATCGCGGAGGTCGCCACCGCGATCGCGAGCGGCGACCTGTCGAAGAAGATCACGGTCGACGTGCGTGGCGAAATTCTCCTCCTGAAGGAGACGCTGAACACGATGGTCGAGCAGCTGCGCTCGTTCGCCGGCGAAGTGACCCGCGTGGCGCGCGAGGTCGGCACCGACGGGCGGCTCGGCGGCCAGGCGGTGGTGCCCGGCGTCGGCGGCACCTGGAAGGACCTCACCGACAACGTGAATCTCTTGGCGGCGAATCTGACGACGCAAGTCCGCAACATCGCCGAAGTGACGACTGCGGTGGCGCGCGGCGACCTGTCCCGCAAGATCACCGTGGACGTGAAGGGCGAAATCCTCGAGCTCAAGAACACCATCAACACCATGGTGGATCAGCTCAACGCCTTCGCGTCGGAAGTAACGCGCGTCGCGCGCGAAGTGGGCACCGAAGGTCTGCTTGGCGGTCAGGCAACCGTGCCCGGCGTCGCCGGCACCTGGAAGGACCTGACCGACACCGTGAACGTCATGGCGGCGAACCTCACCGAGCAGGTGCGCGGCATTGTGAAAGTGGTGACGGCGGTCGCCAACGGCGACCTCAAGCAGAACCTGACCGTGAAGTCGAAAGGCGAGGTGGCCGCGCTCGCCGAGACCATCAACAACATGACCGATACGCTCGCGACCTTCGCGGACCAGGTGACCACGGTCGCGCGCGAGGTGGGTGTTGAAGGCCGTCTCGGCGGTCAGGCCAACGTGCCGGGCGCCGCCGGCACCTGGAAGGACCTCACCGGCAACGTGAACCTCTTGGCGGCGAACCTGACCACCCAGGTGCGCGCGATCGCGGAGGTCGCGACCGCCGTGACCAAGGGCGACTTGACCCGGTCGATCCAGGTCGATGCGCGCGGCGAAGTGGCCGAGCTCAAAGACAATATCAACACGATGATCGGCAACCTGCGACTCACCACGGAGCGCAACACTGAGCAGGACTGGCTGAAGACCAACCTGGCGCGCTTTACCAACATGCTGCAGGGCCAGCGCGACCTCGCAACTGTCGGCCGCCTGTTGCTCACCGAACTGACGCCGCTCGTTAATGCCCAGCAGGGCGTGATCTATCAGGTGGAGAGCGAGGATGCGGCGTCGCTCAAGCTTCTGTCGGCGTATGCCGACGACGGCACCCAGGGCCACTCGCCCGTATTGCGGCTCGGTGAGGGGCTGATCGGCCAGTGCGCTCTCGACAAGCGGCGCATCCTGATTTCGGACATCCCGACCGAGTCGGTGCCGATCGGCTCGGCGCTGTTCAAGGCGATCCCGCAGAATGTGATCGTGCTGCCGGTGCTGTTCGAGAACCAGGTCAAGGCGATCATCGAGCTGGCGTCGATCAGCGCATTCACGACCTTGCAGACGACCTTCCTCGATCAGCTCACCACCTCGATCGGTATCGTGCTGAACTCGATCGAAGCGACAATGCAGACCGAGGGCTTGCTCAAGCAGTCGCAGCAGCTTGCCGGCGAACTGCAGACCCAGCAGCGCGAATTGCAGCAGACCAACGAGCAGCTCGAGCAGAAGGCGCAGCAGCTCGCCGAGCGCAACGTCGAGGTGGAGCGGAAAAACCAGGAAATCGAGCTGGCGCGGCGCGCGGTCGAGGAAAAAGCTGCCGAGCTGGCGCTGACATCGAAGTACAAGTCGGAATTCCTCGCCAACATGTCGCACGAGCTGCGCACGCCGCTCAACTCCATCTTGATTTTGGGCCAGCAGCTCGGCGACAATCCCGACGGTAATCTCACGTCCAAGCAGGTCGAGTTCGCGCGCACCATCCATGGCGCCGGCACCGACTTGTTGAACCTCATCAGCGATATTCTTGATCTGTCGAAGATCGAATCCGGCACCGTCACGGTCGACGCCGAGGAAATCTATTTCTCGAACCTGCTTGACATGGTGGCGCGACCGTTCCGCCACGAGGCCGACAACCGGCAGCTGTCGTTCGAGGTTCATCTCGATGCCAACCTCGGCCGGAGCATCGTCACCGACTCCAAGCGCTTGCAGCAGGTGCTCAAGAATCTGTTGTCGAACGCGTTCAAGTTCACCTCGCAGGGCGGGGTGCGGCTCAACGTGTCGGCCGCGATCGGCGGGTGGAATCCGGATCACCCGCTCCTCAATCAGGCGCCGTCGGTGGTGGCATTCGAGGTGTCCGATACAGGCATCGGTATTCCGCTCGAAAAGCAGAAGATCATTTTCGAGGCGTTCCAGCAGGCCGACGCGTCGACCAGCCGCAAATACGGCGGCACCGGCCTCGGCCTCGCGATCAGCCGCGAATTGTCGTCCCTGCTGGGAGGCGAAATCCAGTTGCGCAGCACGCCCGGTGTCGGGAGTTCGTTTACGCTCTATCTCCCGCTGCGTTATGTGGGCGCTTCGGGCGCAGTCCGCGCGGGCGACGAGTCGCCGGCCGTCACCGCAAAGCCGATCACGCTGCTGCCGGCCGCCACCGAGCGCAACGTCGAGCAGCTCCCGGACGACCGGATGGATATCCGGCCGGGCGATCCGCTGCTGCTGATTGTCGAGGACGATCCGCATTATGCGCGGATCTTGATCGACCTTGCTCGCGACAAGGGGTTCAAGGTTCTCCTGGCAATGCGGGGTGAGCACGCGCTCGACCTTGCCAAGCAGTATCAGCCCACCGCGGTATCACTCGACGTATTCCTGCCCGACATGCTGGGCTGGAACGTGCTCAGCCAGTTGAAGCAGAACCCACTGACGCGCCACATCCCGGTTCAGATCATCACGCTCGACGAAGACCGTCAGCACGGATTGGCGCGCGGCGCGTTCTCGTTCGTGGTCAAGCCGACGACCCCGGAAGGCATTTCCGCGGCGCTGACCAGGATCAAGGACTTCGCCAAGCCGCGGCGGCGCCGTTTGCTGGTGGTCGAAGACAACACTGCCGAGCGGCTGAGCATTGACGCGCTGCTCGGCCACGACGATATCGAGATCGTCAATGCGTCGACCGGCAGCGATGCGCTCAGCGCGCTGCGCGAGAGCCCGTGTGACTGCGTGGTGCTTGACCTGCGGCTGCCGGATATGTCGGGGTTCGAAGTGCTCGACGAGATGCGGCGCGATACGGCGCTGGCGGATGTTCCGGTCGTGGTTTTCACCGGCAAGGAACTTTCGCACGAAGAAGATACGCGCCTGCATTCGATGGCCCGTAGCATTGTCGTTAAAGGCGTGGAGTCGCCGGAGCGTCTCCTTGACGAGACGGCGCTGTTCCTGCACCGCGTGGTGACGGATCTTCCCGCCGACAAACAGCGTATGTTGCAACTCCTGCACAGTTCCGACGAGGATCTGGTCGGGAAGACCGTGCTCCTGGTCGACGACGATGCCCGCAACATTTTTGCGCTGTCGAGCGTGCTGGAACGCAGAGGAATGAAGGTTCTGACCGCCACCACGGGCAACGAGGCGATCACGCTGCTCGACAACCAGTCCGATCCAGCCATCGTGCTGATGGACATCATGATGCCGGAAATGGATGGGTATCAGACCATCGCGAAGATACGAGAGAATCCGGCATTTCGCCGATTGCCGATCGTGGCGCTGACAGCCAAAGCCATGAAGGGCGACCGCGAGAAATGCCTTGAGGCAGGCGCGTCGGATTATCTGGCCAAGCCGGTCAATACCGACCAACTGCTCGCCGCGCTGCGTATGTGGCTGCATCGCTAGAGGTGAGCCCGCTGATGTTGCAAGACGAAAAAGTCAATGTCCTGCTGGTCGACGATCAACCGGCGAAGTTGCTTGCCTACGAGACCGTCTTGCACGATCTCGGCGAGAACCTGATCAAGGCATCGTCCGCGCGGGAAGCGTTGGCGACGCTCCTGAAGACCGACGTCGCGATCCTGTTGATAGACGTCTGCATGCCGGAGCTCGACGGGTTCAAGCTCGCTGCGATGATCCGGGAGCACCCGCGGTTCCAGCAGACGGCGATCATTTTCGTTTCCGCCATTCATATGTCCGATATCGACCGGATACGCGGATACGAGATGGGCGCCGTCGACTATGTGCCGGTTCCGGTGATCCCGGAAGTCTTGCGCGCCAAGGTCAGGGTTTTCGCCGAGCTGTTCCGCAAGACCCGTCAGCTCGAGCAGCTCAATGCCGACCTCGAGCGCCGCGTCGCCGAGCGAACCGCCGAGCTCGAGGCGTCGAACGCGCGCCTGCGCGAGAGCGAGCGGCGCCGGAGCCTTGCGCTGGCGGCCGGCCAGATGGGATCCTGGGATTGGAACCTGGTGACCGGCGAATGCCAGTGGGACGCTGGGCAGTACCGGATCTTCGGCGTCAGTCCCGGCGAGATCGAGCTGACAGTTGAAGGCGTCCGGCCGCTCATCCACCCGGAGGATCTGGCGCGCATCGAGAAAATCATCCGCAGGGGAACGGGCGAAAGCAACACCTTCCAGACCGAGGCGCGGATCGTCCGCCCGGACGGTCAGACGCGCTGGTGTATTTGCGCCGCGGCAATGACGTCGGACACGCTGGGCAATGTCACGCAGGCGAGCGGCGTCACCATCGACATCACGGAATTGAAAGAAGCGGAAGCGCGCCGCAGCTTGCTGGTGCGCGAGGTCGATCACCGCGCGCGCAACGCGCTCGCGATCGTGCAATCGATCGTGCGCATGACGAAATCGAACTCGATCGATACGTACGTGTCTACGGTGGAAGGCCGGATCGCGGCGCTCTCCACGGCGCATGCCTTGCTGGCGGAGTCGCGCTGGGAAGGCGCGAGCCTCAATCGGCTGGTCGACGAGGAGCTCGCGCCTTATCGCAGCGGTGACGTGGAACGCATCGCAATTGCGGGACCGGCGGTATTCTTGAAACCGGAGACCGCACAGATCGTCGCGATGGTGCTGCACGAGCTCTGTACCAACGCAGCAAAATACGGCGCACTGTCGGACGCTGCCGGCAAGGTAAGGCTGCATTGGAAATGCGAGCAGAACAAGCTCAGTCTGCAATGGGAAGAGACCGGCGGCCCCCGGCTGACCAGTCCACCGACGAATAGGGGTTACGGCTCCAAGGTCATCATTGCCAGCATCCAGAAGCAGCTTGGCGGAACCGCGACTTTCGATTGGCGGCCGCAAGGATTGAGTTTCACGATGGAGATCTCGATCGGCGATGCCGCGGCTGCTTCGCAGAAGGCCGCGCGAACGCCGCGGACCGACAACGCCCGCCTTAACGGGTCCGGCGTCGCCGCCAAAGCCGGGCGCGTGCTGCTGGTCGAAGACGAGGCGCTTGTCGGCATGATGATGACCGACTTCCTGCGCGACATCGGCTTCCACGTCGTGGGCCCGTTCGGGTGTGTGTCGGAAGCGATCGATGCCATCGATCAGGAGCAACTCCAGGCCGCGGTCCTCGACATCAACCTCCGGGGCGAATTGATCTACGACCTGGCCGACGAGCTGACCGGTCGCGGCGTGCCGATCGTCTTCGTGACCGGCTACGGCGCCGACGCGGTCGACCGGCGGTTTGCCGATTTCCCCGTCCTCCAGAAGCCCGTCGACAGCGCCTCGCTCCGGCGCGTGCTGGTCGCGCCCAAGACGAACTAGCGGCATTCGGCGCGATTGCGGCGCGCACGCGACCAGAAGCTTCGTCGCCGCGGCCACCTTATGGTGACGGTGCGCTCTCATATGCGCCGATCTGTCCGCGAATACCCGGACACACGGCCTCCAACCTGCTGTACACTTTCGATGAACGCGCCAGGGCAATAGGCGTGGCATTGGGGAGGACGATGCATGCGAAGCCGACTGGTTTCCGCGGCTCTTGTTGTCGGGGCGCTTGCTTTCGCGGCGACCGCCACGTCCGCGCAGGTTTATCCGTCGAAGCAGATCGAGCTCGTGGTTCCATTTGTTGCCGGCGGCACCACCGACAATATCGCGCGCCTGATGGCGCAGCGCTTCACCGAAAGCTGGTCGCAGACCGTCATCGTCAATAATCGCCCGGGCGCGGGCAGTGCGATCGGGACAGCGGTGGTCGCCAAGGCCGCGCCCGACGGTCACACGCTGCTGGTCACCACCTTCGCCTTTGCCGCCAATCCCGCGCTGTCCAAGGTCCCCTTCGATCCGATCAAGGATTTCGCGCCGATCACCGAGATCGCATCGCTGCCGATGATGCTGGTCGTGCATCCCTCGCTGCCGGTGAAGAATCTCCAGGATTTCATCGCGCTGGCGAAGTCGAACCCCGGCGGCCTCGACTACGCATCGTCCGGCCCGGGCACGTCGACGCATCTCGCGGCCGAGATGTTCAACACCATGGCGAACGTGCGCCTGGTGCATGTGCCGTACAAGGGCAATGCCGAGGTGTTCAACGCTCTGCTCGGCGGCCACATCAAGGTGCATTTCAGCCTGGTGCCGTCGGGCCTGCCGCATGTGCGGGCCGGGAAGCTGCGCGTGCTCGCGGTCACCAGCGAGCGGCGGCTGCCGTACCTGCCGGACGTGCCGACCATCGCGGAGTCCGGTTTCCCGACCTACGAGATCAGCTCGTGGCAGGGGCTTCTTGCCCCCGCCGGGACGAGGCCGGACGTCGTCGCCAAGATCAACAGCGAGATGGTCGAGCTGCTCAAGACGCCGGCGATGCGCGAACGCATGGCGCGCGAAGGCGCCGATCCGGTCGGCAGCTCGCCGCAGCAGTTCGGCGAGCGCGTCAAGAGCGAGGTCGACAAGTGGGCGCGGGTGGCAAGAGCCGCCGGTCTCGCAACGAACTAAATCAGTCATCAGAAATCGGACAACCCCAGGATTCCGTCGGTCAGATCGGCCGCCGCCATCAGTCGTTTGCCGATCAGGTCGCGCAAGGTCTCCGACGTGCCGCCGCCGAGGCTGCCGTAACGCGCGCCACGATAGAGCCGCGACACCAGATACTCGTCGGTGAAGCCGTAGCCGCCAAAAATCTGGATCGCGTCGCTGGTGACGCGGATCGACATCTCGTTGCAGAACACCTTGGCCTGCGCGGCCAGGAGCGGATCGGGGAACGGGTCGGCGGTGGCGCAGGCGCGGTAGAGGAGGCCGCGGCCGGCTTCGATCTGGTTGAACATGTCGGCGAGCTTCCAGCGCATGCCCTGGAATTCGCCGATCGGCTGGCCGAAGGCTTCGCGCTCGCGCGCATAGCGCAGCGCTTCGTCGAAGGCGCCTTCGGCAAGGCCCAACGAGATGCTCGGGTTGAGGCAGCGCTGGGTGTTGAACGCGGAAAGGAGTTTCTTGAGCGCGCCTTCGCCGAGCAGGAGGTTCTCGGCCGGCAGCTCGCATTCCTCGAACCGCACCTCGTGCAGGTATTCGCCGCCCATGGTGTGGAACTTGCCGGACAGCACGAGCCCGGGCGTGCCTTTTTCCACCAACACGCAACCGATGCCGTTGCCGCCCGGCACGCCGTTGATGCGCGTGAACACCACGAAGGCACCGGCTTCCTCGGCGCGGCTGCAGAGCGTCTTCACGCCTTTGAGGCGGAGCGTCGCGCCGCTCACTTCGGTATTGGTGGTGTAGTTGGCGACGTCGGTGCCGGCATGCGGCTCGGTCATGCAGATTGCGAGGATGCAATCGCCCTTGCAGACCGCCGGAAGGAGGCGCTGCTTGATGGATTCGGGCGCATAGGTCGCGATGATACGGGTCTGCACGCCGACCTCGCCCAGCACCGCCATGGCGGTGACGTAGCAGCCCTTGGCGATCTCCTCGAGCACCAGCGCGGTATCCAACACCGCGAATTCGGAGCCGCCATAGGCCTGCGGTACCGCCATGCCCAGAACACCGATATCAGCCAAACGTCGGATGTTCTCCCACGGGAAGGCGCCGTTCATGTAGGCGAGGCCGCGCCCCTTGAACTCGCCCTGCGTGACCTCGCGCACGGTCCCGACGATCTGCTTCTGTTCGTCGGTCAGCTTGAAGCGGAAGGGTTCGGTCATCGGCGTTTCCGGCACTATCTTTCTAAGACTGCGCGATCTGCGCGGCCGGCGCCAGCATCCGCGCGGCGTCCTCGACGATTTCGTGCATGGTCGCATGCACGCGAACGCCGGCCTTGCCGAGCGCCGTGATCTTCGACGTAGCGGTGCCCCGGGTGCCGTGGATCATCGCGCCGGCGTGGCCCATGGTGACGCCTTCGGGCGCGGTGGTGCCGGCAAGCAGCGCGAACACGGGCTTGGTGAATCGCGCACGGGTCAGCGCCTCGGCCAGTTCCTCCTCCTCGGTGCCACCGATTTCGCCGATCACCAGCACGGCCCTGGTTTCGGCGTGCGACCGGAACAGCGGCACGAGATCGGCGAACCGCGCGCCCTTGACCGGATCGCCGCCGCTGCCGATCCACAGCGACTGCCCGACCCCGCGTTGCGCGAGGCGGTAGCACACCTCGTACGACAGCGTGCCGCTCTTCGACATCACGCCGAGCGGGCCCGGCGTGAGCGCGGCGTCGGGCAGGAAGCCGATCTTCATGCGGCCGGGGACGGCGATGCCCGGGGTCGAGGGGCCGATCAGGACCGCGCCGCGCTCGCGCACCTTCCGCACGATCTCGAGCGTGTCGTGGACCGGCACGCCTTCGGTGATGCAGACGAGCAGCGCGACACCGCCGGAGAGCGCATCCTCGACCGCGGGCAGCACGCTGAGCGGCGGGACCATCAGCAGGCTCGCGCGCGCCTTGGTGGCCGCGACGGCTTCGCGGCAGGAGCCGAAAACCGGGATGTGCCCCCACCCTGACCCTCCCCCGCTTGCGGGGGAGGGAAGGGAGGGCGCCGCGGTTGCCGACGCCGCGACGCCGCCGACGACGTTCGTGCCATAGCGCTGCATCAGCTGCGCATGGGTGCGACCGGCCCGGCCGGTGATGCCCTGGATGATGACGGGCACGGCGGGATCGAAGAGCGTGCTATCCATGGTGCGCACCGTCGAGCGTTGCGAGGGTGAGTGCAATGGCGCGGTCGAGGTCGGGCTCGAGCGTCACCGCGAGCGGCGAGCCGGCCAGGATCTGCCGGGCCTCGTCGAGATTGCGGCCGATCAGCCGGGCGACGATCGGCGCTCGCAGCTCCGGCACCGCCGCCGCCGCCTGCACTAGAAGCTTCGCGAATTCGGCCAAGTCCGTGATCCCGGCGAAGATATTCACCAGCACCACCTTTACGCTCGGCCGCGCCGCGATCCACTGCATCACGGCGATCAGGCGTGCGGGATCGCCCCGGAACTGGCCGGAGCGGATGTCACAGAAGTTCAGCGGACGCCGTCCTTGCGCTTTCAGCTCGTCGATGAGTTGCATGCTCAAGCCGGCGCCGGTCGTGATCAGCCCGATCTCGCCCTGCGGATCGACCTCGACATAGTCGAAGCCGTTGACGAGCTTGCGCGCGCTCTCGGGATAGATACTCGGATGCTGTTCCAGCAGCGCCGCGATCATGGGCTGGCGCACGATGGCGTTGTCGTCGATCACGAGCTTGACGTCGCCGGCGACCCAGCCGTCGTCGCGCATGATAAAGAGTGGATTGACCTCGAGCAGCGTCGCTTCGTGGCGCACAAACACCTCGCCCAGCCGCGGCACGGCGTCGGAGAGCGCTTCGCGGATCGGCGAGGGCAGCCCGGCGCAGAGCGCCGCCGCAGCCGCAGCCAAATTCTTCGGTTCTACCAAGGCGGTCAGCGCGGTGCCCTCGTTCCCGGCGCGAGCCTCGACGTCGATGCCGCCCTGGGTGGACACCAGCAGGCGGATGCGCGCGGTTTCGCCGTCGATCGACAGGCTCACATAGGTTTCGTGCGCGAAGTCGACGCGTTGCTCGATGCGGAAGCCGTAGATCGGCTTGCCGTCGAGCGTCCGGCCGTCGAGCGCCGCGATGATCCGCGCAACGTCGTCGCGCGTGGCCGCGCTTGCGATGCCGCCGGCCTTGCCGCGGCCGCCGGATGCGACCTGCGCTTTCACCATCACCGCGCCGCCGGGAATTTGGACGACGTTGACGTCGCCGCCTGCCGGCACGAACGCGCCGGCCGGGACGGGAAGGCCGTGCGACGCCAGAAGCTCCTTGCCGTGATGCTCGATCAGGAACACGTGTTCAGCCTGCGCGGTACAGCGGGACGCTCGCCTTTCGCCCCCCACCGCGGCGGGCGAGCGGCTTTTCTTTCACCGCCGGCATCGGGTGTAAGATTGGGGTGTAAGATATATTCCTGAGACCAATCATTGGCTTAGGTTCAAATCTTTCATTCTTACGGCTCTTACCACTATGAGCATTTTACTTCGACACGATATTGGTGCGTTCGCATCCCGCCCTGCTTATGCGGTGCCTCGCGAAAGCACCTTGGCGGACGGGACGTGGCAAAGGTAGGAGAGAGCCGCGAGGTGTCAAACGCGCTATGCACAGAAGTCGTGTGATAACGCGTCAACATCGCCGCCAAAGCGCTGCGGCATCGGCCTTTGATATCATCAGTTTTTTTTCGGCGAACGCGCGCAACAAACAGCGGCGCGGGCCTGAACTTGGTGCCTTGCGCTCGCTAGCGCGTCGGCGGTGCGGCCGCTTATTCGCGTTTCGTTATCTTCGCCGAATCGTCCCGTTCATCGTGCTCGCGAGCGTGGTCTAAAGTCCCTAAATCCATACTTTTTGCTTGACACTCCGCGGGGGTGGGACAAAGCATGGAACAATTGCAACAAGCCGTCGCAGGTGGGAAATGCTTCGATCTTTGACCGCAGCACTGGTCGCTGCCGCAGCTTTTGCGTTTGTCGCAGACGCCGCTTTGGCTCAAGGCCAGCCCAAGGGGCTCCCCGAAGGAAAGGGCAAGACCGAGGTCGAGGCGATCTGCTCCGGCTGCCACGTGACCGGGCTGATCCCGGCGAGCCTCGGCTACACCCGCGATCACTGGAACAAGCTGATCGCGACCATGATCGACCTGTCGCCGTCGGCGGATACGCAGAACGCGGTCCTCGACTATCTCTCGACCAATTTCCCGCCGAACGAACGGCGCAAGCCCCGGCTGATGCCTGGCAACTACGACGTCAAGTTCACCGAATGGGTGATGCCGCAGCTCGGTTCGCGCGTGCGCGACCCGATGCAGCACGCCGACGGCTCGATCTGGTACGCCGGCCAGTACGGCAACCTGATCGGGCGGCTCGATCCGCGTACCGGCCAGGCGCGCGAATACAAGCTGCCGGCCGGCGCGATGCCGCACACCGTTCAGCTCGATAACGAGGGCCGGCCCTGGTATTCGGGCAACAAGAACGGCACCGTCGGCCGCATCGATCCGGCGACCGGCGAGGCGACCGTCTTCAAGATGCCCGATCCGAAGTCGGATCCGCACACGCTCGCCTTCAACAAGGACGGCATCCTGTTTTTCAGCTTCCAGGCCGCGAACCTGATCGGCCGGCTCGATCCGCGCACCGGCGACCTCAAGGTCGTCAGCGCGCCGAACCCGAAGTCGCAGCCTTATGACGTGAAGATCGCGCAGGACGGCACCGTCTGGGTGTCGTGCAACGCGCGTGGCTGCTTCCTCAAGGTCGATCCGGTGACGATGCAGGTCACCGAGATCCCGTTCCCGCTCGGCGGCTCGACCCGCCGCTTCGACATCGCGCCGGACGGCATGATCTGGTTCAACAACTCGAACCGCGGCGGCATCGGCCGTTACAATCCGAAGACCGGCGAGTTCAAGGAATGGCAGTCGCCGTCGGGCCCCACCTCGCACCCGTACGGCGCGCTGTGGCTGGACGGCGCCTACTGGTACAACGAGTCGGGCATGCGGCCTGATCCGCTGGTGCGCTTCGATCCCGCGACCGAGACGTTCCAGAGCTGGCCGATCCCGTCGGGGGACATCCATTCCGGCATCCTGCGCAACATGCGCGCGAGTCGCGAAGGCAACCTGCTGATCCACCAGACCGCGACCAACCGCGTGATCCAGGTGACGCCGCAACGCCGCGCCGCGGCCGCACAGTAGGCGATAGCGCGATCACTGAATTGGGCGGCGAGCCAACGGGTTCGCCGCCCAATTCTCTTGGTGCATTTTGTATGGAAGCGTTGCCGCAACGGCAGTGAGCTCCCTCGCCCCGCTTGCGGGGAGAGGGTCGGGGTGAGGGGGACTCACCACGATCACGCTTTGTCGAGACGGGGGGGGGGGGGGCGCGGGGGGGGGGGGGACGGCAGACCCCCCACGCGGCGCAGGGGG
>JAIESR010000040.1 GCA_019745775.1 Xanthobacteraceae bacterium | reverse complement strand
GAACATCGGTCGGCAAATGCGGCTCAATTCGAGCCCACTGCTCGTCGCTCAGCCAAAACAAATTCCTGCGCATGACTGCGATCCCCTTCCAAAAACGAATCAGGATCGTATTGTCAGCTCGGAAAATTAATGAGTTTTGACCCTAGTCTTACTGCGTCAGCAAGCGCGGGATATCGTAGGGTGAGCAAAGGCGATGGCAAGCTTGTCAGGGCTGGTGAAGTCCTATCGTACGCCGTGCCCACCATCTGAATCCCGCGTAGGCTGCACAGCCAGTGGTGGGCACGGCGCACGATGGGCATTGCCGTGCGGCCATGACGTGCACGCGCCTTTGCCCACCCTACAGTGGCGTGATGCCGCTTGCACTTGTTGAGCGTCGGCGCAACGTCGCCGCCACGCTCGCCCTTGTCGGCCAGCCGAAGGAGCGCGCGATGAAGAGGCAATCCCGACGGACACTGTTTCGACGGACACTGTGCGCCGCAGGCCTGATCGCGGCGGCGCTCGCCGCCCTCCTATTCACTACGCCCGCCTTCGCCCAGCAGCCGCGGGAGGAGAAGCTCGGCACGCTGAGCTTCCCGACCTCCTGCGATCCGAAGGTGCAGGCGGAGTTCGAGCGCGGCGTCGCGATGATCCACTCCTACTGGTTCGTGGTCGCGCGCCGGGTGTTCGAGGGTGTCCTCAAGCAGGATCCGGGTTGCGCCATCGCCTATTGGGGCATTGCGCTGGACTTGCTCGGCAACTCGCTGGGCGGGCCGCCGTCGCGCGAGAATGCCAACGCGGCCTGGGCTGCGCTGGAGAAGGCGCGCGAGATCGGTGCGAAGACGGATCGCGAGCGCGGCTGGATCGACGCGATCCGCGCCTACTACCGCGATCATGACAAGACCAACGTCGAAATTCGCCTGCGCGCCTACAACAGCGCGATGGAGCAGATGGCGCAGCGCTACCCCGACGACTACGAGGCGCAGGTCTTCTATGCGCTGACCTTGCAGGCGTCGGCCTCGAAGACCGACATGAGCTACGCAAACCAGCTCAAATCGGCCGCCATCCTGGAAAGACTGTTCGAGCAGAACCCGCAGCATCCTGGCGTCTCGCACTTCATCATTCACGCCTATGACTACCCGCCAATGGCGGAGCGCGGCATTGCCGCTGCCAAGCGCTACGCGGGCATCGCGCCGGCGGTGCCGCACGCGCGTCACATGCCATCGCACATCTATTCGATGGTCGGGATGTGGGAGGAGTCGATCGCGTCGAATATGTCCGCGATGGAAATCCAACCCGACTACTACCACGCCGCCGATTTCACCGTGTATGCACACCTGCAACTGGCGCAGGACGTCAAGGCGAAAGCCCTGATCGAAAAGGCGATTGCGACGCTGCCGCGCGGCGACCGCCGCAGCAGCTTCGGCAATTACGTGGCGAAGGCGCTGATGGAGACGCGCTATGTGCTCGACCGCGGCGATTGGCAGGGCGCGGCGGCGATGCCGATGAATCCCACGGAGGTACCGATCGCGGATTCGCTCTATCGGTTCACCCGGGGCCTCGGCATGGCGCGCACGGGCAACCTCGCCGGCGCCAAGGCGGAGATCGAGGAGATGAAGCGCTTGCGCACGATGCTGCAACGCGCCGATCAGTCCTACTGGGCCGATCGCACCGAGGAGCAGATGCTGGCGATCTCCGCCTGGATCGCGGCGAAGGAAGGCCTGCGTGATCAGGCGATGCGGTTCGCGCGCGCAGCCGCGGAAGGCGAGGATGGGAGCATCAAGAACGTGATCATGGAGAACCGCCTCTATCCGATGCGCGAGATGCTGGCCGAGCTGCTGCTGGAAGTCGGTGAGCCCGCGGCGGCGCTGAAGGAATATGAGACCGCACTCAGGCACACGCCCAACCGCTACCGCGCCTTCTGGGGTGCCGCCCGCGCGGCCGATGCGACGGGCAACCAAACGCAAGCCTCCGCGTATTTTGGCAAGCTCGTCAACCTCGCCAGGAACGCCGATGTCGAGCGGCAGGAAGTCCGGGAGGCCAAGGCGTTCCTGGCGCGGCAATGAGAAGATGGCTGTGCGCAGCGGAATCGGGCCGATGGGAATGATCCGTATGATGACGGTGTCTGCCATCCTCGGCGCGCTGGTCGCCGGCGTTGCCGCTTACACAGTCCCTCCCTCGCTGTGGCAGACCGCGATGGGATTGCGGTCCGGCGGACTGGAGCAGACTGCGGACGCCAGACCCGCGTCCGAAGAATGGCCGATCTGTACCATGACCATCGCGATGCCGGAGGCCGACTGGGCCAAGCTCGACCCCGCGTTCGCCGCCGGCAAGAAAGCGTTGGCCGCCGAGGACTGGGACGGTGCGATTGCGTTGCTGAAATCCGCCGCGTTACGAGATCCGCGCAACGCCGACATCCAGAACTACATCGGCTATGCCTATCGGCGGCTGCGCCAGACGGGGCCGGCGATTGAATATTACCAGCAGGCGCTGATCCTCAATCCGCGCCATCGCAGCGCCCACGAACATCTCGGCGAAGTCGCCCTGGTGCTTGGCGATCCGGTCACGGCCGAGCAGCACCTCGCGCATTTGGAAAACATCTGCCTCATCGGCTGCGAGGAGTACGACGACCTCAAGCGGGCAATCGCGGGGTACAAGAGGATGGTGGCGCGCTGACGCGAGCGGCGCGGTGGGCCCTAATCCATCACGTCGATCGGAATGCCGTCGGGATCGGCGAGGTCGTGCTGCGCCACCGCGCCGCTGCGCGCGGACAGCTGGTCGAGCGCGCCTTCCGACCCGCTGCTGACCAGCACTGACGCATCAATAGGTCGTCCAACCACCATCCGTGGCGTAGATCCCGCCCGTAAAATTGGAAGCCTCGGCCGACAGCAAGAAAAGCATCATCGACACCTGCTCTGCGACGGTCGCAGGACGCTTTTTCGAGTCGGTGTAGGACAGCAGGCTATCGATTTTGATGCGTCCCATCGCCGGACCGGATGCCGCTTTGGCCGCTTCTGCCACCAGGACGCCGGCCCGCGCCACCATCGGCGTGTCTGTGGCAGCCATGTTGACGGAGTTGATCCGGATGCCATAGGGCGCATAGTCGACGGCGGCGTTTTTCGTCAGACCGTTGAGCGCGTGCTTGCTGGCGACATAGGCCGGATTTCCGGCAAGACCCGTCATGCCCGCAATCGATCCCACGTTGACGATGGCGCCGCCCAAGCCTTGAGCCACCATTTGCTTCAGCTCGGCACGCATACACCGGAATACTCCGGTCGCATTGACACGCAACACGTTGTCCCAGTAGGCATCGGTCGCCTCATGGATCGGCGCGAAAATGAGGTCGCGCTGTTTGGCAAAATTTGGGGGCTCACCCGAGAAGACTCCATCCATCACCCCGGCATTGTTGAGCGCAAGATCGAGTCGCCCGTAGGTGTCGACCGCCGTTTTGACCATCCGCTCGCAGACAGCGGTGTCCGTGACGTCGCCGTGAATAAAGGTCGCCTTGCCACCAGAGCTATTGATCCCAGTTATGACTGCGTCGCCCAGATCTTTGATCCAATCGACGCCGACTATGTTGGCCCCCTCCTTCGCAGCGCGCACGGCGGCCGCGGCGCCCATGCCGCGCGCACACCCGGTGATGACGAGCGTCTTCCCTTTGAATCGGCCGGAGATGAAATAGTCGGCAGGCGTCGGCGCGATGTCTCTTACCCCGATCCCTTTCTGTTGCGCTGCGGCCGGCGCGGTCATGGCGACCTGTCCCGCAGTCAGGGTTGCGGCCGATCCTGCTGCCAGAGCCATGCTCTTGAGGACATCTCTGCGTTCGATTTCGTCAGTCATGACGTAACCCTTCCACTCCATCAATTTGCTCACAGGCCTGCTCGCAGGAACACCATTGTGCTGACCCAAGGATCCAGATCGCTTCCAACTGTACGCTTTGCTGCCGAACTTGGAAATGTCGCCGCGACATGACCTTGCAACATGAGATTCGGAGATATGAACCACTTCGCCGTCACGTTGGCCTCACTGCCGAGGTAGAGTCCATTCAGGAGTGAGAAGGCGGGATTCCCGCCGATGTTTGTGGTCTGATCGGCTGAGAATAGCCACACCTGCGGCACCAATTCGACCTTTGGGTCTGGTCGAAGGCGCATCTGAAAACGATGTGTCACGAGGTTACTGTCTTGGAAAATCTTGAAGTGGTTGATTCCCTGCACCCAGCGCTCGCCATTGTCGCCCGAAAGCAGCGGATCCCACCGCTCAAAGCGCTTGGTTGCTGGATTATCGCCGGAGAAATGCGCGTATCGATACGAGACTGTTGGCGACCAGGGCAGGGTGTTGGCGAATGCGTATCCCGCCTCCACGGTCCAACCGAAAGCGCGCATGTCGATATCAGCGTGACGCTGCACGGCCGCTTCCGCAGCCAAAAAGGGACCTGCCGCCGAAGCTGAGTTCGGCTGCCAGCGCGCCCGGACGTTGTAAACTCTTAGCCCTTCGCGGCTGAAGGTATCGGTTGTTGTGAAGTAATTGAACTTCGACCTTGGGACATGAAGGTACATCGCGCCGAGATCGATGCCATTCGGTAGGCGAGTCTCGACATTGACACCGGCGATGACGGTTTTCGAGTCGACCACCGGTAGTTCGTCCGGGTCGAGGTAGAACGCCTCGAACTTGATACTGTTATATCGAACTTGCGCGAGCACGAGCGTGTCAGCCGCCCAACGAGGGTTCGACTGCAGGGCGGCGCGATTGGCTCCGTTCGAGGCAGTATTGGCGATCAGGAAGCCATCGCTCACCCCAAATCGCTGGCGCCCACCCGACAGATTGAAAACAGACCGATTACCCTCCGGCGAGGTCGTTCCGCCGACGACACCGACAAAGGCATCCTCGACCCCAAAGATCCGCGCGTCTGGTCGGTGAACAACTCCTGTCCGGCCGATCCACTATAGATGCCGCTGACGCCGCCATAAACGTACACATTTTCAGTCAACGGCGTGATGCCGTATAACCCAGAATGCACGAAGCCTTCCGCCCAATTGCTATAGCCTGGGCCAGCAGTCTTACCTTTGACCAAAGGATTGCCCGACAGAAGAGGGCCTGGTTTGCCGTACCAAGCATTGTTGTTGCCGTAATACATGGCGATGCCTTCCAGGCGCATTCGTAGGAAGGTCCCGTCCTTGTCGTACAGCACCGGAAGGTCGCTGGCGCTGCCGCTGATCAGCGCACCACGCCCTTCATCGCCGGCGCCCGCAGCGCCAAGAGTCACGAGAACGGTGACAGAGATCCCACCGGTCGGTCCCGGCGTAACCACAAGAGCCGTCTTGGCGATTGGCGAACCGCGTCGGGCACGCGCGAGATTGAATTCAGCAGTCGTGCGCGAGAACTGATCTCCTGGAAAAACACCCAAGCCAACTCGGACTCGATCTGTCAGCCGCTGATTGAGCGCTGTGTCGGATGAAGGGTTTTCGATCCTGACGTCAACCTCTTCGAGGCGTCCCACCTCATCGATGTCGGCGGGCGTTTGCGCACGCGCTGACGACGATCTCGAGATCTCGATGATGCACACAACGCAGAACGCCAAGACAAACCACGCCGCAAACGCCCGCAGGTTGCTCAATCTTCGCCCTTTCGCCTACTCGTCATGGCTATTTCGCACAGTTCAATGTCTCAGCTAAGCTACAACGGACCGGACGAATCGCAAGCCTGCCGGCTGTGAGCGAGCGATGGGCAGCAAGGCCCTCGGAAGTCACGGCGAGGTCTGCTTTGGCGTCAGTTGCGATTGGGTGAGGGTCTTTTTCGATCGCACCGGTAACCTCGCACCCTTTCTTTCTTTCCGCGCGCGCCGCGCAGGTGTCGGGCGCAAGATCAAAAACGAACCAATGATCAAATCGCGACCGGTGTTGCGATCGTTGTGTTCTGGCCGGCGGCGTTTCTTGTGGGTGGCGACGGCCCCATGGCGGCCAAGCTGGCTCAGCTCAAGGGGCAGATGGTCGCGATCGAGCAGGCGAGCGTCTTGAAGAAGTGCAACATCCAGTTCCAGCGGCCGCCGGCTAGCTCGTGATCGCGTTCTCATAAGTTTTGTGGCGCGACACCGGGCGTCGCGCCACATCGAGATCGGCCGTGAGCTTCGTGACAGTTCGATAACGTCGCTCAGTAACGCGCAACGACCGGGCCGCCGCCGAAGCGGTAATTCAAACCTACCTTCGCCGTATTCACACGCACGTTCCAGGTCACCGGCACGGTGAGAACGGTTTCGGGTTTTGTCGAACGTCCGCATGTAGAGGTACTCGAACTTGATGCTGGCATTACCGAATCCGATTTCCGCGCCGCCGCCCGCGGTCCGGCCGCCGCGATCATTCGAAACAGAAACGGTAACGCCGCCGTTGCTGACCTCGCTCGTCGCTTTGTCAGCGTGGACGTTTGCGAGAGCATAAGCCGCGAAGTCTGCAAAAAACCTGTTCACATCCCGGGATAATCAGCGCGGCGAGAACACCGATTGCACCGCACGAGGTTGCCCGCCGCGCCGCCGTTATCACACGACGTATGCACCTTCCGCCGAATTGATTTGACGCCCTCTTCCTTATGACTATCTTCCTTGTCGTCCCGCTTATCGAGGCGTCTTCCGGAGGCGAGCCAGAGTCGGCACGGGATGCGGGTTCGGCGTGCGGGGCTCGTAACCGCTCTCCGAGGGGCGCGCGGGCGACACCGCCGCCTTTGCGCCGCGACGAAAGGGACGTGCGAACGCGCCATGTCACGTCGAAGCGACGCTCACAGTGGTAAGAGCTGTAAGAATGAAAGATTCGAACCTAAGCCAATGATCAATCTCAAGAAAATATCTTACACCCGATCTTACACCCCGACGCCGGCGGTGAAAGAAACAAGCAGCCGCCGGCCCGCCGCGGTGACGAGGCGAGCGTCCCCGGAGCGCGGATTGCGAAAGCTGATCTGCGCGAGGACGCGAGCGGGCCACGTCCGTGGTCCGCACTCGAATGCGGGTGCTGCGCAAGCACCCGAGCGCTTGTCGGCGCTCCGCCCCGTGACTTTTGTGAGCGGAGACAAGGGCAAGCCTCGGGGAATTGTCGCCGCGCAAGAAGGAGAAACCGTGCCCAAAGCGATCCCGCGTCCGCGACATAGATTTGCCGTCAACCGTCACCAATTAAGGCATCGGCGCTCCCAGTCGAGGGGTGGAGCGCTGCCGCCGATGTGTCTGAGTTCGGCGGTCATGGTCCGGCAACCCGAATCGTTTTCGATTTTGTTGACGCTTGGGGTGTTTTCCGGGCCCAATTCGTCCGCGGCGAGGGGGCCCGGATAACCGGTTGGAACCGGGTTGGAGACGGCGTGCAGGAAACGCTGCTCAGTATCGCGATTGCACTGATCCTGGCGCTGGTCACAGCGCTGGTCGGACCGCATTTTGTCGACTGGAACAAGTACCGCGCCGAATTCGAAACCCAGGCCAGCCGGATGACCGGCCTCCAGGTGCGCATCGCCGGGCCAATCGAGGCCCGGCTGCTGCCGACGCCCTCGATGAAGCTGTCGCGCATCAGCATCGCGCGCGGGGACGAGGCCGGGCCGCTGCGGGCGCGCCGGCTGAGCATCGAGTTCTCGCTCGGGTCGCTGGCGCGCGGCGAGTTCAGAGCCACCGACGTGATCCTGGAGGGCGCCGAGATCGCGATCGCGCTCGACCGCAACGGGCGTCTCGACTGGCCGGCGCCGTCCGTGAACTTCGATCCGGATGCGATCTCGATTGAGCGGCTCGATATCCGGGACAGCCGCGCGCTGCTCGCCGACGCTGCCAGCGGCTACGGCATGGTGCTCGACAAGCTCGAGTTCAAGGGCGAGCTGCGCACGCTCTCGGGTCCGGTCAAAGGCGCGGGATCGTTCTACGCCGACGGCATGCACTATCCCTATCGGCTGGCGATGAGCCGCGTCGGCGACGGCCGCCTGCGCGTGCGGTTTGGGATCGACCCGATCGACCGGCCGCTGACGTTCGACACCGAGGGCTTCCTCTCGGTCGACAACGGCGCGCCGGGCTTCACCGGCAACCTGACGTTCGCGCGTCCGGTCACGCGCGCGCCGTCGGGGTCGCAGGCCGAGATTCTCGAGCCGTGGCGACTGACCGGCAAGCTCGACGGCAACAGCACCCGTGCCGTGGTCGAGCAGATCGAATTCCAATACGGCCCCGACGAGCGGCCGATCCGGCTGCGCGGCGATGCGCGCATCAATTTCGGCGCCGCGCCGCGTCTGATCGGCGTGCTGTCGTCGCCGCAGATCGATCTCGATCGCATCCTGGCGTTGCCGGAGCCGCAGCAGCGCCGGCCGCTTGTCGCCATCAAGACCTTTGCGGACCTTTTCGCGGGGTCGCAGCGGCTGCCACTCCCGGTGTCGCTCGGTATCAGCGTCGAAAGCCTGACCCTTGCCGGAGCGACGCTGCAACGGTTCAGCGCTGACTTTGCGAGCACGGCAAATGGCTGGGATATCGAGAAGCTCGAACTGCGCGCCCCTGGATTGTCGCAACTGGCGATGGCGGGACGGCTGGGCGTCGCCGAGGGTATTTCGTTCTCAGGGCGGACGCGGCTGTCGTCGAAGGATCCGCGCACGCTGCTCGCGTGGCTGACGGATCGTCCCGAGGATCAGATCGCCGCCGCGACCAGTCTGAGCGTCGACGGCGACTTCAAGCTCAGCAGCGACGAAGTCGCGGTCGACCGCCTCAAGGCCGAGCTCGACCGCATGTCGGTCGAAGGGCGGCTGGCTTATGCCTGGGGGCGGGATCAACAGCCGCCGCGCATCGAAGCGGTCATGAGCGCGCCCGATATCGATCTTGATCGCGCGTATGGCCTGCTGCGGAGCCTGTTCGAGGGATCGGTATTCGAGATGCCGCGCGAGGGCCTGCTTTCGGCCAAGGTCGACCGTGCGACGCTCGCCGGCGTCGAGGCGAGACGCGCCGACATCGGCATGCGCTTCGACGCCAACGGGGTCAATGTCGAACGGCTTGGCATCGGCGACTTCGGCGGCGTGTCACTGGCGGTCACCGGCAATATCGATACGCGCGCGCGCGCGCCGCGCGGCATCATGAATCTCGATCTCGACGCCCGCCGGCTCGACGGCGTGGCCGCGCTGCTGGAACGCTGGTCGCCGGAGGCCGCCGCGGAGCTGCGCCGCAATGCCGCCCGCGTGGCGCCCGCGAAGCTCAATGCTGCGTTCGAGGTCAGGGCCGGTGCAGCGCCGTCGGAGTCGAACGGACGTTTCAGGATCGACGGCAGCGCCGGCGCACTGCGGGTCGCGCTCAATGGCGACGTCAACGCCAACAGCGAAGACCTGACCATCGCCGGCCTGGCGCGGCTGCGCTCGGCGCACACGAATCTCGTCGGCGACATCGCGGCGCCCGACGCCGGCGCAATCATTGCGCTGCTCGGCCTCGATCGCTTCATCACCGTCGAGAAGGGCGCCGGGCGCGTCACGGTGTCGGCGCGCGGCGCCATCGACGGCGAGATGGCCGTCGACGGGCGGCTGGTCGCCGGCAATCTCGACACCGCCGCCAAGGGTCGCGTGCGCCTCACCGGCAGCCGCGGTCCGACGGCCGACATGGAAGCCAAGGTCGCGGGTGCGAATATCCGTTCGCCGCGCGTTACCGGCGCGGGGGCGGAATCGCTGCCGGCTGCGGGGTCGGCGCGGCTTGCGCTGGCCGAAGGCAAGATCAGCCTGAGTGACATTACCGGGACGGTGGCCGGCACCAATATCAATGGCCGGCTTACCATCGGTTTCGACGATCCTATCAGCCTCGGCGGCGAGCTGTCGCTCGGCGCCTTGCATCTGCCGGCGACGATTGCGGCGATGGTCGGTCTGCCGCCGGTGACCGGCGGAAGCTGGCCGTCCGAGCCGTTCGAGCGCGGCCTGATCGGCACTGTCGAAGGCGGGGTGAAGCTCCGCGTCGGCCGCGTGGCGCTCTCGCCGCAGCTTGGCATTGCCAACATGCGCGGCACCCTCCATTTCGGCCAGAGCTCATTCGCCCTCGAGGAGATCGACGGCTCGATCGCGGGCGGGCGCGTGGCCGGCTCGATCAGCTTCGAGCGCGGCGAGGGTGGCTTGAGCCTCGATGCGCGTGTGCGCTTCGCGGGTGCCGATCTTGCCGATCTGCTGCCGGGCGAGGGCGCGCTGACCGGCCGTGCCACCATCGATCTCGACCTGCAGGGCACCGGACGCAGCCCGATCGCGCTGATCGGTGCGCTCAACGGCGACGGGACGTTCACGATCCAGGACGGCCAGATCATGCGGGCCAATCCCGCGGTGTTCGCCGCCGTGATCCGCAGCGTGGATGACGGCCTGCCGATCGATGCGGTGAGGATCAGCGACCGCACCGAAGCCGCGCTCGGCAATGGCGCGCTGAACGTCGCGCTGGCCCAGGGCGAGATCGCGATCGCCGCCGGTCAGTTGCGTCTCGCCAATACGGCGATCCGTGCCAACGACGCCGAACTCGGCGTGTCGCTCGGTGTCGATCTGTCGGGCAGCGCGATTGACGCGCGGATGGTGCTGTCGGGCGCGCCGGGATCCGGCGTGCTCGAAGGTGTGCGGCCCGAGATCGCGCTGGCGCTACGCGGGCCGTTCGAAGCGCCCAGGCGGACGCTGGATGTGGCTGCATTCACCAGCTGGCTCGCGATGCGCGCCATCGAAGAGAAGGACAAGCGCATCGACGCGCTGCAATCCGGTCGCGAGCTCCCCGTGCCGCCCACGACCTCGGCTTTGCCGAAGCCGCTGCCGAACGTGACGAATGCACCGGACAAGGTGACGCCCGCCACGCCGCAACAGGTGCCGAAGGCCTCGCCGCCACAGCAGCGCGCCCCCGCAGCCAAAACGATACCCTCGCCGCCGACCGATATCCGGCCGCCGGCTGCGGCACGTCAACAAATGCCGCCGCCGAAGCAAGCACAGCCGCAACGGCCGGCGTCTCGTTCCTGGCTTGAGAACCTACTCGGCCCGTAGCATCGGTGACGAGGAGGGACGTGGTGCGATCAGCTCGCGGGTCGTGCCGCGGCCGCTGCGTTCTTCGGAATACTGGTTGCGATAGTGATCAAGGACGAACAGGCGAATTGCTGACGAAAGATTGCCATGCCGACGATCGGAGTCGATCGCCGCGACGAGTTCCGACAGCGTCATGTCACGCGTGCCCGCAATATCCTTCAACCCCTTCCAGAACGCATCTTCAAGGCTGACGCTGGTCTTGTGGCCAGCGATAACGATAGAGCGTTTAATTACCGGCGACTTCATCGCTCATCTCCCGTGTCGACCCGGTGTTGATCGAGATCGTGATGGGCTTTGGCGTCGCGCGCGGTCTGAAGATTGCTTTCGGCCTTGGTGCGGCCGTAGCGTAGCCGATTGACCGCTGCGCGACCCCCATGCAGCGACCGCTCGGCAATCTTGCGAGCCTTGCGAAAGTTGATGACGTCACCCATCCCGTGCCGCCTCGATAACTGCCGGGTTTGTTACAAGTGTTCGGGTCCGGCGTTATCCCTGTGCTTCTGCGTTAAATGCGTTCTTACCGTGGCAAGGGGCCGCAAATCCTGCTCTGGCTATGCGGAAAATAAAGGCGAAGGGCCCCGAACTCGACCGGGACGGCCCTCAGGAGAGAACAGGCCGCCAAAATTTCAGGAATCGGGCGGACTGGCGCCTCACAAAAAGCACCGCCAAATCCGCATAATCGGAAAATTCCGGCCGTCGAGCTGGTCTCGCCAACGCCGAGCGGGCGGGTTTGGTTCCCACAAAAAATTTGCGAGGTATCACGAAAACTTTTTTTCGGTGAAGCTGTGGGCGCGCACCCATGTACCGCTTTCAGACGTCCGAGGCGCGATCCGGCACTGCGTACCAACTGTTCTTAGCGAATCAATTGCGCGACAAGCCGGCCCAATGCTCAACCGGAACGCGTCATCTTCTCCGGTCGGACCAGCCGATCGAAATCCGCAGCCGAGACGTAGCCGAGACGCAGCGCTTCTTCGCGTAACGTCGTACCTCTGGCGTGCGCGGCCTTGGCGATTGCGGCGGCGCGCTCGTAGCCGATCTTTGGCGCGAGCACAGTGACCAGCATCAGCGAACGCTCCATGAGTTCGCGAATGCGCGCCTTGTCGGCACGGATGCCTACCACGCAGTTGTCCGCAAAGGAGCGGGCCGAGTCGGCGAGCAGCCGGATCGATTGCAGCATCGCGGCGATTATCACCGGCTTGTAGACGTTGAGCTCGAAGTGGCCCTGGCTTGCGGCGGTGGTGATGGTGGTGTGGTTTCCGAACACCTGGCAGCAGACCATGGTCAGGGCCTCTGTCTGCGTGGGGTTCACCTTGCCCGGCATGATCGACGAGCCCGGCTCGTTCTCCGGCAGGATCAATTCACCGAGGCCGGAGCGCGGCCCCGAGCCCAGGAACCGGATGTCGTTGGCGATCTTGAACAGCCCCGTCGCGACCGAGGTCAGTGCACCATGCGCGAACACGATCGCGTCATGCGCCGCCAGCGCTTCGAACTTGTTGGGTGCGCTGACGAACGGAAGTCCGGTGAGCCGCGCAATCCGTTTGGCGACGCGCTTGGCGAATTGCGGCTTGGCATTGAGCCCGGTGCCGACCGCAGTACCGCCTTGTGCAAGCGGATAGAGTTCTTTCAAACCAAGCCGTGTGCGGACAATCCCGTTCTGTACCTGGGAGACGTAGCCGGAGAATTCCTGGCCGAGCGTCAACGGGGTTGCATCCTGGGTGTGGGTGCGGCCGATCTTCACGATCCTCGCAAACTGTTTGCTCTTGCGGTGAAGCGCGCGCTGCAAATGGGTGAGGGCGGGGATCAGCCGGTGCGCGATCTCGGTCGCTGCGGCGACGTGCATTGCGGTCGGGAAGGCGTCGTTCGACGACTGGCTCATATTGACGTGATCGTTGGCATGCACCGGCGACTTGGCGCCGCGCTTGCCGCCGAGGATCTCGTTGGCGCGGGCTGCGATCACTTCGTTGGCGTTCATGTTGGTCTGGGTGCCGGAGCCGGTCTGCCAGACTACGAGCGGGAATTGATCGTCGAACTTCCCGTCGATCACCTCCTGCGCGGCGCGCGCGATCGCAGCGGCGCGGCGGCTATCAAGCGAGCCCAGCGAATTGTTCACGTCTGCGGAAGCGCGCTTCACCACGCCAAGCGCGCGGACCAACGCAATCGGCATGCGCTCGTCGCCGATCCGGAAATTGCGCCGGGAACGTTCGGTCTGGGCGCCCCACAAGCGCTCGTGCTCGACTTCGATGGGGCCGAGAGTGTCGCTCTCGGTGCGGGTGGCGCTTGCGGACTTTCGGGGTGGTCTGGTCATGTCCGGTCCGATGCCAATGCTTCGAACCTTCCGGGCGTCACTTTTTGCGGAAGCGATCGAGGCTCACCACTTGAGCGCCACCGGCAGGCGTGTCGCTGGCATCCTTGGCCTTCTGTTCCGCGGCCGGTTTCTTGCCCGGCGACTTCTTGGCAGACGGCGGATTGGCGGGGGCTGGGTCGATCGCTTGCGGATTGGCAGGCGTCGGCACCGGGGCGACTTCGGATGTGGGACGGTGTTCGGCCGGTGGGCGCGCCGGCTTCTCCGCAGCGTCGGCCGCCTTTTCGCCTTCCGCGTCTTCGGTCGCGACCAGCGTCTCGAACTGAACTCCGAACTGCACCGACGGATCGACGAAGCTCTTGATTGCAGCGTAGGGCACCACCACCCGCTCGGGCACGCCGCCGAAAGAGAGTCCGACCTCGAATTGCTCGTCGCTCGCCACCAGGTCCCAGAACTGATGCTGGAGAACGACGGTCATCTCCTCGGGATATTGCGCCCGCATACGCTGCGAAAGCTTCACGCCGTCCGCGCGGGTGTCGAAGGCGATGTAGAAATGATGCTCGCCGGGTAGACCGTTCCGCGCGGCATCCTCCAATACGGTGCGCACGACGCCGCGCAGCGCGTCTTGGGTCAGGATGTCGTAGCGGATGTGATCGATGGTCATGGGCTCGACAGCGTTCGGGCTCGATAGCAGTGAATCAACCCGACAATAACGTGGTCATCGGGCCGCGCCAATGCCAGCCCGGCCGCCGCCGTACCCGGCACCAGGTGTCGAAAGGCACCGGCAACGTCGTCGCGAACAAAAAAAGCGCGCTTTCGGGGTCGGGTGGTGGGCGAACACGAACGGAAGAAAGTGGAGGCTTCTGTTGCCAGGTGCCTCCGAACCCCGCCTGCCGGAGCTTAACCCGTCAGGGCTTTAGATCGGTCTTTCAGACTGCGTTACGCAGCCTGAGCAACCGGAGCATAGTTGTCGTTGGCAACTATGAAAGTGGCCCGATAACGGCGGAACCATGCCGAGCAAAAGCACGCCCTTTACGCCCTCGTCGATCCTATTTCGGCCCCGCCAGAAGCCATCCGCGGCTTGGATTCTGGTGGAGCCGCCGGGTACTGCCCCCGGGTCCGATGGGTTTATTACGACGGCCATTTATCGCCATAGCCGGGTTACCCCGGCTCCCTGAATATAGGCGCGGAAGGTTGACGAAAAAAGACCGTGGTGTCCGGCCGTGGGGGTCAATTTCACGGGCCGCAGGCACCGCCAAGGCGCTGTGCGCGGCCGCCGAAAATCGTTTGGCCACCGATGCGAGCGAAGCTTAGTGTGCAGATCATGTCGCAACCGACGTCCGACGCCGCGCCAAAGCCTGCTGAACCACCCACCGTCCTCGAACTCTTCATCGCCTTCGCGATCATCTCGCTCTCCGGCTTCGGCGGCGTGCTGTATTGGTCGCGGCGCATGCTGGTCGATCAGCGCAAATGGATGACGCCGGCGGAATTCAACGATGCCTACGCGCTCTGTCAGATCCTGCCTGGTCCCACGATCGTCAATCTCTCGGTGGTGTTCGGCCGCAGCATTCGCGGCCTGCCTGGCGCCGCCGTGGCGCTGATCGGCTTGATCGGTCCGGGCATGGTGATCGTGATCTTCTTTGCGTTCCTCTATTCGATCTTCGGCACCATTGAGGCGTTGCAGCGCATGCTGACGGGCGTGGCCGCCGCCGCGGCCGGCTTGGTTATCAGCATGACCGGCAAGATGGCCGAGCCGCTGTTCGAGGAGAAGAACTGGCTGATGTGCGCCATGGCAGTGCTCGTGTTTGTCACCATCGGGCTACTGCGCTGGCCGATCTGGTGGGTGCTGCTGGTCCTTATCCCGTTGAGCATTGCGATCGCCTGGCGGGAGCGGCAATGAAGCACGACAGCGGGATCCTCCTCACGCTTCTGGGGTACTTCGCCCTGATGTCGCTGTTCGCGGTGGGCGGGGCGAACGGCGCGATCCCGGAAATGCACCGACTGGTGGTCGAGACCCGGGGCTGGATGACGGACCGGCAGTTTGCCGACATGTTTGCCCTGGCGCAGGTTACACCTGGCCCCAACGTGATCATCGTGACCCTGATCGGCTACCATGTGGCCGGCATCGCAGGGGCGTTGGTCACGACGCTGGGGATGTGCGGTCCGGCCTGCGCCTTTGCTCTTTTTGTGAGCAGGCTTTGGTATCGCTTCAAAAATGCCCCCTGGCGGATCGCGATCCAGGCCGGCCTGGTTCCAGTCGCCATCGGTCTGACCGCTGCCAGTGCCCTGGTTGTGGCGCGGGCAGCCTCAACCAGTTGGGTCTCGGTGGTGCTAACGGTCGTAGCGGCAGCGGTGTCCTACCGATTGACCCTGAACCCGCTCTGGGTTTTCGCAGTTGCAGCACTGCTGGGATTGGTCGGGCTAGTCTAGCCGGAACGGGCTTGGCAGGGCGGAGGCTCACCAGTCGCATGTTTCCGTGTTGCGATTGTTATAGGCAATTCGACGGATAAATCGTCACGGTTGCTTTCCGCCAGCTTTTGATGTGTGGTAACCGCTGCCGTAGATGCGCAGTGGCGTGGGAGCGCAAGCGCATACGGGGCGTTCAGGGGGAGTTTTAATGTCTGACGTAACGTCGTCCCAAGGTGGCGGGCCGGGCGCGCCTGCACGTACCAATAGCTTCCGAGGCGGGATTCTGGTCGCGGTGGCCGCGCTCATTCTCCTGCTGATGACATTCGGCATCTCAAGCCCAACGGTGCCGCGCGTTCTCGCGATCGGGCTCGGGTTGGTCGGCGTGGCGACGGCATTCGGGTTCATTCCGGTGCGCGGGCCGCAGGACTACTACGGCGGCCTCGTACTGATGATGCTGGCGGTCCTCGCGCTGATCGCGTCAGCCGATCTGCCGGGCCAGCGCGGTTTCGCCTTCGGCCCCGGCACCGCTCCACGCCTATTCGCCATCTTGCTCTTCGGGCTGTCATTGGCGGTCACGATTGTGGGTGTGATCTCGGACGGTCCCGCGATCGAGAAGTACAAGCTGCGCGGGCCGCTCTGGGTTCTGCTGGCGATTTGCCTGTTCGCGGCGATGATCCGGCCGATCGGACTGATCGTTGCGAGCTTCCTGACCTGGATGGTCTCGATCTTCGGTTCGACCGAGATGCGCTGGGTCGAAAGTATCATTGCCGCCGCGGTGATGACGGTCTTCTGCGTGGTCCTGTTCGTCTGGCTGCTCAACCTACCGTTCCAGCTCTGGCCGCAGCCGAACGCGCCCGTGCTGCTCTGGCAGCAGTTTCATGAGTTCTTCAGGCTCATCTTCGGGCCGCTCATGAAATTCATCGGCGTCGCGTAGCTCTCGATCCGGGATAGGCTGTCATGTCAGACCTTCTTGCAAACCTCGCACTGGGCTTCGGGGTTGCTTTCTCCCCGATGAACATGCTGTTCGTGATGATCGGGGCTCTGGTGGGTACCCTGATCGGCGTGCTTCCGGGCATTGGCTCGGTTGCAACGATCGCAATGCTGTTGCCGATCACCTTCGGACTGCCGCCGGTCGGCGCGCTGATCATGCTCGCCGGCATCTACTATGGTGCGCAGTACGGCGGCTCCACTACCTCGATCCTGGTCAACATTCCGGGCGAGGCCACGTCGGTGGTCACGGCGCTCGATGGACACGAAATGGCAAAACAGGGCCGCGCAGGCGCGGCCCTTTCCATAGCGGCCATCGGCTCGTTCTTCGCCGGCTGCGTGACCACGGTGCTGGTCGCGGCGCTCGGCGCGCCGCTGACGTCGGTGGCGTTGTTGTTCGGCCCCGCCGAATACTTCTCGCTGATGGTGCTCGGCCTGATCTTCGCGGTCGTGCTGGCCAAGGGGTCGGTACTCAAGGCGCTGGCGACGATCGTCACCGGTCTGTTGCTGTCCCAGGTCGGCTCCGACCTCGAGACCGGCGCCGGGCGCATGACTTTCGATCTGCCGGAACTTGCCGACGGCATCGGCTTCGCCAATATCGCGCTCGGCGTGTTCGGGTTTGCGGAAATCGTCCGCAACCTCGAAATCCCGCCGGAAGGCCGTGACGTGCTGATGCGCAAAGTCACCAACCTGATGCCGACGCGGCAGGACCTGATCGACTCCGCCGCGCCGATCGCGCGTGGAACGGTGATCGGTGCCATCATCGGCATCCTGCCTGGTGCGGGCGCGGTGATCGCTTCGTTTGCCGCCTACTCGGTGGAAAAGAAGTTCGCCAAGGATCCGTCGCGGTTCGGCCGTGGCGCGATCGAAGGCGTTGCCGGCCCGGAAAGCGCCAACAACGCCGCCGCCCAGGCCGCGTTCATTCCGCTGTTGACCCTCGGCATCCCGCCGAACGCTGTGATGGCGCTGATGGTCGGCGCCATGACCATCCACGGCATCGTGCCGGGACCGCAGGTCATGACCAAGCAGCCGGAACTGTTCTGGGGCATGATCGCTTCGATGTGGATCGGCAACCTCGCGCTGGTCGTTATCAACCTGCCGCTGGTCGGCCTGTGGGTCGCGCTGCTGCGCGTGCCGTACCGGCTGCTGTTCCCGTCGATCGTCGTGTTCTGCTGTATCGGCGTGTACTCGATCAACAACTCGCCCAGCGACGTGTTGATCGCGGCGCTGTTCGCGGTGATCGGCTACTGGTTCGCCAAGCATGACTTCGAGCCGGCGCCGATGCTGCTCGGCTTCGTGCTTGGCCCGCTGATGGAAGAGAACCTGCGGCGCGCCATGCTGATCGCGCGCGGCGATGTGACGGTGTTCTTCACACGGCCGATCTCGGCTGTGCTGCTCGGCACCGCGATCGTGATGCTGATCCTCTCGGGCCTGCCGATGCTCAGGAAGCGCCGCGAGGTGCTGGTCGAGTAACTCGACCGTTCTGGCAATCGCGAATTGATTCCCGGCGGCGCCTCAGGGCGCCGCCGTTTTTATGTCCATCGATCCCGAGACTTCGTCATTCCTTCATCGCGACTTCGCGCTGGGTGCGGATCGCCGGGATAGCGATCGATACCAGCAGCGCCAGCGCCGCCATCAGGAAGGCGGCGCTAAGCGGGCTCGTGATCAGGACCATCGGATCGCCGAGCGAGATCAGAAGTGCGCGCCGCAGATATTCTTCCATCATCGGCCCCAAGACCAGACCGAGGATCAGGGGCGCCGGCTCGCAGCCGAGCTTGAGCAGCACATAGCCGAGCGCGGAGAACACCACGAGCTGGAACAGGTCGAATGGGTTGTTGTTGATGGAGTAGACCCCGATACAGCAGAACATCAGAATTGCTGGAAACAGCAATCGATAAGGCACCGCCAACAGCCGCACCCACAAGCCGACCAGTGGCAGATTGAGCAGCAGCAAGAACAGGTTGCCGATCCACATCGAGGCGACGATGCCCCAGAACAGTTCCGGCCGTTGCAGCATAGCCTGTGGCCCCGGCTGGATGCCCTGGATCATCAGCGCGCCGATCATCAATGCCATGGTTGGATTCGAGGGTACGCCGAGCGTCAGCATCGGGATAAACGAGGTTTGCGCGCCGGCATTGTTGGCGGCTTCGGGTGCGGCCACGCCACGGATGTCGCCGTCGCCAAAATTCTTCGGCGCGCGCGCGACCTTCTTTTCCACCGTGTAGGCTGCAAACGACGAGAGCAGGGCCCCGCCGCCGGGCAGAATGCCGAGCAGCGAGCCAAGCCCGGTCCCACGCGCTACCGACCATATGCATTGCCGCAGGTCGGCGAGCGACGGCATTACGCGTCCGATGCCGCCCACGACCACCTGCCGTTCCGCTGCGCGCTGTTCGAGGTTGTAGATGACCTCGGCGACGCCAAACATGCCCATGGCGAGCGCGGCAAAGCTGATGCCTTCGGCCAGCGCGGGGATCCCAAACGTGAACCGGATGACGCCAGAGTTGACGTCGCTGCCGACCAGGCCGAGCAGAAGGCCGAGCACGACCATTGCGACTGCTTTGCGGATCGAGCCGCGCGCCAGCACCACCGCGCCCACCAGCCCGAACACCATCAGCGAGAAATAATCGGCGGGCTGGAACTTCAACGCGATCTCGGCCAGCGGCGGCGAGAACAAGGCGACCACCAGGGTGGCAATGCTGCCGGCGACGAACGAAGCGATGGCGGCGATGCCGAGTGCGGGGCCGGCACGGCCTTGCTTCGCCATGGCGTGGCCGTCGATGGTGGTCACGACCGAGGACGACTCGCCTGGGATGTTGACCAGGATCGCGGTGGTCGAGCCGCCATATTGCGCGCCGTAATAGATGCCGGCGAGCATGATCATCGCCGTTGCCGGATTGAGGTTGAACGTGAGCGGCAGCAGCATCGCCACCGTCGCAACCGGCCCGATGCCCGGCAGCACGCCGATCAACGTGCCGAGGAATACGCCGATGAAGCAGTAGGCTAGATTCTGCAGCGTGACCGCGACGCCGAACCCAAGTGCGAGGTTGGAAAGGATGTCCACGCGCGGCCTCTCAGAGATCCGGCCACAGGTTCATCGGCAGGCCGAGCGCGACGACGAAGATCACGACCGAAAAAGCGATCAGAAACAGTGTCAGCCCGACGTTCTCCAGCGGACGCAATTCCGGCTCGGCAAGGCCCGCTATGAGGATCAAGGCCGCCGCGGCAAGCACGAATCCAAGCGGCGCAAGCAGCAAAGCGAATACCATGATGGCGACGAGGATAGCCATGATCGGCCGCAGCCGAGGAAAGGCGAGGGCATCACCGTCCCGGAGCAGCGCCGGGATCGCCAGGGTCAGACCAAGCGCGGCGAGAATTCCGCCCAGGATGGTGGGAAAGAAGCCCGGCCCCATCCGCGCCGGCGTTCCGAGCCGATAATTGCGCGCAAGCACAACGAAGGCGATGCCTACCACAATGAAGAGAAGGCCGCACCAGAAGTCACTCGGAGATCGAATTCGCACCGTTCGCCCGCCCGATGTCCGGAGCGATGTTTCGTTCCGTCACTCCGGTTTGATATTCGCCTTTTCGACGATCGTCCTATAGGCGGCGGCTTCGCGCTTGATGATGGCGACGAATTCCGCCGGCGACATGCCGCCGGTATCAGCGCCGCCTTGCGCGAATTTCTCGCGCACGTCCGGCATCGCCAGGATCGCGACCATTTCCGCATGGAGCCTGTCGAGGATCGGCTTGGGCGTGCCCTTGGGAGCAAACAGTCCGGTCCAGATCGAAGCGTCGACGTCCTTGACGTTCCCGACCTCTTGCAGCGTCGGCCAGTCCTTGTATTGCGCGCTGCGTTTGGCTGTCGTGACCGCGAGCGGCTTCACCCGGCCGGCCTGGATCTGCGCCATCACCGACGAGATCGCCATGACACCCATCGGCACCTCGCCGGCGGCGACCGCGACGCCGGCCGGCGCCCCGCCCTTGTATGGCACGTGCAGGAGCTTGATGCCGGCGGCATCCGCGAACCACTCGCCGGCCAGATGATTGATGCTGGCGGTGCCTGGCGTGCCCATGCCGACGGCGTTTGGCTTGGCTTTGGCGGTCTTGATCAGGTCCGGGATCGATTGGATCGGGCTTTTGGCGTTGGCCGCGACCAGCAGCGGCGCGATGCTGATCATCGTAATCGACTCGAAGTCGCGCTCGAGTTCGAACGGGATATCCTTGAAGACGGCGGGGCTGACCGCGAATTCGCCGGTGTGGGCGACGAGCAATGTGTAGCCATCCGGCGAGGCCTTGGCGCCGGCAGTCGTCCCGATGAAACCATTGCCGCCGGAGCGGTTCTCGACGATCACCTGCTGCCCAAGCCGCTGCTGGAGCTTCTCCGCGACGATGCGGGCGGCGACGTCGGCGAAGCCGCCGGGTGCATAGGGAACGATGAGGCGGAGGGGTTTGGTCGGGTAGCTTTGCGCCTGCACCGGCGAACCGCAAGCAACCGCAAGCAAAGCGCACAAAAGGCCGGCAGCGACGCGCATTCCTTCCCCCAGAGTGGTTATCCGTCCAAGATACCCTGCGGGGCACTAACCGCAATGCCCGGCGCGTCGCCGCAATCTCATTCCGGTTTGACGTTGGCCGCGACCGCGACCTTCTTCAGGCTCGCGGCTTCCTGCCGGATGGCGGCGGCGAATGCCTCGGGGCGCATGCCGCCGGGCGTGCCGCCGCCGGCGGCGAAGCGTTCCTTGACCTCCGGCATCTGGAGGATCTTGGCGATTTCGCCATAGAGTTTTTCGATGATCGGCTGCGGCACGCTCTTGGGCGCGAACAGCCCGGCCCAGATCGACGACCGGACGTCGGGGATGCCGCTCTCGATCAGTGTCGGCCACGACTTGTCGACAAAGCTGCGCTCGGCCGTGGTAACGGCAAGAACCCGCACGCGTCCCGACTTGATGTGCGGCATCGCGGAGCCGAGCGCCGCCTTGCCCGCCGGCACCTCGCCCCCCGCGGTGGCGGTGATGGCCGGTGCGCCGCCCCTGTAGGGCACGTGCAGGAATTTTACGCCGGTGTTGAGGTTCATCCATTCCAGCACGAGATGGTTGATCGAGCCGGTGCCGGGGGTCGACACCCCCACGGCCCCGGGCTTTGCTTTCGCGGTGGCCAACAATTCCTGCATGGTCTTGATCGGCAGGGTGCCGTTCACCACCACCACCATCGGGGCTTCGGTGATCATGGTGATCGGCACAAGGTCGCGATCGAGGTCATAGGGAACGTCCGGGAATATCGCGGGATTGACGCCGAACTCGCCGGTGTGGGCCATCAGCAGGGTGTAGCCGTCGGCGGGCGCCTTGACCGTAGCCATGACGCCGATGAAGCCATTGCCGCCGGGGCGGTTCTCCACCACCACCTGCTGGCCCCAGCGCTTGGAAAGCTCGTTCCCGATCACGCGCGCGGACGTATCGACAATGCCACCCGGCGCGAACGGGACGACGATGCGGATCGGCTTGTTGGGGTAGCCGTCGGCCGGGGACTGGGCCTGGGCACCGGAGGTCGCCAGGGAACACGTGATAAGGGCTGCGCTCAGGGCGCCCAATGCCATACGCATGGAATTGCCTCCGTAACGGTCAAGCGCCGAGTTCCAGGCAGGATAGCCTGTGGAACGTTCCCTGCAATGGGATAGGCTTGCGGCGAGTCGCCCCAATATAAAGGGGCGAGGCCACACCACTAAAAGCAAGGCCATGCGCCAATATCACGACCTGATGGAGCGTATCCTCGCCGACGGCGTGGAGAAGCGCGACCGTACCGGCACCGGTACCATCTCGGTTTTCGGCCATCAGATGCGTTTCAACCTGGCCGAAGGCTTCCCGCTGACGACGACCAAAAAGCTGCACCTCAAGTCGATCGTGTACGAGTTGCTCTGGTTTCTTGCCGGCGACACCAACGTTAGATACCTCAACGATCACGGCGTCAGCATTTGGAACGAATGGGCGGACGAGCACGGCGAACTTGGCCCCGTCTACGGACGGCAGTGGCGCTCGTGGCCGACGCCCGATGGCCGTGCGATCGATCAGATTGCCGACGTGCTGATGCAGATCCGGCGCAATCCGGATTCACGGCGCCTCATCGTGACAGCGTGGAATCCCGCCGACATCGGCAAGATGGCGCTGCCACCGTGCCACTGCCTGTTCCAGTTCTACGTCGCAAACGCCAAGCTCTCCTGCCAGCTCTATCAGCGCTCCGCCGACGTCTTCCTCGGCGTGCCGTTCAACATCGCGTCCTACGCATTGCTGACGCTTGCGATGGCGCAGGTGACCGGACTGAGGCCCGGCGAATTCATCCATACGCTCGGCGACGCGCATCTCTATCTCAATCATCGCGAGCAGGCGCGGCTTCAGCTCTCGCGCGCGCCACGGCAGTTGCCGCGCATGCTGATCAATCCGGCAGCCACCGACCTGTTTGCGTTGCGCTACGAGGACTTTACGCTCGAAGGCTACGATCCGCATCCGCACATCAAAGCCGAGGTGGCCGTGTGAGTGGGCCCAGTCTTCCTGTTGGTACGCCGCTGCAGCGGCCGCGCATTGTATTGGTTGTCGCCGTCGCCGAGAACGGCGTGATCGGGCAGGGCGGCAAATTGCCATGGCGGCTCAAATCCGAGATGCGCCATTTCCGCGACGTCACCTGGGGCAAGCCGGTGGTCGTGGGGCGCAAGACCTACGAGTCGTTTGCGCGCAAGCCGCTCCCGGGCCGGACCAATATCGTGGTGACCCGCGATCGGGCGCTGAAGATTCCCGGAGCGTTGGTAACGAGCAGCGTCGACGCTGCGCTCGATGCGGCGCGCGGCGATGCGCTCCGTCGCGGGGTTGGCGACATCAGCGTCGTGGGTGGTGCCGATATCTATGCCCAGACCATCGCCAATGCCGATCGCCTGGTGGTCACGCGCGTCAAGTTGCGACCCGGGGGCGACACGACTTTCCCGCCCATCGATCCGACGGTCTGGCGCGAGATCGGGCGCACGGACCACGCGGCCGGGCCGGACGACGAGGCGGGCTATTCGATTCACGTGTATGAACGGCAACCGACGGAGATCGCCCGAAATCATTAACGGAAGCGTTTTCAATGCCGTGCGCCGAGGAGCCGCACAGTCGGGACGCGCGTTGTAACCGCCCGGTTCCTCCCCTATAACCGCGGCAAATCGGAACAGCCCAGCCATTTGGCGGGCATTGAGGAGGTATCGATGCCTTGGAGCAATCAGGGTGGTGGACCCTGGGGATCCGGAGGTGGAAGTGGTGGCGGGGGTGGGGGTGGTCGTGGCCCCTGGGGCCAGGGACCGCAGCAGTCCGGCGGCGGCTCAAATCCGCCTGACCTCGAAGAACTTCTGCGGCGCAGCCAGGACAAGCTGAAGAAGGTGTTTCCCGGCGGCGGCGGGATGGGCGCTCCCGGTGTCATCCTGATTGCCCTCCTGGGCCTCGCGGTTCTGACATACTCCGTGCTGTTCCGTGTGCAGCCGGATGAACTCGGGATCGTGCTCCGCTTCGGCCAGTACGTGCGCGATGCCAAGCCCGGCCTGAACTATCAATGGCCATACCCGATCGAAACCGTGCTCCTGCCAAAGGTCACGCGCGTGAACCGCATCGACATCGGCATGCGCATGGTCGAGGACCTGCGGCGCGGCACCACGTCGCGAGATGTGCCGGAGGAGAGCCTCATGCTCACCGGCGACGAAAATATCGTCGACGTGGACTTCTCGGTGTTCTGGGTGGTGAAACCCACCGGCGCTGCCGATTATCTGTTCAACATTCAGATGCCGGAGGGCACCGTGAAGGCGGTGGCCGAGAGCGCCATGCGCGAGGTCGTGGGCCGATCCGACATTCAGCCGATCCTCACAGGCGCGCGGCAGAATATCGAAACACGCGTGCAAGAATTGATGCAGAAGATTCTCGACGACTACGGCGCCGGCATTCAAGTGACGCAGGTGCAGTTGCAGAAAGTCGATCCGCCGTCCCAGGTGATCGACGCCTTCCGCGACGTGCAGGCGGCCCGCGCCGACCTCGAGCGGGCGCAGAACGAGGCGCAGACCTACGCCAACCGGGTGGTCCCGGAGGCGCGCGGCCGCGCTTCGCAGATACTGCAGTCGGCCGAAGCCTATAAGGAGCAGACGGTCGCCGAGGCGCGCGGTCAGACTGCACGCTTCCTCAGCGTTTACGACGAGTACCGGAAAGCGCCGGAGGTCACGCGTCAGCGCATATACTTTGAGACCATGGAGCGGCTGCTCGGGTCCAATCCCAATATCATCCTCGATTCCGGGGGGGCGCGCGATGGCGGCGTCGTGCCGTACCTGCCGCTCGATCAACTGGTCAAGCCGCGCCCCAAGGCGGCACCGCAGCCGCAATCCAAAGCGGGAGGCGCCCGATGAGACTCAATGTCGTTGGCGGCGTTATTGCCGCAATTCTCATCGCGGCCCTCGTTGTCGGCTATGCGTCGATCTTCACCGTCTACCAGACGCGCCAAGCGATTGTCGTCCGGCTGGGTGAACCGATCAGGGTCGTCACGCAACCGGGGCTGCATTTCAAGGCGCCGTTCGTCGACAGCGTGATCAGTATCGACAAGCGTATTCTCGACCTTGAGAATCCCGCCCAGGAAGTGATCGCGTCCGACCAGAAGCGCCTCGTGGTCGACGCCTTCGCGCGGTACAAGATCGTCGATCCGCTGAGGTTCTACCAGACGGTCAGTTCGGTCGAAGGCGCCAACTCCCGCCTGTCGACGCTGCTCAATTCGGCACTGCGGCGCGTCCTTGGCGAGAACACGTTGACGCGCCTGGTGCGCGACGACCGTGCGGCGCTGATGGCACAGGTGCAAAAGCAGCTCGAGCAAGAGGCGCAGGCGTTCGGAATCGACGTCGTCGACGTGCGGATCCGTCGAGCCGACCTGCCCGAACAGAATAGCCAGGCCGTGTACCAGCGCATGCAGACCGAGCGGCAGCGCGAGGCCGCCGAGTTCCGCGCCATGGGCAGCCAGCGCGCGCAGGAGATCCGGGCGCGCGCTGACCGCGATGTAACCGTGCTGCTCGCGGAAGCGCAGGCGAAGGGCGACGCGGTCCGCGGCGAGGGCGATGGTGAGCGCAACCGCATTTTCGCCGACGCCTTCAATCGGGATCCTGACTTCTTCGCTTTCTATCGGGCGATGCAGGCCTACGAGGCCGGGCTGCGCGGCGACACGAGCTTCCTGCTCAAGCCGGATTCCGACTTCTTCCGCTACTTCGTCGACCCGAGTGGTCGGCGGCCAGGCACAACCTCGGCCGGCTCGCCTCCGGCCAGCGCGCCGTCTGGCGGAACGGTCGGCGCGCAGCCGGAGGCAGCCCCGCGCTAAAGCCGGCCGCGGCGATGCGGTCGAAACGTCATGTCCGATTTCATCGTCGCCATCGGTCTGGTGCTTGCTATCGAGGGGCTGATCTTTGCCGCCCTTCCCGGGGCGGCAAAACGGCTGGCCGCCAATGCCCTGGAAACGCCGGACGCGGCGTTGCGTGTGGCCGGGGTGGTGTCGGCGGTGCTCGGTGTCGCGATCGTGTGGCTGGTACGAGGCTAGGTGGCCCTGTCGCGTCCTTGAATTCAGGGCGCCGGCGGCCAGCCAGTTCATAAGGTTGCGATCGTCCCGATTCTGCCCCAATCCGGGGCCTAGGTCGGGTGTCGGGATCGCGGCTGGAAACCTTAAGCCCTTGCACCCTTATAGAGAGAGGGGCACTGTCGTGGCTTCACATTCCCGAGGAGTTCACACGTCCATGCTCGGCACTATCGGCCGGTTCGCCCGGCAAGCCCGCCAGCCTGCATTGGTTGTGGCAACGGTCGCCATCATGCTGCCGGCGCTCGCCGCGCCTTCGCTGGCGCGCGGCCCGGACGCGATCGCCGACGTTGCCGAGCAGGTGATCGATGCGGTGGTCAATATCTCGACCTCGCAGAATGTTGGTGCGCGTGGCAACCAGCAGCCGCAAATGCCCAACGATCCGCAGCTCGACGAGTTGTTCCGGGATTTCTTCAACCGTCGCGGGCAGGGCGAACCAAAGGGCCAGCCCGCGCCGCCGCGGCGTGTCAACTCGCTGGGTTCCGGCTTCATCATCGACGCCGCCGGCGTCGTGGTCACCAACAACCATGTCATTGCTGAGGCCGACGAGATCACCGTCATCCTGAACGACGGTACCCGCATCAAAGCGGAGGTGATGGGCCGCGACCAGAAGACCGACATCGCGCTGCTGCGGATCAAGACCGACAAGCCGCTGAAGGCGGTGCGCTTCGGCGATTCCGACAAGCTGCGGCTCGGCGAATGGGTTATTGCGATCGGCAACCCGTTCAGCCTGGGCGGCTCGGTGACGGCCGGCATCGTGTCGGCGCGTAACCGCGACATCAATTCCGGACCTTACGACAATTACATTCAGACCGACGCAGCCATCAATCGCGGCAATTCGGGCGGGCCGTTGTTCAACCTCAGCGGCGAGGTAATCGGCGTCAACACCGCGATCATTTCGCCGTCCGGCGGCTCGATCGGCATCGGCTTCGCGGTGCCGTCGAAGACCGCGCTGACGGTGATCGATCAGCTCAAGGAATTCGGTGAGACGCGGCGTGGCTGGCTCGGCGTGCGCATCCAGTTGGTGACCGACGAGATTGCCGAAAGCCTCGGGATCAAGCCGGCGCGTGGCGCGCTGGTTGCCGGCGTCGATGAGCGGGGGCCGGCGAAGCCTGCCGGCATTGTGCCCGGCGACGTGATCATCCGTTTCGACGGCAAGGACATCCGCGAGATGCGCGATCTGCCGCGCGTGGTCGCCGATACGCCGGTCGGCAAGGACGTGCCGGTGGTCATCATCCGGAAAGGCAAGGAAGAGACGGTAACGGTGAAGCTCGGCCGCCTGGAAGACTCCGAAAAGCAGGCCGCGCTGACCAAGCCCGAGGCCGACCCGCCGTCGCCGCCGCCGGTGGTGAAGCGCACGCTGGGCATCGATCTTGCTAATCTCAATGATGAGTTGCGCAAGAAGTTCAAGATCCGCGACACCGTCAAAGGCATCGTGATCCTGAACATCGAGTCCAACTCGCCGGCCGCCGACAAGCGGCTCAATGCGGGTGACGTAATTGTCGAGATCGCGCAGGAGGCGGTGCAGAGCGCCGACGACTTTCAGGCCAAGGTCGATCGCCTGCGCAAGGAGAAGCGCCCCTCGGCGCTGCTGCTGGTTGCCGGCGCGGATGGCGAACTGCGCTTCGTCGCCCTGAGCCTGCAGTAAGCGGACTTACCGGGCAGCCGGAATCGGGGGCGCCGGCTTCTGCGCCCCGGTCGCTTCAGTCCAGCACGTGATTGACCATGCCGTCGGCGAGCTTCGGCTCGAACCAGGTCGACTTGGGCGGCATGATCTTGCCGGCGTCGGCGACTGCCATGAGGTCTTCCATCTGCGTCGGGTAGAGCGCGAACGCGACTGCCATCTCGCCTGACGACACACGCTTCTCAAGCTCGCGCAATCCGCGGCCGCCGCCGACGAAATCGATGCGCTTGTCGGTGCGTGGATCGGTGATGCCGAAGATCGGCTCGATCACGTTGCGCGCCAGCAAGGTTATCGGCAGCCGGCCGATCGGATCGTCGCCGGGAATGAAATCCGACTTGAGCCTTAAACGATACCAGCGACCGCCGAGATACATACCGAATTCGCCCGCCGAAGCCGGCCGCACCGCCTTGTCGGAGGCCTCGACCGCGAACTTGCTCTTCAGTTCGTTCAGCACCTGATCGGCGCTGCGTCCGTTGAGGTCGCGGATGACGCGGTTGTAGTCGAGGATCGTCATCTGGTGATGCGGAAACGCCACCGACAGGAAGTTGCTGTGGGATCCGGCGCCATTGCGTGCTTGCGCGACGCGAGCCGCCGCCGCCGAGCGGTGGTGTCCGTCGGCGATATAGATCGCGGGCAGCGCATCGAAGGCGCGCGTCAGCGCAGCAATCATCGCGTCGTCGGTCACGACCCACATCTCGTGTCGCACGCCGTCGTCGGCAGTGACGTCGACGTCCGGCGCGCCGGCGCTCGCCTTCGCCAGCATCGCGTCGATCTCTGGCGCCGGTGGATAGCCCATCATCACCGGGCCGGTCTGCGCGTTCACGGCCTCGATCTGGTGGACGCGGTCGTCCTCCTTCACCGGCGTGGTCAGCTCATGCTTGCGCACCCGGTTGGTGGCGTAGTCGGCCAGCGAGGCGACCGCGGCGAGTCCGGTCTGCACGCGGCCGTTCCAGGTGAGCCGATAGACGTAAAAGGCGGGCTTGGGGTCGCGGATCAGAGCGCCGGTCTTCACCATGCGGTCGAGGTTCTCGCGAGCCTTGGCGTAGACCGCCCCGTCGTAGGGATCGATCGCGGGGTCGAGGTCGATCTCCGGCTTCGAGATGTGCAGGAAGCTCCACGGCTTGTCCCTGGCACGCTCGCGCGCCTCGGTGCTCGAGAGGACGTCATAGGGCGGAGCCAGGATTTCAGCGGCGCGGCCGGGCGCCGGACGCAGCGCGCGAAACGGAGAAAGAAGAGGCACGAGGTCACTCCAGAAATGCAGGTTCGGGCGTCTGTTTAGTCGCCGGGGGCGGTCGGATCAATGAGGTTGATTTTGCGGGATGCCGCGGTCTACCTCAGCACCGTGACCGCGCCCCGAAACATGGACGCCATCCTCCTTGCCGGGCCGACAACGAGCGGCAAGTCGGCGCTAGCGCTCGCGCTGGCTGAGGAACTCGGCGGTACCATCATCAATGCCGATTCCATGCAGGTCTATCGGGACCTGCGCATCATCACCGCCCGGCCGAGCCCGGCCGACGAGGCGCGCGTGCCGCATCTCCTCTACGGCCACGTCGACGCTGCCGAGAATTATTCGGTCGGACGCTGGTGCGTTGATGCGCCGGCTGCAATAGCGCAAGCCAGGCAGGCCGGTCGGATGCCGATTGTGGTCGGGGGTACCGGACTCTACTTCAAGACGCTCACGCAGGGTCTCGCCGCGGTGCCGCCGATCCCGGCTGGCACCCGGGCAGCGGTGCGTGAACGGCTCGCGGCCGACGGCGTCGCGCCACTCTATGCCGAGCTCCAGCAGCGCGATCCAGTCACGGCAGAGCGGCTGATGCCGGGCGACCGCTCGCGCATCACCCGCGCGTTGGAGGTTGTACTGACGACCGGTCGCTCGCTCACTGACTGGCATCGCGAAGGTATGCCGGCCGTAATCGACGCGACGCGAACGGTGAAGCTCTTCCTCGATGTCGAGCGTGCCGAGCTCTACCGCCGCATCGACGCACGCTTCGACGCAATGCTTGTTGCCGGCGCCCTCGACGAGGTTAGCAAGCTGGCGCAACGCGGCCTCGATGCATCGCTGCCGGCGATGAAAGCGCACGGCGTGCCGTGGCTGATCCGCCATCTCAAGGGGGATATCACGCTCGCCGAGGCGGCCGATCGCGGCAAGCGCGACACCTGCCGGTACACCAAGCGGCAGACCACCTGGTTCCGCAACCAGTTGCCGGGCTTTGCGTGGACCAAGCCGGGCGACGCGTTGGCATTTGTGAGCGACGCGATCCGGCGCTGACCCAAATTGCGGGCAATCCGTGCCCAGACGCGGCAGTGTCTGCTGCACGCGTGGCCCGAGGCGCCTCATCGTGGTGCGCGCAGAAACAGCTCGTACAGCAGGATGACGACCTCGACGACGATCAGCGCCACGATCGTCGCCTCAAGCCGGAGCGAGCGCCCGGTGTCGATCAGATCGGTCAGCGCGCTGGTGGTGTCGCTGATGATCCGGAGCTTTCGCGAGAGCGCGGCACCGCGCTCCTTGAGCTCGTATTCGTCAGCAAGCCGGGCATAGAGACGCTCGAATTGCGGGTGGTCCCACAGGACGTCAGGTTTCTCCTCGACTTCAATGCGGCCCGATACGCGATGCTGCGTGAGGAGGGCCTGCCCAATGGTGCGCACCACTTGGCGGCGCTTCGCAGGAAGGCGGCCGTCGCGTGCCAGCTCGGTCGCAAAGGGCTCGATGGTGTCGAGTACCCGACTTACCTCGCGCTCGTCACGGGCAAGTGCCAGGTTCTTGGCCAAGGCATCGGCGATAACCAGAAGGCGTGGCGGCGACAGGTCGCGGACGACGATGGGGCCGCCCGGAGCGATCTGCTCTTCGCCTTCCGCGACGACCTCGATCGTTGCCGTCTCCTCCTCGTGGCGGGATGACGGCGCCAGGATGCGCGGGCGCAGGCCGCGCAGCACTTCGTCTTCTTCAACCGGCGAAAGATCGAACAGCACCGCCACACCGTACCGGAACAGCACCACTTCGCCGTGGCCGCCGACCCGGAACGCGAGCGGATTGGTCGATATCATCTCGCTGCGTTCGAGCCCCACCGTGTCGATGCGCTCGCCCAGCAGGATGGCGCGGGCGGTCAATCGCCGTGGCGTGACCGGAACGGGTAGGGCGGATGGTTGTGGCGCGGCCATAACGTACTCATATGGCGTTCAATCATACACGGTTTCAATATAGTGCTCGGAATCGACCACCGCTTCGATGACAGTCGGCCCTTGTGCCGCCAATGCTGATGTGATCGCCGCTTCCAGCGCATCGCCGCTGCGCACACCGACCGCGGGCACGCCGAAATAATGCGCAGGCGGGTCGCGATAGTCCTCCGCCTGCAGTTCCGTCCCATAAAGCGGAAACTGCCGGCGGATCTGCTTCACCTTGATCAGCCCCAGCCATTTGTCGTCAAGCACGACAATGGGAAGCGTGATGCCGAGACGCTTGGCCACCGCGACCTCGCCGCAGGTCATTTGGAAGCAGCCGTCGCCGATCAGGCACACCACTGGCAGATTTGGGCGCGCGAGCTTTGCGGCGATCGCACCCGGCAGACCGAAGCCCATCGAGGACCAGCCATTGGTGATCAGGAAGGTCTTCGGTGCATGCGCGGTCCATTGGCTTGCGATCTGGTGGGTGTGCGCACCCACATCGAACGAGAGAACACCGTCGCGCGGCAGCGCGCGCCGCACCGCGTCGATCGCGGCATGCGCGCTAAATGAATTGGTGTCGGGTCGCAACGCTTGCTGGAACGCGCGGCGATGGTCGGAAAGTGCCTGTGCCGCCCAGCGATTAGTCGCGGGCGGCAGCGCGGCAAGGCGTGCGAGCGAGGCATCCAGATTGCCACCGGCGTGATGGATGAGATTGACCGATGGTGCGACGTCCGGCGGATCGATGTCGACCGAAAGCAGCGGAACGTCGCCGATCCACGCTTCATATTCGACCTCGATGGTGTCGTAGCCGAGTCCGACAATCAGGTCGGCCGAATGCAGGAACTTGCGCTGGATCTGACGGCACGCGCGTTCGATGCAGCCGAGCGCCAGGGGGTGGTCCTCGTCGATCAGCCCCTTGGCCATGGTCGTCGTGGCGAACGGCAGGCTGTGGCGTTCAATCGCCTTGCGCAGCAGCGACGGATCCGTGACCCGCATCGCCGATGAACCGATGACCGCAACCGGCCGCTTGGCGGCAGCGATCAATTCGCCGGCGCGCATGATCTCTGCGTCCGGCGGAGGCGCCAGTGCGACGTGTTCGGCGGGTGAGGGGGGCGCTTCGGTTGCGGGGGCGAGGGCGACGTCCTCCGGCAGGTCGAGATGCACCGGGCCCATCGGCTCGCTCATGGCAAGCGCAATCGCGGCGGTCACCGTCTCCGCAATGCGCCCGCGCTCCAGCCGCAGCGTCGCCTTGGTGATCGGCTTGAACAGCGTGTGGTGGTCGATCCACATCTGGATGCGGCGGCCGAGCTGGTCGGTGTTGAGATTGCAGGTGATGGCGATCATCGGTGACCGGTCTAGCCAGGCGGACCCGACACCGGTCGCAAGGTTGGTGGCGCCGGGGCCCAAGGTGGCGATAGCCAGCCCCGGGGCGCCAGTCAGGCGGCCGCTGACGTCCGCCGCAAAGCCAGCCGAGCCCTCATGGGCGGTCAGCACAAACTCAACCCCGCCCTTGCGCATGGCCTCCATCAGGGGGAGCACGTTGCCGCTCGGGATGCCAAAGCCGTGCCTGACACGGGCCGCTTTCAGGGTCGCGACGATTAGGTCGGCGTTGTTCATGGGGCTATAAGGGGTTGGCTGGGGTGGCGTTCAGGGGCTATCAGGTACCTTATTACGCGAAAATCGCTTGACCGGCCTCGCCGCGCTGCATATAAGAGCGCGCAACGAAATGGCGAATGTAGAACGAAATGCGCAATAAAATTACTCTCGTAGTGAGCAGGCGCGCCGCCGGGGCTGGCTAGGTCCATCCGCGACTGGTGGTGCGCAGGCAGGGGTCTCACGGGACCCCTTTTTGATTCCCTGAACTACGAGACGACAGGACGACGGAGCGAACGATGACAAGCAAGACCGGAACGGGCACGACGGGCCGCGAAATGACCGGCGCTGAAATGGTGATCGAGGCCCTGGCCGATCAGGGCGTCGAGCACATCTTCGGTTATCCGGGCGGCGCCGTGCTGCCGATCTATGACGCGCTGTTTCAGCAGTCGAACCGGCTTCAACATGTTCTGGTGCGTCACGAGCAGGGCGCCGTGCACGCGGCCGAGGGCTATGCCCGTTCGACCGGCAAGGTCGGCTGCGTGCTCGTCACCTCGGGCCCCGGCGCCACCAATGCGGTGACCGGCCTCACTGACGCGCTCTGCGACTCGATCCCGATCGTCTGCATCACCGGCCAGGTGCCGACCCATCTGATCGGCAACGACGCGTTCCAGGAGTGCGACACCGTCGGCATCACGCGTCCCTGCACCAAGTACAATTACCTGGTGAAGAACATCGCCGATCTCCCGAATGTGCTGCACGAGGCTTTCCATATCGCCAAGAGCGGACGCCCCGGGCCGGTCGTCGTCGACATCCCGAAGGACATCCAGTTCGCCAAGGGGATGTATGCGATGCCCAAGGAGATCGCGCACAAGGGCTACAAGCCGAAGTTGAAGGGCGATCGCGATCGCATCAAGGCGGCGATCGAGATGATGCGCCATGCCAAGCGACCGCTGTTCTACACCGGCGGCGGCATCATCAATTCCGGACCGGAGGCGAGCAAGCTTCTGCGTGAACTGGTCAAGCTTACCGGCTTTCCGATCACGTCGACGCTGATGGGGCTTGGCGCCTTCCCGGCATCCGATCCGAAATGGCTCGGCATGCTCGGCATGCACGGGACCTGGGAAGCGAACTGGGCGATGCACGATTGCGATCTCATGATCTGCATCGGTGCGCGCTTCGACGACCGCATCACCGGCCGGCTCGATGCGTTCGCGCCGCATTCGCGCAAGATCCATGTCGACATCGATCCGTCGTCGATCAACAAGAATGTCAAGGTCGATTTGCCGATCGTCGGCGATTGCGCACACGTGCTTGAGGACATGGTGCGGCTGTGGCGCGCTGGCTCGTTCACGCCGGACAAGAAGGCGCTCGCCGACTGGTGGAAGCAGATCGACAAGTGGCGGGCGCGCAAGTCGCTCGCGTACAAGAGTTCGAAGGACGTCATCAAGCCGCAATACGCGATCCAGCGGCTTTTTGAACTGACCAAGGGCCGCAATGCCTACATCACCACGGAGGTGGGGCAGCACCAGATGTGGGCGGCGCAGTTCTTCCATTTCGACGAGCCGAACCGCTGGATGACCTCCGGCGGGCTCGGCACCATGGGCTACGGCCTCCCGGCGGCGGTAGGCGTGCAGCTCGCGCATCCGGACGCGCTGGTCATCGATATCGCCGGCGAAGCCTCGGTGCAGATGACCATGCAGGAGATGTCGACGGCGGTGCAGTACCGGTTGCCGATCAAGATCTTCATTCTCAACAACCAGTACATGGGCATGGTGCGCCAGTGGCAGGAATTGCTGCACGGCGGCCGCTATGCCGAGAGCTACAGCCATTCGCTCCCGGATTTCGTCAAGATGGCCGAGGCCTATCACGCCGTTGGCATTCGCTGCGACAAGCCGGGTGAGCTCGACGCGGCGATCAAGGAGATGATCAGCGTCAAGAAGCCGGTGATCTTCGATTGCGTGGTCGATCCGAACGAGAACTGCTTCCCGATGATCCCGTCGGGTCGAGCCCACAACGAGATGTTGCTGGGTGACGCCGCCGAGAGCATCGACGAGGCGATCACCGAAGAAGGCAAGGTGATGGTGTAATGGCCAACGGTACCAGCACCTCGCACTACCCGGCAGCGCCGGCGGCGCAGGGGATCGAGAGCCACACGCTCTGCGTCCTGGTCGACAACGAGCCGGGCGTACTTGCGCGCGTCATCGGCCTGTTCTCCGGCCGTGGCTACAACATCGACTCGCTGACCGTGTCGGAGACCGAGCACGAGAAGCATCTGTCGCGCATCACCATCGTCACGCGCGGCACGCCGATGGTGATCGAGCAGATCAAGAACCAGCTCGAGCGCCTCGTGCCGATCCATCGGGTCATCGACATGACGGTCTCCGGTCCTGCCATCCAGCGCGAGCTGGCGATGGTGAAGGTGCGCGGGAAGGGCGACAACCGCGTCGAGGCGTTGCGCCTCGCCGACGCTTTCCGCGCCCGCGTCATCGACGCCGGCACTGAGAGCTTCGTGTTCGAGATCACCGGCGCGTCCGATAAGATCGAAAGCTTCATCGCCCTGATGTTGCCGATCGGCCTGGTCGAGGTTTCCCGCACCGGCATCGTTGCGATTCAGCGCGGACCGGAAGGGATGTAACCCCGCACCAGCCGCGTGCACGAATTTGGCTTTGGTTTGGATATCTGGAGAAATTTCATCTAAACGTCGTGACAAGGTCGCCCCGGCGCGATGGCAAGCAAACAGCTGTGCAACTATATCTGACGCCCGATGTTGTCTGGTTTGGTCGGTTGATCGCACGGGGCGGCAATTGGACGAGACCTGGTGGCTCTTCTTTCTTGTCGGACTGTTGGCGCAGCTTGTTGATGGCGCACTCGGCATGGCATTCGGCGTTACCGCCACGACTGTCATGCTGTCGTTGGGGACATCGCCGGCGCACGCGAGCGCCATGGTCCACATCGCCGAGATTTTCACGACTGCGGCGTCGGGCGCCTCGCACTTGTGGCATCGCAACATCGACTGGAGCATCGTCAAGCGCATTGCCGTCCCCGGCGTGATCGGCGGCATCCTCGGGGCAACGATCCTGGCCAACGTCGACGGCAAGATCATCGCGCCGTTCGTGACCATCTATCTCGCCCTGATGGGTGTGCTCATCCTCGCGCGAGCATTGCGTGCTTTTGCGACCGTCGAGCCAAGCAAGCGGGGGATGCCGGCCGTCGGCTTCGTTGGCGGAATGATGGACGCCATCGGCGGCGGCGGTTGGGGGCCGGTCGTCACCTCGACCTTGGTCGGCACCGGCCATGTGCCGCGCTACGTGATCGGCTCGGTCAACCTGACTGAGTTTTTCGTCACTGTGGCGACCTCGGTCACCCTCATCCTTTCGCTGGGGCTTGCCGACCTTGCGCCGGTGATCCCGCTGATCCTGGGCGGGCTCGTGAGCGCCCCGTTCGCGGGCTATCTGGTCAAGATCATCTCGACGCGCGCTCTGATGCTTCTGGTGGGCAGCCTGATCCTGCTCCTGAGCCTGCGCTCGTTGCTGCGGCTGGTTGGGTGGCTGTAAGCCCGTGTCGGCCGTTGGGCGGCTACACGACGCTTGATTTTCGCCGCCGATTGCCGTTTCTGCCGGTCCATCGCCCTATGACGTGACTGAGACGTGCGAGAGGACCCCCGCCAATGCGTGTTTATTACGATCGCGACGCTGATCTGAACCTGATCAAAGGCAAGAAGGTCGCCATTATCGGCTATGGCAGCCAGGGCCACGCCCATGCGCTGAATCTGCGCGACTCCGGGGTCAAGAACGTCGCGGTGGCGCTCCGAAAGGGCTCCCAGGGCGTCGCAAAGGCCGAGGGCGAGAAGCTCCAGGTCATGGAGGTGGCCGAGGCCGCCAAGTGGGCCGACGTGATGATGATGCTCACGCCCGACGAACTGCAGGCGGAGATCTACACCAACCACATGCAGGCCAACATGAAGAAAGGCGCGGCGCTGATGTTCGCCCACGGCCTCAACGTTCATTTCAACCTGATCGAGCCGCGCGAAGACCTCGACGTGATGATGATCGCGCCGAAGGGGCCCGGGCACACCGTCCGTGCCGAGTATCAGCGCGGTGCCGGCGTGCCGGTGCTGATGGCGGTGCACCGCGATGCGTCGGGCAATGCGCACGACCTGACGCTGAGCTACGGTTCGGCGATTGGCGGCGGCCGCGCCGGCATCATCGAGACCACCTTCCGCGAGGAGTGCGAGACCGATCTTTTCGGCGAGCAGTCGGTGCTGTGCGGCGGTCTCGTCGAATTGATGAAGGCGGGTTACGAAACGCTGGTGGAAGCCGGTTACGCACCCGAGATGGCGTATTTCGAATGCGTGCACGAGGTGAAGCTGATCGTCGACCTCATCTACGAAGGCGGCATCGCCACCATGGACTATTCGGTGTCGAACACCGCTGAATACGGCCAGTACGTCTCGGGTCCGCGCGTGGTGACGCCGGAGACGAAGGCGGAGATGAAGAAGATCCTCAACGACATCCAGTCCGGCAAGTTCGTCAAGGATTGGATGCTGGAGAACCGCGTCCATCAGACATCGTTCAAGGCGATGCGGGCGAAGAACGCCACGCATCCGATCGAGGAGGTGGGTGCGAAGCTGCGCGCCATGATGCCGTGGATCAAGCAGCGCGCGATGGTCGACAAGAGCCGGAACTAGCCAGTCGCTCGCGATCTCGTATCGCCCGGCGCTGACGGAGCCACGGATGTCCAGAGGCGTCCTCTACATGGTGTGGGGGGAGAAGGCTGAGCGGGCCATGGCCCGCTCGATCGCCTCGCTGAAGGAGATCCACCCGGAGCTTCCGCATGAAGTCGTTCGACTTCCGCCGGACACCGACGGGATGAAGGGCCTGCTCGAGAAGTCCCGCATGATGCAGTTATCACCGTTCGAGGAGACGCTCTTTCTCGACTGTGATACGGTGGTACTGGATCGGCTGGACTATGGATTTGAACAAGCGCTCCGGCACGGCGTCGCGTGTTCCATTTGCGAATGCCCCTGGGCACGGCGCTATCGCGGCTTACCCAAGGATGACGGCATCGAATACAACACCGGCGTGCTCTTCTTTCATCGTTCGGCGGCCTCGTTGTTCCACCGTTGGCATGAACTGGTAACAGAGGTCGATTCGGCCATCGATTTCGTGCTTCCAAACGGGCAACGGGGGGTCATGCCGTTCAACGATCAGGGGGCGTTCGCCAAGGCCGTTGCCGAATGGAGCACGCCACCGTTCGTGTTGCCGCTCAATTGGAATTTCCGCCCGATCTGGCACTGGACATTCTTCGGACCGATCAAGGTATGGCATGACTATTCCGATCCGCCGTCACAGCTCAAACAGTTGAACGCGTACTACCATGGGCCGGACGCCGTCGTTCAATTTCACTCGCAGGTGAGAAAGTGAAGCGCGTCGCGTCCGTTCGTACGGAGGCGTCTCACCTTGCCTCGCTGGCCCTGGCGAAGGAACGGTCGATCAATTCCTTTAAGCGCTGCTGATGACTGGCTTTGAAACTTTGCCACCATGCCATCACATCCTGGCGCTTTGCTTCGATCGTGCTGATGACCTGTGGCGAATTCGCGTCCGCAAAGGGCGCGTAGGCGGCGGGCAACTCGGACCAGCTATCGAGAAGCAGGAATGGCGGATTGTTGAGTGCGTCCGGCGCGCCGACGAATGCGCTGCGCAACATGATCGGAATCGCGCCTGCTTCGAGCGCGTCGTACAGTCGGATGGTTTCCGGCGAATTTCCGCCCGGCACCAACGCGAAGCGGCTCATGCAAAGGTAGGCCGCATAGGCGACCGGGCCGAGCCCCTGCCCAAATCCGGGCGTGCCGCCCACCAGGAACGGCAGCTTGGCGCTGGTCACCGCTTGCGCCATCTGCTGGCGCTCCTCCAGCCGGCTGCGCCCCTGGAGCACGCCGGAGAAGAACCCCATGATCTTTCTGTCGACGGTCGAAAGCATCGTTTGGGTCGAGATCGGACCGACGCCGGTGCGATAGCCGTTCGGAATCCAAAGAACGCCCAGTGATTGCGGGTTGGGCGGCACGATCGCGTCTTTGAACCAGTAGTTCCGCAGCACATAGTCGGCGTGGGCATAGAAGCTGCGGTCATGATCGCCGAGCTCATCGGCCATGTGCAGAAGGCCAATATTCCTGAAGCCCTTGGCGCGCGCCTCCTGAAGATAGCCGGCGAGATTGGCGCCGAGGCTTACGACCAATACGTCGTTCAGGAACGGAATCGAGGCACTTGCCTCGATCACAACCGTTCGGATCGGCCGACCGATTTCGGCGAGCAGAACCTCTTTGATGAAATAGCCCTCGAGTACGCTCTCTAATGTTGGCCGAAGCCATAGCAAGGTCAACGGTTGACGTGAATTCATTGCCGATCGTCAAGGACGGGATGTTTGAGAGTTCGACTAAGCTATCCATAGTCGAAGAATTGGGCTTGATAAAGTGCCCGCGGCATCGAATGGGTAGAGTTGGTCCGTCTTCTTCGTGGCATGGGTTGAGTCTGATGGACATCGAGATCGACCGCGCGCGCGCCGATATGGCAATCCAGCGATATGCGCATTTGGCGCAACGATCGAATTCGAAGATGCCCCATCCGTCCACATTCCACTTTAGCCGTCTTCGCGTAGCCTACGCACCGAGCCGCAGCGTCAGCTTGGTTGGCAATGCCGTTGTCTTGTCGGGGGAGTGGTTCGTGCTGGCAGGCGAACACGCCCTGTGCGATGGCTATGCTCAGACCCCATTTCCGCCGTGGTCGGCCTACCATCTCGGGATTGTTCCTCCGAATGGCATTGAGCTCATTCACCCGTCGCCCGTCAGCCTTCCCGTGTCGAAGGCATTCCTGCTGGGCGGCTGCCCGAACTATTGTCATTGGCTAATGGACTATTTGCCGCGCGTCGCGCTGTGGGAAGGCGACGTACCGCTTCTGGTGAACGGCTCGCTCAAACGCTTTCAGATCGAAACGCTTGAGGCACTCGGGATCAAAGCGGATCGTTTGATCGAACTCGATTATCCCAATGCATACAGCATCGCCACATTGCTCTATCCGAGCTTGAACTCTTCGTGGTGTACCGGATACTTGCAATTTCAACCTGACATCATTGACTGGCTAAGGGGCCGCTTTGCTCCGCTCTTTGCCGTAGAACAAAGACAACGCAGGCTATTCATCACGCGCGCGGGCGCAGCTGATGCGGCTGGCCGCCGTCTCGTCAATTCCGAGGAGATTGTCCGGGTTGCAGAACAGCACGGCTTCGAGATTGTCGCTTGCGAGACCATGTCATTTGCCGAGCAAGTCCGGTTGTTTTCACAGGCTTCAGTGATCGCCGGTCCGCACGGCGCGGGCTGCACAAATCTTGTTTTTGCTCCAAACGGTGCGCGCGTCATCGAGCTGATAGGCCCACGCTATGGTCGCGACAGCTCGCGCGGGCCTCTGGCGTTTCGCCACCTCGCAATGCTCACGAACATGGAATTCACCCGTCTCGTCGGTCAGTCTGATGAGGCAACTCCGGTAGCTAACAACCATCTTCCAAACGAGATGTTCACTATTCAGCCACGGGAATTTTCCGCCGTCCTTGAGCGGCTTTGACTATGCTCAAACAGGGCCCAGACCCGCTATTGCTGCGGTTCATAATCGGGCTACATTGCCGCGTGCGGCACACATGCCGCAGGGAGGACGTGTCAATGCAACGAAAGTTGATGCAAATTGCGCTCATAGGAATTTGGCTCACGGGCTCATGCCTCGCTCCGGCAGCGGCGCAGGATTTTGTCATCACCTCGTCCGCGTTCCAGGACGGCGGCTGGCTCGCGCAGAAGAACGCCGGCAACAATCCGAATAATCCGAATTGCGTCGGCGAGAATATTTCTCCCCCGCTCGCCTGGCAGAACGTGCCGGCGAAGGCGACGAGCCTTGCGCTCCTGATGTTCGATCCGGAAGGCCGCGGCGGCCAGGGCGTGTCGCACTGGGTCGCCTACGGCATCCCGGTATCGGTGACCGGCTTTGCAGAAGGCGAAGCGAGCAAGCCGTCCGACAAGTTCGTTGGCGGCATCAGCACCATGAAACAGAGCGTCTATTTCGGCCCCTGCACGCCGCCCGGACCGTTGCACCACTACACATTCACGCTGATCGCGACGACCCATGGCGCAAAGGACCTGCCGCCCGGGCTGACCCGCGAGGAGTTCTTCCAGAAGTCCGAAGGCAAATTGCTCACCGCGACCGGCCTGATCGGGCTGTGGAAGAAGAAATAGACTCGCGCCGTTTCGAATCGGATGGCGCGCCCGCCGTGGTGAGCGCGCTATTTCTTTTGACCGGCGTGCTTATCGATTTCGGCCCAAAGCCAGCGCGCCACGCGGGCGGGCGTTGCGTCTGGAGCCGTCGCCCGCAGGTTCGCCTCGCGCATCAGCGCAACATCGATGGCGCCGGTCAGCGGCTTGAGAGCGTCGAGCAAGGCGCGGTCGTTCGCACGTTTCGGCGCCACCAATATGATCGCGTCATAGGGCGGGATCGCCTGTTTCGGGTCGTCCAATAGGGCCAGCTTGTGACGGGTCATGCGGCCGTCGCTGGTGTAGCCCGCGATCACATCGACCTCGCCCGCTTCCGCGGCGGGATACATGAACTCTGGCTGCATCGTACGCTCGGCTCTGAACTTGAGGCCGTAGGCGTTGCGCAGTGCAGCCCATTCCGGCCGACCGAAGAACTCGTAGTCGCCGGCGATGGTCAGCGTCGGTGCATGGCTTGCGAGGTCCGCGATCGAGCGCACGCCGAGCGCCTTCGCGCGTGACGCCGACATCGCCAGCGCATAGGCGTTCTCGAATCCCAGCCCGCCCGCGACGGTGATGCCATGGCGCTCCTTGAGCCAGGCGGTCACCTCGCGCATGACCTCCTCGCGCGATTTCACGTCGCTGCGCTGCATCTGGTTGGCCCAGATCGTGCCGGTGTACTCCACATAGACGTCGATCTCGTTCGCCGTGAGCGCATCGAAGATGACACCGGAGCCGAGCCCGTCGCGCCGGCCGGCCGATAGCTCGCGTTCCAGCAGCCGCTGTTGCATGAGAGCGGCAAGGACATATTGCTCGGAGAACGGCTTCGAGCCGACGATGTAGTCGACACCCTGCCGCCCCAGCGAAGGCAGGAGCGATGCGGCGAGCAGGCACACGAGACCGACAGCGCCAAACGCAACGCGCCGGCGGTTCCGTCTGGCGACGCCGGTTTCCATCAGCGCCAGCAATTGATCGACCACGAGCGCCAGTACCGCCGCCGTGACGCAGCCGAACAGCACGAACACCCAGTTCTGGGTCTGCAGGCCGGTGAAGATGTAATTGCCAAGGCTGGTCTGGCCGATCGGCGTCGACAGTGTCGCGGTGCCGATCACCCACACCGCCGCGGTACGGATGCCTGCCATGATCACCGGCAACGCCAGCGGCAGCTCGACCATGGTCAGCGATTGCCGGGGCGTCATGCCGACGCCGCGGGCGGCCTCGGTCACCGCCGGATCGATGCCTTCCAGCCCGGTGATGGTGTTCCGCAATACCGGCAGCATGCTGTAGAGCGCGAGCGCCAGCACCGACGGCAGGAAGCCGAGCGCGGAGAAGCCAATTCCGAACATCCGTTCGGTCAGCGCCGCAAGCGCCAGCAACAGCGGATAGAACAGTGCGAGCAGGGCGAGCCCCGGGATCGTCTGGGCGACGCTCGCCACCGCCAGTAGGATGCGCCGCAGCGTCGGCCGCCGTAGCGAGATGATCGCGAGCGGGAAGCTGACCGCCAGTCCGAGCAAAAGCGCGGTCATGCTCACGAGAACATGCCCGCCGAGATACTCCGGAAGCCGCGCGAGCGCGTCGGCGATGTTCGAATCAGCGATCATCGCGCGGCCTTCAGCGCGTTGAGGCGATCCGCTTGCCGCCGCGGTGTCTGCATCAACTCGCTGACGAAGTCGTCGCCGGTATGGGCCATCATCTCGTTCGGGGTCCCATCGGCGACCAGACGGCCCTCTCGCATCACCGCGATGCGGTCGGCCAGCAGTAGTGCCTCCATCATGTCGTGGGTGATCATCACCGTGGTGAGGCCGAGCGTGTCGTGCAGCGCGCGGTAGTCCTGCGAAAGGGCGTCTCGGGTGAGGGGATCGAGCGCCCCGAACGGCTCGTCCATTAGGACGATACGGGGCTTCGCAGCGAGCGCCCGGGCAACGCCGACGCGCTGGCGTTCACCACCCGAGAGTTCATGGGGGAGGCGCCGGCCATGGGTCGCGCGGTCGAGCCGCACCAGCTCGATCAGCTCGTCGACCCGGCGCGTGATGGCGGCGGCGTCCTGGCCGAGAAGGCGAGGGGTGATCCCGATATTCTCCGCCACCGTCATGTGGGGGAACAGGCCGATGCCCTGGAAGACGTAGCCGATGCGGCGGCGCAGCACGATCGGATCGACCGCCCGGACATCTTCGCCGGCAACCCGGACTGTCCCCTCGCTCGGGTCGGTCAGCCGGTTGACCAGCCGAAGCAGCGTGGTCTTGCCAGAACCGGATGGGCCGACAATAGCGAGGAACCCCCGCCGGCCGACCGTCAAAGACAGACCGTCGAGCACCCTGCGGCCGCTACTGTCGTAGCTCTTGCTGACAGCATCAAAAGCAATGGCCACGTCTGGATCGGTCATCGATTGATCCGCTGGCAGGCTGGGGCCCTCGACTGAATGGCCGTTAAGAAAGGTGCGCTGGTGCGGTCGGACATTAAGGCAGCGTAATCTCAGGACGCGCCGCACGGAAACGATATTCAATTCAATTTCGCCAGCGGCGTTTTGTGACCTTGCAAAGACACAAATATTGCATTTTTATTGTAGCGCTCCGTGCGCCGGGCGTAGCCGTTTAGTCATTGCCGGGCACCGGGCGCATGCCATGCCGCCCTCCATTTCATCGCTGACCAGCCGTTGGGGCTCCGAAACCGGGGCCCTGAGGTTTATTTGGCGCGTGGGTCCGGTCGCGATTGTCTATCTCGGCGCGCTGATCGTCCTGCTTCGGACCGAGTACTACGACGTGGGGCGCGTTGGAGCGTTTCTGCTGGCCTGGGGGTTCCTGAATTTTGCCTGGCTTGCCGTCCTTCGCCGGCCGGGTATGTCGGCGGTGATGTCGCTGGCCATGATCGCGGTTCTGATCGAGGTCTCGGAGCTCAAGTACAAGGTCACCTGGCAAACGGTCGCCTTCGTCGACCTCATGGTCATCGACTGGAGCTCGTTTTCGTTTCTGCTGACGATCTTCCCGAACCTCGGCATCTATGTCGTCGTTGGATTGGTCGCCATGGCGGCAATCCTGATGCTGGTCTGGCGCCTTGATCCCTTCCGGATCCATCGATTGAAGGCGACCGCCGGGGCGCTGGTCTGCCTTCTTGGCCTGGGCGCGCTCTCGGTAACGCATCCCTTCTGGCCTGAGGACATCTGGTACCCGCAGGCTCATGTATCGAACTTCGCGCGCTCCGGTGTCGATGCGATCACGACCTATGTGCGTCGCGGCTACATGGAATCCGACGCCATGGTGCCGGATCGTCTCAAGCTGGCGCCGAACGCCGTCTGCGAACCGGCCGGCAAGCCGCCGCACATCATCATGGTGCACGACGAGTCGGCGTTCGATATCCGCAATGCCCCGAACATCCGCGTGCCGCAGGGCTACGGCCGTCATTTCAAGTCTTTCGACGGCAAGCAGCGCGACCTCGTCGTCGAGGCGGCCGGTGGGCCGAGCTGGTACACCGAATACAATGTGTTCGCGGGACTGTCGGCGCGCAGTTTCGGCAAGTTCTCATATTTTGTGACCCGAATCGCGGCCGGGCGGGTCGAACGTGGGCTGCCGAATTCCTTGCGCCGCTGCGGCTACCGTACGTTCTCACTGTATCCTGCGCACGGCGCCTTCATGGGTACGCGGACGTTCCAGGCCTCGACCGGCGTGCAGAACTTCTTCGACAGGAACGCGATGCGGTCGCGCGAGGTCGAGCCGGACAGCTTCTATTACGACACCGCCATCAAGATGTTCGAACGCGAGCGCTCCAAAGGCCCGACGTTCTTCTTCATCTATCTCTCGGCCAATCACTTCCCCTGGGACTACCGCTGGCGCCCCGAACTGACGGAGGGTTGGCGTGACCTGGGCAACCGCCCCGTGGTCGATGAGTATCTGCGGCGGCAGACGCTGGGCATGCGGGAGTACGAGCAGTTCCTGGAGCGCCTGCGGCGGCAGTTCCCCGGTGAACGCTTCATGATTGTGCGCTACGGCGATCACCAGCCGGATTTCGCGACCCAAATCCTCGATCCCTCGGCGAAGGATGACGTGATCGTCCAGCGGCTGATGGCCAACGATCCGAAATACTATACGACCTACTACGCCATCGACGCCATCAATTACCGGCCGCTCAACATCTCGTCGGCGCACGATTCGATTGAGGCGCCGTACCTGCCGCTCGTGGTTCTGGAAAGCGCCGGGCTGCCGCTCGATCCGTCATTCGCCGAGCAGAAGAAGATTTTCGAGCGCTGCCGGGGACTGTTCTATAGCTGCGCCAACGGTGCTGAAGCGCGACGCTTCAACCGGATGTTGATCGACGCGGGTCTCATCAAGGGGCTTTAAGCCATGCCGCCGCTGATCGCAGCGTTGGCGCATCGGCTGGGTCCGCCCCCATCCCTCACGACGTCGCAAATGTTGCCGCTCCTTCCATTTGTCGCATTTCATCTCGCCGCGCTCATAACCATGGTTGCGATCGAGAACGGGCCGGTACGGATGCTGGCCTACCTCCTGACCTGGGGTCTTCTCAATTTCACCTGGTTGGCGCTGCTGCGCCGGCCCGCGGTCGCAGCCGGCCTGTCGCTTGCAGTCTTTGCGGCGGTGATCTGGATTTCGCGCTTCAAGCATCATGTGCTCTGGATGACCGCGAACTTCATGGACGTGATGATCATCGATGCCGAGACGGTGGCTTTCCTTTGGACGATATTGCCGGAAGTTCGTGTCATCGGGATCACCGCGGTCGTGATCGCAATTCCCTTGTTGCTGCTGCTGTGGCGGATTGACCCCTGGCGCATGCGGCGTCGGGTCGCCGCAGCGAGTTCCGCGGCATGCTTTGCCGGTTTGGTGACGGTATCGTTTGCTTTCCCGCTGCAAGACGGTGAGGTCTTTGCGGACGACAACAATATCTCCGTCTTCATGCGAACGGGCGTGGAAGCCGTGCACATCCTCGCGACCCAGGGCTACCTGGAAGCCGACGCTGAAGTGACCGAACGGCTCAAGCTCGCCGATGGCGAGGCCTGCTCGCCAGCCGGGAAGCGCCCGCACATCATCCTGCTGCACGACGAGTCGAGCTTCGATATTCGCGCAGCCAACGGAATCAAAGTACCGCCAGGCTACGGCAGTCATTTCAAATCGTTCGATGGCAAGGCGCGAACGTTCCTGGTCGAAGGGGCGGGCGGGCCGAGCTGGTACACCGAGTACAACGTGCTCGCGGGGCTGTCGTCGCGCTCGTTCGGCCGCTTCCAGTTCTTCGTTACGCGGATCGCGGGCGGGCGCGTATCGCGTGGTCTGCCGCAAGCCTTGCGCCGATGTGGCTACAGGACGTTCTCGATCTACCCGGTATTCGGTGGGTTTCTTGGAACGCGGTCATTCTACAAAAGTGCCGGCGTGGAGAATTTCATCGACGGCCGGGACATCCGTGGCGGCGTGTTCGAGCCAGACCGATTTTACTTTGATCACGCTGTCCGCCTGATCGCGCACGAGCGCGATCAGGCGCCGATGTTCCTGCACGTCTATCTCACGGCCAACCATTTCCCTTATGAGTTTCCATTCCGGCCGGAGCTGACGCCGCCGAACTGGAGAGATCCGGGCAATGCGATGCCCGAGGTCAACGAGTATCTGCGCCGGCAGGCCATGACCGAGGGCGACTACAAAGATTTCGTCGCCCGTCTCAAGCGCGACTTCCCAGGCGAGTCCTTCCTGATCGTCCGCTTCGGCGACCATCAGCCCGATTTTGCCAAGCTGATCGTCGACCCGACTGCGGGCATTCCTGAGGTAACGCGGCGGATCATGACTTACGATCCGCGCTATTTTTCCGCCTACTACGCCATCGATGCCATCAATTTTCGTCCGGTGAATGTTTCGTCCGCGCTCGATGTGCTCGATGCACCCTACCTACCGATCGTGGTAAAGGAGGCCGCGGGTCTTCCGCTCGATGCGACGTTCGCCGAGCAGAAGCGCATCCTCCAGCGGTGTAGAGGGCTGTTTTATGCCTGCGCGAACGGTGCCGAGGCACGGCGCTTCAACCGGCTCCTGATCGATGCAGGCCTGATCAAGGGACTCTGATCCCTCTCGCCTATGGTTCCTACTTTGGTGCATAAAGTCCGTGTGTACGTTGAGCGGACTCATTCATGACGCCTGGAAATGCCGCCGGTTTGGTGTATGAGCTGAGCCGGCTGAATCTGGTCTACGCGCCTCAGCCGTGGCCGTTTGCGGCCGAGCGGCGTGCAGAGATTGATGTTCATTTCGAGCGGGCTCGGGAAAAGCGCCCAGGAATCTGGAATGGTCAGGTCTTGATGATGCACCGTCATCGCTTCGAGCGCGGTGTCCTGGAGGGCGCGTTCCTGCAAACCGATTTTGCGAGCTTCATGGCGTGGCGCGATTGGGGTTTTCCGGAAACCGGCGTCACCAATTGCTTTTCCATGGGCGCGTTGTGCGCAAGCGACGGTGGTTGGATCATGGGTGTGATGGCGCCGCAAACGTCGGCGAGCGGCAAGATCTACTTTCCCGCGGGAACGCCAGACCCTGACGATGTGGTTGACGGAGGGGTCGACCTGGCAAGTAGTGTGATTCGTGAGGTCGCCGAGGAAACGGGGCTCGGTATCGGGGATTTCGTGGCGGACGACGGCTGGCACTGTGTGATCGACGGGCCGCGTGTCGCGCTCATGAAGGTGCTGCGGGCGCGCGATACTGCAGAAGCCTTGCGCCAACGCATTCTCCGGCATCTTGCGCGCGAAGTGGCGCCCGAGCTTGCGGATGTCCGAATTGTGCGCTCGCGAAGCGACTTCGATCCGATGATGCCACGTTTCGTGACGACGTTCCTGGATCGTATCAATTTTCTCGATAGTGAACGGAGCTGACATGCTGCCTTCGAAAGTGATCGACCGCTACCGCATCGACAAGCCGGATCGGTTTCGCTTGGCCGACTTCAAGACCTCCGACACTGCTGGGCTGAAACTAGACAAGGACACCATCGAGGACCTGCTCAAGAAGGACGCCGAGCGTCTCGCCGAGATGCAGGAACGGCTCTTTGCCGAAGACAAGTGGTCACTGTTGATCGTGCTGCAGGGCATGGACACCGCCGGTAAGGACGGGGTCATCAAGCACGTCATGGCCGGGGTCAATCCGCAAGGTTGCATCGTGCATTCGTTCAAGGCGCCGAGCGCGGAGGAGATCGATCACGACTTCTTGTGGCGTTCGGCAATTCGGCTGCCCGAGCGCGGGCGCATCGGCATCTTCAACCGCTCGCACTACGAGGAAGTCCTGGTGGTGCGCGTCCATCCCGAACTGCTCGCCAAGCAGAAGCTTCCGGAGGACCTCGCGGGCAAGACGATCTGGAAGCATCGCTACAAGAGCATCCGCGGCTTCGAGCGGCATCTTGCCCGCAACGGCACCATCGTCCTCAAATTTTTCCTGCATATCTCGCGCGAAGAACAGCGTGAGCGCCTTCTGGCTCGCCTCGACGAGCCTGCAAAGCGCTGGAAATTCAACGCCGGCGACATCGCGGAGCGTAAGCTCTGGGACAAGTACATGGCGGCCTACGAGGACGCGATCCGCGAGACGAGCCGCGGCTACGCGCCGTGGTACGTCGTGCCGGCGGACAGCAAGCCGTTCGCGCGGTTGGTTGTGGCGCGAGCGATCGTCGATGAGCTTTCGCAGCTCGATTTGAAGTATCCGAAGGTCGACCCCGCGGGACTCAAAGAGATGCAGGCAATCAGGGCGGCCCTGGCGACGGAGGGGCCGCCGGGCCGCGTCAAGGATCGCAACGCAGGCCGTACTGCTTCATGAAGGCGCCGGCCTGCTGTGGCGGCTCGCGCTTGAGCAGTACGCAGACTGTGTGCGGCAACTATCCAGCAGGTCGGATGCGTGCGCCCGTGTCGCACGTTAGCGCCACAAGCGAAAATCGATTAGTCTGATTCTACTGTAGCTTGTAGCTTTGGAAGTACTCCGATGGACGGCATTCCTACCGTTCCGAAGATCAGCTTTGTGGTCGCGATGCATGACCACGCCGAGGATTTCGGGCGGCATGTGGATTCCCTCGTAGATCAGACACTATCGCCGTCGGACTACGAGATCGTCTTCGCTGATTCCTGCCACGTACTGGATTTACGCCGGGAACTCGAGCGCGCTCATGCACGGAAGGATCCTCGGCTCCAATTGCGATACGAGCGAGTATCTAAAGGGGGGCGTGCCACCGCAATCAACGGCGGCGTCAGACTGGCGCAGGCGCGCATCATCCTTCTGTTCGCGCACGATGCCATTGCCCCGCGAGACACGGCGGAGGTCCACCTTCGATTTCACCAGGAGAATCCGGAACGCAACCGGGTGGGTGCAGGTTCATTACTGGTCCCGCCGGCGTTGCGGTCACGGTTCATCACCTGGCTGGAACAGAGTGGCGAGCTATTTGGTGCTCCATTCCGTCACGACATGACATCGGTGCCAGAGAATTTTTTTTACATCGCGCACTGTTCGATCAAACGCGATTTTCTTCTCGAAACCGGTCTGTTCGACGAGAACTTCCCGGCTCATGCCTGGGACGACTTCGAACTGGGCTGTCGGCTGAGCGCGCGGGGCATGAAATCATCCTATGTGGGCGTTGCTGCCGAGCATGACCACAACATCACCATGCGCGACCGGCGCCGGTCCATGCTCGAAGCGGGCGAGGGGGCGGCCGTGTTCGACCGGAAATACGGCGGCCATCAGCCATGGCATAACGTGTTACGCCAACCGCGGCGGCGTTTGCGGTTGAAGGCGTTGAGGTCGCTTTTCCGCTATGCCTGGTCGCGCCGCGAAGACCATTTGATCGCCTACTATCGCGCGCGGCTCAATGCTGCCTTTGTGACTGGCTACCAGCGGGCTAATGGGCCCGTGCTGGCACGCGCGGCTGCCGCCAGCCCGCCACCTTGCGTGAAGCGGCTATCTTCCGCTACAACGGCGCCGGCCCTACATAGGGATTAACGCGGAATTCACCGTATTCTGCGACCTTTGGTGGGCTAAAGTCTGGAGGCAAGAGGCCTTTGGACGCGTTGAGGGAAGCGATGCCGATCAGCCGCGATAGCCGCGCGATCAACCGGGGGGCCGGACAGGCCCGCCCCGACGCTGCCTTCATTCTCGGCGGGCTCCTGCTCCTTAGCGTCCCCTGGGGGCCTTGAGGGCGTTCGCGCCTGGGCACTCAGGGGATTTGCCGGAAGCCATCGGAACCCCTTGAGCGCCCCGAGATGAGGGCGCCAACGACGAGAAGGACCTTAGCCATGACCACGCCAGCAAAGTCCGAAAAGGACCGCGTCGTCATCTTTGACACCACATTGCGCGACGGCGAGCAGTGCCCGGGCGCGACCATGACCCATGACGAGAAGCTCGAGGTTGCCGAGCTGCTCGACGATATGGGCGTCGACATCATCGAGGCCGGCTTCCCGATCGCCTCCGACGGCGACTTTGCGGCCGTCAACGAGATCGCCAAGCGCACCAAGAATGCCGTGATCGCGGGGCTCGCACGCGCCGGCCAGAAGGACATCGACCGCTGCGGTGAGGCGATCAAGCCGGCCAAGCGCGGCCGCATCCACACATTCATCTCGACCTCGCCGGTCCACATGAAGTGGAAGCTCCAGATGGAGCCGGAGAAGGTCCTCGACATGGTGGTGTCGTCGGTGACGCGCGCGCGCAACTACACCGACGACGTCGAATGGTCGGCCGAGGACGGCACCCGCACCGAGCACGACTTCCTGTGTCGCTGCGTGGAGGCCGCGATCAAGGCCGGTGCGACGACGATCAACATCCCCGACACCGTCGGCTACACCGTGCCGGACGAGTATTTCGCGCTGATCGCCATGCTGCGCAGGCGGGTGCCGAATGCCGACAAGGCGCGGTTCTCGGCGCACTGCCACAACGACCTCGGCATGGCGGTGGCGAATTCGCTGGCCGGCGTGCGCGCCGGCATCCGGCAGATCGAGTGTACCGTCAACGGCATCGGCGAGCGCGCCGGCAACGCCGCACTCGAAGAAGTCGTAATGGCGATGAACGTGCGCAATGACGTTCTGCCGTACTGGACCAATATCGATGCGACCATGCTGACGCGTGCGTCGAAGCTTGTTTCGGCGGTGACCTCGTTCCCGGTGCAGTACAACAAGGCGATCGTCGGGCGGAACGCATTCGCGCATGAGAGCGGAATTCATCAGGATGGCATGCTCAAGCACACCCAGACCTACGAGATCATGACGCCCGAGAGCGTGGGCGTGAAGCAGACCTCGTTGGTGATGGGCAAGCACTCGGGCCGCCACGCGTTCTCGCGCAAGCTCGAGGAGTTGGGCTACAAGCTCGCCGGCAATCAGTTGGAGGACGCCTTCGTGCGGTTCAAGGCGCTCGCCGACCGCAAGAAGCACGTCTACGACGAGGATATCGAAGCCCTCGTCGACGAGGAGATCGCGACCGCGCAGGATCGCGTGAAACTGGTCTCGCTGACGGTCATCGCGGGCACCATGGGCCCGCAGTCGGCGACACTGACGCTCGACATCGACGGGCAGCACCAGACCGTGCAGTCGTCCGGCAACGGTCCGGTGGACGCCACCTTCAACTGCATCAAGAAGCTCATCCCCAACGATGCGGTGCTGGAGCTCTATCAGGTGCACGCCGTTACGGCCGGCACCGATGCGCAGGCGGAAGTGTCTGTCCGGCTCGCAGAGGATGGCAGGGCGGTGACCTCGAAAGGCGCCGACCCCGACACCCTGGTTGCCTCGGCCAAGGCCTACCTAGGTGCCCTCAACAAGCTGACCGCGCGCCGCCATGGCGCCATGGCCGGCGCCGGCCGCCGCCGGATCCATTCGACCGATACGATCTGAGCATTAAATGACATACAGGGGCCCCGTGGTTCGCTGCGGGGTCCTTCCTTTTTGTTGTCGCATCGATCTGAGAAAAGAAAAGGAGCCCGGCGCGGGGGGGACGCGCCGGGCTCAACTCAACGAGGCGGGCTGCGGGGGGTCAGCTCTTGGCCTCGGAATGAACATTAGACGCAGCAGCTGGAGAAAGGTTCAGCCGGCAGGCGCGAAAATTTTTCACGCCGTGGTCCGCTATCCGATATCTCGCCGCGCCTCGACAACCAGCTTCGACAGGTCGGTCGAAGGCGCTGAGCCTTCGGTGGGCGGCGCGGCCGCTTTCGGAGCCGCGATGATCCGGTGCCGCCACACGCCGACTGCGAACGCGGGAATTACCAGGGCAGCGGCGATGGCTGACATCGTCATGTCGGGATGGAACATGCAGAACAGCGATACTGCCGCCAGCAGGCAGCGCAGGGCAATGTCGGCGGCTTTTTGATCGAGATAGCGGCCGAACATCGCGAAGGTGATGCCGCAAGTCGAGATCAACACCAGCATTGTATCCGCGATCTGCAGCCAGCCCGGGTTCACCACCATATTGGGCCGGGTGAAGATCGCGAACGTCATCAACGTGATCGGCAGACAGATCTTCAGCGCTTCCCACATCGTGCGCAGGAATGAAGCGTTGGCGATGCGCGCGGACACCGCGGCGGTCAGTGACGTTGGCGGCGACAGCTCGCCCCACACGGACATCAGGAACACGAAGAAGTGCGCAATCCAGGGATTGATGCCGAGCTCCTGGAGCGGGCGTACGATCACGACCGCACCGATAATGTAGGTCGCGGTTGGCGGCAGTCCAGCGCCAGCCAGCCATCCGAAAATATAGGCCATGAAGATCATGGCGACGACGTTCCAGGCGCCGAGATCGATCAGCATCGCGCCCATCCGGTTGATGAAACCGGTGACCGTGAAGAGCCCGATCATGATGCCGAGTGTCGCCAGTAGAAGAGTAAGATAGGACGTCATTTCGGCGTGCGTCTCGATCGAACGCCGCAGATTTCCAAACAACGTTTCCTGCGCGACCTGCGGATCCTTCAGCACGTACTTGAAATAAAGGAACACGGCGATCAGCAGCGAGAGCATCAGTCCCGCGGTGTAGACGGCAGCCCGCAGCTCGCCCATGCCGACAAAGCCCATCAGGTAGAGCAGGAACAGCACGGTCGAGAAGAAGATCGACGTCTTGATCTTGTCGTAAGGCGGAACCTTCGGCGCCTCAACAGCATCGCGGGGGAGCAGCCGCACGCACAGCAGATAGACGGCGGTGCCGACCGACACGTAATAGACGAAGGCGAGCGCGAAGCCGCGCAGCACCACGTCCCAGTACGGCACGCCCAGGAATTCGGACATCAGGAAGGCGCCGACGCCCATCATCGGCGGCATGAGGAGGCCGCCCATGGATGCGGCGGTCTCGACCGCGGCCGCGAAGGTGCCGGGCACGCCGTAACGCATCATCAGCGGGATCGTGATGGTGCCGACGACCGCGGCGTTGGCGGAGCCGGAGCCGGAAATCATGCCAATCGCGCTCGATCCCAGCACCGCCGTTTGCGGCACCATCTGCCTCGAACGGCCGGCGATGATCCGCATCACGGCGATCATAGCGCGCTGCGCGTCGAAGCCATTGGCAACGCCGGCGATCAGAAGGAATGCGGCGATCAAAGTCAGCGCGAGCTGGCCGTAAATCCCGTAGATGCCGGTCGAGAGCTCGACGGTTGACGAGGTGACCACGCGGTACCAAGTCGTCCCGGGATGCCAGAAGAAATCGAGTGGGCTGAGATAGCCCCATAGCGTGTAGACAACGAGAATGACGTTGGTCCAAAACAGCACCGGATGCGCAAGCCGCGACAGCTCCATCACCAGCAGGAACATCAAAAGGCCGACGATGTAGTCCTGCGTGGTGTACGAGCCTTGCCGCCAGATCGCGATCTCCTCGAATTCACGATAGAAATGGATGAATGCGTAGGCACAGATGCCGACGTAGATCGCGACGACGATGTGGTTGGCGATGCGCGGCAGGAATTTGTAGAGGTCGCCATCCTGATACATGAACAGGATCTGGAGCGTCAGCGCGATCGACATCACATGCGCCACGAGCTCCTGGGGGCCGCCCGCGCCGGTCCAGAAATACCAGACCAGCCAGACGGTCTGGATCAGCGCGAAGACGAAGATCGTGTTTCGCAGCGTCACCAGGCTCGCGAGATTCGCGCGCGTCATGTTCGCTCCCCCGAAAGTCGCAAAACGGGGCGGGTGCCGGTGCGAGAACGCGCCGGCACCCGCCCCATACCTCAGCTCGACATCGTCAGCTGCCGCTGCCGGCGACCTTCCACTTGTCGTTCCAGGCCTTGTGCTCCTTCAGGAGCTTGGCAAGGCCGGCATGGACCGGGACGTCCGGATTGGCGGTGATGCCCGCCACCTGCATGCCCATGAAGTCCTTTGCCAGCGCGCTGAAGCCGGAATCGACCGACGCGAGCTTTGCGCGGTTCTGATAGAAGGCGTTCAGCATTTTGTAGACGACGTCTTCCGGCATATCGGACCGAACGTTGTAAGCGAACAGGATCGGTACGCCGAGGATTTCGCTGACACCCACATTCTTGGTGAAGGCGCCCTTCGGATCGAGCGATACGACCTGCATGCCAGCGCCCTTGAGCTTCTCCACCTCATCCGGACATGGATTGACGACGCGACTATCCATGCGGATCTCGGTTTCTTTCCAATACGGCGCCAGCGACGTGCCGGAGACCGTATAGGCGACCGAGCCAACGATGGTGCCGGCTTGCAACGCGTCCGACTGCGTCTTCGGATCGATCTGAACGTGCTTGAAGTTGTAGTTGAGCGCCTTGAACATACGCTGGAAGTTCAGCCAGTTCATGAACCCGGCGGGGGTATAAAACACCGGCTGACCGCCGAAGTCGCGCAAGCATTTCATCTTTTCGGCGCGCGGCACTGTCGTCGCCATGAACGATTCCATCGGATAGGCGTACCAGGTGTGCACCAGCCGGCCCTTGGCGGCCGTGTAGCCCTTAAAGCCGGAGGTTTGGTCATAGATTTCGCGCATGCCGATGTCGGCGGTGTAGCCGACCTCGGCATTGCCATCCATTGCGGCCTTACCGGCGCCGGTGGTCTGCGGATACGGATTGACGGTGACGGTGTACTCGCCGCCGAGCGCTTCTTCGACCATCTTGGTCAACGAGGCGGCGACCTTGTAGCCATAAGTGTCGACGCTTGCGGTTGCCCAGCGGATCGATTTCCTCTGTGCGTCCGCAGGCTTGATGGCGGACATCGTAAACACGCCGGTGAACGCGGCGGCTGTCGCCATCAGCGTCAAATTGAATTTTCGTGAACCTCGCATGGCGTCCTCCTGCGTTTCCCCGTGCAGTACTTTTCTGGTGTCCCGTCTTTTGGCCATCATCGCCGACATTGGCCGCATCTGCCAACTGTCTCTGCGGAGCCGTACAATGAAAAACCGGCTCTGGCGGGGACTTGGCTTATCGCGGCCTTCTGTCGCGCTACGAAAGCCTTACAGATGGTTCGATCGCCAAAAATCAGTAGAGTAGCTGGGCAATTTAGGATGCTTATACATCAACATTACTTGTCAGTAATGGTTTCCAAACTTTAATTTGCCTCTAGCCGCCGGCGGATTACTATTGCATTCCGACAACAATGGGACCGTCTGGGAGTGTCCAATGTTGAAATCCGTCTTTGCTGCGACCGCGGCCTTTACGATCGCGAGTTCCAGCATTGCCTATGCCCAGCGTGATGAACGCTCCGATGGCGCCCGCCGCTGGCACCCCACCACCGAAGACATGCGCGCGTTCCAAGCCGCACGGCTGGCCGCACTGCGTGCAGGGCTGACTTTGACGCCCGAACAGGAGAAGCATTGGCCGGCATTCGAGCAGGCCATGCGCGATCTCCAGCAATTCCGCCTCGATCGCATCACCAAGATGCGCGACGCGCGCCGCGAGGGCCTGCCGCAAGGTACCGATCCGGCCGAACGCATGCGCGAGCGTGCTACCCGTCTTGCCGAGAGTGGCGCCGTACTCAAGCGGCTCGCGGAGGCAACCGACCCGCTCTACCGCAGCCTCGACGAGGCACAGAAGCGTCGATTCGCGATCCTCGCCCGCACGGAGGAGCCGCGCGGTTGGCAGCGCCGTGGTCGCGATGGCGGCGAGCGCGGAATGCCGCGCGGGCACCATCGCACCGATGTGACGCCGACCGACGGTGTTCAGACTTTCACCCGCAAGACCGTCGATGGCGACGTGTTCGCCCAGGCGTTCGTGAGCAAGACCGTTGAGGGGGTTTTCGTCGGCCGGGTGTTCGGCACCAAGACCGTCAACGGAGATCTCGTGGTTGGTGAAGCTGCGATGCTCAGCGGCAAGACGCTGGAGCCGATCGCGTTCAGCGGCAAGTTCACGTCAGCCGGGCCGGCTGAGTTCGGCCCCAAACCAGCTGCCGGGGAAGGCGCCCCCTTTGGCCGCAAGATCAAGATCGATGAGTCGGTCACGTTCGGCCGCAAAGTGGTGACGAGCATCTAACGAAATTTCACTAGCGCGGCGGTCGTACTCCCAGCCCCCCGACACGACCGCCGACGCATGGGAGCCGCCGGGTTTAACCGCCCGGCGGCTTTCCCTTTCTGAGGGCCCGCAAGTATCGCAACACAGAGGGCCGGCGATCGTGGGCCGTCACTTTTTCTCCAGCATCAGCGTTCCTTCCTTGCGGATAGTGGGAACAAGCTTTTCGGCGAATTTGGCCAATAGCCAAGGAAGGGTCACCTCCAACTGCACATGGTCGTCAAAAACGTCGACTCTCCCGGCAGCGACTTGACCGAGCGCCCGCGCTCGGAACTTCACGGTGTCACCGTTCCAGGATTCGTCCTCAAGTGTCAGCCACTGAGCGTAGCTGGTGCGCGCGTGGCGCAGCCCGTGTTTGAGTCGTCGCGTGGCTTCCTCGCGACCAAGACGGTGGGGAATTGATACGAGTAACGGTTGAGACATCGAGCTCATCTGTCGGGGGTCAGGCCACAGCCACCAATCACTCGTTCAAGGCGATAGTTCCGCATTGCCAATCCTCGGTTACGGGAACTGAATGCTGCGCTGCGCGTTCCCGATCCGCAAGGAGTTGAGACATGCGCGATTTCTGTCCTTTCTGCAAAAATCCGCTGACGCCCTGGAATCAATGGAAGGCCAGCGACGGCCGCTTGTATTGCAACGAGTTTTGCGCCGATGCGGGCGAAACGGTCGCCGACTTCACCCCACCGCCGGCGGGATCGCAAGAGCGCCCGGCGCGCGGCGCCTGATTCAACAGCCCTTACCGTCCAACACCGGAAGGAGTCTGCCGCAGCTTTAGACAGCGGCAGACTCCTCCGGATGGGGTCACTTCCTTGGAGGCTGTGACGTCGTCACGATACGTCCGAGCACGCCGCCTTACATCCAGTACTGAGGTCTTGGGCGCGCCTGAACTATCGTTGCTTCCTTGGCTTCCCGGGCTTGAGTTGATGGACCGTCGCTGACATACCAGCGCTGCGGCGAAGCGCCTCTTTCAGATCGGTCGGCTGCCCGTGCTTTCGCAACAGATCGCGGAAGGCTTCATCGGCGAGATCCTGGAAATCCCTCATCTGGTCCCGACCAAGAAGGTCGAGCGCCTGCCATGTCTCATCGTCGAATTGGACGCGCTTGCCCTTCATCAGATGACCTCGAGCACCTTCAGCAATACCGCCGTGCCGACGGCCGAGATGGCGATAGACCCCAGGCAACCGAGTCTATTGGAGACAGACAGCAACATCTAACTGGAGTCGAGGGGTAACGACAGCGGCATTCCCACGTTCCGAATATGGTTTTGTTTCTGGTTTGTTCATGCCCAGGAAATCCGGCGTAGAGACGCGGACGGAGAAATGGTGCGTGGGGGCCGAGACGGTGGAGGAGGCGAGGTCCTGCATGGCCGCGAGCGTGCCTTCGCTGCCAGATCGGCGATCGGTTGCATCGAGGGTCGAGACGCTCGGCGACGCGGCTTAGCGTCGACGTTCACCCCCCTTGGGGTGGGGAAGCCCGCCGACTAATCCTTGCCGCTGCCCCTCCCGGCCGCTATATCCACCCTCAGATTGCCGCCTGATTGGCGGCATTGTTGTCCTGGTGCGCCCGCCGCGGCGTTTCCGGATTGGTGGAAGTGCCTGACCTTCTCTGACCGGTTAGGGCGCATAGCTCAGTTGGTAGAGCAGCTGACTCTTAATCAGCGGGTCCAAGGTTCGAGTCCTTGTGCGCCCACCAGTCCTTACCTGTCCCGCGCGTGTCCAGGCCGTGTCCAGGCCGGACACATAGGGGTTCCGGACCTGCAATTTTTCCGGTTTTTTGCGAGCGAGGGTCGAATGGCCGACCAATCCAATTGACAATTTAGAACAAAAAGGGAACAATAGGCCGTCTGAGTCAAGGGAGAAGGTATATGGACCCAGACCAACGGAACGCTTGGCTGCGCAAGCTTGATGAAGAATGCCCATACCAAGTAGTGCTCCCGCGCCGCCAGCTTGCGGACGACAGCGGGATCATGAATTTCCTGATGAACTATGTCGGCAAGTTCGACATGTATGTCGAAGACGAATATGCGGCCTTTGTCCGCTACTGCTTCGCAGATCCGCTCGACGCCGCGATCTTCCGCTCGCGCTTCGAGCCTAAGGTCGAGCGGCTAAAGCTCGCCGGTTGAGCGAAGCGTCTGCGCTGAATGAGGGACTGAGAGAAAGCCGCGGCATTGCCGGGGCTTTTTCTTGGTCGGTTGCGCCACCGCGGTTGCTGCCGACCTCTGCTGGCGGCCAGCCTAGGAAGCAGCCTTGCTGCTTGAGACGCCCAAATCATTCGGTAATTGTGGGATTATGGCGCGCATAATAGGCGCGCTCCGCATTGTCGTCGCGTAGCTGCTGCGACGCCCGCTCGATTTCGTAGAGAGCGTTGCCGTCGAGCGCGTTGAACAGAACATCCTTGAACTACGGCACCTTCGTCCCCGCCGAGCAGCAAATCCAGCTTCAGCCGGAATACACCTCCGGTTCGATGGCGGCCGAAACCGTCCTGCATGAGCTCCTGCACGCGATCTTTGCAGTGGCGACGGTGCAGGTGAAGCAGGGCGAAGAGCACATCGTGTCGGTCGTCGCCACCTATCTCGCGCAGATCATCCGCGACAATCCAGAATTCGTCATCTGGCTGCAGAGGACGGTGGGGCGGTGAAGCGCGCGCCGGCGTGCGGCGCGGAATAAATCCGCCCAATCGACCCTTCGTCCGCGCTTCATTCTTCGCCTCTTCGTTTCTCGCGCTCACGAATCGCAAAACTGCCTAGAAAAGGATTGCACCGATGAAAAATTGGCTTCCAACGTTCCCCTTGCTCAGTCGCGCACAATCTAGAGCAGAATCAGTTACCCCAAATTATGACGACTGGTCCGTGGCCGAATTGCTCGCTGGCAGGCGTAGTGGTACGAACGGGCGTAGGTTCGATCCCAACCAGCCGCGGGTGCCATCTGGCAATCCGGATGGCGGGTAGTGGACAAGCGGGCCGGGGAGCGAAAGGTATGAACAGAAGCCGCTGTTGACATTCGCTGCAGCGCGTCGTCGCGGTATGTCTGAGGCGTTTTGTACGGCGCTATATGCAATCGATATCTTGCATTGCAATTCGCTTAGGTCTTCACGCTCGAAGATTGTGTGTCGGTCGCAGGCTGCGGAAAGGTATGCCGCTTGCTTGCGAGGAAAGCCGCTGCCACCTCTAAACTATTGAGGGGACTTAACATGATTATTGCGACACGTGTTCTCAAACTGAAAGATCCTCGTGGGGATATTGAGATCCTCATTCGAATTTTCGCGCCGGAGAAGCTGGAGATAGATTGGGGCTGCCAGTTTGATATCGATTGGCCCGATGAGAAGCTAACCAGGATTGCTGTCGGCATAGATGCAATTCAGGCTCTTGAACTTGCGATGAAGCTAATTGGCGCGCAGATTTACACGAGCGACTACCACGAAGCCGGAAAGCTGGAGTGGTTTGAGCTGGGTCAAGGATATGGCTTTCCAGTCCCGAACGGCATTCGCGATTTGCTTGTTGGCGACGACAAGAAGTATCTGTGATCTGGTAGTAGCGGGAGTTGGCGACTTTTGAAGCAAATCTAGTCGGCAGGAGCCTCCTTCCACTGACCAGATCAACCTACTCAGCCAGGCTATCTAGGTGGTGAAGGGCAGGGACCGGCGCGTGACATACCTCGATCAACCTGGATCAGCACGGGCTTTGCTGCGCTGCAAGTCAGTCAGGCCCGTATGGCGACGGGAGGTTTATCGTTCGCAGGCCATGCAGCGTTACGGCAATTGTCTTGCGGGCCGCCCGATTCCGCCACTTAGCTATTGAGGCATCGGCATGATTATCGCAACACGTGTTCTGACCCTGCGCCACCCAAAGGGCGATATCGAAATTCCGATCCGCATTTTTGCTCCGGTTTCGGAAGAGATTGACTGGTCATGCCGTCTTGAAATCGATTGGCCCGACGGAACACGCCGGATGGACGTTGGGGGCGTGGATGCCGTGCAAGCAATCGAATTGGCGATGAAGGCAATCGGATCGCAAGTCTACACGAGTGATCACCATCAGTCCGGAAATTTACAGTGGCTTAAGGCCGGAAGGGGTTGCGGTTTTCCGGTACCGAATGGCATTCGCGATCTCCTTGTCGGTGATGATAAGACGTTTTGTAGCCACTGGCGCTACCCATAGACGCGCTGGTCACCGAGAAACTTCTGCAGGCGATCTTCTCGGTCGCGACCGTCTAGGGGAAGCAGGGCGAAGAGCACATCATTTCGGTCTTCGCCACTTATCTCGCGCAGATCATCCGGGACGATCCTGAGTTCGTCATTTGGCTGCAGAGGACGGTGGGAGGCGAAGCGCGCGCCCGGCGCGCAGCGTAAAACGGATCAGCCCAATCGACTTTCGTTCGCGCTTCCGAGTGGCAGGCTCCAGACGGGCGGGCCGCTGCGTTTGGCCTGCCGGACCGAATTAGCAACGTGTGGAACGCGCAATCCCGGGCAATTATCGAGCAACTCATCAGGCGGCAGCGCCGTAGAACGCCGAGGCGCTTGGCGGGCAGTGAGGCGAGGCGTACCTTGCTCCGTGGATTGCGGAGGAAAGGTCAACGCCGATGAATCGTTGTTCTAACGAGTTGGCGGCATGGTGGGATGACGTACGGGTTTGGATGGCCTTTAGAATTTCACCTTGGGCTGTCCCCGTCATCGTGAGCGCAACTTTGGCATTTGGTGGAGCACCGGCGAGCCTCATCGCCGCGATTGCCTTGTATAGCCTGATGATAAGCTACTTCGGAATCCTTCTGTTCGGCTTGCCGCTCTACCTGTTGCTGCGCGCGTACAAGCTAATCCACTTCTGGGTGGCTCCCGTGGTAGGCTTCGTTGCGGGGCTTGCCATGATGTATCTGGCCAGTTCGTGGCTTGTCGGTCTTCCTTGGCTGCCTATTGCGGGACCGGCCGGAGCGGCGGTTGGATTGCTGCTCTGGCTGATCGCGCGGCCGGACCGCGACGCAGCGCCTAGCTCAGCCTCGTCCTCCTCAAACTAAATCCCGTTGCACCAGCTTCTCGCCCTTGATCGCGACGCAGCGCATCATGCGCCGTTCCTTATCGCCGATATCGGTGATCGCGCGGCCGGATCGCGACGTAGTATCTAGCTCAGGCTCCCCGAACTGAAACCTCGCCGTACACGCTTTTCACCCTTGATTGCGGCGCGGCGTACCAGACGCCGCGCCAGTCACTGATATCGGTGCGCATGCAGGCGCACTGATCATCGGATACTCGCGCGTCGTTCGGACCAGACGTGCTCGTAAACGACCGCTGTTGATCGAACAGTGTTTGAGATATTTCCCTCCTTTCTCGTCCGATAATCCCCCTTTTGTGTCGACGAAATCGGTTGCTACCGACGCTTTCCATCCACCCGCTGATCCCCCATCGGATCGACCTGTCCCACCAGCGCCGGGTTGTCGACCCGGCGCAACGCCGGGAACAGCCAAGCAAACAACACGACCGCGCCGGCAAGCGCCGCACCGCCGATCGCCACCGCCGTCACCGCGCCGAACCATTCCGCGGTGATGCCGGCGCGGAACTGCCCGATCTGCGCCGAGGTGCCATAGAATAGAGAGTTCACCGAGAACACGCGGCCGCGCATCTCGTCCGGCGTCTGCATCTGGATCAGTGTCTGCCGGATCACGGTCGTGACGAGATCGCCGATGCCGACGCCCATCAGCGCGACGATCGAGAGCGCGAGGCTGGTCGAGAATCCAAACGCGATGGTCGAGACCGCGAGCAGCGCGAACGAAGCGAACAGCCAGAAGCCGCCCGCGCTCTTGATCGGCATGCGGGTGAGCACCGCGGCGGCGAGCAGACCGCCGAGCGCGGTCGCGCTGCGCAAGAGACCCACGCCCCAGGCACCGACACCGAGGATGTCGCGCGCGTAAATCGGCAGCAGCGCCTGTACGCTGCCGAACAACGAGGCCATGAACTCGAGCAGCATGGCGCCGAGAATGGTCTTGGTGTTCCAGATAAAGCGGAAGCCGACCGCGACCGACTCCCAGCTCAGCTCCATGCGTTTTTCCGGCTTGCCGGGATTGGGCAGGAGGAAGGCGCAGACCGCGGCCGCGAGCGTCAGGCCGGCGCAGACGCCATAGTCGAACGCCGGCCCGAAGTAATAGAGGATGCCGCCCAGCATCGGCCCGATCAGCACCGCGGCCTGCCGTGCCGAGATATGCGCCGCTATCGCACGGTTGAGCACCGTGCGCGGCGCCATCACCGGCAGCAGCGCCTGCATCACCGGCTGCTCGAAGGTGCGCGCCACCATGTTGAGCGCGACCAGCGCATAGATGAAGGCGAGCGTTGGACGGTCCTGCGACGCGACCCACATCAGGCCCGCAATGGTGAGGAAGGCGAGGCCATAGCACCACCACAGCACCGTGCGGCGGTTGAGACGGTCGGCGACCTGGCCGGCCGGCAGCATCAGCAGGAATTGCGGAAGGAACTGCGCGAGGCCGATCAGGCCGAGCTGGAGCGCGCTGTTGGTCAGCTCGTAGACATGCCAGCCGACGATGACGCTCACCATCTGGAAGGCGGTGGTCGACGCGACGCGAGTAATAAAGAGCAGCCGGAAGGAGGGAACCTTGTAGAGCGGCGTCTGGGGATCGATCGGCTGTCCCGCGATGGCGCGCGCGTCTTGTTCCATGAGGGTTGCCGATGCTTAATCCGGATAGGGCCTTGGCTGCGACTTTACGGCCGGCGGGCGGGATTCGACTGACCTTGTGCTGCAATAGTCGGTTTCGTACCGTCGAAGCCGCTTGTCAACTCGACGCCGACGCGGAGGCCGACGATGCCAAGAAAAATCGCAGCAATAACGGTGGCTCTTGCCGCGCTTTGCGGGCCGGCAGGGTTTGGAGGGGCGACCGCCGCCGACTTCTACCAGGGCAAAACGCTGCGTTTCGTCGTGAGTTCCGACACCGGTGGCGGCTACGACGCCTATGCCCGCACCTTCGCCTCCCATCTGCGGCGACACATTCCGGGCGAGCCGACCATCATCGTGCAGAACATGCCGGGCGCCGGTGGTATGGCCGCCGCCAACTGGACGTTCAATGTCGCGCCCAAGGACGGAACCGTGCTGCTGCTGCATCAGCGCGGCATTCCGTTCCATCCCTATTTCGGTGAGAAGAGCGCGATGTTCGTGCCCACCGATTTCAACTGGATCGGCAGCTTCAACTCGGAGACCGGCATTACCGCGATGTGGCACACCGCCAAGGTGAAGAAATTCGAGGACGTGCTCACGGAAACGGCGGTGCTCGGCGGCAGCGGGCCGAACGACAGCGAGACCTATCCGTTCCTGATGAACAACACGGTCGGAACGAAATTCAAGATCGTCTCCGGCTACAAGTCGAACGTCACGGCGTGGCTCGCAATGGAGCGCGGGGAGGTCGAGGGCGTATCGGGCTCATGGGCGTCGCTGAAGGCAAATCGCTCCCAGTGGATCCGTGACAGGCAGGTCAATCTCATCGTGCAAGTCGACCGCCGCAAGCATGCCGACCTGCCCGAAGTGCCGCTGCTGCTCGACTACGTGAAAAACCCGGAGCACCGCCTTATGTGGAACGTGATGATCACGATCGGCACGATGGGGCGACCGCTGGCGATGCCGCCCGGCGTGCCGGCGGAGCAGGTTGCGACGCTGCGCGCGGCGTTTGCAGCGACGATGAAAGACCCGGCCTACCTCGCCGAGATGCAGAAGAGCAACCGCGAGCTCTCGCCAACGGGCGGCGAGGAGATGCAGGGCATGATGCGGGAGGTCGCGGCGGTCCCGCGCGAGACACTGGTGAAACTCAATGCGTGGATCAGGCGGCAGTAGCGGCGTTCGTACGGATGCTCATTTTTCCTGTTCATTTTGGTTTGTCTCCGTATCCGAGCAGACGCCATGCCCCTCGTCTCGCCGACGAGCGGTCCGGCCGCATGCGCGCACGCGTCTGATGCATTGCGCGCCGGATGTCGTTCTAGCTTGCTGCTGAGGGTCGCAAGGTCTGGTCTCTGCGGCGTCGCCTTGAAATTCAGTAAGTTCATTCGTCGTTCCGTCCCAACAACGCTGTGCCGGCGGTGCGCATTGCCGAGTGCGCCGCGGCTCGATTGCGCGATCCCTTTAGTGTCGACGCAACATACCCCTTCCAAACGCAATTCCAACCTCACACGCGAAAGGTCTCTATCGATGAACAACTGGTCTCCGACGTCCCCGCTGCTCGCTCGCCCGTCGTCGCTGTCAAGCGGCGAGACGACTTGGCCGGATTACGACGGCTGGTCTATCGCCGAACTCCTGCGGGGCGAACGCTTTGCGCCGCCGCCGCCGGCCGCCGAACAACTACCGGTACCGATGCCGTCTATGGGCGCACGCGCTGAGTCGGTGACGGCTGCTATGCAGCCCGCTTGGCTAGCGAACGGACAGTGGCAGGCAACGCCGGGTCGTCCGCCGGAACTGCCGCGGTCCGCCGAATGGGACCCATTTTATCGCGCCGCGCTGCGCACGAGGCGTTCGGTTGTTTCCGATGCCCGCCGTCCAAGGCTAGTGGGGCCGCCTTTTCTCGGAGAGGCGCCGCAAGACTATCCGTCGCACCGACGGACGCGCCGTGGCCAGACTATGGGGGCTGGTCCATTCTTGAGCTTATGGCTGGCCAGCGCTTTGCCCAGGCGATGCCGACTGCACCGTCTGAGCCAACGTCATCTGGGACTAATTGGCTCGCCGGCGCGCAATGGCAGGCCACGCCGGCGCGTTTGCCGAAGCTGCGCCCTACTGTGGATACGGACGAAGCATTGCTGGCGCAAGATGCGCGCAACGCGGCCGCGTACAGCCAACGTCGGTCGGTGCAGCCCATTGGCGGGCGGAGCAAGGGCCGGTCACCGACTTTATCCTCGATGCCGCTAATCCGATCCCGCAGTCGCCGCTTGACGTCGGGCTGCTGGCGCTCGGCGCTCCGCTCAAGCCGTTGGCCAAGGCACTGGTCCGGGGGCGTTGGGCGCCTTGGAATCGTCTGACGCGGAAGCTGGACGGCGCCCGCGCACCCAGGCAGCGCCGCAACCCGGCGCGCGACCAGACTGCCGATGGACGAAGAGGCAAGGATGGCGCGAGCGAAGGCGTTGGGCTATCGCATGGACATGCCGCTCGGACACGGCACCAGCCGTGAGTTCACAGCGTTCGACCCTTCAAAACTGGGAACCGCGACGGAAACGCCGACGTCGCGGCGCGGCTTCTGGCTTGAGATCAATCCGCAGCCGGGCGGCATCGCCGAACGGCACGCGAATTTCGCCGCCGAGCAACTCGGCGGCACGCCGCAGGTGATGCGGTTGGTGCATCGATCGGACAATCCGTTTACATATAGAATGAGAGGCAACGAGTCGTTCGACGATATCAACAATATAGTGGCCAGGGCCTGGGACCGCGGTTTCGACTCAGTCACGATCCACAATTACCACCACGGTGGCAACCGTCGCTCGATCCTGGTGGTGCGCGACCCCTCGCAATTGCGCGACCCGTCGGCGGTCTTCGACCCGAGGAAAAGGAACAGCCGCGACCTGTTCTCAAGCGTGAACACGGCTGAGCCCACGCTGGGTTGGTCGTAGGGGTTCGTAGAGTGCGTGGCCCCAGACGGTCAGTCGCGCGACGTCGATTGTTTAGAAGGAGATCGCTTGGAGCGCAATTTTTTGGCCGGGCGCGCATTCAAGCGCCGATTCTTGGCCGAGCGTGTCTCAGATGCGAGCGCTTTGGCCTCCTGCTCGGCGAAGAGCTTATTGTACCGCCGTTCTTTCTCTGTCACGGGAAAGGTCCGCGACAAAAACTCCAGGAAGCTGCCCTCCGACGGTTTGCATTGTTTTAACTCTTCTTCGGTCAGGCGGCGGAATTGTCGGAAGCGCGCTTCCTCGTTCTCCGGCGTGGCCCCAATAAAGGCCCGAAGATTTGTAAGCAGTGTGACTCCGTTGCGGAGTCTTTTGGTTCCCGGCCACGGCGCGCCGAGCGCGGATGCTGACACAGATGAGCCGGGGCGGCGCGCTGGCTTTTGCTTGCGGGCAGGCATCAGATTGCTCCCGTGATCGTGCTGTCCGACAGAGACAGATAACACGATGCGCAAGCGACGGCGAGGTCAAAGAAACTACTCGCTGCAGGGAACAGCCTGCCGCTAAATCGGCTTCTCGCCTTTGATCGCGACACGGCGCATCAGCCGCCGCTCCTTGTCGCTGAAATCGGTGCGCGCATGCAGCGTGCAGCGATTGTCCCACACCAGCACGTCTTTCGGACGCCAGACGTGCTCGTAGACGAAAGTCCGCTGTTCCTGATGATCGAACAGCGTGTTGAGAATCTCCCCGCCTTCTTCGTCCGATAATCCCTCGATTGCGACCGTCATCAGACGGTTGACGAACAGCGCCTTGCGTCCGGTCGCCGGATGCGTCCGGACGATCGGGTGCCAATAGGCTGGCACGCCCTCGCGCGGTTTGGTGCCGCGCGTGGTCGCGGCGGCGTCATAGTCATAGGCATTCAGCGCCTTACGGCCCTCGATCTTCTGCTTGAGCGCCGCCGGCAGCGTTTCATATGCGGTATAGGCATTGGCAAACAGCGTGTTGCCGCCGACGCTCGGCACCTCGATCGAATAAAGCATCGTCGCCATCGCCGGCCGTTCCTGATGGCACTGGTCGGTGTGGAAATGCATCTCGCCGTCCGGCAGCGCACCGATCTGCTTGCCGTCCTCGCGGATGTTCGAGATCAGCATGATCGCCGGGTTCTTCGACTGGAAATGGCCGCGCGTGCTCATGGAGATCGGGCCGAAGCGTTCCGCAAAGCGCACCTGCTCGTCCTCGGTCAGGTGCTGATCGCGCAGTAGAATGACGAGGTGCCGATGCCAGGCATCGCGCACGCTTTCGAATATTTCATCGCTCATCGGCGCGCTGAGATCGAGGCCGATCAGTTCGGCGCCAAGGGCGTCCGATAGCGGGCGCACTTGAAACGGAGGCGGGGCGGGGGCCGAAGCGTCCGAAAGATGCGCGGTCGTCATGGCGTTTCTTTCCGTTGGTTCCTGCGTTGATGCAGGCGCAACAGGATAGGCGATAACGGCGGCGCTGTCATCGCCGCCCGGCGGCCGCCTTAGGCTTGCGGGACCGGGATTCAGCGATCGGCGTCGCCTCGCGCGCGGCACGCTTCGCCAGCCGCGCAATCTGTGGTCCGTGGTTCTTGAAATAGTGCTGCAGCCAGTAGACGAACTCGCCGGGCTGACGTGCAATGCGGCGTGCGATCTCGTCGGCGCTTGCGAACTCGACCTCGGACACCTCCGCAGGATTGGGGTTCGGCTGCGCGATCAGAGGGCCGAAATAGACGTAGACGTATTCATTCTCCTGCATGCCGCCGTCGAGGTCGGCGCGGTAGCGGCTGTGAAATCCGAACGTCAGCCGTGCTTCGATGCCGAGCTCCTCTGTGAGCCGGCGGCTCGCCGCAGCCAGCGTGGTCTCGCCCGGGCGCGGGTGGCCGCAGCAGGAATTCGCCAGCAATCCCCCCGAGTGATACTTCTGACGGCTGCGCCGCTGCAGCAGGATGCGGCCTTTGTCGTCCACGATGAAGATCGAGAACGCACGATGCAAAATCCCCGCGCGATGCACCGGCGTCTTGCCGGCGATGCCGGTGGCGCGGTTGCTTTCGTTGACCAGGATCAGGCGCTCTTCAGCCATACGTCCGGTATAGGGTGGATGCTTGTCAATGACAACGCGCGCAGACGCCGCCGGATCACCCCCCCAGCGCTGCGAGCTTCGCAGCCTTGGCTTTCAGCCGCTCCTTGGTGCGCGCGACCTCGACGATGAATCGACCGTGAGTGCCGGTACTCACGGTGTCGAGTTCGTCCCTGGCCGATACCTCGAAGGCGACCTTTCGGCCGTCGACCGCTGTGATGCGGACCGAAATCTCCACGGTGCTGCCGGCCAACGTCGCGGCGAGATGTTTCACGCAGACCTCGGTCCCGACCGAATCCTCACCTGGATCGGCGTGCTGCTGGATCAGATCGCGGCAGGTGAATTCGATGTCGCTGATCAGCCGGGGCGTGGCATAGACCCGGGCCTCTTCACCCATGAAGCTGATGGTGCGGTCGCGATCGATCGGAATGCGCTTGACCGAAGTCAGGCCGGGCTGAAGGCTTGGCTTCATTTCTCTCGGTCTCCGTGGGCGGCGGCGACATTACGACGCCACGGCCATAGTTACCAAGGGGGCGGAAACCAGCCTGCGGCAGGCTTTGTCGCAGTGCCTCATGCTTGGCTCCCCGCCGAAAGTGCCCTAGGTTCCTGCCCGGAAGGCGCGTCAACAAGCGCCGAAGATCGCCATAGATCGCCACGGCCAGAGGAGCCCAGGATGTTTCGACCGCACGTTGCGCATGCTGCGCTTGCCATGCTTGCTGCTTGTACGGCTGCCTCCTTCAGCGCGCACGCGCAGACTTCCTCGACGGCCCCCACCATCAAATTCATCATCACGCATCCCGCCGGCGGGCTGCCCGACACCGTCGCGCGAATCGTCGGCCGGCGCATGCAGGAGCGGCTCAACCAGACCATCGTGGTCGAGAACCGCTCGGGCGCGAATGGCGGCATCGCGGTCAACGCGTTGACCAGCGCGCCCGCCGACGGCACGACCTTCGTCGTCACCGACGGCGCGATCCTGTCGATCAATCCGCAGCTCTATCCCAAGCTTCCATACAACCCGAAGGACGTCGCGCCGATCGCGGCGCTTGCCACCGCGCCGCTTTTCCTGGCCGTGCATCCGTCGATGCCCGCCGCGACAATGAAAGAATATGTCGAGCACGTGAAAGCCAATCCCGGCAAGTATAATTTCGGTTCGTCGGGCGTCGGCAGCATTCATCACATCTCGCTCGAGGCGCTGAAGACCGGCCTCGGCCTGCGGTACAGCCACATCCCGTACAAGGGAACCGGTGAAGCGGTGCCGGCGCTGCTTGGTGGGCACGTGCAGATGCTGTTCTCGGCCTATCCGTCCCTTGCCGGCGCTGCCGGAACGAAGAAGATAACACTGCTCGCGACCAATGGCTTGACGCGCTCGTCCCAGGCGCCCGATCTGCCGGCGATCTCGGAATTCATTCCGGGCTTCAGCTATGCGCCGTTCGTCGGCATCTATGCGCGTGTCGGTACGCCGGCCGCCGTCGTGGAAAAGATCTCGGCCGAGGCGATGGCGATCGTGAAAGAGCCCGAGGTGATCGCGCAGCTTGCGAAGGTCGGCGTCGAGCCGATCGGCGGCGGTGCGGCGGAATTCCGTAAGCTCCTCGACGGCGAGATCGACCGCGTCGCCAAAGTGGTCAAGGCCGCCAACATCAAGGTGGAGTGACGGTTCGTCGTTACGGCCTAGCCTTGTCGAGGTTTTTCGTCATCCGCATGATGACACGGCGGAAGGCCGCGATGTCATCCTGCGAAATCCCCGCGTCGGCCTGTGCATTGATCCCACGCGCCAGCTTGAGCAGTCCGTCGCGCATGCGCTTGGCTTTGGGTGTGAGGCGTACATGAGTGACCCGACGATCGTCCGTGCTGCGCACGCGGCGGATCAAGCCGGCTTTTTCCATGCTGCGCAAGGCGATCACCGTGGTCGGTTCCATCATGCCGACACGCTCGGAAAGTTCGCGCTGCGATAGTCCGTCCTTGGTCCAGAGCACGCGCAGGAAGTACCATTGTCCGCGTGAAACGCCGTGCGGGGCGATGCGCCTTTCCAGTAGGCGCTGGAAAGCGCGGTGCGCATCGCGCACCAGGTAGCCGTCACTTTCGTGATGGGGCAGATCGCCGGCCGCGTCTGCGCCGTCATCGACGCGACCATCCACGGCGCCATTCACGCCACCATCTCCTTGTCGCCGCGTGTGTGTCCGTTGCATGTCGGATGCCGCGATTGACAGCGTTCTGGCCGAGCCGCATAATATTACTTAGATTTCTATGTAATGCAAAGCCCCCGGCACGCGGTGGAAAATTGGTGCGATCCGGGGCGCAATCAAGAAGGGCGTTACCGATGCAACGGCATATCCGCAAGGACAAGCAGCTCGCGGCAAAGGCCAAGAAGGCAACCAAAGACGCGAAGAAGACCAGCAAGACGGAGGCAACCAATCACGCGCAGGACTTGCGCACGGCGCTCGCGTGGCTGAAGTCGCAGGGCGACCTCATCGAGACCAGGAAAGAAGTCGATCCGGACCTCGAGGTTACCGGGTTGCAGAAGCACATGGATGGCGGCTGCCCGGTGATGTTCCACAAAGTCAAAGGCAAGCCGAACCACCGCGTCATCACCAATCTGTTCGGCGATATGAGTGTCATCAACAAGATGTTCGGCTGGAAGAGCGATGCCGAACGCGTGCGTAAGCTCGCCGAAGCGCTGCGCAAGCCGCTCAAGCCGGTGGAGATCTCACAGGACGAGGCGCCGGTGCAGGAGCACGTGGTGCTCAAGCCGAAGGACGTGAACAAATACCTCGTTCCGATCCGCCACACGACCTACGAGCCGGAGCTGACCGTCGGCTCCGGCATTCGCTGCGTGACCGGCCCGGAATTCGATGGCGGCTCCGACCTCGGCTACAACCGCATGAATTTCCGCTGGGGCAATGTCGGCACGTTCCAGATCTCGCCCGGCTCGCACATGTGGCAGGTGGTCAACAAGTACTACAAGTCGAACGAGCCGGTGCCGATCACCATGTGCTTCGGCGTGCCGCCGGCCTGTACGCTGATGGCCGGCGCGGGCTTCGACTATGCGGTGCTGCCGATGGGTTGCGACGAGATCGGGATCGCCGGCGCGGTGCAGCGCGCGCCGATCCGGCTGGTGAAGGCGCGCACCGTCAATGCGATGGCGCTCGCCGACGCGGAGCTGGTGCTCGAGGGCTACGTCAATCCGCGCGACCGCCGCTTCGAGACCAAGGAGTCGGAAGACGCCGGCATCCAAGGCCGCTTCCATTTCCATCCGGAATGGGCGGGCTACATGGGCAAGGCCTACAAGGCACCGACCTTCCACGTCACCGCGGTGACGATGCGCAAGCCTGAGACCAAGCCGATCATCTTCGCGCTGGGCGTGCACACGCTCGACGACCACAACATCGACACCACGGTGCGCGAAGCGGCGATTTTCGAGCTGTGCGAGCGGCTGCAGCCCGGCATCGTGCAGAACGTGGTGATTCCGTACTGCATGACCGACTGGGGCGGCTGCATCATCCAGGTGAAGAAGCGCCATCAGATCGACGAGGGCTGGCAGCGCAACTTCCTGGCCGCTGCGCTCTCCTGCTCGCAGGGCATGCGGCTTGCGATAGCGGTTTCGGAGGACGTCGATCCCTATTCGATGGACGACGTGATGTGGTGCCTCACCACGCGCGTGAACCCGCGCACCGACATCCTCAACCCGATCCCGGGCGGCCGCGGCCAGACCTTCATGCCGGCCGAGCGAATGACTGCCGGCGACAAGCAATGGACGGCGTCGAACACGCAATTCGAGGGCGGCATGGGCATCGATGCGACGGTGCCGTTCGGCTACGAGAGCGACTTCCTGCGGCCGGTCTATCCGATCGACAAGGTGAACCCGGCGGAATTCTTCAGCAAGCAGGAGATCGCGAACGCCAAGGCGCGCATGCAGGGCTGGGTGCATTCGCTGGCCAGGACCGGCCGCTAGCCGAGCCCGACTGAATGGCCGAGATCGACGCCATCCGCGCGCTACTCGGCTCGAAGCCGCGGCTGGGCGGCTGGGGGCGAGCGGAGGCGGCGTCTGTGGAACGCGAAACTTGAAGCCGGTCGCGAGGCACTGGCGAGCGCAGGCGCGCTCATGCGGCCGCACCTTGTCGCGTAGAGGTATTAGCCCTTTCGCGACGGCCGATCGCAAACCTTGCATTTGAAGGGAGGCGCCGGCTCGCCGGGGTCCACCATCACCGACGTGAATTCGCCGCAGCCGCCGCACTGTCGCACAAGTTTGGTCGGCAGCTTCACGACGGGCTTGGTCGCCATGGCCATGGCTTGCTCGCTCTGGGCGCGGAGCTCGGCCTTACTCATGGGTGCCGCCGGACGCCGGTGTTTCATGTCGAATCCTTTCTGCGCCGCGGCATGCCGATCCTTGCCGCACGGGCGGCTATCGCGTCAATACAATGGCTGGAATACAATAGCCTGACAACAAAGGCGTCGCGTCGCCGACATCAACTGCTGGTTTCCCGGCGCCACTGCTCGGCGAGCGCACGGCGGTCGAGCTTGCCGCGCTCGGTCTTCGGCAACGAAGCCGTCAGCACGATTTGCTTCGGCGCCTTAAAAGCAGGTAGGCCATCGCTGCAATAGCGCAGCAACGTGGCGGCATCGATGCCGCCGCCCGGCCGCGCCACCACATAGCTAACCACTTCCTCACCATAGACGGCGTCCGGTACGCCGACGGTCGCCACCTCGATCAGTGAAGGATGCTGCATCAGGAAACTATCGATCTCGAGCGGCGAGATGTTTACGCCGCCGCGGATAATCAGATCCTTCGCACGGCCGGTAACCCGTAGATATCCGTCGTTGTCGACCAAACCGAGATCGCCGGTCAGCATGCGGCCGCTGCAGCCGACCGCCACGCGCCCGTCCTCGGTGAGATAACGGTAGTTGTGATCACGGAAGCCGCCGATTTCGATCTGGCCGATGGCGCCCGGCGCCAACCGGCCGTTGCCGTCGACGATGGCGACGTCGTGATAGGGGAATGGGCGGCCGACTGTGCCGTGCCGCCGCGCTTCGCCGGGAATTGCGGCAATCCATCCGGTCTCGCTCGATCCGTAGCCTTGCGCGACGGGAATGCCGAAGCGTTGTTCGAATCGTCGCCATTCTTCGACCGTGAGCGGCGCCGAGCTCGACGTGAGGAACCGCAGCGACGGCAGGTTGTCGCGATGTGCCTCGCCGTCGCTGTTGAGCAGGATGTTGATCGTGGTCGGGTTGCCGGCAGCGACGGTGGCGCGGTGCTCGCGCACATGAGGAAAGAAACGGCTGGCGGAAAACTTCTGCCCCATCACCAGTGTCGCGCCGCGATTGACCGGCACCAGCGCGCCAAGGAGTTGTGCCGATGCCCAGTTGAACGAACGGAAGTCGTAGAGGCGGTCGTTGGCGGTAATGCCGAAGCCGTCGGCGGTCGGATCGATGTTCAGTAGGTGCTCGCGATAGCTCAACACCACGCCTTTCGGCTTGGCGCTGGTGCCGGAGGTGAACAGGATCACCGCGTCGTCGTCAGGGCCGGCATCGGTGCATGCGTCAGACGGTTCGCAGCCGGCAACGTCCCCGAAGAATGTATTGGCGACCGGTGCGTCCGAGCGGCCAAGCCGTTGCTTCGGCGCAGCGACCGTGTCTAGAAGGTCGTCGAGCGCGAGACCGTCCTGATAGAGAACCAGTTCTGGCCGCAGCCGTGCAAAGATATCGTCGAGCTGGTTGCGGTTCATCTCGACATGGACCGTGCAGATCGCCGCGCCGTAAGCCATGACGCCGAAATAGCAGATGAGATGCTCTATCGAATTGTTGGCGAGCAGCGCCACCCGGTTGTTGCGGCCGATGGCACGCCGGCGAAGCAAGGTGGCGATACGGCGCGTTGCATCGCGTAGTTGCCCATAGCTGACAGTACGCCCATCGTCGGCAGACACGATCCATGGCTTGTCCGGGTGACGCGCGGCGGCGCGGCCGATCCAGTCCTGCAGCAGCTTGGGGCCGGGATTTACTGACATTCGCGAACCGCTTAAAATGCTTAGCAATATAAGCATTTCGCTTTTGGCTTGTCATCCGCCCACGCGTCGTTCCGCCGGGATGACACCGTCGAAAGCGGCGTATAATGTCGTTCGAGAGGCCGTTGGCCTCTCGAAATCATCCATACGATCAAGGTCTTGGGAGGACCGTGTGGCAAAAGAAGACGGTCAGCCGGACGGCATGTCGACCCCGCTTGGAACGGGCGCCAACGGTGCGGCGGCGCGCAATGGGTCGGCGCCTGGAATCGGCTCCAACACGGCTCCGCATCTTGCCTATCACGATCTGCGCAAGTGGCTCGACGAAGCCGAAAAGCTCGGCGAGGTGAAGCACGTCAAAGGCCTCACCTGGCAGAAAGAGATCGGCATGGTGTCCGAGATGGCGGCGCATTCCGACAATGCGCCTTGCTTCGTGTTCGAGGACATCCCCGGCACTCTCCCCGGCAGCCGCGTATTGCTCAATTTCTTCGATGGCAAGCGGAAGAACATGACGCTTGGTTTCCCGACCGAACTGTCGAAGATCGAGTTGAGCGAAGGTTTCCGTGCCCACTACGCCGCCGACATGAAGCGCATCCCGCCGAAATATGTCGAGAGCGGCCCGGTGATGCAGAACGTCATCACCGGCGACAAGATCGACATCACCAGGTTTCCGGCGCCGCAATGGCACGCCAAGGACGGCGGCCGTTATATCGGCACCGGGTGCTATACCATCATCCGCGACCCCGACGACGGCTGGATCAATTGCGGCACCTACCGCGTAATGATCCACGACAAGAATTCCTGCGGCCTCTATATCTCTCCCGGCAAGCAGGGCCGGCAGATGCGCGACAAGTACAAGGCGCGCAAGCAGCCGATGCCGATCGCGGTGGTCCTCGGCGGTGACCCCATGAGCTTTCTCATGGGCTGCAGCGAAATTCCGCAAGGCGTCAGCGAACTGGAGGTCATCGGTGGCATGCGCGGTTCGCCGGTCGAGGTTATCAAGGGCCCGGTCACCGGCCTGCCGATCCCGGCCAATGCCGAGATCGTCATCGAAGGCTTCGTCGAGCCCGACAACATGCGCACCGAAGGCCCGTTCGGCGAGTGGACGGGCTACTACGCGACCGGCGCCGCACAGGAACCGGTGCTGGACATCAAGGCGATCTATCACCGGCACGAGCCGATCCTGCTCGGTGTCGTGCCGGAGCGTCCGCCGGACGAAATCTGCCGTTATCGCGCGATCGTGCGCTCCGCTCTATTGCGCGAGAACATCACCAAGGCCGGCGTGCCCGCGGTGACGGCTGCCTGGGCGCACGAAGTCGGCAATGCGCGGCTCTTCCTCGCGGTCGCAGTCAACCAGCGCTATCCGGGCCATGCCAAGCAGGCCGGGCATATAGCATCGATGTGCCACGTCGGCGCGTATTTCGGCCGCTATACCATCGTCGTCGATGACGACATCGATGTCTCCGACATGAATTCGGTGCTGTGGGCGCTGCTTACGCGTTCCGATCCGGCGACCTCGATCGAAATCATCCGCGGGGCCTGGTCGTCTCCTCTTGATCCTCGAATAGAGCCGGAGCGCCGGGCGGTGGGCGACTACACCAACAGCCGCGCCGTGATCGACGCCTGCCGTCCGTTTCACTGGAAGGACCAGTTCCCGGAGGTGAACTACCCGTCGCCCGAGGACAAGGCCCTGGCGATGCGCAAATTCGGGCACTTGTTCCAGAATTGACCAAATTGGTAACCACCCTTTAGTAAGGGTATCCCTGAGCGCCTTGGGCGGTCCGACAGGGTTTCGAAAGGACTTGCGATGCGACGCCTGATCATCGGCATGACCGGATCCACCGGTGCTATCTTTGGCGTGCGCCTGCTCGAGGCGTTGAAGGCGACCGAGGTCGAGTCGCATCTCATCATCAGCAAGTGGGCGCAGCGTACCATCGAGCACGAGACCAACTATTCTGTCGAGCAGGTGAGGGCGCTGGCCAATGTCGTGCACTCGCCGGGAGACATGGGCGCGACCCTGTCGTCGGGCTCGTTCCTGACCGAAGGCATGGTGGTGATCCCGTGCTCGGTGCGCACGCTCGGCGGTATCGCGCAGGGCGTCGGCGATCATCTTGTGCATCGCGCGGCAGACGTCGTGCTGAAGGAGCGCCGCAAGCTCGTTCTCGTCGTGCGCGAGACCCCGCTGTCGGAGGTGCATCTCGAGAACATGCTCAAGCTCTCGCGCATGGGTGTTGTGATGCTGCCGCCGATGCCGGCGTTCTACAATCACCCGCAGTCGGTCGACGACGTCGTCAATCACATCGTGATGCGCGTGCTCGACCAATTCGGGATTGCCGCGCCGAACGCCAAGCGCTGGGACGGTCACATGCACACGGCGGCGAAGATCGTCACGGTGCCGACAGCACAGGCGACCAAGAGCGGGACTTAAGTCGACTGGCCGTCCAGACGGCCGGTGGGCTTCCCTCCGCCAGTCATCCCTGATTCAGTTCGCGTATTTCTTCGCAAGCGGCAGCCAGAACTTCTGCTCGGCTTCGATGAACTTCAGCAGCTCCGCATCATAGAGCGGCTGGAATTCGGGGCCGGTTTCCTCGAGCCGCTTCTGCAGCTGTGGATCGGCGAGTACCTTGCGCAAGCTGTCGCCCAGGATGCGCATGACCGGATCCGGCGTTCCCCGGCGTGCCGTCAGCGTCTGCCAGCCAATCGAGGTGAAGCCCGGAACGGTCGCGGACGCCACCGGCAGGTTGGGAAGGATGGCCGCCGGCTTCGGCGACATGATCGCAAGCGGGGTGAGGTCCTTCGATTCAATGGCGCCACGCAGACTGGCCCATCCGTCGATCACGGCATGCACGCGCCCGCCCAGGATGTCGCGGATCGCATCGCTGGTTCCGCCGGTTGAGTAGGGTACAACAGCGATGGCAGTCTTCGTAACGTCGACAAGCAGCTTGGCTGTGATGTGCGGCAGGCTGCCGGCCGGGTTTGTGCCGATGACGAGCTTGTCCGGCATCTTCTTCGCGAGCGTGAGGAAATCGGCGAGCGTGCTGACGCCGAGCTTCGGCGAACAGGTCATGACCAAACCTTCATAGGCGGTCAAGCCGATCGGGATCATGTCCTTGTTGACGTCGAACGGCAGCTTGTCGTTCTGCGCCGGCAGGATCATGTAGATCGATGCCAGCGCCGCAAGCAGCGTGTAGCCGTCCGGCTGCTCGCCGAGCATGGCGCGGGTGCCGATGATGCCGCCGCCGCCGGGACGGTTCTCGATGATGACCTGCTGACCCCACAATTGCGTCAGGGCCTGCGCGATCAGCCGGTGCCGGACGTCGGGTGCGGAGCCTGCCGGCAGCGGCACGATGATCTTGACCGGCCGCGTCGGATAGGTTTGAGCCCATGCCGTTTGGGCGGTGGCCAGGCCAAAACCAGTCGCAGCCATACCGGCCAGAAGTTCGCGCTTCGTCAACATTGTGATCCTCGCGGTGGGTGAACGGCGGCAACTCGCTTGATCGCGCGGAGATAGCCGCACGGCACCTCCAAAATCAAACGAAATAAATGGCCGCGTCAATGAGCTGGATGCATCCGGGGTTCTAGGCCGATCGCGACTGCGGTACCTCCTCGACCACATCGCAGACGTCCAGCGGCTGATCGCGCACCGCATTCCATTCGGCGCGGGCGGCCGCCCGTCGCTGCGCTTGCTCGTCGATCGGCAGCTTGAGGATCTCGATGAGGCTCGTGAGCTCCTTGCGCGCCATGGCGTGCGACAGGGCCGGGCGGGTGCCCATCGTCTTCTCGTCGAGCGTGTCGAGGGCGGTGATCCCGCGCGGGAAGAATTCGCGATAGATCACGCGGTCGCCCAACGGATCGGCCATGCGGAAGCAGAGCCGTGTTGCGAGTTCGCCGAGGCTGAGCGCCATGCGTTGCATGTTGCGGGATTCCAGCGACGACACGCGGTTGCGCACGACGATCCAGTCGAGCAGGGCTCCGTCCGCCAGGCGGCGCTGCTGGCGCGCCTCGCGCACCATGCGTGCATAGTGGCTTTCGCCCACGACTGAATAGGTTTCCGGATCGACGGTCCCGAGCACACTGAAGTCGACAAAACTGTCGTTGAGCGGCGTGATCAGCGTGTTCGCCATCGAATGGGCGAGGCGAGTCAAGTGAGAGTCGGTTCCTGCGGTATCGATGACGATGAAATTGTGGGTCTGCTCGACCATCGTCAGGACGTCCACGAAACCGGCGAACTCGATGGTCTCATTCTCGTCGAGCTTTTGGGTGGTGCCGCGCGGTACGCAATGATGCTCGGGCAGGGGCAGGCCGATACCGGAGCGCTTCGCCCAGGCACGCCGGTTCTCGATGTAGCAGGTGAGGCTCCTTTGCCGCAGGTCGAGATCGATCGTGGCGACGCGCTGGCCGAGACTCAGGAGGGCGATGGCGACGTGCATGGCAAGAGTGGACTTGCCTGCGCCTCCTTTCTCGTTGCCAAGCACAACGACATGCGCAGCGGCCGGTCGCCTGCTACTCGCCTGCACCAACATGACTTGCCCTCTTTCAACTCTAGCCCCTCGTCGTTGTTGGTCCAAAACCAGGCGGACATGTGCGGCTGCCCCGTTCAGCCCTGCCTAAGGCCCGCCGGAGGATGACACCCGCGCCGCGCGCTTTTGCAACGAGCGAATGCGGTGGGCGAGCATGCCCTTGGAGTCGTCACCGTCGGGAGATTTGGACGAATTGTTTCCGCCGTCGAGTTCGGCGACCTTGCCCGCAAGCATGGTATCGATCGGCGAGCCCAGCCCTTCGAGAGCATGCGCGACCCGGACGACCTCGCCGGCGACATCGTTGATGCGCTCGCGTAGCAGGGCATTGGCCATGCGCTCCGAGGCCCACGTCGATTCGACCTGCTTCTTCATCACGGCCATGTCCTGCAGCAGGGCGGCGCATTCCTCGCGCGACTGCGAGAGTTGTTCTTCGACCTGAGTCTTTTCGGCGCGAAGCGCGTCCATCGCGGCGGCGTGCCGGCTATCGGCTTCCGCGAGCTTGTCGCGGGCGTCGATAAAGGCCATCAGGTCCTTGAGTTCTGCCTTTTCCTGCGCGAGCTTGCGGTCGAGCTCCTCGAGCGCGCCGGTCTTGACCGCGAGGTGCGCCTCGGTAGTGCGCAGCTGCTCGGCCATCGCGCGCTCCCGGAGTTCGAGCGCATCCAGCGCGACGGTACGATCAGAATGCTCCTGTTTCAGGCGCGCGATGGTTTCGCTCGACTTCGCGATCTCCGAAAGTTGGTTGACCGTCTTCGACTTCATCTGTTCCACGCTTGTTTCAAGCCGCCGCGTCGCGACGGCGATTTGAGCGTGGAGCTGTCCCATGTCGGCTTCGATTTCCGACATCAGCTTGGGTGCGACGGTTTCAAGGCGTTTCATCGCGCGGCGTCCAAGATGCGACCGTGCAAACCACCGAGCGCTGTAGACGACGAAAAGCGCGAGGAGAATTCCGATTCCAGCAAAAAGGATCGGCTCACTCATGGCTAGGCCCCGTGGTCATCCAACCTATTGCCCCAGATGACCGGGTACGCTTGGGGGATGGAATTCAGGCTATCACTTATTTTTACGCTGGCAAGACAAACTGCGATTCAACTGATCCAGAACGAATGCGCTGTCGCTTTGCGGCAACATCGACGCAATGGACGTTGGAAAATTTGATTACGAGCCTAGCGAAAGCATCAAGCACGCCGCGACCTTGTTGCGACGTGCATCGTTCAAGCGACTGCTATTCGCCCGAGCGCAGTACGTCGGGTACCGAAAGACCGGAGTCGATTGCCTTCACCCTGGTGTCTTCGGAGCGGGCCTTTTTCTCGGCGGCTTCAAGCACTTCCATGATTTTGTTGCGAGGGATGAAGCAGACGCCGGTATCGTCGGCGACTACAAGGTCGCCCGGGTGAACCTGCACGCCGCCGATCAAAACCGGACCGTTGATCTCCGCCGCCTCGATCCGCCATTTACCGGTGACCGGTGTGATATCGCTTGCCCAGATCGGATAGCCGACAGCGCGCTGATGCGAAATATCGCGAATGCCGCCCTGCACAATGGCACCAACCTCGCCCTGGCGCTTACCGGTCTGCGCGGAGTTGCCGCCCATATTGGAGATGTCGGGTACGCCTTCGATCACCAGGACGTCCCCCGGCTGTGCCAAATTATGACATTCGAACTCCGCCATCCTGTTCACGTGGTCGCGCGCGCCGGCGAGCGGGTCGATGCGCTGCAAGATGTTGCGGATGGTCAGCGCCGGACCGACCATGATGGTGCCGGGTATGGTGGGCTTGAGCACGGACGCGCCGACGCAGCCAAGCGGGATGCCGAGCTCGTCCATGGTGTCGGAGATCACGCCGGTACAGTCGCCAAGTTTCTTGAACCGCTCGACGACGCCTGCCGGCGGGCGCGGCGCCTCCATCAGCTTGATCTTTTCGCGCGCGATGCGGCCGGTCAGCTTTTTCTCTGCCACGGAATGACTCCAGCTTGTCTTGTTCTAGTCGAGCTGAATCTTGGCATTCTTGATGACCTTCGACAGCCGTGCAGTTTCGTTGGCGAGGAAGGCGCGGAACTCTGCCGGCGAGCTGCCGATCACATCGGCGCCCTGTTCGGCCATCTTGGCGCGCAAGTTTTCGTCCTTGAGCACTTCCACGATATTGGCGTGCAGTAGATCGACGATGGCCTGCGGCGTCTTGGCCGGGGTCAACACCCCGAACCAGCTGCCGGTGATGTAGTCGAGGCCGCCTTCACGGAACGTCGGCAACTCGGGCAGGAGCGCTGTGCGCTTGTCGGAGGCGACCGCGATCGGCTTGAGGCTGCCGTTGCGGATGAGGCCCTGCACCGGCACCGCGCTTGGGAACAGCATCTCGACCTGCTTCCCGGCCACCGCCGCTGCCGCCGGTCCGCCGCCATTGAAAGGGACATGCACGACGTCGGTACCGGTCAGCGATTTGTACAGCTCAGCGCCGATATGCGGGCTCGAGCCCACGCCATAAGACGCATAGTTGAACTTACCCGGATTGGCTTTGAGGTGCGCGGTAAATTCCGGCAGCGTGTTGGTCGGAAACGACGGATGCACCACCAGGATAGTGGGCGCGTTCGCCAGCAGCGAGACCGGGATCAGGTCCTTCGCAGGATCGAAGCCGAGGTTTCGGTAGAGCGACGGATTGGCGGCGAGACCGAAGCTCGTCATCAACAGCGTGTAGCCGTCGGGCTTGGCGCGCGCGACCTGGCCGGTGCCGAGATTGGTGTTGGCGCCGGGGCGGTTGATCACCAGGAAGGTCTGTCCGAGCCGCCGGGTGAGGCCATCCGTCAGCAGCCGCGCCAAAATGTCGGTGCCACCGCCGGCCGCGAACGGGACGATCAGCTCGACCGGACGCGAGGGGTATTTGTCCTGCGCCTTGGCGGGCTGAGCCCAGGCTGAAATCGAAACGGCGGCCAGAAGCAGGGACAGGAGACGGAGATGGGACATATCACTTCCGCTTGATCGTCTTTGACCATGTCCGCTTGCGCGGCAACGGTACGATTGTCAACACGGCGTGACGCCACGTTTGCCGAGACGGCTGCTTGCCCCCGTGCCGGCGCGTCGCTACCGTTACCGTCCCTCCGCCAGCAAAGGCCGAAATTCCGATGATTGACTTCTACGCCCTCACCAGTCCGAACGTACAGAAGGTCTACATCATGCTCGAAGAGTGCGGCCTGCCGTACACCGAGCACTACGTCGATGTATGGAAGGGCGATCAGTTCAAGCCAGAATTTCTCAAGATCAATCCGAACAACAAGATCCCGGCCATCGTCGATCGCGATGGCCCGGGCGGCGAGCCTTACACGGTGTTCGAGTCCGGCGCGATCCTGATGTATCTCGCCGAGAAGACCGGCAAGTTTATGCCCAAGGACATCGCGCAGCGCTACGACGTGATCCAGTGGCTGATGATCCAGCTCACCGGCGTCGGGCCGATGTTCGGACAGCTCACGCATTTCAAGCTGTTCGCGCCCAAGGGCGCCGACAGCTACGGCCATGACCGCTACCAGAGCGAGGTGAAGCGGCTCTATGAAGTGCTCGAACAGCGGCTTGGTGCGTCACCGTTCCTTGGCGGCAGCGAATATTCAATCGCGGACATCGCGACCTTCCCATGGACACGCAACCACGACGCCCAGGGCGTGCCGTTCACGGACAAACCTAACCTCACGCGGTGGTTCGACGCGATATCAGCCCGCCCGGCTGTCAAGGCCGCGCTCGCCAAGGTCGCGCAGATCAAATCCAATCGTGAGACCGCGACCGACGATCAAAAGGACCAGTTCTTTGGTCGCGGCAAATACGCGAGGGCGTAGCAAGGGAGGCGAGAATGCGGCGTCTGACATCGGCACTGGTGTTGCTTGCCGCGATCTGCGCATCCGGCCATGCGCGGCCTGTCGACGAGTTCTACAAGGGCAAGACGATCCGCGTGATCGTCGCCCAGCCTCCCGGCGACATCTATGACACCTGGGCGCGGCTGATCGTGCGCCACATGCGCACGAACATTCCCGGCAATCCGAACATGGTTGTCGAAAACATGCCGGGTGGGGGGACCCTGGTCGCGGCCAATTTTCTCTACAATCGTGCGCCGCAGGATGGCACGACGATTGGTTCGGTGAGCCGCAATATTCCGAACTTCGCGTTCACCAAGCGCTCCAATGTCCAGTACGATCCGCTCAAGTTCGGCTGGATCGGAAGCCCTGAGCTCACCGGCCGTGGTTGCTACGCGCGCGTCGACAGCGGCGTGACGGAAGCGACGCAGCTGTTCGAGCGTGAGCTCGTGGTCGGCACCGACGGCGCCGGCACCGCCGCGTCGGAGACGCCGAACCTACTGCGCAACCTGCTCGGCATGAAGTTCCGCACCGTCGATGGCTATCACGGCACCAACAGCATCGCGCTCGCGATCGAGCGAAAGGAAGTTTTTGGCATCTGCCAGACGATCGCCGGTTTCGAACAGGTCGGACGGCAGATGCTCGACGACGGAACCGTGCGCCTCCTGCTCACGATCGAAGCCAGGCGCGGGCGGCCCGGCGTGCCGACGGCATTCGAATTCGCTAAGACAGACGAGGAACGGAAGATTCTCTCGTTCAACGCCTCGACGCTGGAGCTGGGGCGGCCATGGCTGGTGCCGCCCAACGTTCCGCCCGAGCGCATCGCGGCGCTGCGCGCAGCCTTCGATGCGACCATGAAAGACGAGACGTTCCGGGGCGAGGCCAAGCAGCGCGGCCTTGAGGTCACGCTTCGCACAGGCCCGGAGCTTGAGGTCATCTTGGCGGAAGCCGCGGCCTTCCCACCGCATTTGCTCGCCAGAATTCCGCAGCTCACCAGCCGGTAGCGGTCATGAAGCGATATCCTGCAGCAATCGGACTGCTTGTTGGGTTGATGATCGCGCCTGCGCAGGCGCAGCCGGCCGCTGAGTTCTACAAGGGCAAGATCATCCGGGTGATCGTCGGGACCTCGCCCGGCGACTACGACACCTGGGTACGCCTTATCGTCCGTCATCTGCCGCAATACATCCCCGGCCAGCCGAATTTCGTGGTCGAGAACATGCCGGGGGCGGGCTCGCTCATCGCCGCCAATCACCTCTATAACCGCGCGGCCCGCGACGGCACCGTGCTTGGTTCGGTCAGCCGCAACATTCCCCACTACGCCTTCGCCAAGAAAGCAAACGCCAATTTCGATCCGCTGAAGTTTCAGTGGATCGGCAGCCCAGAGGTGAACAACCGCGGCTGCTTCGCGCGCGCCGATTCCGGCGTGCGGACGCCGCGCGACCTGTTCGAGCGGGAGCTTCTGGTCGGCACTGACGGTGCCGGCACTTCGTTGTCCGAAATGCCGGTGCTCTTGAAAAACCTGCTTGGGATGAAGTTCCGCACCGTCGACGGTTACAAGGGATCGAACGACGTTGTGCTAGCGATCCAGCGCAATGAAGTTCAAGGGATCTGCCAGACGCTGACGGCGTTTTCGCAGTCGGCGCAGCCGTTGCTCGACAGCGGCACGGTGCGTCTCCTCTTCACAACCGAGCGCGACCCGGTACCGGGGGTCAGGGCGCCGACGATATTTGAGTTCACCACTGACGACGAGCAGCGCGCCATCCTCGATTTCCAGGCGTCGGCGCTCGAAACCGGTCGCCCGTGGTTCACCCCGCCAGACGTCCCGGCCGACCGCGTAGCGCTGCTGCGGCGCGCCTTCAACGCGGCCATGAAGGACCAAGCGCTGATCGACGACGCCAGGAAGCGTGGCTTCGACATCAATCCGCGCACCGGCGAAGAGATCGAGGCAGTCCTGCGCAAGGCAGCGGCGTTTCCGCCGGAACTGCTGGCGAAGCTCGCGCAGTTGACCAAGAGGTAGCTCCTCGGCGACGGCCGCGTCGAATTCGCATAGCTCAACGGAGCGAGTTGGCGTCGGGCGGCGACGATTTGTGCCGCCCGCCGCCAGGCTCGACATTTCCCTTCCCGCCCTCTGTGCTCTAGAACATGCTTACAAAGACCACGTCGGGAGGTTCTGTTGGACATCAAAGGAAAAGCCGCCATCGTCACCGGAGCAAGCTCGGACGAAGGCATCGGCACGGAATGTGCGAAGATCCTGGCCTCGCGCGGCTGCAACGTCATCGTCAACTACGCGTCGAACAAGGACGGCGGCGACGCGGTGGCGGCGGCCTGCAAGGCGGCAGGCGCCGACGCGGTCGCGGTGCAGGGCGACATTTCCAAAGACGCCGATTGCCAGCGTCTGGTGCAGGCTGCGATCGACAATTGGGGCCGACTCGACGTGCTGATCAACAATGCGGCCACCACCAAGCCGATCCCGCACAAGCGCCTGGACCTGCTCAATGCCGACGAATTCCAGCGCATCTTCGGGGTCAACGTCATCGGCACCTACCAGATGACACGCGCCGCCGCGCCGCATCTCCGAAAGACCGGCGACGCGGCCGTCGTGAACATCTCTTCGGTCGGGGCGATGCGCGCGGGCGGATCGTCGATCGCCTATACCGCCTCGAAGGCGGCGATCAACAACCTTACGCTGTCGATGGCGCGGGCATTGGCGCCGGAGGTGCGGGTCAATGCACTCTGTCCGGGCGGCATGCTCGGCCGCTGGACGCGCAAGATCCTCAATGAGAAACAGTACGAGGAGCGCCTGAAGGAAGCGAACACACGATATCCGCTCAAGCGCGGCATCTGGCCTTATGACGTCGCGGTCGCGGCGCTGTTCCTGGTCGAAGGCGCGACCACGATGACCGGCGAATGCATCCGCATGGACTGCGGTCAGCATCTCGGCGAGACCAGCACGGCACAGGCAGCGGCCGCCGCGCGCGGCGCATAGCACGCTCCGTCATTCCGGGGCGCACTGAGGCCCCGGAATGACGCGTGTCGGGATGTCAGCCTGCGGTGCAGGTCTTCATGAACTCGCGCAGCTTCGGGCCTTTGAGATTGTCCTGCTTGCCCTGCGCCAGGCATTCTTGACGCTTCGCCTTCTTCGCGGCCTTCGCTTGCTTCTTCGCGGCGCGTTCTTCTTTGAGCCTGGCCTTCTCTTCCGGCGTCATGGCCTGCCGCTTCGCCTTGCGCTCGGCTTTCTCTTCCGGCGTCAGCGCCTTCTTGGCTTTCGGCGCGGTCTGGCCGGCGGGCGGCGGTTCGGTCTGCGACTGCGCCAGCTGCACACCACCGAAGCCAATGGCGAGAACGGCGGCGATCAGAAGCGTGGGGAGACGAGGCATGACAGGCTCTCCATCATTTGCGGGGGATTGTCGTATTCGCGAAAATCTTTTCTGGCAGGCTGGCGTAGAGCAACAGCACCAAGCTTACGGCAATAACGGGGCAGAATTGACGGAATTCGCACGCGGCCTATGTGTTTATGCCGCCGCTACGCTTGCCGCGCCGGGTTGCTTGAACTCCTTGAGCCGCGGCAGGATCTCCTTGGCGAGCAGTGTGATGCTATCGCTGGTGTCCTTGTGATCGAGAAAGCCGCCCTGCGCCATCACGAGGAGATTGCTCATGCCGCCCGTATATTCGATGAAATCCGTGATCTGCTTGTAGCACTGGTCGGGTGTGCCGCAGACCATCAGCACGGAATCGATCAGGTCCTGCAGACTGCCGCTGCGCATGTCGATGACGCGGCCTTCCTTGGTGAAGCTGCGATCCGGCGTCATGCCGCGCATCAGCTTCATATTGTCGTCGACCGACAGATAGCCGGGCGGGTTCTTGAACGGCGCGTAGACGGTAGCGCCGGTGCGCAGATAGGCCGCGACCAGTTCGCCGCGCCGGCGCGCTTCCGCTTCGTTGTGAGCGGTCGCGAACAGGGCCAGATACGCAAAGCGGTCGGGGCCGGGCATCGCGCCATTGTGCGTCGATGCGTAGCCTTCACGATAGGCGTCGAACAGCGCCTTGGTGGCGTAGCCCGAACCCAGGATTGCCATCACGTATCCGCGTTCGCCGAGCACCCGCGCATTGCCACGGCTTGCGGTCGTGCTCCAAACCGGCGGATGCGGCTGCTGCCACGGCCGCGGCCAGATGTTCACCTGCCGGTAATGGAAATGCTCGCTCTCCCAGTTGAACGGGCCGTCATGCGTGGTCATCGCCTTGATGATGAAGTCGTGCGATTCCCAGAAGCGATCCATCACGCCGACCGGATTGGCGTTCGACGGCGCGAACTCGTACGGCACGCCCTTGATGAAGCCCATGTCGAGGCGGCCGCGCGAGATCACGTCGACGGTTGAAAGTTCTTCGGCGCAGCGCAGAGGATCAGGCCGGTGGCCGATCGGGTAGCCGAGGATCAGGAGGCGCGCTTTCTTGGTCTGTCGCGCCATGATCGAGAGGCTGACGATCGACGTCGAGTTCATGCAGGTGGCGGTCTGGTGATGCTCGTTGAGCATCAGGTCGAGACCGAGATCGTCGGCGAGCAAATACTCGTCGTGATAGCGGTGGAACAGGTCGGCGGCGCGCTTGGGATCGCAGGCGCGGTTGGGCAGGTCGACGCGCAGATACCCGTGCGGGTCGTTCCACGCTTCCGGATAGGGATGCTCGCTGAAGTGATAGATTCTCATGACGAACGTCCTTCCATGAACGCGTGGATTCGACGCGAAAACTCCTCCGGCTGATCCAAGTGCGGGAAGTGACCGGCCTTCGCCACGGTCTCGAAGCGCGCACCGGGGATCAGGCCGGCATAAGCGCGGCCGTAGGGCTCCGACAGGATGCGGTCGCAGTCGCCCCAGAGGAACAGCGTGGGAATCCTGATGCGGTGCAGCCGGCCCTTGAGCTTGGGGTCGTGCATGTAGGGCGACCAGGCATAACGCGCGGTCGCTTCGCGGTTGCGCGCGGCGGCCCGCAGGTCCGCATCTGCCATCGCCTTGTAGTCGCGAACGCCCAGAGCCGGGTTGGCATAGGCGCGCTCGTTGAATTCCTTCTCCGGCATCGCGAAGATGTCGGCAATGTCGCGGGCCTCGCGGCCGCCGACCTTGATGCCGACCGCATTGGCCAGCACCAGCCGGGCGATTCGGGCGGTGGATTTCACCGCCATCTCGGCTGCGATCCAGCCGCCGAGCGATACGCCGACCAGCGTGGTCCCCTTGAGGTCGAGTTCATCCAGCAGGTCGAGATAGAAATAGGCGAGATCGTCCACGCTGTCGAAGGCGGGCGGCTGATCGGACGTGCCGAAGCCTGGATGCGTCGGTGCGATCAGCCGTGCGCGTGACGCGAGGCCGTCGAGCACCGGCGCGGTGGGATCGAGACCGATGCCGGGATGCAGAAGGAGGAGGGGGGCGCCGGTTCCGCGTTCGACAGCATCGATGCGAATGCCGTTGATCTTGAGCGACGACAACTTGCTCGCAGGCAGCACGTCCGTAGTCACCAATTCACCCCCGCCATGACGGCCGATTTCCATCCCATCCCTTTGCTATATTATGCGAAATTGCACGCGCCAATGGAATTCGAACGCGGCGCCGTGACCGAGCAGCTGGTATTCCAGGATGGGGGACGTCTCCGTGCAAGAAACGACAAAACCAAGCTTCGAACTCCGCAAGAACGTTGTGTATGCCAACCATGACGGGGTCGAACTGACCGGCGATCTCTATCTGCCGGGCGGGCCGGGCCCGTTCCCGTCCATCGTCAATGTGCACGGCGGGTATTGGCGGCGCGGCTCGCGCGACACTTTCCAGTATTGGGGCCCGTATCTCGCCGAGCGCGGCTATGCCGGCTACACCATTAGCTATCGCCTGACCAAGCCGGGCAAGAACAACAGCACGTTTCCGGGCGTGGTGAGCGACGTACGCGCGGCGGTGCAATTCATGCGCGGCAGCGCCAAGGAGCTGCGGCTCGATCCCGATCGTCTCGCGGTGTGGGGCAATTCCGCCGGTGCGCATCTTGCGGCGATGGTGGCGCTCGCCGGCGAGAGCGCGCTGTTCAAGAATGCCTATCCGCAGGACCAGTTCGCTTCGGTCAGCTCGAAGGTGAAGGTGCTCATCGGCACCTATGGTATCTACGACCTGATGGCGCAGTGGAAGCACTCGCAGATCCAGAATCCGAGCGACAACCTCGTGGAATCGCTGCTCGGCTGTTCGCCCATGCAGAACCGCAGGCTCTATTTCGACGCATCGCCGATCAGCTACGCGACCTTCGACAACAACAAGACTGCGGTGTTCGTGATCTGGGGCACCGAGGATGACACCGTCGACTATCGCACGCAGTCGCTGGAGTTTCTCACCGCACTCAAGCAGGCGGAATTCCAGGCGCGGCCCTGCATCGTGCACGGCGCGCCGCACTATTGGCTCAGCGATCCTATCGACGAGCCGGGCAGCCATTCCGGTTTCGTCGCGCCGCGTCTGATCCGCTTCCTGAAAGAGCGATTGTGAGGGAAGTTCGATGACAGGTATCAAAGCCATGGCGGCCGCCGTTGCGCTGACAACGATCAGCGGTAGTGCGGCGCTGGCGCAGTCGAGCTATGGCGTGTTCTGCGCGAACGGCCGCATCGGGATCGACGGCCGCTCGGAGGATGAGATGCGCAGCCAGCGCGGCGCATGTCAGTTCGGTCGCTTTCCGACGCGGTCGGATGCCGAGAACTTCGCACGTCGCAATTTCAAGGGCGTGGGCTCGTCCTGTAGCTGCCGCTAAATGGGCTATGACCGCCGAATGATTTCGGCGTATTCTTCGCGCCGATCAGATTGATCCGCGCGCCAGGTCACGGCCGGACGCATAACCGGCCGGGCTATCATTGGGAGGTATTGATGGATTGCGCCGTCTCTCTGCGCGCGCTCGCTGCTGTAATTCTCATGACGTGGGTTGGCACTGCGGCTAACGCCCAGGCTCCGGCCGTGACTTCGTTCGAAGGCGCGCGCCTGATCAACGGCGACGCCAGCGTCATCGAAAATTCGGCGTTCGTGGTGCAGGGCAATCGTATCGTTGCGGTGGGCCGCCGTGGCGACGTACAGGCCCCGCCCGGCGCGGTGCGGGTCGATCTCGCCGGCAAGACCGTCATCCCGGCGCTGATCGATGCCCATTCCCACATCGGCTACATGCACCGCCTGAGCAGCGGGCCGCAGAACTACACGCGCGAGAACATCCTCGATCACATGCACAAGTTCGCCTATTTCGGCGTCGCCGCCAGCATGGCGATGGGCTCCGATTTCGGCGATACGCCGTTCCGGCTGCGCGACGAAACGCGCGCCGGCAAGCACCCGCAGGCGGCGCGCTTCCTCACCGCCGGTCGCGGGCTTGCGCCGATCGACGAGATCAAGCCCAACAACATGCGCCACTCGGCGCATCTGGTCACGACCGAGGACGACGCCCGGCGGGCGGTCGCGGACCTGGCGGCGAACGGCGTCGAGATGGTCAAGACCTGGGTCGATACGCGGGGAGGCACCATCAAGAAGCTCACCCCGCCGCTTTACGAGGCGATCATCGGCGAGGCGCACAAACGCAAGATGCGCGTCGTTGTCCATGCGACGGGCCTGGTCGACGTCAAGGCGCTGATCCGCGCCAAGATGGACGGCTTCGCGCACATGGTCGGCGACGTCGACGACGAGCTGGTGGAGTTGCTTAAAGCCGCGCCGGATACCTTCTTCATGCTCGCGCTCGGCGGGCTGCGGCGGCAGATGCATGCGCCCTGGATCGATCCGCCGCACACGCTGGTGAGCGACAGCGTATGGCCGGACCAGATCAAGCGGCTGCGCGAGCGGCTGGCGAAGCCGGCACCGTTCGCGAACCAGAGCTGGACGCGGCTGTCGCGCGGCATCACGCGGTTTGCGGCGGCGGGCGTGCGGGTCGGCGTCGGCACCGATGGCGGCGGCCAGCAGGGCGATCAGTTCATCGGTTGGACCATGCATACCGAGCTCGAGAACATGGTGGCCGCCGGGATGTCGCCCGCGCAGGTGCTGGTCGCGGCGACGCGGATGTCGGCGGATATTCTCAAGCTTGAAGAGCTCGGCATGATCGCGCCCGGCAAGAGCGCCGATTTTGTCGTGCTCGACGCCAATCCGCTCGACGACATCACCCACACGCGGCGGATCACGAGCGTTTACCTTTACGGGCGGGAGATTCCGCGCGCGGCGATGCGCTCGAAGTGGCAGGCGGAGTTCGCGGCCGCGGCCAAATAAGCAGCCGCTATTGCTTGTCCTTGTTGAGGAACGCCATCAGGGCCTCGACCTCGTTCTTGTCGCCGTCGAAATCGCGGGCGACCTGCTCGTAGAAATGCGCCGCGCCGGAATAAAGCTCGTGCCCGGCCGGGTCCTCGCTGACGAAGTCGGCGATCTCGTGCATCTCCGCGACCCAGCGATAGGCCTTGGGCGGCATGATCGACAGCGAGCGCTGCATGTAGGCGAGCATCTGCGGCTGGCTGTCCTTCAGCTCGGCGAACAGCGCGTCGGCGGTGCCGCCGCGCGTCGCCGCGAGCATCATCACGGCAGCCAGCGCCTGCGTGCCCTTGGTGATGCCGGCATAGGACATCTTCATGGCCGAGGCCGCGGTCAGCGGACCCGTGAGCACGCGCACATCGAGGCCGAAATTCTTAAGTTCCGCGAAACGTCCCGCGTGGGTACCCGAGGCGTAGAATTTCGGACCTTTGCCCTCCTTGGGTGGGGGCGGCGAGCCGATGATACCGGCATCGACGAACGGCGAGCCGGTCGGGCCGAGCACCGCCGCGACCTTTTCGGCGGTCGGCGGGCTGATGGCATTGCAGTCGACGAACACCGGCTTGGCGTTGCTGGCGGTCAGCGCGGGCGCGAAACGCTGGGCGAGCTTGACGGCGTTGCCGGGTGGCAGGATCGACAGGATGAAGTCGGCGGCGGCGATCTCCTCGTCGCTCGCTGCTGAAAGCCCGGCGGCCTTCGCGCGCTTGACGGTCTCGTCGCTGCGGCCGGTGAGCGAGGTCAGAACCTTGAGGCCGTGGGCGACGAGGCGCCCTCCGACGGCGGCGCCCATCATGCCGGGCGCGACGACTGCAACGACTGGGTTCATGACGGGATTCTCCGCGATTTCATCGGGGGTTCGGTCCGAATTTGGGTTGATCTTCCGGCTGTTGCAAGGCTTTCGATAGTGACGCAGCGCCTGTCACCGCTGAAGCTCGATCGGAAACGGTGTCGGCTCCCAATACTTTTCGAGCTTCATGGCCCGGACCGAGCCTTCTTCGTACTTGTGAAGAAGACGAGCAAGGCCTCCACGATCGTTTGCGGTGATGAGAGGGCAGAGCTCTTTTGTAACTCGATCGTATCTTTCCTGCATATCAGGCAGATGCCACCGCCGCGCCCGATCGGTTTTCATGTAGTCACAAATCGAACCAGCCGATTGCAGATCACCGCGTGCGACATCGACGAAGATTTTGCGCATCTGGTATAAATCCAGGTAAGTATCCGGAAATCGCTCTTTCGAGGTGAATTTCACGAAGTCGTCGATCGTTCCAATCGATCGCATCGGCAACAATGCCTCACGTTCTATTGCCTCGCACATCAAGACCGGAAAGTCCGGGTCGTTGATGTTCCAGCCGCCAGGAGGACCGTAGACCCGTCCGCCCCATCGATATGTGAAGTCCCGATGAGATTCGCACATGACGATGACAGACCACGTTGGAACGAACTCAAGCGGGTCGCTGCTGCGATCGATATAGATGCCGCGTAGGATGTGATGCACGGGTTTGACCACGACCAGGCGCCCGACCAACGCCAAGTCGGGGTTGCGTTGCAGGAGTGGCTTCACTGCCTGCTTGACTTGCGCAACAGTGGTCATCTGAGAGGTCTGATTTCGCTGACAACAATGCGCTGGGTTCCTGGAAATGCTTTTAGCACAGTCTTTGCGATCTCAGCCATTCGCGCAGGGATCAAGCCGCTTCGACCCGTTTTGATATCGTACACACAGACGGTTCCATTACCGACGTTTTCAAGTACGTCAATGCGAATCGAGCCCTTCGCGCCATATCTCGCGTCGGCTGCCAGTTCCTTCAGGAGTGAGGCTTCCGCGCGAAAATTGGGATTTCCGAGATTTTCTATTTGATGCTTGAGATGCGTATGTATGGCCGTTCCGCGTTGCTGAGCGGACATGTTTGGCGAACTGCGGTCTATGACGTCGGTTGCGTGGTTCGTTCGAGATTGAACTTCTCCCAGGCGGGGACAATTTTCATTGACCTGATTGCGATTGAGCACGCCGACTTTGCCTCCGTAAAACTCGCCATCGGCGTTCGGTCGAAATTCTCTCGCATTGAATTCAAGGACCGCTCTTTGTTCAGGCGTGTTTCGGGCAGAGAGTGCGGCGAACAGGGACAGTAGCGCTCCGAGTGGTCCCCGTACTGGTGGCCGTGCTGGCGTGCGAACCGGGGAACGGTCAGGAGAAAATTGCGCGAGTTGCGGCTGTTCATTGTCGTGTGGCCCGGAAGTGGTATTGCCGTCGGTATCCATCCACTGCCCACCATCGGAATGTCCGGCTGGCACCCGCGGCTGGTTTGGATCGTAGTGACCGCGCCGACCGGACGGCGGCATGCGCTCGCGTTCATGGCGCAGTGCGTCGGGATCGCGCATCAGGCGGGCAATTTCGTTGAGGACGTGAGTATGAAGGGGCATGGGAAACCTCCGATGGTGATGAAAGGAAATAATCCTAGCTGTACCATCTTTCGGGATCCGGTGCAAGAAAAAATTCCTAACTTAGCGTGCGAGCTAAGTCAAGCTGTTTGAAGTTTTGTACATCATCGAGGTCGGGGAGGTGCACTTGGCAAGGCGAGATCGATCAGCTTTGCTGCGGCTCGATTCCCGTCGACACAGGAAGAAGCGCGTGCCGAACCGCCTTGATGAAATCCGCCAGGAGATCGCCCTCGCCAGCCGCATGCTGGCCCAGGAAAACGTGCTCGACGCCTTCGGGCATGTGAGCATGCGTCATCCGACCGATCCCGGGCGCTATTTCCTGTCGCGCTCGCGCTCGCCGCAACTGATCGAGCCGTCCGACATCCTCGAATACACGCTCGATTCCGAGCCGGTGAAGCCGCCGTCGCTGCCGATGTTTGCCGAGCGCGTGATCCACGGCTGCATTTATGAAGCGCGCCCCGACGTGATGGCGGTGTGTCACCACCATGCGGCGGCCGTCTTGCCGTTCTGCGTCGCCGGCGTGCCGATCGAGCCGGTGTTCCACCTCGGCGCCGCCACGGGCGAGACCACGCCGTTCTGGGACCAGCAGGAGGAATTCGGCGACACCAATCTCCTGGTGCGGACGCCGGAAGAAGGCCGCTCGCACGCGCGCGCCCTCGGCAACCATTCGGCCCTGCTGCTCAACCGTCATGGCGCCACGGTGGTCGGCGCCGACATCCGCGAGCTCGTCTCGCGCTGCATCTTCATGTGCCAGAACGCGGTCTATCAGCTCCAGGCGCATATGCTGGGCAAGGTCGACAAGCTCACGCCCGGCGAGGTGAAGCTCGCCAGCACGCTCAATGCACTGCCCAACGTCACGGGACGCACCTGGGAATACTGGACGATGCGGTTGGCCGAGGCCGGGCGTTTGCCGCCGAAGACCAAATCACCGACCAAGGCCAGCCGTACGCCGGCGAAGAAGACCAAACGCGCAAAGAAGCGGAAGTAGTTTCAGCGCGGCCTGCGGCCGCTGAATTTCGGTGCGCGTTTCTCCAGGAACGCGCGCACGCCCTCGCCATAGTCGGGCGTGAGGCTTGCCTCGCGCTGGAATTCGCGTTCGAGGTCCAGCTGCGCATCGAGATCGTTGCCCCAGGAGTCGTCGAGCGCGCGCTTGATCAGCGCGAGGCCGAGCGTCGGCGCGGATGCGAAGTGATCGCAGAGCTGATGCGCTTCCGTCAGGAGCTCCTCGTCCGGCAGCGCTTTCCAGATCATGCCCCAGCTTTCCGCCTTCTCGGCCGGCACCGGCTCGGCGGTCAGTGCCAGCGCGCGGGCGCGCGCGGGGCCGATCAGCCGCGGCAAAATCCAAGTGCCGCCGGAGTCGGGAACGAGCCCGATCTTGGCGAATGACTGCACGAAATTCGCGCTGCGGGCTGCGAGAACGATGTCGCAGGCGAGTGCGATGTTGCAGCCGGCGCCGGCGGCGACGCCGTTTACCGCCGCGACCACCGGGAACGGCAGCCCGCGCAATTTGCGGACCAGCGGGTTGTAATAGGCCTCGAGGGCGCCGCCGAGCACCGGCGTCTCGCCCGCCTTCGACAGCCGGTCGTTGAGGTCTTGGCCGGCGCAGAAGCCGCGGCCGGCGCCGGTCAACAGCAAAGCGCGGCAGGCCTCGTCGGCTTCCGCCTCGGCGAGTGCGTCACGCAACGCCTTGTGCATGGCCTCGGTGAAGGCATTGAGCCGCTGCGGACGGTTGAGCGTGATGACGCGATAGCCCGTCTTGCGCTCGATCAGTATGGGTTGCTCGTCCATCGCCGCCTCTTCGATAGGCGATTAAAGCCGATCGCGACGGCGGCGGAAAGCGGGACGTGATTGTGGTGTTCAGGCCGCCTCGGTGCGGCGGATCGCTTCGAGCGCGGTCACGCGCGCGGCCAATGGGATGTCCGGGAATGCGGCACGCAACGCGCGCAGCGCCTCGGCGGTCGACGCGGCTTGCAGGCCGGCGATCCGATCCATCATGGCTTGGGTGAGTTGGGGCGACACCGGGTCGGTGGTCATTGTCACGACGATTCTCCCTTGGGCCCGGCGGCTTTGTATTCTTGGCACAATAGGTAACCGGAACATTAAGGCGCGACCGAGACGTCGCGGCGGCCACCGATTTCAGTGCTGCCGATGGTTGCAATGCCGATCGCGGCGGGAGGTTCCATGCCGCGGCCAAGATCCGGCCGTCAGCCGCCCGAAGCGGTAATCGGCTCGCGCTCCTGCTGATGCTGGAGTTGCAGGCGGTAAAACAAGGCGTAGCGTCCGGCCTTGCGCAATAGCTCATCATGCCGCCCGGAGTCGGTGACCTCGCCGGCCTCGATCACCAGGATGTTGTCGGCGTGCATGATTGTCGACAGCCGGTGCGCAATGACGAGGGTGGTCCGGCCCTTGCATAATTCCGCAACCGCTTTCTGGACGTAGTGCTCAGACTCCGAATCGAGCGATGCCGTCGCTTCGTCGAGCAGGATCAGCGGCGCGTTCTTGACCAGCGCGCGCGCTATTGCGATGCGCTGGCGTTCGCCGCCCGAGAGGCCGAGCCCGCGCTCGCCGACCATGGTGTCGTAGCCCTTCGGGAACCCGCTGATGAAGTCGTGCGCCTGCGCGGCCCTGGCGGCGGCAACGATCTCGGCGTCGGTCGCGCCCGGACGGCCGAATGCGATGTTCTCCCGAATCGTGGTCCGAAACAGAAAAACGTCCTGGCTCACATAGGACACCTGGCTGCGCAGCGAGCGCCGCGATACCGACGCGATGTCCTGGTTGTCGATGGCGATGACGCCGCCGCCGACCTCGTAGAAGCGCAGGATCAGATTCAGCACGGTGGATTTGCCGCCGCCCGACGGACCGACCAGAGCCGTCATGCGACCGGGCTCCGCAACGAACGACATGTTGCGGATCGTCGGCTCGCCCGGCCGGTATGAGAACGAGACGTCGCGGAATTCGAGTCGCGCCGTCGTGACCTTCAAGGGCGGCCGGTCCTCATCGGAAGGCTCGGTGGGCGGGCTGTCAATGACGTCGAGCAACACCCGGACGTTCACCAGCGCGACGTTGAGATCGAGGTTGAGCCGTGCCAGCCGCTTGGCCGGCTCATACGCCAGCAGGAACGCGGTGATGAACGAAAAGAATTCGCCCGGCGAGGCACCGGTATTGATCACGCGATGGCCGGCATAGACCATCAAGCATGCAATCGCGAGGCCGGCCAGGGTTTCGATGAGGGGAGCGCTGCGGTTGCTGACGCGCGCCATCTTGTTGGATGCGCCTTGCACGCTCGCGACGTTCGCGTGGAAGCGCTCGCGCATCTTATCTTCCAGCGTGAACGATTTCACGAGCCGAATGCCCTGGATCGTCTCCTGCAGCGTTTCGAGCGTCTGTGCGCCGCCGTGCCATTGCGTCATCGCGACCAGCTTGATGCGTTTGACGAGCTTGCGCAGCACGAACAACACCGGCGGCACGATCACGAAGACCACGAGCGACATGATCGGGTCCTGGACGAACATGACCGCCGTGAGCGCCATCAGCGTGAGGAGATCGCGCCCGATGGCGGTAATGACCAGGCTCAGCGTCTGGTTCACCGCAGCCGCGCCGCTTGTCAGCCGGGCGATCAACTCGGTGCTGTGGCGCTCGGAGAAATAGGTGAGGTTTTGCTGCTGTAGCCGATCGAACAGGCGTCGCTGGTTCTCGGCAACGATACTGGTGCCGATGCGTGCGAGGATGACCGAATGCCCGTAAGTGGCGGCGCCGCGCAACGTGAAGACAAGCATCAAGATCAGGCTGGTCTGGATGACGGCATGGAAATCGCGGCTGACGTAAGCCTTGTTGATGACGTCACCGGCCAGATAGGCCGTCAGCGCGGTCGCGCCGGCGGCGAATGCCATCAGGGCGAACGCGATCGCGTAACGATGCCAACGGGTAGCGGCATACTCGGACAACAGTCTCCAGATCAGCCCTGTAGAGCTTGTCGGGTCGATGAGGGATGACTTCAGGCGCGACGTGAGCATGCAGGGTCCGTGGCGTGCGGCTTGGCGCCCGCATGCCTTGCCCGCCCTCGGCTCGGATTTCAAGCCGAAAGAGTCTGAGGTCGGCAAAAACCCTTGAAATTTCAGTGCGCTGCGGCGACTTTCTCGCTCGGGACTGCCTTACTTCCGGCCGACCGCACGGACCTCGCGGCGCAGATTTTCGAGGCGGCTTTCCCATGCCAGCGCATGCTCGACAATCAGGTCGAGATTGTCCAAGCGCGGGGTCCATCCGAGCTGCGCGCGGATACGGGCGCAATCCGCCACGATCATCGCCGGGTCACCCCGACGGCGCGGCGCGAGCTCCACCTTGAAGTCGCGCTGGCTCACGCGCTTCACCGCGTCCACGACTTCGAGCACGGAATAGCCGTGGCCGTAGCCGCAGTTGAAGGTGGCGTTTTCGCCGCCGCGGCGCAGATGGCCGAGCGCGACCATGTGGGCGTTGGCAAGGTCCATGACATGAATGTAGTCGCGGACGCAGGTGCCGTCGGGCGTGTTGTAGTCGGTGCCGTAGACGTCGAGCTTCGGGCGCATCCCGAGCGCGGTCTCGACGGCCACCTTGATGAGGTGTGTCGCGCCCAGCGTCGATTGTCCGGTGCGCAACGCAGGATCGGCACCCGCGACGTTGAAATAGCGCAAGATCACATAGTTCAAGTCGGAGGCCGCTCCGACGTCCCGGAGCATGATCTCGGTCATCAGCTTGGAATTGCCGTAGGGCGACATCGGCGCGAGCGGTGCGTCCTCGTTCACCGGCGCCGTCGCGGGATTACCGTAGACCGCCGCGGTCGAAGAAAAGATGAACTGCTTGACGCCGCTGTTCACGGCGACCTCGAGCAGCGCGCGCGAGTTCACCGTGTTGTTGCGGTAGTAGCCGAGCGGATCGCGAACCGAGTCCGGCACGACGATCGACGCCGCGAAATGAATGATCGAATCGATGCGGTGCTCCGCGATCAGCGCAGCCACCCGCAGCTGATCGCCGGTCTCGCCGATGACGAGCGGCACGCCCTTCGGGATCGCCCATTCGAAGCCGGTCGACAGGTTGTCGAGGACGACCACGCGCTCGCCGGCGTCAACCAGCGTTTGCACCATGTGACTGCCAATGTAGCCGGCGCCGCCGGTAACCATGATCGTCATGGGGTGGTCCAGTTCCTCGTTGCTGCAATGGCTATGCCGCAATCTCCTGAAAATCCCGTTACGGTCGCTGTCGGTTGATACTTGTATCCATGCATGCGCGTCATAGGGCCCCGTGACAAGCCCCGATCCGGCGTATATGAGCCAATGCCTTCGAAGCGTTGCCGGATTCAGCGCGCAGATTTGGGTTACCGAGGGGTGACGAACGGCCATGTCCGACGTCTTGTTCGTCAAGACTTCGTCTCTTGGCGATGTCATCCACCATATGCCGGCATTGAGCGATGCCCGCGCCCGGCGGCCCTCGTTCCGTTTTTCCTGGGTGGTGGAGGAAAGCTTCGCGCCGCTGGTGCGATTGCATCCGGCGATCGACGAGGTCATTCCCGTTGCATCGCGCCGGTGGCGGCGCGCGCCGGTCGGAGCTTCGACTTGGCGCGAGGTCGGCGGGTTTTGGCGCGGCCTGCGTGCGCGAAATTACGATGCGATCATCGACACGCAAGGCTTGGTCCGGTCCGCACTGATAGCGCGCGCGGCGCATGGCCGCCGTCATGGCTACGACGCCGACAGCATCCGCGAGCGCGCCGCCTCGCTGTTCTACGATGTCCGGCACAGCGTTGCGCGCGACCAGCATGCGATCACGCGCAATCGTCGCCTGACCGGTCTCGCGCTCGGCTATTCGCCCGAGGGGCCACCGGACTACGGCCTCGACCGCGCCAAGCTCGCGCGACCGTCGCCGGATCGCTACGCGCTGCTGCTGCACGCAACCGCGGAGCCCGACAAGGAATGGCCGGCCGAGCTTTGGATCGCGCTTGGGCAGTCCCTGCGCGCGCGCAATCTTCGGCTGGTGTTGCCGTGGGGCACGGCGCGCGAGCAGGAGCGCAGTCGCGCCATTGCCGCCGCATTGCCCGATGCCGGGGTGCCCGATCTGCAACCGCTCGACGCCGTGGCGCGGCTGATTGCCGGCGCCGCACTCGTGGTCGGCGTCGACACCGGCCTGTTGCATTTAGCCGGCGCGCTCGGCGTGCCATTGGTCGGAATCTTTGTCGGCAGTGAACCCGGTCTCACCGGGCCGTTGGGACAGGGGCCGATTGCGGTCGTCGGCGGCAAGGGCGAACGGCCGGATGCGACCGCTGCAATCGCTGCAGTCGATCGCATCGCCTCATGACGACTGTCGTCTCGTTGCGTGGCAAGTGCCGCGGTGACGGTCGCTAGTCTTTGGCTGTCGCTGCTGCCGCCTTCAGGATCGGCGACCAATGCGCGATCTGCGCGGTGACGTAGCTCTCGAACTTCGCCGGCGTACGCTCGTCACGCGCCGGGATCGAGCCGCCGAGATCTGACATTCGCTTCTGCAATGCCGGATCGTCCAGCGCCTTCGAGAGCGCTCCCGAAAGCCGGTCAACGATCGGCTTCGGCGTTCCTTTCGGCGCGAAGATGCCGGCCCAGATGCTCATCTGGTAGTCGAGCCCTGCTTCCTTGGCGGTAGGGACGTCAGGCAGTGTCGGCAACCGTTGGGTGGACGACACCGCGTATGCCTTGACCTGATTTCCAGTGATCGCACCGCTGACGCTGACCGCCTGTTCGCAGAGATAGTCCACGTGACCGGCAACCAGATCGTTCATCGCGGGTGCGGTGCCGCGATAGGCGACCGAAATCGGGTCTACCTTGATGATGCTGTTGAACAGGAAGCAAGCCATGTGCGACGAGGCGCCAATGCCGCCGTGTGCCTGCTTGGCCTTGCTGGCGTTCTTCTTCAGGTACTGCACGAATTCCTTCAGATTGTTCGCCGGAAAGTCCTTGCGCGCGACGATCACCGCAGGTGCGTGCGCGGTGAAGCCGACCGGCGCGAAATCGCGCTCCGAATTGTACTTGATGCCCGGCGTGAGCACCGGCGCGGAGACGTGCGAGCCCATGCTTCCTGCGAGCAAGGTGTAGCCATCCGGCGCCGCCGCCGCGACACGCGCGCTGCCGATGGTGCCGCCGGCGCCGCCGACGTTCTCGATCACCATCTGCTGGCCGAGCGACTTCGACATGGCTTCGGCGACGATGCGCGCGACCACGTCGCTCGGTCCGCCGGCAGGGAAGGGCACGACCACCGTGATCGGCCGCGTCGGATAGGCCTGGGCAAAAGCAGGCGAAACCTGGGCAGCCGCCAAGCAAGTCACCACCAGCGAAGCTGCGATCGGCGCAGCAGCCTTGTGTGCAAAGGTCGGCATCATAATACTACTCATCACTGATCCCCCATCTGTGTCACACCCCGATCCGCGCCAAGACTCCAAGCAATCGAATGCAATAGATCAAAAACCTAACGTTTCGGATTTTGAACGTCGGAGATTCCTCAGCGCGCGACTGACGCATTGTTAACGAATGCGGTCGGCGCAAGTTAAAGCCGCCACACGCAGCGAATTTGTGGCGCGCGCCATCACAATTTTGACCCAACGTGGCGTCAGCTTGTTGTCAGAATTAAATCTCGCACCAGGGGGGTCGGTGATGCGTGCGTTGTTGCGTACCTGCGTAGCGTTTGTAGCCGCTCTGATCTTTGTCTTGACGCTTGTATCGACTGAATTCGGGTTCGGAACGCCGCCGCGCGCCCATGCGCAGGCGATTCCAAAGTCGATTCAAGAAGGCGGCGCCGAAAACAGCATCAAGACTCGACGTAATAATTGGACGCTCGGCATAGCCGGCGGCCAATTGTCCGGCACCTATATGACGTTCGCGAACGAGCTCGCCGAAGTTCTCGACGACGGCGACAATCTTCGCGTCCTCCCGATCGTAAGCTATGGTGCGGCGTCGAATCTCGACGACCTGCTTTACCTGCGCGGTGTCGACGTCGCGGTGACGCAATCGGACGTTTTCGAATACTTCCAGACCCAGCGGAAGACCGCCGGGTTGCAGAACCGGGTTCACTACATCATCCGGCTGCCGGTGTCGGAAGTGCATATCATGGCCAAGCGCAACATCCGCAGCCTCGAAGACCTGCGCGGCAAGAAGGTGAATTTCGGCCCCGCCGGCAGCGGCTCGAGCCTGACCGGCCCGATCATCTTCCAGCGTGCTGGCGTGAAGGTCGAACAGACACAGTTCGACAATCCCGTGGCGCTGCAGAAGCTCCGAAGCGGTGAGATCGACGCCCTGATCCGCATGGTCAGCAAGCCGATCGACTTCTTCGCCAAGATTCCGGCGAAGGACGATTTCCACCTGGTGCCGATCCCATTCGACAAGAAGTTCTCCGATTACTATACGCTCGCCGAGTTCACCAAGGCCGAATATCCGACCTTGATCTCGGAAGGCGACACCACCACGGGGCTCGGCGTTCCGGCGGTACTGGCGGTCTACAATTGGCCGCTGCAGAGCGATCGTGCGCGTCGGGTGAAACGGCTGGTCGAGCGGATGTTCGCGAACTGGGAGAAGTTCCAGTCGCCGCCACGCCATCCAAAGTGGAAAGAGGTCAACCTCGCCGCGACAGTTCCGGGTTGGACGCGTTGGGCGCCGGCCGAGGAGCAGTTGCAGATCATGCGGGCGCAGCAGGCCCAGACCGCCGGCACCCAGCGTCCGGTCACCAGCGGCCAGTCGACCTCCAATCTCAACGAGGCGGAGCGCCAGCGCCTGTATCGCGAATTCCAGCAGTGGCAGCAAAGCCCGAAGCGATAACGCTGCGCGTGTCTAGACTGCCAGTGCTTTGAGTATCAGCGCGACAACGCGGTCTGCCGCGATGTCGCGCATGCACTGATGATGACCCATCCGGCACGTCGGCTTGTGGCAGGGGCGGCAGGATAATTCCGTCGCAGTCTCGACCACCGCGGCGAGCGGATTGAGCGGCGCCCAGTGCCATGGGCTTGTCGGACCGAAGATGCCGATTGACGGCGTCCCGATCGCGGCGGCGACATGCAGCAGCCCGGAATCGTTTGAGACCGCGACGTCGGCGGCGGCGAGCGCCAGGATCGCATTGCGCAAGTCGGGTCCGGTCACGTCGCGCGCATTGGCTTGATTGACGCCGGCGATTGCGGCCGCAAGCTCTTTCTCGCCGGGGCCACCCAGGATCCAGACTTGCATGCCCTCAACGGTGAGCCGTCTTGCCAGCTCGGCAAAGCCCTCCGTTGTCCATCGCTTTGACGGGCCGACGGCCCCTGGCGCCAGCGCCACCGCGCGACGGCGATCATCGGTGAGGCCGTTGCGCTGCCGCCAAGCCACGACCTCGTTGGCAGGGACATCGAGCTGCGGATGCGGCAAGTCGGCGGGCGCTTGCTCGCCCCTGGGCATCGTCAGCGCCACGCAGCGGTCGATCATGCGCGGCAGCGCGCGCTCGCCCCAGCGCAGGTCGTTGAGCAGCCCCATGCGTGCCTCGCCAGCGAAGCCGGTGCGCTGTTCGATGCCGGCGAGAAAGGGTGCCAGCGCCGACTTCCAGGTCCGGGGCATCACCAGCGCTTGCCCATAGCCCTCCGCCTTCAGCCGCTGCGCCAGCGCCCAGTGATGCGAAAGCGCCAGCCGTTTCCGCGGCAGGTCGACGACGATCGCCTTGCGGACCCCCGGCATGTAGTCGGCGAGGGGAGACACCATGGCCGTGCTCAGGACGTCGACCGGCCGGCTGGGATGTCGCTGGTTGATGAGCCGGACCACGGTGTGACAGCGCACGAAATCCCCGATCCACATGTAGGGCACGAGCAGGATTGGCGCCGCGTCCTCAGAGGCAGCCTTACTGACCGTAAGGGTCGAATTCTGATTCATAGCTTTATTTTCTGAATATATATTCACTATTTCGACATCGCATCGTGCGAGCGGGAGCGGTTAACGCGCCGATGTGCCTGTGTCTAGCGTTCGTGTCTTGGCTGCTGTGCGGCTTCGCCCAGTGAAGGGCTGATGCGGCGCTACGTTGCACCGGTGGGCACTCTGGGGCAAAGGGAGGGGTGGTTCGCCCAGCGGGGTAGGGATGCTGTTGGTCACCGGCGGGGCCGGATTCATCGGGTCGAACGTAGTCGCCAGCCTGAACGAGGCCGGGCGCAGCGACATTGTCGTCAACGACCATTTCGGCAGCGACGAGAAATGGCGCAACCTCGCCAAGCGGCGGCTCGCCGATGTGGTGCCGCCGAGCGAGCTCATGAGCTGGCTCGGCAACCGCAAGCTCGACGCAGTTATCCATTTTGGCGCGATATCCGACACCACGGCGAGCGACGCGGATCTCGTGCTCGAAACTAATTTCCGCCTCTCCTTGCGGCTGCTCGACTGGTGTGCTGCGACGCGCACGCCGTTCATCTACGCCTCGTCGGCCGCGACCTATGGCGACGGCGAGCAGGGCTTCGACGACGACGAAACGCCGGCTGGGCTCGATCGGTTGCGCCCGCTCAATCTCTACGGCTGGAGCAAACATCTGTTCGATCTCGCGGTGGCGGAGCGTGTGCAGAAGCGTGCCGGCCTGCCGCCACAATGGGCGGGGTTGAAATTCTTCAACGTGTTTGGTGCGAATGAGTACCACAAGGGCGAGATGATGAGCCTGGTGGCCAAGCGCTTCGACGACGCGAAAGCTGGTCGGTCGATCCGCCTGTTCAAGTCGTACCGCGAGAACATTGCTGACGGCGATCAGCGCCGCGACTTCATCTATGTCGACGACGCCGTGGCGGTGGTGCGCTGGCTGCTCGATAATCAGACCGTTTGCGGCATCTTCAATGTCGGCACCGGACAGGCGCGCAGCTTCCGCGATCTCGTGACCGCGATGTTTGCCACCCTCGGGCTTCCGCCGGCGATCGAATATGTCGACATGCCGGTGGCCATTCGCGATCGCTACCAGTATTTCACCCAGGCCAATGTCGAGAAGCTCCGCCGTGCGGGCTATAACGGTGGCTTCACGCCGCTGGAGGACGCGGTATCGAGCTATGTCGGCCGCCATCTCAACCAGCCGGACCGCTACCGGTAACGCGACACGTCATGCATCCCATCGACCAGCAATTGGCGAAATTCGGCAACATGACGGTGCTGTGCGTCGGCGACCTCATGCTCGACCATTTCGTCTATGGCGACGTGTCGCGAGTGTCGCCGGAAGCGCCGTCGCTGGTGATCGCGGCCTCGCGCGAGGAGCAATTGCTCGGCGGCGCCGGTAATGTTGCGCGTGGCATCGCCGCGCTCGGCGCGCGTTGCATCTTCGTTGGCGTGATCGGCGAAGACGAAAGCGGCCGCGCCCTGGGGCGCACCTTCGCCGACGATTATGGCGATTCGATCGAGACGCATCTTTTGATCGACAGCTCGAGGCCGACCACACGCAAGGTGCGCTTCGTCTCCGATCACCACTCGACGCATCTCCTGCGGGCAGACTGGGAGCTCGCCGCGCCACTGCGGACAGATATCGAGCAAGCGCTGATCCGCGCTTGCCTGCTCGCGCTACCGCGCGCGAATGCGGTGGTGCTCTCCGACTATGCCAAGGGCGTGCTGACCCCGGCTGTCATCCGCGCCGTCATCGGCAAGGCGCGCGAGCTCGGCAAGCCGGTAATCGTCGATCCGAAGGGCTCCGACTTCAGCATCTATCGTGGCGCTACGCTGGTGACGCCGAATCGCAAGGAGCTCGCCGAGGCGACGCGGCGGAGCGCTCGCGGCGATGACGAGGTCGCTGCGGCGGCCGAAGCGCTCAGCGGGATCGTCGGCAGCGCCGGCGTGCTGGTCACCCGCAGCGAAGAGGGCATGACGCTCTATAAGGCGCGCAGCGGTGCATCGGCGGGGGAGGCGCTGCACGTGCCGGCCTATCCGGTGAAGGTGCGCGACGTCTCCGGTGCCGGTGACACGGTTGCGGCCGTGATGGCGGTGATGCTGGCGGTCGGAGCAGATCTTGAGGCGGCGATGCGCGCCGCCAATGCCGCCGCGGCGGTGGTCGTCGGCAAGCGCGGCACCTCGACAGCGTCGACCGCAGAACTGCGCCATCGTCTGTTGCCGGCGGCGTCGCTCGCCGCCGAGGATAAGGTCGTGTTCGACTGGTCGATGCTGGATGAGCGCGCGGCCGAGTGGCGCGCCCAGGGGCTGCGGATCGGGTTCACCAACGGCTGTTTCGATCTCCTGCATCCCGGCCATGTGCGGCTGATGACCGAGGCGCGCGCCGCCTGCGACCGGCTTGTGGTCGGCCTCAACAGCGACGCCTCGGTGAAGCGGCTGAAGGGCAAGGATCGGCCGGTGCAGGATCAGCAGGCGCGTGCCGAGGTGCTGGCGGCGCTCGAGGCCGTCGATCTCGTCGTGATCTTCGAGCAGGATACTCCGGTCGATCTTATCCGGCGCGTGAAGCCGACGGTGCTGGTCAAAGGCGCCGACTACCGTATCGACGAAGTGGTGGGCCGCGCCATTGTCGAAGCCCATGGCGGCAAGGTTGTACTGGTCGACCTGGTGCCGGGATATTCGACCACTGCTATCGTTCAGCGCTCCGCCGCCAAGCCGGTGCGCGAGCGCGAAGTCGCCGGGGCGAAGCCTAAGCGCTGATGGGATCGCGTGAATCCGATGCCGGTCCTGAGCGCGATCATCATCACCAAGAACGAGGCGATCAACATTGCCGAATGTCTCGACAGCGTCGCGTTCTGCGACGAACGTATCGTGGTCGATTCCGGAAGTGAAGACGACACCGTGAAGATCGCCGAGGGCAGGAACGCGCGCGTCAGCTTCCATGCGTTCGAAGGCTTCGGGGGTCAGTTCAATCACGCGCTGTCGCTCGCGCAAGGCGATTGGGTGCTTTCGGTCGATGCCGACGAGCGGATCAGTCCGGCGCTGGCGGCGCAGATTCAACAAGCGGTGCGCGAGGGCACGTTCGACGGCTATGAGATGCCGCGCTCGTCGTCATTCTGCGGCCGCGTGATGCGCCATTCCGGCTGGTACCCGGACTATGTGCTGCGGCTCTGGAAGCGCGGCCGCGCCCGCTGGACCGATGCTCCCGTGCATCCGAGCCCGGTCTGCGACGGCCCAGTGGCGCGGCTGTCCGAACCGATCATCCATTTCCCCGTGCGCAAGATCGACGACGCCCTGTCGCGCATGGACCGCTATTCGACGGCGGCGGCGGAAATGCTGTTCGCCAAGGGACGGCGCGTGTGGTTCGTGACCGGCATCGTGCGTGGCGCCTACGCGTTCTTCCGCACCTATGTGCTGCGCGCCGGGTTCCTTGACGGTCGCGAAGGTTTCTTGCTCGCCGTTCTCAATGCCGAGGGCGTCTACTACCGCTACATGAAGCTGTGGCTGATGAACCGCTTGCGCGGCCGATAGATCGTTCGGCAGTGGCGTCAATGCTCGTTGGCGAGCCCGAGCAGATATTGGCCGTATTCGCTGTTGGGCATTGCGCGGCCGAGTCGCTCGAGCTGCGCCTTGTCGATCAAGCCCATCTCGAAGGCGACCTCCTCCGGGCAGGCGATGCGCAGGCCCTGCCGCCGCTCGAGCGCGCGCACGAACTCCGCCGCCTCGATCAGGCTGTCCGACGTGCAGGTGTCGAGCCAGGCGAAGCCGCGCCCGAGCAATTCGAGATGCAATGCGCCACGATCGGCATAGGCGCGGATTACGTCGGTGATCTCGTACTCGCCGCGACCAGACGGCTTGATCGATTTTGCGATCTCGGTGACCTGGGCGTCGAAGAAATAGAGTCCGGTCAGCGCCCATTGCGAGCGTGGCGTGCGCGGCTTTTCTTCGATCGAGAGGACCTTTCCTCGTTCGTCGAATTCCACCACACCGTACTGCTCGGGATTGCGGACGCGATAGCCGAACACCGTCGCGCCACGCGCACGTTCCGAGGCGGCCCCAAGCAGATTTGGCAATTCGCGGCCGAAGAAGATATTGTCGCCGAGCACCAGCGCTGATGGTTGGCCGCCCACGAAATCGGCGCCGATGATATAGGCCTGTGCGAGCCCTTCGGGCTTCGGCTGCGCCGCGTAGGTCAGCGACAATCCCCATTGCGCTCCGTCGCTAAGGAGGCGGCGGAAGCTCGGCAGATCGTCCGGCGTCGAGATGATGAGTATTTCGCGGATGCCCGCAAACATCAGCGTTGTCAGCGGGTAGTAGATCATCGGCTTGTCGTAGACCGGCAGGAGCTGCTTCGAGACCGCATAGGTCATCGGATGCAGCCGTGAGCCGGTGCCCCCCGCCAGAATGATCCCCTTCATGCCGCTTGCTCCAGAATCCGACCAACGCAGGCCGCGAGCGACGGTTGCCAGGAAGGCAGCACAACGCCGTGAACGCGTGCGATCTTGGCGCAGTCGAGCCGCGAGTTGGCAGGCCGCCGCGCCGGGGTTTGATACTCCGCGCTGGCGATCGGAACAACACGCGCCGACGGACCGCCGCATTCGGCCGAAGCCGCAAAGATAGCGGCGGCAAAGTCCGCCCAACTGGCGCTACCGGCCGCCGCCATGTGGAAGGTGCCGTAGCGCTCGTCCCCGCGTCCCGCGACGAGGTTGCGCGCCACGGCGAGGACACCGTCCGCGATGTCCGATGCGGCGGTGGGGTTGCCGACCTGATCGCCCACCACGCGCACGGTGTCTTGCTTGCGGGCGAGGTCGAGCATGGTCCGGACGAAATTACGGCCGACGGAGCTATAAACCCACGATGTGCGCAGAATGACGTGCTCGAGACACATTGCCGCGACGGCACGCTCGCCCGCAGCCTTCGAGCGTCCGTAGGCGTTGACCGGGCAGACCGGATCGCTCTCGGTGTAAGGCTCGGCCTTGGTCCCGTCGAACACGTAGTCGGTCGAGAGCTGGATCACCGGAATGCCGAGTGCTTTCGCGCGCACCGCCAGCAAGCCGGCTGCTCGTCCGTTGATACGGTCGGCCAGTTCGCTCTCCGCCTCCGCCTTGTTCACATCGGTGTAGGCGGCGGCGCTGACCAGCACATCGGCGCTCGGCGAGGCGAGGGCGCTCTCGATCGCTTCAGGGTCGGCGAGGTCGAGCGCAGGCCGGCCGATTGGGATAATGACAATATCCGTGCCGGCCGCGCGCTCGATCAGCGACCGGACAACCTGGCCGTGGCGGCCGGTGACGGCGATCCGGAGCCGGGCCATCAATTCGCCTGGCAATCGATCAGGCCGAGGCGCTCGCCGCCGTAGCGCTGCCGCAGCGGGCGCCACCACCACTCATTGTCGATGTACCAGCGCACGGTAGCGTCGAGACCGGCTTCGAAGGCGACCTCGGCGTTCCAATTCAGCTCGCGCTGGAGTTTGCGCGCATCGATCGCATAGCGTCGGTCGTGCCCCGGCCGGTCCGCGACGCGCGTGATCAGACGCCGGTGTGGCGCGCCGCCGGGGCGCAGACGATCGAGGCTGTCGCAAATGGCGTTCGCCACGGCGAGGTTGGTCCGTTCGCTGTTGGCGCCGACGTTGTATTTCTCGCCAGGCTTGCCGGCCGTCAGGATGCGATAGAGCGCGCGCGCGTGGTCTTCGACGTGCAGCCAGTCGCGGACGTTGAGGCCGTCGCCATAGAGCGGGATCGCTTTGCCCTCAATGCCGTTAAGGATCGCAAGCGGGATCAGCTTCTCGGGGAAGTGATAGGGACCATAGTTGTTCGAGCAGTTCGAGACGATGGTCGGTATGCCGTAGGTCGCGTGCCATGCGCACGCGAGATGATCGGCCGATGCCTTGCTGGCCGCGTACGGTGAGTTCGGGCTGTAGGCGGTCGTCTCAACGAACCGCCCTTGCGGGCCCAGCGATCCGTACACCTCGTCGGTCGAGACATGCACGAAGCGGAACATATGCGCGTCAACACCGTTCGAGCGTGAAACATGACGGCGGCTCGCCTCCAGGAGGTTGAGCGTGCCGACGATGTTGGTGTCGATGAAATCCGACGACGCTTCGATCGAACGGTCGACATGCGATTCCGCCGCCAGGTGGATCACGGCCTGCGGCGAAAAATCTGCAAATACGCGTTCGATGGCCTCGCGGTCGCAAATGTCCGCCTGCACGAAACGATAGCGGCTATGGCCGGAGACATCGCGCAGCGAAGCGAGGTTGCCGGCATAGGTAAGTTTGTCGACGTTGCAAACGTCGTGGTCCGTCTGGCTGATCAGGAATCGGCACACAGCCGATCCGATGAAGCCCGCTCCTCCGGTCACGACGATGCGCATGTCAGCTTCGGCCCAATGGTCGCTCGATCATATCAGAAATATGCCGGCGCCTCGGCAAGGCGCGGATGGCACCGGTCGCGGTCCGACAGGACCGGCTCCCGAGGTCCGAACGGCCATGCGATGGCAAGGTCGGGATCGTCCCAGGCAATCCCGCGCTCGCTCGCGGGGTGGTAGGGCGTCGTGACTTTGTAGATGATCTCGGTGTGCGGCTCGAGCGTGCAGACCCCATGGCCGAAGCCCTCCGGGACCCAGAGCTGATCCCAATTGGCGGCGGAGAGTTTGACGACGGCGTGTCGGCCGAAGTGCGGAGACGCGGCGCGCAGATCGACAACGACATCGAAGATCGCGCCACGAACGACGCGGACCAATTTTCCTTGCGCATGCGGCGGGACCTGAAAATGGATCCCGCGGACCGTGCCCGCGTGCTCGGAGTACGTGTGGTTCTCCTGCACGAAGCGCACGGGCGCGACCGTTGTCGCAAACGCTGCGTCGCTGTATGTCTCGGACAGGAAACCGCGCGCATCGCTGAATTTCCGGGGTACGATCACGACCGGCCCGGGAATCTGGAGCGTCCGGATGTCCATGTTAACGAATGTACCTGTGAACGCTGGCGGGGTCGAAAGCACTAGGGTCCGGACTCATTAAATCCACCAAACGAGGGCGGCTGCAAGGCAGACGGACGCTAGATAGTTTCGGGCC
>JAIESR010000077.1 GCA_019745775.1 Xanthobacteraceae bacterium | reverse complement strand
CCAGATCGGCACCGCGCTACGCATGGCCGCGCTTGGATTCCTCCTGGTCTATCCGCTGATGATGTTCTGGATGCTCGGCTCGCAGGGCTCGATCAAGTGGGTCGACAATTTCGGCATCCAGATCCTGATCTATGTGATGCTCGGCTGGGGCCTCAACATCGTGGTCGGGCTCGCCGGCCTGCTCGACCTCGGCTATGTCGCCTTCTATGCGGTCGGCGCCTACTCCTTCGCGCTGCTCGCCAAGAACGGCCTGCCGTTCGTCGCGTTCGTATCGGAATATCCCTACCTCGCCGTCGACTTCTACCAGCTCGGCCCGTGGGCGTTCTGGGTACTGCTGCCGATCGCCGGCGTGCTGGCGGCGTTCTGGGGCATGCTGCTCGGCTTTCCGGTGCTGCGGCTGCGCGGCGACTATCTCGCGATCGTGACGCTCGCGTTCGGCGAGATCATCCGCCTGGTGCTGATCAACTGGGTCGACCTCACCAACGGCTATGCCGGGATCTCCGGCGTGCCACGGCCGACTTTCTTCGGCGTTCCGTTCATCGACGGTCCTGACGGATTCGCTGCCCGCTTCGGTCTTGAGTTCAACGCCATCCACCGCACGATCTTTCTCTACTACGTGATCCTGGCGCTGGCGCTGATCACAGCGTTCATCACCGTGCGGTTGCGGCGGTTGCCGATCGGACGCGCCTGGGAAGCGCTGCGCGAGGACGAGATCGCCTGCCGCGCGCTCGGCATCAACACCACCACGACCAAGCTCACCGCCTTCGCGATCGGCGCCATGTTCGGCGGCTTTGCCGGCTCGTTCTTCGCGGCACGGCAGGGCTTCATCTCGCCCGAGAGCTTCACTTTCATGGAATCGGCGGTCATCGTCGCGATCGTCGTGCTCGGTGGCATGGGCAGCCAGATCGGCGTCGCCCTCGCCGCGATCATCATGATCGGCGGCACCGAGCTGATGCGCGAGCTGGACCTCCTCAAGGCGATATTCGGCCGCGATTTCGATCCGACCCAGTACCGCCTGCTGCTGTTCGGCCTCGGCATGGTCCTGATCATGATCTGGAAACCGCGCGGCCTGGTCGCGACGCGGCAGCCGTCGGTGTTCCTGAAGGAGCGCAAGGCGGTGTCCGTCGAGCATGTGCGGGAGGGCCGCGGATGAGCGACCCGAGCATGAGCGACCCGATCTTGCGCGTCGAGCATCTCACCATGCGTTTCGGCGGCCTCGTCGCCATCAACGACCTGTCGTTCGCGGCCGAGCGCGGGCAGATCACCGCGCTGATCGGGCCGAACGGCGCCGGCAAGACGACGGTGTTCAATTGCATCACCGGCTTCTACAAGCCGACCGAAGGCCGCCTCGCGCTGCAGTTCGGCGATCCCGCGATCTGGAACGAGCTCGACACCCTCACCCAGCACGGGTTGCGCAGCCGCACCCACCATGGCGGCTCGCTGTTTCTGCTCGAGCGCATGCCGGACCACGAGGTGGTGCGCAAGGCGCGGGTGGCGCGCACCTTCCAGAACATCCGCCTGTTCCCCGGCATGACCGTGCTGGAGAACCTGCTTGTTGCACAACATACGCCATTGATGCGCGCCTCCGGATGGACCGTGCTGGGCTTGTTCGGCGTGCCGACTTATCTGAAGGCGGAACGCGCCGCGATCGAGAAGGCGCGCCTGTGGCTCGAGCGCATCGGCCTCACCGAGCGCGCCGACGACCCCGCCGGCGACCTTCCCTACGGCGCCCAGCGCGAGCTCGAGATCGCGCGCGCCATGTGCACCGACCCGGTGCTGCTCTGCCTCGACGAGCCGGCAGCCGGCCTCAACCCGACCGAGAGCGCCGAGCTGTCGCGTTTCCTGCGCATGCTGCGGCAGGAACACGCGACCTCGATCCTCCTGATCGAGCACGACATGTCGGTGGTGATGGAGATCTCCGACCACGTCGTGGTGCTCGACCATGGCGTCAAGATCGCCGACGGACTCCCGGAACACGTGCGCAACGACCAGAAGGTGATCGCGGCCTATCTCGGCGTCGAGGACGACGAGGTCGCGAAGGTCGAAGCGGAGGTCGGGCTATGACCTCGCTGCTGTCGGTCCGCGGCGTCCGCACCTATTACGGCAACATCGCCGCGCTGAAGGGCGTCGATGTCGAGGTCGGCGACGGCGAGATCGTCGCGCTGATCGGCGCCAACGGCGCCGGCAAGTCGACCCTGATGATGACGATCTGCGGCAACCCGCGCGCCCGCGAAGGCTCGATCACCTTCGCCGGCGAGGACATCACGCAACTGCCGACGCATGAGATCGCGCGGCTGCGGATTGCGCAATCACCGGAAGGCCGCCGCATCTTCGTGCGGATGACCGTGATGGAAAACCTGCAGATGGGCGCCGCGACCTGCGACCCCGTCCATTTCCAGTCCGATCTCGAACGGGTTTTCGTGCTGTTTCCCCGTCTGAAGGAGCGCATCGCGCAACGCGGCGGCACGCTTTCGGGCGGCGAGCAGCAGATGCTTGCGATCGGACGTGCGCTGATGGGGCGCCCCCGCCTGCTCCTGCTCGACGAACCTTCGCTCGGGCTTGCGCCCCTGGTCGCGCGCCAGATCTTCAGCGCGATCCGGAAGCTCAACGCCGAAGAGAAGCTCACGGTGTTCCTGGTCGAACAGAACGCCTTCCATGCGCTCAAGCTCGCGCACCGCGGCTATGTAATGGTCAACGGCCTGATCACGCTCGCCGGCACCGGCGCCGAACTGCTCGACCGGCCCGAGGTCAAGGCCGCCTATCTCGAAGGCGGGAGACACTGAATGCGCGCGCTGATCGCCCTCGCCTATGACGGCAATTCATTCTGGGTGTTCGTACTCCTCACCGTCATCATCGGCGGCGGCGCGGCGGCGCTGACCGGACGCGCCATCGCCGCGACCTGGCGGCCGTGGTGGCATGTGCTGCCGCTCGTGCTGCTGCTCGGCGCGGTCGTGCGCTTCCTGCATTTTGCATTGTTCGGCGGCACGTTGCTGTCGTTCCACCATTATGTGGCCGATACCGCGGTATGTCTGTTGTTCGGCCTGGCGGGTTTCCGGCTGACGCGGGTGTCGCAGATGGTCACCTGCTATCGCTGGATCAACGAGCGCGCGGGTATCTACCGGTGGCAGCCGCGCAAGGCGGCGTCTGGCCGCGCCGGGGCCTCCGAATCCGGATGACAATCGCTGGTTTTGCGGGTTGAATCGTCATCCGAGGTAGACGCTCGTGTGGCCACTTCAGCGGCTGGGACAAAGAACGCCGCGAGATATCTCACGGGAATTTCAGAGGGAGACGGACATGAAGAAATTCTTGGCACTGGGCCTGGCATGGGGCTTGGCATGGGGCCTGGGGCTTCTGGTTACCGATGTCGCATCGGCGCAAGTTCGCCTCGGCGTCGGCGGCCCGATGACCGGCGGTGTCGCCGCCTTCGGCGCGCAGCTTCGGCAAGGCACCGAGCAGGCGGTTTCCGATATCAACGCCCAGGGCGGCATCCTCGGGCAGAAGATCGAGCTGTTCATCGGAGACGACCGCGCCGATCCGCGCGAAGGGGTATCGGTCGCCAACAAGTTCGTCGCCGACGGCGTGAAGTTCGTGGTCGGCCACTTCAATTCCGGCGTCACCATGCCGGCCTCCGAGGTGTACCAGGAGAACGGCATGCTGGTGATCACGCCGGCCGCCACCAATCCGAAGGTCACCGAGCGCAATATGTGGAACATCTTCCGTGTCTGCGGCCGCGACGACCAGCAGGGTGGCCTCGCCGGCGCGATCATCGCGCAGCGCTTCAAGGGCAAGCGCGTCGCCATCGTCCACGACAAGACCACCTACGGCCAGGGTCTCGCCGACGAGACCCGCCGCGCCATGGCGAAAGCCGGGCTGAAAGACGTGCTCTATGAAGGCGTCAACAAGGACGACCGCGACTTCACCGCGTTGATATCGAAGATCCGCCAGGCGCGCGCCGACCTGGTGTTTTGGGGCGGCCTGCACGACGCCGGCGGCCTGATTGTGCGCCAGATGCGCGCGCAGGGCGTCAAGGCGCCGCTGATGGGCGGCGACGGCATCACCGACGACGAGTTCGCGGCGATCGCCGGCCCCGGCTCCGAGGGCACGCTGATGACGTTCTCGCCCGACCCACGCACCAATCCTAACAACAAGAAGATCATCGAGCTGTTCCGCTCGCAGCGGATGTTCGAGCCGCAGGCCTACACGCTCTACAGCTATGCCGCGGTGCAAATCATCAAGCAGGCGGCCGAACGCGCCAAATCGCTCGATCCGAAGGAAGTCGCAAAGGTGATGCGTTCGGGCATGGTGTTCAACACCGTGCTGGGTGATCTCAAGTTCGACAGCAAGGGCGATATCACCAACGACGGCTATGTGGTCAACGGCGTGAAGAAGGACCGCTACGTGCTCTACGAGTGGCGCAAGGGTCCGGACGGCCGCATCACCTACTTCGAAGCCGAATAGAAAACGGCTGCAACCGCGCCGCTATTCTCACGGCGGCGCGGTTTGCGCGCGCATTTTCTGCAACTCGTTCTTGATGACGGCGATCATCGATTCACCCGATCGACTGCAGCGCCGGGAAGGTTTCGATCAGCCAGCTGTTGAGCTGCGTGAACAAGCCGAACAGGAACGCGAGGCCAGTCAGCACCAGCAATCCGCCCATCACCTTTTCCATGTAGACGAGCTTGCTGCGAAAGCGGGTGAGGAACGCCGCGAACGGCTCGACCGCGAGCGCGGCGATCATGAACGGCACGCCGAGCCCCAACGAATAGACCGCGAGCAGCCCCGCCCCTTTCGCCACCGTCGCCTCCGACGCAGCGACCGCGAGGATGGTTGCCAGGATCGGGCCGATGCACGGCGTCCAGCCGAACGCGAAGGCAAGCCCCATCACATAGGCGCCCCACAGTCCCACCGGCTTCGGCATTTCCATGCGCGCTTGTCGATGGAGCAATGCGATGGGGGTGAGGCCTAGGAAATGCAGTCCCATGATGATGATGGCAATGCCGGCGACGATCGAGAGCTCGTAGGAATAGAGCCGCAGCAACCCGCCGACCGCGCTGGCGCCGGCGCCGAGCGCCACGAACACGGTCGAGAACCCGGCCACGAACAGCGCGGCGGCAACGAGCACGTCACGCTTGACCAACGCCGGCGGCTCCGCGCCGGCGAGCCGCTCCATGGAGGCGCCGGCGAGATAGACCAGATACGGCGGCACCAGCGGCAGCACGCAGGGCGATAGGAAGCTGATCAACCCCGCAAACAGCGCGGCCAGGACGGAAACGTCGGGCGTCATGGCCCCTAGATGCGACGGCCGCCGCGGCGATTGCAAGCGCCCACCCTGGTCGAAATAATCAGATTCCCGTTACAAGATCTGCGGCAACGGCGGGATTTGCGCGGAGCCTGGGCATGCGGCATGTGCCGGTCGTGGTGGTGGGCGGTGGTCCAGTGGGGATGGTGCTGGCCATGAGCCTCGCCGGGTTCAATGTCCGCACCATGCTGGTCAATACCGAGCCAAACTCGCGCTGGTTTCCCAAGGGTTCGACGCACAATGCGCGCACCATGGAGCACTACCGGCGGCTCGGCATCGCGCGCGACATCCGCAAGCTCGGCCTGCCGACCGATCACCCGACCGACGTCGGTTTCTTCACGGCCCTGAACGGGTGGGAGCTGGGGCGGATCGCCATGCCGTCGGAACAGGAGAAGACGGCGGCGGTGGCGCACGCGGCACCGACGGACCAGGTTCCCGAGCCGCTGTTCCGTTGCAATCAGATGTATGTCGAAGCGGCGCTCCTGAAGCATCTGCAAACGCTCGACATGGTGGAGTCGCGGTTCGGCTGGCGCTGCGTCGAGATCGCCGAACGCCCGGAACGCATCGAGATCGTCATCGAGAACGCCGAGACCGGCCAGCGCGAGACCATCAGCTGCGATTACCTCGCCGGCTGCGACGGCCCGCAGAGCACGGTGCGCCGGCATCTCGGCATCGCCTACCGCGGCGAACGGCCGGAGGAGCAATCCTATGGCAGCGGCGCGACGGTCGCGACGCACCTGCGCGCGCCGGGTCTCTATCGGATCCTCAAGCACAAGCGCTGCTGGCAGTACCGCACGGTGCATCCCGAGGTGCGCAGCAACCTCGTGACGCTGGACGGCAAAGGCGCGTTCACCATCAACACCAAGCTGCGCAATCCGGATGATAAGCCGGACCCGGTGCTGGTCGCCGATCTGATCCGCCAAAGCGTCGGCGCCAATATCGAGATCGAATTCATCGAACACCGGCCGTGGACCGCGGGTCATGCACTGGTCGCCGATCGCTTCGTGTCCGGCCGCATCGCGCTGGCCGGCGACGCCGTGCATATCTTCACACCAACCGGCGGCTTTGGGATGAACACCGGCGTCGATGACGCGGTGAACCTGGCGTGGAAGATCGCCGCCATGGTTTCCGGCTGGGGCGGCCCGAACCTGCTGGCGAGCTATGAGATCGAACGGCGGCCGATCGCGTTCCGCAACACCGGCATGGCGAAGGCACTATCGCGCGGCATGGGCAAGATCTCCGTCGATGACGGCTTGCTCCAGGATTCCGCGGCGGGGGATGCGTCACGCGCAGCGCTCGGCAAACGCCTCGAGCTGTCGCGCGAGGAATTTGCCTCGATCGGCATCCAACTCGGCGCGCGCTACGATGGCTCACCGATCATCGCGTCGGACGGCACCGCGCCACCGGCCGACGATCCGCATGTCTATCATCCGAGCGCCTGCCCCGGCGGCCGCGCTCCGCATCTGTTCCTGCCCGACCGGAGCTCGCTGTTCGATCATTTGGGGACCGGGTTCTGCCTTCTTCATCTTCACCGGGACCACAATACTCGGGTTATGGAAGACGCGGCCCGCGCGCGGGGTATTCCGCTCAAGACTTTCAAAGTCGATCCGCCGGAAGGTCGCGCGCTCTATGAGTGCGACCTCGCGCTGATCCGCCCCGATCAGCATGTCGCCTGGCGCGGCAGCGCGCTTCCCGCCGACTGCGGCGCGCTGCTCGCGCGTGTCACCGGCTGGTGATCGCCCCGCGCACTCGCGCAAATTCTGCTACCCTCCTCCCGCATGGCATTGCGAAACCTCATCACTGACGTCGCAGGCGTGAAGGTCGGGCACGCCGACGACGCGAAAATCGGCTCCGGCGTCACCGCGCTCGTGTTCGACGAGCCCGCGATCGCGAGCATCGATGTGCGCGGCGGCGGCACCGGCACGCGCGAGAGCGTCCTGCTCGATCCGTCGATGACGGTCGAAAAGATCGACGCGCTCGCGCTCGGTGGCGGCTCCGCCTTCGGACTCGAGGCGGCGGCGGGCGTGATGGCCTGGCTCGCCGAGCACGGCCGCGGCTTTGCGATGCGCAGCGTGCGCGTGCCGATCGTGCCGGGCGCGATCCTGTTCGACCTGCTCAACGGCGGCGACAAGGCCTGGGGCCGCTTTCCGCCCTATCGCGAGCTTGGCTATACGGCGGCGGCTGCCGCCGGCGCCGACTTCAAGCTCGGCACCGCCGGCGCGGGCTTCGGCGCGACCACCGCCAATTTCAAGGGCGGCACGGGTTCGGCCTCGGCGACTGTCGGCGCCGTCACCGTCGGCGCGCTGGTTGCGGTCAACGCGGCGGGCTGCGTCACCGTCGGAAAAGGTCCGTGGTTCTGGGCCGCGCCCTACGAACGCAACAAAGAATTCGGCGGACACGGCATGCCGACGCCGGTGCCTGACGGCGCGCTCGCCTTCCGCACCAAAGGCCGCGCGGAAGAGAACACCACCCTCGCCGTGGTCGCGACCGACGCGCTCCTCAACAAGGTGCAGGCCAAGCGGCTCGCGATCATGGCGCAGGTGGGCATCGCCCGTGCCATACGCCCGGTGCATTCGCCGCTCGACGGCGACCTGGTGTTCGCTGCGGCGACCGGCCGCCAGCCGCTCGCCGACCCGATCCATGGCCTGGCGGAACTCGGCGCCGTCGCCGCCGATGTGCTGGCCCGGGCGGTAGCGCGGGCGGTCTACGAGGCCACAGCGCTCCCGTACCCGGGTGCCGCCCCGGCCTGGCGCGACCGGTACGGAACAATTGGATAACGCGCATTCGCAAGGGCTTGGCCGCCTTGACTTTGCCTTCACGATGGCTCGCTAATATCGCGTTGCGGGGCACATCTGGTACGGCGCCAAATTTGGTGGCGCCGTAAGGGTTGGGAGAGGGCCATGCGTGTGGCTATAGGCGCTTGCGCGATTGCGCTCGCCATTTTTGCCGGCGTTTTTGGATATCTGATCACCGTCAATCCAGCGCTCCTGAACCGGGAACCGGCAGCCGCGCCGCCGCCTGCGGTCGCCGCGCAGCCCAGCCAACCCCGGCAAACCGTGACCGTGGTCACGGAGGCACCGCCCGTTGCGGTCCCCACGCCGGTCGAAAGCTCGCCCACCGTCGCACAGCGCACCGCGACGCCCGAGGCACCGCCGGCCGCCGCACCGCCAGCGCCCGCACCGCCGAAGATCATGGCGCAAGCTCCACCACCGGCCGCAGCGCCGCCGGCACGGACGGCCGCGCCCCAGTCCTGCCCGGGCAATCCGAATGCGCTCGGCGTCGCGCGCACGGTCGAGATCGACACCACCGGCGGACCCGGCTTCGGCTTCGAACATTTCCGCCAGCACGACTTCCTCGAGCCAGGCGAGGTCGTGCTTACCTACGACGACGGCCCGTGGCCGCAGCGCACGATGGCGGTGGTCAATGCGCTCGCCGCGCATTGCACCCGCGCGATCTTCTTCCCGATCGGAAAGCACGCGACCTACGAGCCCGGCATCCTCAAGCAGGTTGCACAGCGCGGCCACTCGGTCGGCAGCCATACCTGGAGCCACCAGAACCTCACCGGCAAGCCGGTCGACGAAGGCAAGCGCGAGATCGAGAAGGGCATCAGCGCGGTGGCCTGGGCGGTCGGCGGCCCGACGGCGCCGTTCTTCCGCTTCCCGGCGCTGAGGCATCCGCCGGAGCTCGTGACCTATCTCGGCGAGCGCAACATCGCGATCTTCTCGACCGACATGGACTCGTTCGACTTCAAGATGCGCAAGCCCGAGCAGGTCCGTAACGCGGTGATGGCGAAGCTGAAGAAATTCGGCAAAGGCATTGTGCTGATGCACGATTTCCAGCAGGCGACCGCAGCCGCCACCGCCGATCTCCTCAACGACCTCAAGGCCGGTGGCTACAAGATCGTCCACATGCGCGCCCGCGCGCCGGTCACGACCATCGCGGCCTTTGACGAAGAGGTGCGCAAGGACGCCAAGCTGCCGACCGTGGGCGGGAAGCCGACGTCGAGCGTGGTGCGCACTGTCAACGAGTGAACCGCTCGGCGGCGTAAGGCGCGGGATCGCAGAACGGCGTCGCGTTCGTGATCATCTCGGCGATGAGCCGTCCGGTCACCGGGCCGAGCGTCAGGCCCCAATGGGCATGGCCGTAGCAGAGCCATAGGTCGGTCTTGCCGGGCGCGCGGCCGATCACCGGCATGGAATCGGCGAAACACGGACGGCTGCCCATCCACGGCTGCGCCTCGACCTGTTCGCCGAGCGGAAACAGCGCGCGCGCCTGCGGCAACAGCCGGTCGAATTGCACCGGCGTCGGCGGCGCATCGCGGTCGGCGAATTCGGCCCCGGTGGTGAGCCGCAATCCCTGCTCCATCGGCGCGACGCAGTAGCCGAGATCGGCGTCGACCACCGGCCGCGTCAGGCCGGCATTGCCGCGTGGACGGAAATGCAGGTGGTAGCCGCGCTTCACCTCCAACGGGAGGTCGATGTCCATCGGCTTGAGCAGATCGGTGGCCCAGGGGCCGAGCGCGACCACGGCCTCGCGCGAGTCGACCGGGCCTTCGTCGGTCTCGACCCGCCAGCGGCCGTTGGCGCGATGCAGCGTGCGCGCGTCGCCGGTCAGCACGACGCCGCCGAGCGCGGTGAAGCGCGCGACATAGGCGCGCGTGACCGCCAGCGGATTGGTCACACTGGCGGAGCTTTTCCAATAGATGCCGTTGACGAACTGCGGCGCCAGCGCGGGTTCGAGCGCGAGCGCGCCGTCGCGGTCGAGCGCGTCATGCGGCAGGCCGAACTCGGACGCGAGCGCGCGCTCGCGCGCGGTCGCTTCGAACGTCGCCTTGTTGCGGTAGACCTTGAGCCAGCCTTCCTTGCGTAGATATTGCGTCGCGCCCGCCTCCTGCATCAGCGTCTCGTGCTCGGGAAGCGCGTTCGCGAACAGCGGCCGCATCAGGTTGGCGTAGCGGATACGGCGTTCGATGCTTGAATTCGCCCGGTAGTCGAGGAGCCAGGGCGCGATGTGCGGCAAGAACGCGAGGTGGTAGTTAGCCTCGGTGGCGCGCTTGAGCGCGACCTTCATGATCGCGCCGAACGAGGTCGGAAACGGATGCGGCAGCAGCGTGTTGGCTTCGATCACGCCGGCATTGCCGTAAGAGGTGCCCTCGCCCGGTCCGCCCTTGTCGACCAGCGCGACACTCAGGCCACGCCTGGCCAAATGCAGCGCAATCGAGGCGCCGACGATACCGGCCCCCAAAACAACGGCGTCCGTACGCGCCATGATGGTCCTTTCCGAACAAAATAACGCCGGCCCGGGCCAGTGGACAACCAGCCCCGGACCGACGATTCCGCCCTCCATATAAGAAGGGCGCAAGCGACGCAGCAGGGACCATAGTCGTAAACGGTGGGCATCATCTACGCATTTGGAACCCGTGAATTCTGCTTCCGGAATCCGTGCATTGCCGCGTGATTCGGGACATGTTAGGCGATCTGCGGATCGAAGAGGGTATCGCGATGCGCCGACCGCTGCTGGTCGCCCCGTCAATTCTTTCCGCCGACTTCGCCCGGCTGGGCGACGAGGTGCGCGCCGTCGACGCCGCCGGCGCCGACTGGATTCATGTCGACGTGATGGACGGCCACTTCGTGCCCAATATCACCATCGGCCCCGCGGTGGTGCAGGCGCTGCGCCCGCACACCAAGAAGGTGCTCGACGTCCACCTGATGATTGCGCCGTGCGATCCCTATCTCGAAGCCTTCGCCAAGGCCGGCTCCGACGTCATCACCGTGCATGTCGAGTCGGGACCGCACGTGCACCGATCGCTGCAGGCGATCCGCGCGCTCGGCAAGAAAGCCGGCGTCACGCTCAATCCGGGCACGCCGATCGAGACCATCGAGCCGGTGATCGATCTGGTCGACCTGATCCTGGTGATGTCGGTCAATCCGGGCTTCGGCGGCCAGGCCTTCATTCCGTTTGCCGTCGAGAGGGTGGCGCGCCTGCGCGCGCTCTGCGGCACGCGCCCGATCGACATCGAGGTCGACGGCGGCGTCACGCCGGAGACCGCGCCCCTGGTTGCGCAGGCCGGAGCCAATGTGCTGGTGGCGGGCTCGGCCGTATTCAAGGGCGGCAAGCCGGACGCTTATCGCGCGAACATTGCAGCAATTCGCAATGCGGCGGCGCTGGCACGCGGCGAAGCCGCGTGACCTGCGCCCCAAGTCGCAAGACCATGTGAGTCGAATTGATCAGCCGGCACGATGCCGCCTTGCCCCAATTCGCGTAGACAGGAACCCATGAACCGATTCGGCCCCGCGGCCTTGCTGGCGCTCGCCCTGACCCTGGGCGCTCCCTTGGCGGGCGCGGCCGACGCACGCGCGGGCGACGGCTCCGCCGTCCATGTGCTCGGGTTCTCCGCCGACGGCCGCTATTTCGCGTTCGAGCAATACGGCGAGCAGGACGGCTCGGGCACGCTCTACTCGACCATCACCGCGGTCGAGACCATTGGCGACCGCCCGGTGAAGGGCATGCCGGTCGCCGCCATCATGGACGCGGACGATCCGGCGCTCGGCAAGGAGCCGCGCGACAAGCAGCTGGCCGACATCCGCGCCAGGGCCGCCGCCGATGCGGCGGCGATCCTCCGGCAGCTCGGCATCTCGGAAGCCGGCAACCAGATCGCGGCCGTGGCGGGCAGCCGTTCACGCTACGTGTTGGGCCCCGAGGAGGTGCGGAGTGCGCGCAAGGCCACGGTCGCGGCGGTCGCCCTGCCCCACTTCGGCGCCGATGCGCGGCTGGTGCTGCGCGAGTTCGACATCGCAATGCACCGCTGCAAAGACCTCGTCTCCGGCGAGCATCCGAACGGCTTCGGACTGACGCTGGAGCGCAGAAGCCGGCCGACCATCCACTTTAACCGCGACCAGACCATTCCGGTCACGCGCGGGTGCCCCGACCACTACGGGATCGCGGAAGCGCACGCGCTGCCGCTCCCCGACGGGTCGTATGCGCTGGCGGTGCTCATCCAATACTTTTACACCGCATTCGAAGGCCCGGACCGGCGGTTCATTGTGGTGACGGGCCGCGTCCGCTAAGCAGTCGGCCTGAACCGACGGTATCGAGGGCCCGCATGATCCCGCGTTACACCCGCTCCGAGATGGCTGCGATCTGGGAGCCGCAGACCCGCTTCCGCATCTGGTTCGAGATCGAGGCGCATGCCGCGGACGCCATGGCGAAGCTCGGGATCATTCCGAAGGCGGCAGCCAAGAAGGTCTGGGACAAGGGCAGGAACGCCAAGTTCGACATCGCGCGCATCGACGAGATCGAGCGCGAGGTGAAGCACGACGTGATCGCCTTCCTCACCCATCTCGCGGAGATCGTCGGCCCGGAGGCGCGATTCGTGCACGCCGGCATGACCTCCTCCGACGTGCTCGACACCTGCCTCAACGTCCAGCTGGTGCGCGCCGCCGATATCCTGATCGCCGACGTCGACAAGCTGCTCGCCGCGCTCAAGCGCCGCGCGCTCGAGCACAAGATGACGCCGACCATCGGCCGCTCGCACGGCATCCACGCCGAGCCGACCACGTTCGGGCTCAAGCTCGCGCAGGCCTATGCGGAGTTCGACCGCGCCAAGGCGCGCCTGAAAGAGGCGCGCGACGAGGTCGCGACCTGCGCCATCTCGGGCGCGGTCGGCACCTTCGCGCAGGTCGATCCGCGCGTGGAGGCGCACGTCGCAAAGGCGATGGGGCTGAAGGTCGAGCCGGTCTCGACCCAGGTCATCCCGCGCGACCGGCACGCCATGTATTTCGCCGTGCTCGGCGTCGTCGCCTCCTCGGTCGAGCGCCTCGCCACCGAAATCCGCCATTTGCAGCGCACCGAGGTGCTCGAAGCGGAGGAATTCTTCTCCGAGGGCCAGAAGGGCTCGTCGGCGATGCCGCACAAGCGCAATCCGGTGCTGACGGAGAACGTCACCGGGCTCGCGCGCGTGGTGCGCGGCTATGTGACCCCGGCGCTGGAGAACGTCGCGCTCTGGCACGAGCGCGACATCTCGCACTCATCGGTCGAGCGCATGATCGGCCCGGACGCGACCGCGACGCTCGACTTCGCGCTCAACCGGCTCGCCGGCGTCATCGACAAGCTCGTGGTCTACCCGGAGAACATGCGCAAGAACCTCGATCGCCTCGGCGGCTTGGTGCATTCGCAGCGCATCCTGATCGCGCTGACCCAGGCTGGCGTCGCCCGCGAGGACGCCTACCGGATGGTCCAGCGCAACGCCATGCGGGTCTGGAAGGGCGAAGGCGACTTCCTCACCTTCCTCACGGCCGACAAGGATGTGCGCAAGCACCTGAGTGAAGCCGAGCTCAAGGCCAATTTCGACCTCGGCTATCACTTCAAGCACGTCAACACGATCTTCAAGCGGGTGTTTGGCAAGAGCTGACGGGCGTCGTTCGGCTAGAGTGTCCCGGGCGCCATAAGCGCGTTCACGCGCGTCTTCGACGCGCTTTGGCAGCACGAAGTGATGCGATACAGAACCGGGACCCCGATTTCTTTCTTAGATCAGTGAGAGAAATAACCGGGGTCCCGGATCAGCAGTGCACCGCTCCGCAATCGCTACGCGCTGCACTACGTCCGGGACACGCAACTTACTCTGCCGTGATGCCACCGGTCTCGACCACCGTCCGCCAGCGCGCGATCTCGCCGTCGAGGAATTTGGCGAACTCAGCGCCATTGCTGGCCACCACGTCGAAGCCGATCGCCTCAAACTTCGCCTTGATGTCGGGCGCGGTTGCCGAAGCGGCGAACTCCGCCTCGAGCTTCGCCCTCACTGCCGCCGGCAAGCCCCTGGGTGCGGCCGCGGATTGCCACGAATAGACGACGAGATCGGTGACCCCGGCCTGCCCCATCGACGGCACGTCCGGCAGCGCCGCGGCGCGGCCTTCGCTGGTCACCGCCAGCGCCTTGAGCTTCCCGGATTTCACGTGCTGCGAGATCGCGCCGAGGTTCTGGAACGACACATTGGCGTGGCCGGCGATCAGGTCGTTGATGGCGGGGCCGCCGCCCTTGTACGGCACGTGGATGCCTGACGTGCCGGTCTTCTGCCAGAACAGCGCGGCGGTCAGGTGATCCGACGATCCGGTGCCCGACGATGCGAAGGTGACCTTGCCGGGGCTCTTCTTCAGGTAGGCGATCAGCTCGGCCACGGTGCTCGCCGGAAACGACGGGCTCGCCACCAGCACGTTGGGCGTGCGCACGAGTTGCGACAGGAGGTCGAAATCCTTCTGCGGGTCGTAGCGAAGGTTCTTGTAGAGCACCGGGTTGATCGCGAACACGCCGATCGATCCGACCAGCAGCGTGTAGCCGTCGGCCGGCGCCTGCTTCATCGCGACCGCGCCGAGCCCGCCATTCGCGCCGGCGCGGTTGTCGATCACCACGGTCTGCTTGAGGCGCTCGGTGAGCTTCGACGCGACCAGCCGCGCCGTGATGTCGGAGGCGCCGCCCGGCGGGAACGGGACGATGACGGTGATGGTGCGCTCGGGATACTCGGCGCGCTGCGCGAGAGCGGCCGCGCCGAGGGCCGCAAGCGCTGCAACGGCGAGCAGACCCCTGGCCCAGAATGTCATGCGTTCCTCCCACAATCGGCGTCGTTGCGCCCGCGGCGGCCTCCCAGCCTATCGCCTGTCTCTTCGAAGGGATAGCCGGGCTCCTTCAACCTTGGTCGAAGCTTGCCCGACTCAGCGCGCCTGACTTAGGGTCCCCGCCACGCATCAGCCAGGAGGCCGTCATGAGCCGTCTCGTGCGCATTCCGGCGTCGGAGAGTACGAGTACCGGTATCATTGGTCTGGACGAACAATTGCTGGGTGGTCTCGAAAGGGACGAGCGGCCGCAGAGCGACGGCTATCTCGAACGGATCGCGAAATACATCCCCGGCGAAGTGCTCGCCTTCTTCATCGTCATCAACGCCATCCTGAACCAGGTCGTGCAGACCAGCGGCAAGGGCGCGCTGATGGCCGGCATTCCCGTAATGGTCGTGGCCCAGGTCGCGTTCTTCATCTGCCTCGCGCTGGTGCCGCTGTTCGTCTGGTACGTGCGCGAGAAAGGCGACGCCTGGGTGATCAACGCGGTGGTTTCGACGGCAGCCTTCCCGTTCTGGGCCTACGCGTTGGGCGCGACCGCCTTCTCCGAGCATTGGGACGGCAACCTCGCCGCCATCACGCTCGCGACCTTCACCGTGGTGAGCGGCCTGATCTCGCCACGCAGTTCGAGACCCCTGCGCCGCGAGCGCGAACGGCCCGTGGCCGTACCCCAGCGCACCGACCGTCCGCATCTCGACCTGGTCGGGCCTGGTCCGGCCTAGACTTGGCCCGGCGTAGATTTCGCCTTGTTGTATGCTACGTCTTGCTCGGCAAGAGCAGTTGAGCTTGCGCAGATTGCGCAAGCTTGTCTGCGTGGGCATGATTGATGGCAGGCACGCCGACGATCCTTGTGTTTGATTCCGGGCTGGGCGGTCTCACGGTCCACCGCGAGGTCGCAGCGGCGCGTCCGGATGCGCGCTTCGTCTATGCCGCCGACGATGCATTCTTTCCCTACGGCGGCCGCGGCGAGGCTGAACTGATCGCGCGCGTAGTTACCCTGATGGCAAAACTGATCGACGCGCATCGCCCGACCCTGGTGGTGATCGCCTGCAACGCGGCATCGACACTGGTGCTGCCGGACTTGCGTGCCCGCTTCAAAGTACCATTCGTCGGCACCGTGCCGGCGATCAAACCGGCCTGTGCGGCGTCGGCGAGCAAGCGCGTGTCGGTGCTTGGTACCGAGGGCACCGTGTCGCGCGAATACACCCGCACGCTGATCCGCGAATTCGCCAACGGCGCCGAGGTGACCTTGGTCGGCTCCGCGCGGCTCGCCGCCTATGCAGAGCACGAGCTCAATGGCACGCCGGCGGAGGATGCGGCAATCGCAGCCGAGATTGCGCCCTGCTTCATCGACGGCGACGGGCGCCGCACCGACACGGTGGTGCTCGCCTGCACGCACTACCCGCTGCTGCTCGACCGTTTCGAGCGGCTGGCGCCCTGGCCGGTGACGTTCCTCGATCCGGCGCCCGCGATCGCGCGGCGCGTGGTCGACCTGATCGGCGGGCCCGGGCCAGAGCGTCCGCCGCCGGCACGATTCGTCTACTCATCGGGGAAGCCGCCGTCGCCAAAACTGGCGACGGCACTGGCGCGCCTCGGCATCGCCCCATAGCATGAACGGACACACGACTTGTTCCTCTCAGGCGACAGGCGGCACGATGGCCAAAGATCCCTCGACGGTGCGGCGAACCCTCCAGTTCAAGTTCACCCTTCCCTCGTCGGATGCCACCCACCTGCTCTCGCTCCTGAAGGCGGCGCGGCCGTTCCACGAGGCGTTCGGAGGCAGGAAGTTCCGCCTGCTCCAGAACGTCGACGACCCGGCGCGCTACATCCACGAGATCGAATATGAGACCCACGAGGCGATCGAGCTCAACCGCCAGCGCTTCGCCTCCGACCCGCGGGTGCAGGCCTATCTGAGCTCCTGGCGGGCCCTGCTGGGGGGCTCGGTCGAGATCGACGTCTATCGGGAGGTCGAATAGCGGGCTGTTCCGGCCGTCATTCCGGGGCCGGCCGAAGGCCCGGAGTCCGGAATCCATACCCCCTCAAGCGGAGAGATGGATTCCGGACAGCCGCTGCGCGGCTTCCGGAATGACTGCTGCGAGGTTTGACTTGCCCCTTGGGACCCCCTAGAAACCGCCCATCTCGCGGGCCGATTGGCCCGCGCGGTGTTTCGCGACCCGCGGTTTTGGCCAGCGCTTAGGCTCCGGAACCTGTCGGTCCCCCTCCTGCCTCCCTTAACGGGGATGGCATGAAAAGGGGACAAAGGAGGGCGCGATCCTCAAATCGCAAGACACAACACGAGGACGCGAATGACCAAGCGCCATCAGGCGAAGTACAAGATCGACCGCCGTATGGGCCAGAACGTGTGGGGCCGCCCGAAGAGCCCCGTCAACCACCGCGAATACGGCCCCGGCCAGCACGGCCAGCGCCGCAAGGGCAAGCTCTCCGACTACGGCGTGCAGCTCAAGGCCAAGCAGAAGCTTCGCGGCTACTACGGCAACATCCTGGAACGGCAGTTCCGCGGCATATACGCCGAGGCGCGCCGTCAGAAGGGCGACACCGGCGCGAACATGCTCGGGCTCTTGGAGCGGCGCCTCGATGCCGTCATCTACCGCGCCAAGTTCGTGCCGACGGTGTTCGCCGCCCGCCAGTTCATCAGCCACGGGCACATCAAAGTAAACGGCCGCCGCGTCACCATCCCGAGCTACAAGGTGAAGGTCGGCGACCTGGTCGAGGTGAAAGACAAGTCGAAGCAGCTCGCGCTGGTCCTGGAATCGGTCGGGCTCGCTGAGCGCGACGTGCCCGACTATGTCGAGGTCGACCACTCCAAGATGACCGCCAAGCTCACCCGCGTCCCGGTGATCGGCGAGATCCCCTACCCGGTTCAGATGGAGCCGCATCTGGTGGTCGAGTTCTACTCGCGCTAGCGGCGCGAACTTATTCCAGGCGCAGGGAATTCAAGCCCCGGCCGATCGGCCGGGGTTTTTCGTTTTGCGTCCAAGATTTTCCGTTTGCGCAGCAGCGTATCCACAGCCCTCCCCAGCTCGGCAGGCTATTTATGGGGCAAAGATTGCAGCAAATGCCCACATTTTGTATGCTGAAGGCCTCGTCAGTATAATTTTACCTTGCGTTCCGAAAAACCGTTGCAAAGGGAGAGACGCACATGGATGCGTTAAACTCGGTAAAGGGTTGGATCGGCGCGTTGACGGAAGTGACGTTGATGCTGCTGGCGCTAGGTATCGCGCTAGCTTTGCTTGCAGGCCCGCAGGTGCCGTTCATCGGCAACGTCGTCAGCAACATCATGAGCCTGGTGGGTGACCTCGGAAAGAACGGCATTGTGGGGCTGATCGCACTTGGCCTGATCCTCTGGCTGTTCTCCAATCGTAAGATGGCTTGATACGCGCGGACCGTCCGTGCGCATGAGTTAATCGCGGGCATCATTTCCGGCTGCCCGCGGTGGGGACGTTGGGTGGATGGCAGCGCCGTCCACCCAACGATTCGGAGGGCGGGCCATGCTGGACTATCTGCACAAGACCAAGCAGTACCTCTGGATCTTCGTCGAGATCGGCTTTCTCGCCATCCTGACGATCATCCTGCTCCATCTGATCCTCGGGGCGAACTCAGGCATATTCGTCGCCACCGTTGCCGACAATGTGCTGAAGTTCGCCAACGGCGTTCAACCGCAGGCGCTGGTCGGCCTCGCCATCGTGCTGGCGCTGGTGATCCTGCTGGCCAACAAGATCAAGTAGCTTGTCGGGTCAGTTTTAGCTGGAGCATGATCTTGTCCGAAACCCGGTACCCACCCCGGATCAAGTCCGGGGCAGGCTTTTTCGAGATCATGCTCTAGAAGCGGTCGCTCGCCTCGGCGGCACGCCCATAGGCGGCCGCATCGGCCGGCAACAGCAGGCGGTCGCGCACCAGCGCATCCGCCGCCGCCCGCACCTTCGCGACATAGTTGGCGCGCGAGCCGTAGCGCTCCTCGATCGAGGGACGCGGATCGTCCGCCGCCGCGCGCTCGGCCTTGGTCCTGGCGAACGGGATATAGCTGCCGTCGCGGTCGCAGAGCTCGCTCGGGATGCGCGCGTAGAGGTTCCAGCCGGTGTAGGTCGCGAGCGGCACCGCGATCGGCGGCAGCCGGATGCCGGAGGTTTCGTTGCCGTCGGCGTCAATGGCTGCGACGCGCGTGCCGTAGAAGGCCTGGCCAGCCAGCGTGGCGGCGATCATCGTGCCGGGCCGACCATTCCAGTCGCGGAGCGGACCGAACTGATTGCCGGCGCGGACCATCGTCACACCCTTGATTGCCGGAAACCTTAGCGTGCCTTGATCAACCGCGGTCCCGGCGGCAACCGACGGCACCCGGCTCGCGGGCGGCGCGGTGCCTTCCGTCACCCACTGTTCGAGCGCGACGACAAGCGCCCGCATCGCCGGCGCCGGTGAATGCGGATTGGTCGGATTGGCGCAGACGCCCGGCCGCGTGCCGAGCCCGGCCCGGCCGCCGTGCTGGGTGCCGGCAATCAGATAGACGCGCGAGTTCGCCGGCAGTGACAGATCGCGGCTGCCGGTCGGGTCGGTGGTGAGCAGCGACGCGCCCTTCTGCCAGTACTCGGTCGACGTGTTGGTCTCGATGATCAAGGGATCGGAGCCGTCGCCACGCAACAGCGATCCGGTCTTGCCGACCAGCGGGTCGGTGGTGAACGCGGTCGAGAACGGGAACCAGTTCTCGGGGTAGTCATGGTCCTCGTGCTGGGTGACCGTGCGGCCGGGCTCGGCGAACGCGTGATTGGCGAACACCTTGCCGGCGCCGGCGGTGTGCGAGTAGACGCCGTCGAACACCTTGCGGCCGGCAAGGTCCTTGTTCATGCCGAGCTCGATGTAGTGGCGCAGGAAGCGGCCGGCCTGCGAACCGCCGAACGCGAGCGCATGACGGATGCCGTGCGCGCTGAGCGGACTGGCGGTGCCTTTGTCGTCGGCCTTCTGGTGGCGCAGGAACGACACCACGTCGCGGGTGGCGGCGAAGCCGATGCCGACGACCTTGGATTGCGTCGCCTCGTAGTAGAGCTCGTAGATCGCGGCGGTCGTGAACGTCGTGCCCTTCGGCAGCAGCCGCACCGATGTCGGGCTCGCGAACTCCCAGCTGTCGGCGGGAATCTCCGTGCGCTGGTCGGCCTGGCGGTCGCGCACGAACAGTTGCGCCTTGGCACGGTCGGTCGAGACGGCGGGATAGTTCAGCCGCGCCACCTCGACGTCGGCGGGCACGCGTTTGCCGACCTGGAACTCCTCGCGAACGCGGCGCACCATCGGCGCGCCGTTCTCCATCGCCACCGGGAACTGCGCGGTCATGCGCGCATTGGCGCTCGACACATCCGGGTCCCATGCCGACCACACCACCGTGTAGCCGCGCTCGAACACGAAGGCGTTGCCGACATGCGCGGGCGTCGTCGGATTGTTGAGCGCATTGGCGAGCGACACCGCGCCGCCCGAGGTGACGTCGAGCAGCCGCGTGCCGAGCTGCTTGTTGCCGCGGTTGAGCACCTCGTAATACAGGATGCCACTCCCTTTCGCGGGATCGGCCGGCCGCAGGATGAAGATGTCGACCTCGTACTCAACCATGCCCCGGCTGTTGCGTGGCGCCTTGTCGAGATCGACGATGCCGGAATTCTGACTTGCGCTGGGATCGAGCTCGCCCTTGGCGATCCCCTTCACGCGCTCATAGGGGCCGACGCTCCCGAACGAATGCCCGTCGATGAACGGCTCGACGGCGTCGATCCTGATCTCGGTGATGCGGGCGTTGGCGGCAGTGACGAAACCTAGGGCGGCGACCCCCAGTGCGAGCGCCTTGAGTGGCATGGTGTTTCCCCAAAGCAGTCTTGAACGTCGAGGCCATTCCGCCTCCACGCCCGCGCATCGTCAATAGGGGAAACGGACGATCCGCTAGGCAGTGACCTTGCCCGCCACGCCCTTGTCCTTGAGCAGCGATTGCAGCTCGCCGGCCTGGAACATCTCGCGGATGATGTCGCAGCCGCCAACGAACTCGCCCTTCACGTAGAGCTGCGGGATGGTCGGCCAGTTGGAATAGGTCTTGATCCCGTTCCGCAGGTCGTCGGATTCGAGCACGTTGAGGCCCTTGTAGCTCACGCCAAGGTGATCGAGGATCTGCACCACCTGCCCCGAGAAACCGCACATCGGGAACTGCGGCGTGCCCTTCATGAACAGCACCACGTCGTTGCTTTTGACCTCGTTATCGATGAATTGGTCGATGCTCATCGGAAATCCTTCCTGTCACCCGGACGGGCGAGTCTCACCCTAAAGTCGGATGTTTCGCCCGGTTTCGCAAGAGTGACGGACCACTTGTCCCGAAGCCGCTAGATACGTGCCAGGCGATAGGCGGAGCCGTAGCGGCCGAAATCGTGGCTGGTGACGCCATGGCGCACCGAGCCGGTGAACGAGGCCGGCGGCGTCACCACCGTCACCTTGAGCACCGCCACTTCCAGCGGCTGCATCAGGCCGGCGTGCACCGCGGCAGTGCCGATGAGGGAATCGCCGGTATAGATGTCGGTGCCCCAGAGGCTGCCGTCGATCTGGCCGATCACCCGAAAATAGTACGAGGTGCCGACCGCATCGCAGAGGCCGTGCATGGTGGCCGGCGCGTCGGCGGCCAGGAAGCCCTGCTCCAGGAGCTTGCGCAGCTGCTTCGGCGAGAGCTTGCCCTGCCGGTCGAAATAATTGACGAGCTCCTGCACGACCTTCATCGCCGCACCTCCTGCTGCATCGTGACCACGCGCCCGTAGGGCGGGGCAAAACCGCCGGGGCTGTGCGGCGGCAGAATCCAGAGCACCGCATACGGCATCGGCTCGACCGGATAGGTGATGTCACCGTCGGTGATGACGATCGTCGCGGTGACGCGCGGATCGTCCGCGAGCGCGAGCATTGCGGGCGTCAGATCGCTGCCGCCATAGCCGCCCACTTCATAGGCGGCAAGCGCCGCAGGCGTCAGCACCTCGTCCGAGGTGACCTGGGTGTCGCATTGCACGAGGCGGATGTCGTCGACAGCGGCTGCATCGCAGAAATCGGCGATGGCGCCGAGCGCACGCGGGATCTCCTCGCTCATTGAGCCCGAGGTGTCGAGCACCACATTGAGCATCCACGACGTGCGCTTGCGTCCCGGCAGCACCACGTCGGAGCGGTCGGCGCCGCGGCGCGACGGACGCGCGAAGGTGCGCTCGCCGGGCACGACGCCTTCAAGCCAGGTCTGCAGCGCCATCTGCCACGGCGTCGAATAGATGCCGCGCAGCGCATCGACGAGCTGACGGGCGGCGGCGGCCTCGGTACCGCGCCCCTGCATTGACGAAACGGCCTCGCCGTTACGGCGCATCTCGATCACGATCTGCTCGGCGGATTTCTCACGCGCGCCCGGCATGTCGAGACCACCGGCGGGAATCTTGGCGACGCCTAGCGCGGCGCGCAGCATGTCGTTGATGATGTAGTCGTGCGCATAGTTGAACTCGAGCTGGCCCGAGCCCTTGGCGCGCTCATGGGTGCGCAATGCCAGGTGCAGAAGCTCGTGCGCCAGCACGAACACGAGCTCGTTGTCGCTGAGACGCGCGGTGAACTCCGGATTGGCCACGAGGCGTCCGGAAGCGAACACGCCCATCGTTGGCACGCGATCGTCGATATTGACGCGCACGGCGGCCGCGAGCCCCGCGAGATGCGGCAGCGGCACGGTCACCATCCGCAGTCCTTTCTGGATGCGCGCCAGCGTGCTTTTCGGCGCGGCCTTGACCTCCTGCGTGCCGGTCACGTCGCGGTGACCTTCTTCAGCAGGTCGAACATGGCGCGGTCGGCGCCGAGCGCGCCCCACTGCTCGACCAGCTCGGTGAGCACCGTGAGCTGGTGCTCGGACGAGAGGCTACGCAGGAAACGGTTGATCGCGCGCGGCTTGAAGCGCGCCGCCTTCCCGTCGCGCACGAACTGCCGGATGCAATTGAGCACGAACCAGCGCGCGGAATCCGCCTGCGGCAACAGCTCCGGCTGGCGGATATAGTCTTCAAGCGGCCGCACCGGCCCGATCGCCGCTTCCGCGAGCGAGCAGAACACCACTGCGTCCTCCGCCGAGAGCCGCCCGAAGGCGAGCGCGCGGCGCGTCTCGTTGCTGAGAATCCCGGCCGCCTCCGCCATGTCGAGCGCGCGCGAAAGCAACGTCCAGGCGCGCGGCGTCGAAAACGGCACCGGCTCGGCCGGCACCGGGCGCATCAGCGCGTCGGGCATGCTGGCGATGAAGCTCACGATCTCGCCGCGGATGCCGTTACGTTTCGCCCAGGCGAGCCACTCATCGGTGTCGACCCGCAGGTGCAGGATGGTGACGCGGTTGACCAGCGCCGAGCTCATGGCCCGCACCAGCGCGCGGTCCTGCAACCGGTTGCCGGCAGCGACCACCCAGGTGCCGGCCGGCAGACTGTGCTCGCCAAGCCTTCGCTCGAGCAGCAGCGAGTAGAACGCCTTCTGCACGTCGGGCGCGCAGGCGGGCAGCTCGTCGAGGAACAGGCAGAACGGCTCCGGCCGCTCCGGAAGGAGAATACGCGGCGGGCAGACACCGAGCGTTCACCGACGATGCGCGGGATGCCGCTGACGTCTTCCGGCGCAATCTGCGTCCCCAGCAGCGAGCGACAAGGCAGGCCGGCGTCGGCCGCCGCCTCGTACACCATCTCCGACTTGCCCATGCCCGGCGCGGAGAGCAGGAGGAAGCTCTGCTCGTGCGCCATGCACTGGATCAGTTTCTTCGCCTGACGCAGCGTGACGGTCTCGTCGAAAGCGGCGCGCGAAGCGTCCATTGCTCTCCCCTGTGTGGGACAACCCCGAGCTTGAGGCGGGCCGCATGTAGGAGAGCGATTCCGGTCACGCCAGACCGGATCAAGAATCTTTTTTGCGATGACGCGTCAGGACGCGAAGGTTCTTGAACTGTCGTTCAGGATTCCGGCACGCCGGTCTGCAACGCCAGCGCGTGCAGTGCGCCGCCCATCTCGCCTTTGAGGGCTTCGTAAACGATCTGGTGCTGCTGGACCCGCGACTTGCCGCGGAAGCTCTCGGAGATGACGGTTGCGGCATAGTGGTCGCCGTCGCCGGCAAGGTCACGGATGGTGACGCTGGCGTCCGGCAGCCGGGCCTTGATCAACCGTTCGATATCGTTTGCCGCCATGGGCATGGCTTTTCTCTTTCGCCTTCCGACCACCCAGCCAGCGAACGATTCGCGCAGCTTTGCCACCAAAATGAGGCGCCGGCGGGCGCAGGTCAACGGCGCGGCATCGAACAACCGGCGGAAAATATGTCAAATCGTTCAGGCGCGTTAGGAGCCCGAGAGCCCGAGCTCGCCGGGATCGGCAGGGCCTTTCGGGAAGGGATTCACAACAATGAACGGACGGCGGCGGTCAATGACGGAAATGCAACGCCAGCGTGGCGGTCCCGCCGCTGGCTGAGGCGCGCACCTTGTCCGACCGCTGCATGATCAGGAACGCCGCCAGGCGGCGGGCGCCATCCTCCGATTCCAGGATCTCGTCATGGGTCGGCAGCTGCCCGGTCAGCTCGAGCGGCTCGCCCGTGTAGGTCATGGTCATGTCGATGTCGAACTCGTCGTAACCGACTTCGACCGCGATCGGCCCGCTCGGCCGGCAGTGCTCGACGATAGCCTCCGCCGCCTGCTGCGCCGCGAATTCCACGCGGGAGATCACGTCGCGGCGCGCGCCCCAGATCGCCGCGTTGCGTTCGACGAAATTGGCGACCTCCTGATAGTCGGGTGCGGCCGGATCGATCGTCATCGTCACCTTGCGCCGGATGCCAAGCCTGAACAAGCCATTGAGCGCGAGCGCGACCAGCGTCGCCAGAACCAGCGGCGATCCCACCACCGGCTGCGCCCATGAAGGAACGCTGGAAAGCGCCGCCGGGAAGACGGAGTCGATGAAAAACACCATCATGCCCATGCCGACCACGAGAGTCCGACGCGAATCGAGCACCCGGGTCGAGATGATCTGCACCCCGCTGATCATGATGAACACCGACGTGAACAGAAGAGCGGACGCCATCACCGGCGGCGGCATGATCGTGAGCAGCGCGATGAAGCCGGGCTGGAAGGCGCCGACGGCGAGGATGGCGGCAATGACGAATGCGATCCTCCGGCTGGCCACCCCGGTCGCCACCACAAGACCGGTATTGGCGGTGGCGAGCGTCAGGCCGTAGGTGCCGAGCACGCCGGCGATCGACGCCGCGATCCCGTCGCCGAAGATGCCGCGGCGGATCGAGAGCATGTCCGGCCGCACCCAGTCGGCGTCGGTCGTGCGCTGATAGGTGGTGATGACCGCGGTCGAACCCATCGCCGCCGCCAGGCCGCATACCGCGAACGGCACGATCAGCGAGGCGTCGAACGCGAAGCTGATATGGTCGAAGGACGGCAATGCCGCCAATGGCTGGCGCAGCACCGACTCGAAGTCGGCGAGCGTCAGCATGCCCGTCATCACGGCCGCAACATAGCCAACGACCATGCCGATGAGGATGCAGAAGAGCCGGAGCTGCCCCTTGTTCCAGATGTTGAGGCCGATCATCACCGAAAGCGCGACCGCGGCGACAGTTCCGCTTTGCGGCGTCAGGGCACCCGACGCTGCGTCACCCACCAGCGTGCGCAGCGCGGCCAGACCCACGTTGATACCGATCAAGAATACGACCAGCCCCGCCGTCTCCGACGGAATGAAAGTCCGCAAGCGGGTCCATACGCGCGAGAGCACGATTTCGAACAGCCCGGCAAAGATCGTCATGCCCCACAACAGCGGCAGACCACCGATCTTCACCGCCAGGAGCGACGGGGCGAGATAGACGCCAGTGAAGCTCGACGGCGCCAACAACCGGCTGCCGACCGGGCCGCCCGGCAGCGCTTGCAGCAGCACCGCGACCGCAAGCGCGAACATCCCCATACGCAGGATGTTCGCGAGCACATCCACGGTGACGCCGGCCTCCCGGCCGATCATCAGCAGATACACGATGAAAATCGCGATGACGCCGACGTGCTGGATCGCGGTGACGACCACCACCAGCGGCGGCGGCGCCTCCTCGACGCCGTAGACGAGATTTGCGGGTTTCCTCATGACGCGATCAAGCACCGATCATTGCGGAGCGATCATGACGCTCGATCAATGGCGGAAATGCAGAGCAAGCGTGGCAGTACCGTCCTGGGCCGTGGCCGTCACCCTATCGGATCGCTGCACGATCAGGAATGCGGCCAGACGCCGGGGCCCCTCCTCCGATTCCAGGATTTCGTCGTGGGTTGGGAGCTGGCCGGTCATTTCGAGCGGGCGGCCGGCATAGGTCATGGTGACGTCGATGTCGAACTCGTCGTAGCCGATCTCGACCGCGACCGGCCCGCTCGGCCGGCAATGCTCGACGATCGCCTCCGCCGCCTGCTGCACGGCGAACTCGACGCGGGTGATGACGTCGCGGCGCGCGCCCCAGATCGCGGCATTGCGCTCGACGAAATTGGCGATCTCCTGATAGTCCGGCGCGGCCGGATCGATCGTCATCGTCACCTTGCGACGGATACCGAGCCGGAACACGAGATTGAGCGCCAGGGCGACCAGTGTCGCGAGCACCAGCGGCGAGCTCACCAGCGGCTGCGCCCAATGCGGCGCGCCCGAAAACACCGACGGGAATATCGAGACGATAAAGAAGGCCATCATGCCCATGCCGATCACGAGCGTGCGCCGGGCGTCCAGCACGCGCGTCGATATGATCTGCACCCCGCCGATCATGATGAACACGGCGGTGAACAGCATCGCCGACGCCATCACCGGCGGCGGCATGATCGCCAGCACCGCCACAAAGCCGGGGACGAACGAAGCGACGGCCAGGAGCGCCGCGATGACGAACGCGATGCGCCGGCTGGCGACGCCGGTCGCCGCCACCAGGCCGACATTCGCGGTCGACACCGTCAGGCCATAGGTGCCGAGCAGCCCCGCCACCGACGCCGCGATGCCGTCGCCTAAGATGCCGCCGCGGATGGAATTCATCTCCGGACGTACCCAGTCGGCATCGGTCGTGCGCTGGTAGGTCGTGATCACCGCGGTGGCGCCCATCGCGGCAGCAAGGCCGGAGACGGCGAACGGGATGATGAGTTCGGGGTCGAAGTTGAAACTGACGTGCGCCACTGTCGGCACGGCGACAAGCGGCTGCGCCAGCACCGACTCAAAATCGGCGAGCGTCAGCAAGCCGCTTGCTGCCGCCGCGATGTATCCGACGATCATGCCGATGAGGATGCAGAACAGTCGAAGCTGGCCCTTGTTCCAGATGTTGAGCGCGATCATCACCGCCAGCGCAAGCCCGGCGATGATCGCATCGCGTCCGCCGAGCGAACCTGTGTTGCCTTCCCCGAGCAGCACGCGCAACGCAGCCAGTCCGATGATGACGCCGATCAGAAACACCACCAGACCCGCGGTCTCCGACGGGATGAACGTCCGCAGCCGCGCCCATACCCGCGACAGAGCCGCCTCGACGAGCCCTGCAAAAATCGTCATGCCCCACACCAGCGGCATTCCGCCGGTCTTGGCGGCCACCAGCGATGGCGCAAGATAGACGCCGGTGAAGATCGACGGCGCGAGGTATCGGCTGCCGATCGGTCCGCGCGGCAGCGCCTGCAGCAGCACCGCGACCGCGAGCGCGAGCATGCCCATTCGCAGCATGGCCGAGAGCACTTCCGCGGAAGCGCCAGCCTCCCGGCCGATGATGAGCGGATAGACCATGAAGATCGCGATGACGCCGACATGCTGGACCGCGCTGATCAGCGTCACCAGATGTGGCGGCGCTTCCTCGACGCCATAAACCAGGCTGGCAGGCTTTCTCATCGAGACGCGGCGGTCATGGATGCGCGCCACCCATGAAGGCGGGGAACCAGCTCTCGAAGCGCTCGCGCAGCTTGGCCACCGGAACCGCCCTCTCGCCCGAGATCACCAATGCATCGCCGCCGGTAGTCCCGATCTCGCGGGCTGGCACCCCGGCCGCCTTGGCGCGATCAAGGATACGGCCAGCGATGCCGGGATCGACGGTGACGACATACCTCGCCTGATCCTCACCAAACCAGAACGCGTGCGCCGCCATCGGCGGCGTCTCGAGCTCGGCGCCGATACCGGAGGCCATCGCCATCTCCGCGACCGCGACCAGCAGCCCGCCGTCGGAAACGTCGTGCACCGCGGTGACGGCACCCTCCACGATCAACGTGCGTACCAAATCGCCGTTGCGGCGCTCGGCGGCGAGGTCGACCGGCGGCGGCGCACCCTCCTCCCGCTCGCAGATGTCGCGCAGATAGATCGACTGGCCGAGCCATCCTTTGGTCTCGCCGATCACCAGGATCGCCTGGTCGCCGGCCTTGAACGCAATGGTCGCCGATTTCTCGAAATGGTCGAGGAGGCCGACGCCGCCGATGGTCGGGGTGGGCAGGATCGCGCGGCCGTTGGTCTCGTTGTAGAGCGAAACGTTGCCCGAGACGACCGGGAATTCGAGCGCGCTGCAGGCCTCGCCGATGCCGTGGATGCAGCCGACGAGCTGGCCCATGATCTCGGGCCGCTCCGGATTGCCGAAATTGAGATTGTCGGTGATTGCCAACGGCTTCGCGCCGACGGCTGTCAGGTTGCGCCAGGCTTCGGCCACGGCCTGCTTGCCGCCCTCGAACGGATCGGCCTCGCAGTAGCGCGGCGTCACGTCGGCGGTGAGCGCGAGCGCCTTCGGGCCCTCGTTGACGCGCACCACCGCGGCGTCGCCGCCCGGGCGCTGCACGGTGTTGCCGAGAATGACGTGGTCGTATTGCTCCCACACCCAGCGCCGCGAGCAGAGGTCGGGCGAGCCGACGAGCTTGAGCAACGCATCGCCGGTGTTGAGCGGCGCCAGCACGTCCACAGCCTTCACCACCGGCAACTTCGGCGACTCGACATGCGGCCGGTCATAGACCGGCGCCTCGTCGCCCAGCTCCTTGATCGGCAGGTCGGCAACGGTCGCGCCGTTGTGTTTGACGATGAATCGCTTGGTCGGCGTGGTCTTGCCGACGATCGCGAAATCGAGGCCCCATTTGCGGAAGATCGCCTCGGCTTCTTTCTCCTTCTCCGGCTTGAGCACCATGAGCATGCGCTCCTGGCTCTCGGAGAGCATCATCTCGTAGGCGCTCATGCCGGCCTCGCGGCACGGCACGTCGTCGAGCTCGAGCGTGACGCCGAGATCACCCTTGGCGCCCATCTCCACGGCGGAGCATGTGAGCCCGGCCGCGCCCATGTCCTGGATCGCGATCACGCAGTCCTTGGCCATGATCTCGAGACAGGCTTCGAGCAGGAGCTTCTCCGAGAACGGATCGCCGACCTGCACGGTTGGACGCTTCTCGTCCGAGTCGTCGTCGAACTCCGCCGAGGCCATGGTGGCGCCGTGGATGCCGTCGCGGCCGGTCTTGGAGCCGAGATAGACGATCGGCATGCCGACGCCGGACGCCGCCGCGTAAAAGATCTTGTCCGTCTCAGCGATGCCGACCGCCATGGCGTTGACCAGGCAGTTGCCATCGTAGCGGGTGTGGAAACGCACCTCGCCGCCGACCGTCGGCACACCGAACGAGTTCCCGTAGCCGCCGATGCCGGCGACCACGCCGCCCACGAGCTGACGGGTCTTCGGATGCGACGGCGCGCCGAATGATAGCGCATTGAGGCAGGCAATCGGGCGCGCGCCCATGGTGAAGACGTCGCGCAGGATGCCGCCGACACCGGTAGTGGCGCCCTGGTAGGGCTCGATGTAGCTCGGGTGGTTGTGGCTCTCCATCTTGAACACGCAGGCGAGCCCATCGCCGATGTCGATGACGCCCGCGTTCTCGCCTGGCCCCTGGATCACCCAGGGCGCCTTGGTGGGCAGCGTCTTGAGGTGAATCTTCGACGACTTGTACGAGCAGTGCTCGTTCCACATCGCCGAAAAGATGCCGAGCTCGGTGAACTTCGGCGGACGGCCGATCAGCGACTTGAGCCGCTCATACTCGTCCGGCTTGAGGCCGTGGGCGGCGACCAGCGCGGGGGTGATTTTGGGCGGGCTTCTGGTTTGTCTGGCGGCCATGTCTGGAAGGTCTTGTGGACGCTCGTTGTAGGCGAGATTTCACTGTTCCGGAAAGGCCTTGTCCACAGTTTCGGACCTGCCATGCACGCAGTTGCGGTTGCAGGACCACGATTCCAAACATTGCCCGCTGGAGCGTGGGGGCCACCGGCGATATCTCGCCAATTGCGGGGATTGTGGGGCCATTGCGCCGGTCCTGCGTGTGTCGGCGCTAATTTCGCCTATCCGTGGTGTCTTGACGATCGGGAGCAAAAGTGTCGAGGTTCCACGGGGGGGAGTTCGAGCGATGGCTGGAGGCCAAGGTATGCGATCACGAAGTAACCTGCTGCGCCTGTTTTCAATGTCTGTTGGCATCGCGCTCGCCCTGGCGGCGAATGCCGACCGTGTCGGCGCGCAACCCGGTCGCACCATGGCCATCGACGATCAGCCGGGCCATGTGCCCGATCCGCGTCAGGAGCGATTGCCCGCGGCGTATCAGCGCCAGGCCGTCTTCTACCGGACCAACGAACCGCCAGGGACGATCATCGTCGATACCGCCGACCGCTATCTGTACCTCGTGCAGGGAAACAACCGGGCGATCCGCTACGGGATCGGCGTCGGCCGCGAGGGCTTCCAGTGGCAGGGCTTGCTCAAGGTCACCCGGAAGGCGGAATGGCCCGACTGGACTCCCCCGCCGGAGATGATCGCGCGTCAGCCGTATCTGCCCCGCTTCATGGCAGGCGGCCCCGGCAATCCGATGGGGGCGCGCGCGCTCTATCTCGGCACCACCATCTATCGCATCCATGGGACCAATCAGCCGCAGACCATCGGCAGCGCGGTATCGTCGGGCTGCTTCCGGCTGGTGAACGACGACGTCACTGACCTTTATGAGCGCGTGCCGGTGGGCACCAAGGTCGTCGTGCGTCATCGGCCTACGCTTTGAGATTCAGATGTCGGACAAATTCCATCCGTTGTCGTGGCGGCGCGTGGCTGCGCGTGCGACACTCACATCCTGTTTAGTACAGCGAGGGACGATCATGGTTTCAGCTCGAAACGCCCGCCTTATCCTTTCAACACTCGTGCTTGGCGGGTCGATACTGCTGGCTCCTGCCGCCGCATCCGCGCAGACCCTGGAAAAAATCAAGGCGCGGGGAAGCGTCGCTTGCGGCGTCAATCCGAGCCTGCTGGGATTCTCTTCGCGCGACGCGCAAGGAAACTGGACCGGCTTTGACATCGACCTCTGCCGTGCGCTGGCTGCGGCGATCTTCAACGATCCGAGCAAGGTCGTGTTCACGCCGCTCGGGACGGCCGAGCGATTGCAAGCGCTGCAAGCGGACAAGATCGATGTGCTTTCGCGCAACACCACTTGGACGTTCGCGCGCGAGGCGGCGCTCAAGCTGAACTTCGCGGCTGTGACATACTATGATGGTCAGGGCTTCCTCGTACGCCGCGACAAGAACACAACGTCGGCGCTGGAGCTTGATGGTGCGTCGGTGTGCGTCCAGAAAGGAACCACCAGCGAACTCAATCTCGCGGACTATTTCCGCACCAACAACATCAAGTACCAGCTCATAGCACTTCCGGATGCGGATCAGGCGGTCAAGGCCTACGACGAGGGGAAGTGCACAGTTCTCACCAGTGACACATCGCAGCTCTTTGCGGAACGACTGCGGCTGAAGTCTCCCGACGATCACATCGTGTTGCCGGAAATCATTTCCAAGGAGCCGCTTGGCCCGTACGTGCGGTCGGGTGACAACCAGTGGCTCAGCATCGTGAAGTGGACGCACTATGCGATGATCAATGCCGAAGAGCTCGGCGTCGGCAAACAGACGATCGACGAGGCGCTCAAGTCGGACAAGCCGGACGTCAAGCGTCTCGTCGGCACCGCCGACAACTACGGCGAACAGTTGGGCCTGACCAACGATTGGGCGGTCCGCATCATTCGTCACGTCGGGAACTACGGTGAGGTCTTCGAACGCAACGTGGGTACCGGCTCCCAGCTGGCCATACCACGCGGCATCAACAGCCTTTGGTCAAACGGCGGCATCCAATATGCGCCGCCGATCCGCTGACGGTTCCTGACGGAGCATCCGGTTGACGGACTACTATTCCATCCTGTCGCGGGCCGTCGCCTCGCTCGAAAGCAATACGGCGCAGGCGCGGGCGGAACTTTTCGAGCGCGCGCGCAACCTCCTCATCGATCGAATCGAGCGCGAGCCCGGGCGCTGGACGAACGAGGCGGCGCTGGCGGAAGTCGCGAATTTCGATGCCGCCACCGACCGCATTGAAGCCGAAGCCGCGAGGCGACGGTCGAGCGAATCGATCGGACGCCATCCGCGACAGCCGCGTGCTGACGACAGGACACCCCCGCCGCATGATGTCGCTCCGGTCGAATCGAAGCGCGGCATTGGCCGCGTCGCAGCGTTCAGCGCGGTGGGCCTGCTCGGCGTTCTGCTGGTTGGGCTTGCGATCTACGCCTTCAGTGGAAGGCCGACGACCTCGTCGCAGACCGCTGCAACAACGGCGCCGGGCGGCGGCGTCGTGGCAAAGGCGCCGGAAGCGAAAAAGGCGGTTTCGTCCCGTCCATCGCTCGATGGAGACGACCTGGAGCCGGGCGTCGACGGCGGCTCGACGGACGCGGGACTTCCCTACTATCTCCGGCGGCAGGCCGTCTACTACCGGACCGTCTATTCGCCCGGCATGATCGTCGTCGACCGGTCGCAGCGGTTTCTATATCTGGTGCAGCCGCAGTCGAGAGCGTTGCGTTACGGAATCGGCGTTGGCGGCGAATGCGACATCAGCGCAGGCCTCTACCGGATCAAGAGCAAGTCGCAGCAGTGGCCGGAATGGTCTCCCTCACCCGACCTGCTCAAGCGCCGCACCTATCCGCCCAAGGTTGCAGGCGGTCCCGGCAATCCGCTGGGCGCCTACGCGCTGTATTTCGAAAGCAACCTGCCCGGGATCCACGGCACCAACGCCCCGAAATCGATCGGTCAGGCGCCCACACTTGGCTGCTTCCGTCTGGTCAATGATGACGTGGTCGACCTTGAGAAGCGTATTGCGATCGGAACCGGCGTCGTGGTGCTGAACTAGCCTAGGCCGCTGCCTTCAGATGATCGGCCAGGCCCGCGAACAGGCCGCGACCATCGGTGCAGCCCATGGACGGCTCCACGTGGTTTTCCGGATGCGGCATCATGCCGAGCACATTGCCCTTGGCATTGAGGATGCCGGCGATCGCATTGATGGCGCCGTTGTGGTTCCAGTCGGGATCGATCATTCCGTCGGGCGACGAGTAGCGGAACAACACCCGCCCCTCGCCTTCCAGCCGCGCGATGGTCTTGCCGGCGGCGATGTAGTTGCCCTCGCCATGCGCGACCGGAACGCGGATCACCTGGCCGGCATTGTAGCCGCGCGTAAACGGCGTGTCGGAGCGCTCGACCCGCAGATACACATCGCGGCAGATGAACTTGAGGTTCTGGTTGCGCATCAGCACGCCCGGCAGCAGCCCGGCCTCGCAGATGATCTGGAAGCCGTTGCAGACGCCGAGCACCAGGGCGCCTCTCGCGGCGTGGGCGCGCACCGCATCCATGATCGGCGCCCGTGCCGCGATCGCGCCGCAGCGCAGATAGTCGCCGTAGGAAAAACCGCCGGGGATCACCACGAGGTCGGTGCCGGCGGGCAGCGCCGTATCGGCGTGCCAGACCATCGCCGGGTCGCGGCCCGACACGAGCTTGAGCGTGCGCGCCATGTCGCGCTCGCGATTGATTCCGGGGAAGACGACAACGGCAGCTTTCATTTTTTCGGCCCTGGAGCCCCCTGAGCGACCATCATCAGCGCAGCGATCGCAAACTTGCCGGCGGCGGCCTTCGCCTCGCGTGAGGAGTTTATCAGACTGACCGACGCCTGCATCAGATTCCGAACTGTGCCCTCGCCCATTTGAGGACCGGCTCGCCGTTGAGGAAGGCGAGCACCTGGCGCGCGGCGCTCGGATAGTGCTCGAGCGGCGCAACCACGGTCGCGACCATCACGTCGCAGTTCTGGTTGAACGCCATCGCCATGATCGGGCGGATCCGGTCATAGGGAATGTCGACCTGATAGATGCGGCTCAGTCCCCGCATCCAGCCGACCCGGATGTTATCGCCGTTGGTCAGGCCGACGAATTTCGGGCTGAACAGCTCGAGATCGGCGACCCGGTCGAGCTCCGCCTCGTCGGCGACCCCGGTGTCGCAGTTGCAGAAGCCGATCTTGGGGCGGATATAGAGGCTCACCTCGACGCCGCAATCCGCCGCGGCGCAGCGGAACGCACGTCCGTCGCCCCACATGTCGCGCGGGAACGGCCACTTGATCTCGACGAAGTTCGCCTGCGCCGGGGCGCCGGCGCGCTCGGGCGCGCGCAAGCCGATACCGACCGTCACGGCATCCTTGGCGATCAGGACCGCGGCCGCGACGCCGAGCGCGAGAATAGCGGTGCGGGCCCGCGCCATCACGACACCTCGGTGATCTCCAGCCATCGGTCGATGCGGTCGAAGCTGTTTTCGTGGCGACCAAGCATCGTGTAGATATTGGACGCGTCTTGTTGAATGGCCATTGAATGGTTGCGCAGGCCCTGAAGCTCGGCCTTGACCTCATCCATCTTCGACTCGAATTTCGTCATCCTGTCCGAAAGCTGCTTCAAAACCTCATAAACCAATTCGCTGGTCACCTCGGCCATGGCCGGCAATTCCTATTTCAGCAGCTTCACATCATAGTTCTCGATCACCGTGTTGGCGAGGAGCTTGTCGGCCGCCGCCTTCAGCGCGGCGGTGGCCGCCTTGCGATCCTTGCCCTTGAGCTCGATGTCGAAAACCTTGCCCTGGCGGACGCTTGCGACCCCTTTGACACCCAAGGTGCGAAGCGCCCCCTCGATGGCCTTGCCCTGGGGGTCGAGGATGCCGGATTTCAACGTGACGGTGACGCGGGCTTTCATGACGACGGCTCGGCCTCAATGCTGCGTGTGCCCGATGGGGCGCTGTTCCGGCCAAAAATGCATGTGGGCGCGCGGATGTCCACGCGCAATCGCCCCTAATGCACAGGGGCGGCCGCCGGTTCCAGCAGCCGGCCGTGACCGGCGACATGGCCGCTCTCGCCGACGAGCCGCATCGCCGCCCAGAACGCGGCCGGCGTCGAGGAGACCACCGGCAGCCCGTGGCGGTCTTCGAGCGGCTTGTGGACGCCGAGCGTGCGCAAGCCGCCGCAGGAGATGACCACACCGTCGGCGCCCGACGCCGTCGCCAGCGACTTGCCGCTCAGGTCGATGATGTCGGCCTCGCTCATGCGCGACGGCCCGCCGAATTCGAGGATGTGGAAGGCTTCGAGCGAGAGCACCTCGTAGCCGCCCGCGACCAGGAGCTCCTTCAGCTTCTGATTGACGACGTCGGTGTAGGCAGTCGTGACGGCGACGCGCTTGGCGCCCACTTCCTTGAGCCCGTCGAGGATCGCCTGGCTCATGGTCGAGACCGGCAATCCGGTGGCGGTGCGGAGCTTCTCGAGCAGGCGGTCGTGCGCCTCCGGCCCGCGATAGAACGTGAGCGACGTCCCGATCACCATGATCGCGTCGACGTTCTGCTTCACCAGATGCTCGGCCGCCGGCATGATCGCGTCGAACGCCGCGGCGTAGCCTTCTGGCGTCAGCGAGCGCACGCCGACGCCCTTCGGGATGAAGCGCTGACCCGGATACATCTGGTGACCCTCGGCGGGGACTTTGTCCTCGGCGTGCGGGACCACGAGGCCGATCGTTGCGTTCTTGCTCATGGATTATCTCTTCTTGTGCTCATTACCGCGAGCGTCGCATGACGCTATCGCTCACTCAATCCCCATGCTTACCCGATACCCATACCTACTCGACACCCTTGGCGCCGGCGGCTTCCACCACCTTGCCCCAGCGCACGAGTTCGCTCCTCATGAAGGCGGCAAGCTCGTCGGGGGTGCTGGTCAGCGGCCGCAGGCCGAGCTCGAGGAAGCGCTTCTGCGTCTCAGGCGATTGCACGACTTCGAGCAGCGCCTGGTTCAACCGCACGACGATCGCCGGCGGCGTGCCGGCGGGCGCGACGAAGGCCTGCCAGGCGCTGGCGTCGTAGTTGGCGATACCGGCCTCGTGCATGGTCGGCACCTCGGGGAACGCTTCAAGCCGCTGCGAGATCGTGAGCGCCAGCGCCCTCACCTTGCCCGCGCGGGCGAGCGGCATGACCGTGCTGACGTCGCCGAAATAGATCGGGACGTGCCCGGCGATCACGTCCTGCAGCGCCGGCCCGCCGCCACGGTAGGGCACGTGCGTCATCTCGATCCCGGTCAGGGTCTTGAGCAGCTCCGCATTGACGTGATGCTGGGTGCCGATGCCGGCCGAGGCGTAGCTCATCGCGCCGGGCTTGCCTTTCACCAGCGCCACCAGCTCCATCACCGATTTCACCGGCAGCGCCGGGTTCACGACCAGGACGAACGGGACTTCGGCGACCAGCGCGATCGGCGCAAAATCCTTCAGGTCGAACGGCACCTTCTTGTAGACGTTGGGCGCGATCGCGTAGGTCGAGCTGGTACCGAGCATGATCGTGTAGCCGTCAGGCGCGGCGCGCGCGACGAAGCCGGCGCCCAGCGTGGTGCCGGAGCCGGCACGGTTCTCGACCACGAACGGCTGGCCGAATTTCGCTTCCAGCCCCTTGGCGAACCAGCGCGCCAGCGCATCGGTGCCGCCGCCGGCCGGGAACGGCACCACGAGCTTCACCGGCTGCGAGGGATAGTCCTGCGATTTCGCGGGGCCGGCGAGGCCCAGTGCGATGACCGCGCCCGCGAGCGCGACGCGAAGCGTGCGCATCATTCCACACCCTCGGCGCCGGCGTTTTGCATGACCTTGCCCCAGCGCACGATCTCGACCTTGATGTGCTCGGCAAGCTCTTCCGGCTTGGTGTAGAGCGGCTGCCAGCCGAGCCGCGAGAAATACGCCTTGGCCTCCTCCGACGAGAGGATGTCGTTGAACGCGCCGTTGAGCCGCGTGACGATCGGCGCGGGCGTCCTCGCCGGCGCGACGATCGCGATCCAGGCATTGGCCTCGTAGCCGGTGATGCCGGCCTCATGCATGGTCGGGACGTCCGGCATGGTGTCGACCCGGGACGCCGTGGTGACCGCCAGCGCCCGCAAACTGCCGTCGCGGATCAGCCCATGCGCGGCGCCGCCCACATCGGCAAACATCATCTTCACATGCCCGGCGACGACGTCCGCCACCGCCGGCCCGCCGCCGCGATAGCTCACGTTCTTGATGTCGAGCCCGGCCATCGAGCGGAACAGCTCGGCATTGACGTGATGCTGCGAGCCCACGCCGCCGGAAGCGTAGTTGAAGCCCGGATTGGCCTTGAGGAATTTCACCAGGTCGGCGACCGAATTGACCGGCAGCGACGGATGCACAATCAGCACGAACGGCGCGGCCGCGACCAAGGCGATCGGCGCGAAGTCGGTCACCGGATCGTAGGGCAGCTTCTTGTACAGCCCGACCGCAATCGCGAAGGTCGACGAGGTGCCGAGCAGGATGGTCTGGCCGTCGGGCGGCGACTTGGCCACGAAATTCGCGCCGATGGTGGTACCCGAGCCGGGCCGGTTCTCGACAATGAACGGCTGGCCGAAGCGCACCTCGAGCCCTTTCGAGAAGAACCGCGCCATGGCGTCGGTGCCGCCGCCGGCGGCATAGGGCACAACGAAGCGCACGGGCCCGTTCGGATAGGTCTGCGCTGCGGCAATGCCGCCAAGCGCGAGCCAGAGGCCCGCGACGATTGCGATCCTGTGCGTCCTCGACACGTCGCTCTCCCTACGCCCGGTGTTGGGGCCGGAGCCAGCCATTTTATGCGTCAGTCTAAAGACGGGGGCAGCGCGGACAAGGTAGGATTGGCGCGGCATTTTGGGGAGCGCGCGGTGGGCTGGAGCGAACTCTCAAAGATCGATTTGAAGTCTCGCGAGAACGTCGTCCTATACTGGAAGCGCTGGCATCCGGTTGCCTACACGCTGGCTGTAGGTGCGTTGCTAGCTGCTTCCATTTTCGGCGTCTTGTTACTCATCGACCCAAGCTATCGGTCAGGCAACTATCACGGCAGAGGTGCTTGGCTGATAGCTCTGTTTGCCCTTCTGCCCTTCGCCGTGCGGATTGTCCTCGTTTCCGTCTTGATCGGTCTACTGATGGAAGGCCTGTTTCGCTACACACACCTGATATACGGCGAACTACCGGCGTACGTTATTGGCCCGGACGGAATTGCTATACTCCTTCCCTGGAATCCGCGTGCATTGAGGTGGCGCGAAATTCGCCAATGCAAACGGATCTCGTCACAAGACGTATTTGGCAACGAGACAAGCGTCTGGCTCAGCTTCCGGACCCAGGAGGATCGCATGATCAACATCACGCCGTTCATGGTCGGCATGACCGAGGAGGAAGTCGTGAAGATTATCGAGCGGTTCGCGGGAAGAATCGTGTTTGACCACGAGACTTACATTTGAATACCCCCGTCAGCCCTTCACCAGCACCGGGCCGGTGCCCTGCGGGCGCTCGCCCTCGTTCATGATGCCGAGGCGCTTCGCGACTTCGGTGTAGGCTTCGAGCAGCCCGCCGAGGTCCTTGCGGAAGCGATCTTTGTCGAGCTTCTCGTTCGACTTGATGTCCCACAGCCGGCACGAATCCGGCGAGATCTCGTCGGCGACCACGATCCGCATCAGGTCGTTCTCCCACAGCCGCCCGGTCTCCATCTTGAAGTCGACCAGGCGGATGCCGACGCCGAGGAAGACGCCGGAGAGGAAGTCGTTGACGCGGATGGCGAGCGCCATGATGTCGTCGATCTCCTGCGGCGTCGCCCAGCCGAAGGCGGTGATGTGCTCTTCCGACACCATCGGATCGTTGAGCTGGTCGTTCTTGTAATAGAACTCGATGATCGAGCGCGGCAGTTGCGTGCCCTCCTCGATCCCCAGCCGCTGCGACAGCGAGCCGGCGGCCACGTTGCGAACGACCACTTCGAGCGGGATGATCTCGACCTCGCGGATCAGCTGCTCGCGCATGTTGAGCCGCTTGATGAAGTGCGTCGGCACCCCGATGTCGTTGAGGTGCTGGAAGACGTATTCCGATATCCGGTTGTTGAGGACACCCTTGCCCTCGATCACCTGATGCTTCTTGGCATTGAAGGCGGTCGCGTCGTCCTTGAAGTGCTGGATCAGTGTTCCGGGCTCCGGTCCTTCATAGAGGACCTTGGCCTTGCCTTCATAGATTCGACGACGGCGGCTCATCGGCGTGTACCGTGGTTTGTGAAAATCCATAATGACTGCCGTGGCTCCGGTTGTGACTCTGGTTGTTCCGCGGCTTGGAGAACGCTGGCGGCTACTGAGGGGCACTACTAGTCCGCGCGTCCTGATGAAGCAACCTATCCGATCGGGCCCCCTAGCACAATCCAGACGGATGGAGCCCGTTCACACATCATTGCGGCGCGAATCAGCTTGCCACGATGTTGCCTTGACCATCGTGCCTCGCTATGCAAGGCGGCAGAAGGCGACCCGTCAACAGCCGCACCAGCATTTGAGAGGCAGGCCATGACCACGTTCGACAAGCGCGAGGAAGGTTTCGAGAAGAAATTCGCGCATGACGAAGAGCTGAAGTTCAAAGCAACGTCACGACGCAACAAGCTGCTCGGGCTCTGGGCTGCCGAAAAACTCGGCCGCACCGGCCCCGACGCGGAAACCTACGCCAAGGAGGTGGTGATGGCGGACTTCGAAGAATCCGGCGAGGACGACGTGTTCCGCAAGGTGCGCAAGGATTTCGATGCCGCCGGAGTCGCCGCGACCGATCAGGAGATTCGCAGCGTCATGGTCGACCTGATGGGCAAGGCGATCGAGCAGATCAAGTCGGGCACATAAGGTCGCGGCGCCTGCCGGCGCCTCGATACAATTGAGCCATACAAGTCAGGGCATCGCCGATGTCGTCGCTTCCGGGCTTCTCCCTCGCCGCACAACTGCGCGCCGGCAAGACCGTTCACACCGGCTGGTGCGGGCTGCCCGCGCCGATGGTCGCGGAGGTGGTCGCGCGTGAGGGCTTCGCCGCGGTCACGCTCGATGCGCAGCACGGCATGTGGGACCTCGCCGCGCTCGCGATCGGCATCGCCTCCGTGCGGCAGGCCGGATCGGCGCCGATCGTGCGCGTGCCGCTCGGCGACTTCGCGACGGTGAGCCGCGTGCTCGATTTCGGCGCCGAAGGCATCATCGCACCGATGATCAATACTGCCGCGGACGCTCGCGCCTTCGTCGCAGCGGCGAAATTCCCGCCAATCGGAGAGCGCAGCTGGGGGCCGCATCGCGCCACGATGCTCGCCGGCATTGGCGATCAGAAGGACTATCTCGCCAACGGCAACGACAACATCGTCACGCTGGCGATGATCGAGACCCGCACCGCGCTCGCCAATATCGATGCGATCGCGTCGACGCCGGGCATCGACGGCCTGTTCCTCGGACCGTCGGACCTCTCGATCGCGCTGTCCGACGGGCAGACGCTCGATCCGGAGTCGACGGCGGTCGAGGCCGAGCTCGACCGCATCGTCGCGGCCGCGCAGAAGGCCGGCAAAGTCGCCGGCGCCTATTGCGCGACGGCCGACCGAGCGCTGGCGGTGGCCAAGCGCGGCATGCGCTTCTGCGCGATCGCGAGCGACATGGCCTTCCTGCGCGCGGGCGCGCGCGTCCAGCTCGACAAGCTGAAGTAAATCTAGCAGGCCTGGATCTCCGCGATCCGAGCGTCGAGATCGTGGAGCACCGCGGTGGCATCGCGTTCCACGTCGGCGGCCGTCACCGACACGACGCGATAGCCGCGCGCGGCGAGCCACGCGCGGCGATCGGCGCGTTCCTTGGCCGCCGCTTCGCCCTCTTCCGCCGGAACGAGGTCGACGACCATGCGCAGCGGGAACGACACCAGGTCGGCCATGTGGCGGCCGATCGGCGTCTGCCGCTTGAAGCTTCGCCCGGCGAAGCGGCGATCTTTGGTGAGCGCGTCCCACAGCATGCGCTCGGCTTCGGTCGGGTTGCGGCGCAGGAGCCGCGCGAGCCCGCGCACCGGCGCGCGGTCGTTCGGCACCTGCGCGGCCGCATGCTCGGCGAGGAGCGTGCGCAGCATCTCGGCCTCGGTGCCGTCGAGGACGCCGCCGCGCGCCGGACCCCTGCGGCCCTCGGCGATCGCCATGATGACGCCCTGCAGGGTCTGGATGTCCTGCCGCGACGGACCCATACGGTGGAAGATGTTGCGCAGGTTGATCAGCATGGTGTCGCGCTTGTCGGCGGGACGGAAATACTCGACCCGCTCGAGTTCGCGTTCGAGATTGGCGAAGAAGGCGAGGAGTTGCTCGCGCGTCGCCGGCGCCGACTTCTGTGGCATCGCGAACGGCAGCGCGCCGCCGGACTGGAGCTTGCACCATTCATAGCCGACGATCAGCACCGCCTGCGCCAAGTTGAGCGAGGCGAAGGCCGGATTGACCGGCAGCGTCACGATGCGATCGGCTAGAGCGACCTCGTGGTTCTCAAGCCCGTAGCGCTCGCGCCCGAACACCACCCCGACGCTCTCGCCGGCGGCGATCTTGGGCGCCATCAGTTCGGCGGCCTGCTGCGGCGACACTACCGGCTTGGCCTGGTCATGTGCCCGCGCGGTGGTGGCGAGCACGAAGGTCAGGTCGGCGATCGCCGCCTCGACGGTCTCGAACAGCGCGGCATTGTCCAGCACGCGGTCGGCGCCGGACGCCGCAACCCAGGCGCGCGGGTTGGGCCAGCCGTCGCGCGGCTTGATCAGGCGCAGCCGCGACAGCCCGAAATTGGCCATGGCGCGCGCGGTCGCCCCGATGTTGTCGCCAAGCTGCGGCTCGACCAGGATCACCACCGGTGCCGGCGTCTCGATCCAGCGCTTGGTCTTGTCGGTCCCGGACCCGGGCATTCTCATGCTCTCCGCGGCGCCTGTTCTAATGGTCCCGGACGGCCGGCAAAAGCGCCCGATACCACGCCCACAGCCCGCCGGCGCCTGTCTCGCGCCCACCAACAAGGCTTTTACCAGCGGAGTGCGGATGCTATAGGGCGCGCGCCGAACTCCCGTCAGTCGAATTCCCGGTTGGCGACGTCCGCGCCGAGAACAATCCATTCGAGGGTCCGAGGGAAGCCATTCCAGCGGCCCGCCAATGTTCAGTTTCCGGTCGGCCCCAAACAAGCACGGCGACCAGAGGTGCAAACATGCCAGATCTCGAAATCATGTGGACAAAGGTCGACGAAGCCCCGGCGCTCGCGACCTTTTCCCTGCTGCCGATCGTCGAAGCCTTCGTGCGCACGGCGGGGATCTCCGTGAAGCTGAAGGACATCTCGCTGGCCGGGCGTATCATCGCCACGTTCCCCGAGAAGCTCACCCCGGCGCAACGGATCAACGACGAACTCACCGAACTCGGCAAGCTCACGTTGAAGCCTGAAGCCAACATCATGAAGCTGCCCAACATCTCGGCCTCGATCCCGCAGCTCAAGGCCGCGATCAAGGAATTGCAAGGCAAGGGCTACGCCGTTCCGGACTATCCGGACAATCCGACGACCGACGCCGAGAAGGAGATCAAGGCGCGCTACGGCAAGGTGTTCGGCAGCGTCGTCAACCCGATATTGCGCGAGGGCAATTCCGACCGCCGCGCGGCCGGCGCGGTCAAGCAATACGCCCGCAACAATCCACACAAGATGGGCGCCTGGAGTCGCGATACCAAATCGCGTGTCGCGTACATGTCGGGCGGCGACTACTACGGTTCGGAAATCTCGACGACCGTCGCGGCGGCGACCAACGCTCGCATCGAGCTTGTCGGCGCCGACGGCAAGGTCACAGTGCTGAAGGCCAAGACTCCGCTTCAGGCAGGCGAGATCATCGACGCTGCTGTCATGAGCCGCAAGGAGCTGCGCGCCTTCTTTGCCGAACAGATCGAAGCAGCGAAAAAGGAGGACCTGCTGTTCTCGCTGCACGTGAAGGCGACGATGATGAAGATCGCCGATCCCATCATTTTCGGCCATGCCGTCTCCGTCTTCTTTGCCGATGTGTTCGAGAAGCACGCCGCGACGTTGAAGCGTCTCGGCGTCGATCCGAACAACGGCGTGGGCGAGCTGCTGACGAAGATCGAGACGCTGCCGTCAGCGGAAAAAGAAGCGATCAAGGCCGACATCGAGGCCCAGTACGCGAAACGGCCGGGCCTCGCCATGGTGAATTCCGACAAGGGGATCACCAACCTGCACGTGCCGAGCGACGTGATCATCGACGCCTCAATTCCGGCGATGATCCGCGAATCCGGCCGCATGTGGGGCGCCGACGGCAAGCTGCACGAGGCCATCGCCGCGATCCCGGACCGTAGCTACGCGAGGATGTATCAGGCGGTCATCGAGGACTGTAAGGCCCATGGCGCATTCGACCCCAAGACCATGGGCTCGGTTCCCAACGTGGGCTTGATGGCGCAGGCGGCCGAAGAATACGGCTCGCACGACAAGACGTTCGAGGTTCCCGCGAACGGAACGGTTCGCGTCGTCGCCGATGACGGCAAGGTGCTGCTGGAGCGCCCGGTCGAGACCGGCGACCTGTTCCGCATGTGCCAGCTCAAGGACGCGCCGGTTCAGGACTGGGTGAAGCTCGGGGTACGCCGCGCACGCCTCACCAACACCCCGGCGGTGTTCTGGCTCGACAAGAATCGCGCACACGACGCGGAGCTCATCGCCAAGGTCGAGAAGTACCTGAAGGATCAGGACACCGCGGGGCTCGACATCCGCATCCTGCCGCCGGTTGAAGCGATCAAGTTTTCGCTTGAGCGCATCCGCAAGGGGCAGGACACGATCTCCGTCACCGGCAACGTGCTGCGCGACTATCTGACCGACCTGTTTCCGATCATGGAGCTCGGCACCTCGGCCAAGATGTTGTCGATCGTTCCACTGATGGCGGGCGGCGGCATGTTCGAGACCGGCGCCGGCGGCTCGGCGCCCAAGCACGTGGAGCAGTTCCAGCAGGAAGGCTATCTCCGTTGGGATTCGCTAGGCGAGTTCCTCGCCCTCGGCGCGTCGCTAGAACACCTGGCGCAAACCTACAAGAATGCCAAGGCGCAGGTTCTCGCCGACGCGCTCGACACCGCCATCGGCAAGATCCTCGAGTTCAACCGCGCTCCTGCACGCAAGGTCGGCGAGCTCGACAATCGCGGCACTCATTTCTATCTCGCGCTGTACTGGGCACAGGCGCTGGCCGCGCAGATCAAGGACCCGGAGCTGCAATCCCGCTTCAAGCCGCTCGCCGAGGCCCTCGCCAAGAACGAGGCCAAGATCAATGGCGAGTTGATCGGCGCGCAAGGCAAGCCGGTCGACACGGGCGGTTACTACCTGCCTGATCCCGCCAAGACGTCGGCCGCGATGCGGCCGAGCACGACACTGAACGCCGCGCTCGCCGCGCTCTGACGCCGAGAAAGGTGATCGCTTAAATGGCGAAGATCAAGGTGACAAATCCCGTCGTCGAAATGGACGGCGACGAGATGACCCGGATCATCTGGAAGCTGATCAAGGACAAGCTGATCCACCCCTACCTCGACATCGACCTGCTCTATTACGACCTCGGCATGGAGAACCGGGACAGAACCAACGACCAGATCACCATCGACGCCGCCAACAAGACCCGGGAAGTCGGCGTCGCGGTCAAGTGCGCCACCATCACCCCCGACGCCGGCCGGGTGAAGGAATTCAACCTCAAGGAAATGTGGCGGTCGCCCAACGGCACCATCCGCAACATCCTCGGCGGCGTCATCTTCCGCGAGCCGATCATCTGCCAGAACGTGCCCCGCCTGGTGCCGGGCTGGACCAAGCCGATCATCATCGGACGCCACGCCTATGGCGATCAGTACCGCGCCACCGACTACAAGGTCCCCGGCAAGGGCAAGCTCTATCTGACCTTCGTCGGCGACGACGGTCAGAAGATCGAACGCGAGGTGTTCCAGTTCCAGGGCGCCGGCATCGCGATGGCGATGTACAATCTCGACGACTCGATCCGCGACTTTGCGCGCGCCTCGATGAACTACGCGCTGGCGCGCAACTATCCGCTCTATCTCTCGACCAAGAACACCATCATAAAAATCTATGACGGCCGCTTCTCCGACATCTTCCAGGAGGTGTTCGACAACGAATTCAAGGACAAGTTCGCCGCGAAGAAGATAACCTACGAGCACCGCTTGATCGACGACATGGTCGCGTCCGCGCTGAAGTGGTCGGGCGGCTATGTCTGGGCCTGCAAGAACTACGACGGCGACGTGCAGTCCGATACCGTCGCGCAGGGCTATGGCTCGCTCGGCCTGATGACCTCGGTGCTCACCACGCCGGACGGCAAGGTGGTCGAGGCCGAGGCCGCACATGGCACGGTGACGCGCCACTACCGCCAGCATCAGAAGGGCGAGCAGACCTCGACCAATTCGGTGGCTTCGATCTACGCCTGGGCGCGCGGGCTCGTGCACCGCGCGAAGCTCGACGGCAACGCGGAGCTGGCAAAGTTCGCCGACACGCTGGAGAAGGTCACGGTCGGCACCGTGGAAGCGGGCTTCATGACCAAGGACCTCGCAATCCTGGTTGGCGCCGACCAGAAATGGCTGTCGACGACCGGATTTCTAGACAAGATCGACGAGAATCTGAAAAAGGCCATGAAGGCCTGACGTAAATTCGCCGGCCACGAACGCAGTTTGGTCACTGATCGGCGCGGCAACCCGCGCCGTTCGTTTTCGGGCTCTTGCATCTGGAACCGAAGCAAGAGAATGCCTACCTACTTGGGCGCGGAATTCCACCCGCACCCGCCAGCCGATCGCCGACATTTCACGAGGAGACAACCAGTGATGACCCAGCTTGATTTCAATACAGTCGCCCTTCCCTGCGTCGGCATTCATCTCGACGATCTCGCTCTGGCGGGGACGTTACCCGCTTTGCGCACGGGTGCCCAGGAATCGCCAGCGCGTCCCACCGGCCTCGCGCCCGGGCGGCCGCCGCTGTCCGACGAAGAGGACGAGGATGGACCGCACGACGCCGCCGACGATGAAGAAGAAGAGGAGGATGAAGACGAGGAGGATGAAGACGAGGACAGCGACGAAGACGAGGACGGCGACGACGAAGAGGATGACGACGGCGAAGAAGACGACGACGACGAAGAAGACGATGATGACGAAGAGGACGAAGACGAAGACGAAGACGAGAAATAACTAGTTCAAACGTGTCAAAGCGGCGGGCCCCTCCGCGTCGCGATTCAGCCGCGGCGGGCCGGCCCGCCCGTTTTCTCCCCATCCCGTCCGGAAATCCGCGCCAGTTCGCCTTCGCGCATCTCGTCGAGCCGGCGCGCGATCGCATCATCCGACACGCCAAGCCCTTCCAGGACGCGCGCACCGAGCTGAAGGCTCGCTTCCACCGCCTCCGGCGTCACCTCGACGGCGCCGAGCTTGAGCAGCCGCGCTGCATGCGCCGAATCCCGGGCACGCGCGAACACCGGAGCGTCCGGCCGCTCCTTGCGGGCCGCCACCACCATGCGCTCGGCGGCGCGTGCTGAATTCACCGTAACCACGAACGCGCGCGCCCCGGCGGCGCCGGCCTTGACCAGGAATTCGTGGCGGCCGGCGTCGCCCAAGAACACCGCCTCGCCGCGCTTGGCGCCCTCGCTCGCCAAGTCGGCGTTGGTGTCGAGCGCCACGAACGGAACGTTCTCCGCCTTGAGCAGGCGCCCGATGCACTGCCCGACCCGGCCGTAGCCGCCGATAATCACGTGATCGGTGTGCTCGGCCATATCTTCGGAAGGCATGCGATCGCGATGCTCGATCCGCTGGATCCGCCCCGCAAGCATCCGCGCGCCGATCGCCAGGAATGGCGTGAGCATCATGCTGATGCCCACAACCGCGGTCGCGGCCTGCGCGAATTCCGCCGGTACCAGCCCGGTGCTGCGCCCGAGCGCAATCACGATGAAGCCGAATTCCCCAGCCTGTGCCAGCAGAAGCGCCGCCTCGACGGTGACGCCGAGCGCCACCCCGAACAGGCGACCGGCGGCGAACAGGATCGCCGCCTTGATCAGCAGCAGCAGCGCGACCGCGAACAGGATCGTGCCGATGGCACTCCAGATCACGCGCACGTCGATCGTCATGCCCACGGTGATGAAGAACAGTCCGACCAGCAGGCCTTTGACCGGCGCGATGTCGATCTCGATCTGATGGCGGTATTCGGTTTCCGAAAGCAGCACGCCAGCAAGGAACGCCCCGAGCGCGGTCGACAGGCCGGCATAGCCGGTCACCGAGGCACCGCCGATGACCAACAGCAGAGTCATTGCCATGATCAGCTCGCGGCTGCCGGTCCTGCCCGCGATGCTGAACAGCGGCCGCAGCAGGAAGCGACCGGCGATCAGAATCACCGTGATGGCAATCGCCGCCTGCAGAACCGCGTTCGCGAGGCCGGCGGCCACGTCGCCGCCGCGCCCGAGGATCTCCGCGCCGAACAGCACCGGCGCGACCATGAGGTCCTGGAACAGGAGCACCGCGATCGCGACCTGCCCGAGCGGCGTCGCTGTGCGGCCCTGTTCTTCCAGGAGCTGCATGACCACCGCGGTCGACGACATCGCAAAGCCGAGACCCAGGACAATCGCAGCACCTGACTGCGCGCCCATCAGCCACAAGACGACCGCGAACGCGGCAGCCGACAGCAGAAACTGCACGCTGCCGACGCCAGCCACGAGCCGGCGCAGCGACCACAGCCGCTCCACCGACATCTCGATTCCGATCAAGAACAGGAGGAACATGACGCCGAGCTCGGCGAACGGCTCGGCGCGGGCGCGATCCTCAATGGTGAGATAGCGCAGCCACGGGAACTCGGCGGCGAGCGCGCCGAAGCCATACGGGCCGACCGCGACCCCGATCAGCAGGAAGCCGAGCACTGCGCCGACCCGCGCGCGCTGGAACAACGGAGCGATCAGCCCGGCCGCCACCAGGAAAACGAGCACATCTTTAAGCCAGGCTTCATGCTGCATGGATTTTCATAATGCCTGGATTCGCGGGTGGCTCTATACCAAAGTACCAGGGGCGTGAACCAAAACAGCCCCAATCGATATGAACCATGCCGTATCGGTTCCGCGGGAACTCTTGTGCTCGTGTCGTCCTGAGGCGGCTTTTCTGGGCTGACAACAACCGGGAGCAGATCATGCGTCGGATTTTTTGTCATTTTGCCGCGTGGGCGGCCGTGCTGGCACTGCCGGTGTCGGCAGGGGCGCAGCAATTGCCGGCTGACATCGCCGCGCCGGGCGAGAAGGAGGTCATCAGGCTGCATGCGCAGGGTGCGCAGATCTATGAATGCGCGGCCACCAAGGACGGCAAGTTCGCCTGGAGCTTCCGCGAGCCGATCGCAACGCTGCTGCTCAAAGGCAAGACCGTCGGCCGCCACTACGCCGGCCCGAATTGGGAGTACATGGACGGCAGCGCGGTGGTGGCCAAGGTCTCCGGCCGTGCCCCCGGCAAGACGCCGAAGGACATCCCGTGGCTCAAGCTCACCGCGACCTCGCACCGCGGCCAGGGCATGTTCGCGGACGTGATCACGATCCAGCGCATCAACACCGACGGCGGCCAGCTCGAAGGCTCGTGCGGCACGGTCGGCACCTTCAACAGCGTGCCCTACGCGACCGACTACGTGTTTCTGCGGAAGTAGCGGGGACCGCGCCAACGCAAATCGTTCGAAGTCTCAACCCGTTAGCTGACGGCGGCACAATCTGGCGGGCGTCGCCGAAGACCGCTAAACTGCCAAGATGAACGTCGCACTGCTGAAGTTCATGAATGTGGACGATTACCTCGCCTGGGGCGAAGCCGAGGGCGACGGCCGACGTACCGAATTGATCAACGGGCAGATCGTCGCCATGTCACCGGAACAGGCGGATCACAACCGGATCAAGCTGGCCACCGCAATTGCTCTCAGAGATGCGGTCCGGGCAGCCGCTCTCACATGTGAGGTCTTCATCGACGGCATGACGGTGCCGATCGAGCCGCACACCGCCTATGAACCCGATGTGCTGGTGCATTGTGGGGAGCGGATACCCTCGCGACAATTGACGGTCCCGATGCCGATCATCGTCGTCGAAGTAATCTCGCCAACGTCGCGGCATTCCGACACCAGCGCCAAATTGATCGGCTACTTCAAACTGCCGAGCGTACGCCACTACCTTGTCATCGACCCGGATACGCGAACGCTAGCCCATCACCAGCGGCAGGATACCGGATCGCCTTCCGCTCAGGTAATGTCCGAGGGCAAGCTGCGCCTTGATCCGCCAGGTTTAGAAATCGATATAGCGACGTTGTTCGGCTGATTGACGTCCCGATCACCCGCCAAGCGCGGCCTCGACCGCGGCGAGCGCGGCGTCGGCCTTCGAGCCATCGGGGCCGCCGGCCTGCGCCATGTCGGGACGGCCGCCGCCGCCCTTGCCGCCGAGCGCTTCGGCGCCCTTGCGCACGAGATCGACGGCCGAGAAGCGCGACGTGAGATCGGCGGTGACGCCGACCACGATGCCGGCCTTGCCGTCGTCCGACTTGCCGACGATCGCGACGATGCCGGAGCCGACCTGCTTCTTGCCCTCGTCGGCGAGGCTGCGCAGGTCCTTGAGGTCGATGCCCTCGACCGCACGGGCGAGGAATTTCACGTCGCCGACGGTGCGCACGCCATCGGCGGCGTCGACCTTGCCGCCGCCGCCCATGGCGAGCTTCTTTCTGGCTTCGGACAGCTCACGCTCGAGCTTACGCCGCTCATCCAGGAGCTGTGCGATACGTGCCGGCAGATCTTCAAGTGGCGCTTTAATTTCACTGGCGGCAGTCCTGGCCAGTTCGCCGAGGTGACGCGCAGCCTTGCGCGCGGTATCGCCGGTCAGCGCCTCGACGCGGCGCACGCCGGCAGCGACGCCGGAGTCGGCGAGGCCCGCGATCAGGCCGATGTCGCCAGTGCGGCGCACATGGGTACCGCCGCAGAGCTCGACCGACCAGCCCATGGTGTTGCCCGAGCCCTCACCCATCGCCACAACGCGCACCTCGTCGCCGTATTTCTCGCCGAACAGCGCGCGGGCGCCGCAGGCGCGGGCGTCGTCGAGCGCCATCAGGCGTGTGGTCACGGGCGAATTCTGGATCACGAACTGGTTGGCGATGTCCTCGACCTTCTCGATCTCCTCGGCGGTCATTGGCTTCGGATGCGAGAAGTCGAAGCGCAGCCGGTCGGGCGCGACCAGCGAGCCCTTCTGGGCAACATGGTCACCGAGCACCTGGCGCAGCGCCTCGTGCAGCAGATGCGTGGCGGAATGGTTCTGCCGGATGGCGCTGCGGCGGGCGCGATCAACCTCGAGCGCGAGCGAGGCGCCGCCCTTCAACGCGCCCTCCTCGACCGTGCCGGTATGCACGAGGAGATCGCCGGCCTTTTTCTGCGTATCGGTGACGCGGAAGCGCACGCCGTCGCCAATCATCAAGCCGGTATCGCCCACCTGGCCGCCGGACTCGCCGTAGAACGGCGTCTGGTTGACGATCACCGCGCCGCTCTCGCCCTTGCCGAGCGACGCAGCCTCCTTGCCGTCCTTCACCAGCGCGGCGACCACGCCTTCGGCGGTCTCGGTCTCGTAGCCGAGGAATTCGGTGGCGCCGATCTTCTCGCGCAGGCCGAACCACACCGCTTCGGTCGCTGCGTCGCCGGAGCCCTTCCAGGACTCGCGCGCCTTCTCCTTTTGCAGGCCCATGGACCTGTTGAAGGCCTCAACATCGACTTCGATGCCGCGCGCGCGCAGCGCGTCCTGCGTGAGGTCCAAGGGGAAACCATAGGTGTCGTAGAGCGTGAACGCGGTTTCGCCCTTGAGCCGGTCGCCTTTCTTGAGGCTCTTCGATTCCTCGTCGAGGATCGCAAGCCCGCGCTCCAAGGTCTTGCGGAAGCGGGTCTCTTCGAGCTTGAGCGTCTCGGAGATCAGCGCTTCGGCGCGGATCAGCTCGGGATAGGCCTGCCCCATCTCGCGCGCGAGCGTCGGTACCAGCTTGAACATCAGCGGCTCGCGCGCGCCGAGCAGCTCCGCATGGCGCATGGCGCGGCGCATGATGCGGCGGAGCACATAGCCGCGCCCCTCGTTCGACGGCAGCACGCCGTCGGCGATCAGAAACGACGACGCGCGCAGATGGTCGGCGATGACGCGATGCGACGCCTTCTGCGGCCCGTCGGGATCGACGCCGGTCAGGTCGGCGACCTGCCCGATGATCGCGGAGAACAGATCGATCTTGTAGTTGTCGTGGGTGCCCTGCAGCACCGCGGCGATGCGCTCAAGCCCCATGCCGGTGTCGATCGAGGGCTTCGGCAGGTCGACGCGCTTGCCACCGGCAAGCTGTTCGTACTGCATGAACACGAGATTCCAGATCTCGATGAAGCGGTCGCCGTCGGCGTCGGCACTGCCGGGAGGCCCGCCGGGGATGTGCGGGCCGTGGTCGTAGAAAATCTCCGAGCACGGGCCACAGGGACCGGTATCGCCCATCTGCCAGAAGTTGTCGGAACCGGCGATGCGGATGATCCTGTCATCCGGGAGCCCCGCGATCTTCTTCCAGAGCTTGAACGCCTGGTCGTCGTCGACATAGACGGTGACGGTCAGCCGCTCCTTCGGCAGCCCGAAGTCCTTAGTGACCAGGTTCCAGGCGAGCTCGATCGCGCGATCCTTGAAATAGTCGCCGAACGAGAAGTTGCCGAGCATCTCGAAGAAGGTGTGGTGGCGCGCGGTGTAGCCGACATTGTCGAGGTCGTTGTGCTTGCCGCCGGCACGCACGCATTTCTGCGCGGTGGCCGCCTGCGTGTAGGGACGCTTCTCGAGGCCGGTGAAGACGTTCTTGAACTGCACCATCCCGGCATTGGTGAACATCAAGGTCGGGTCGTTGCGCGGCACCAGCGGCGACGAAGGCACGACCTCATGGCCCGCCGATTCGAAATAATCCAGGAACTTACGCCTGATCTCGTTGACGCCGCTCATGTTTGCCCCGGAATCCCGCCGCTAAATGCCGGTTTTTACAGGGGGATATGTAGCGACGGGGTGTCGATGTGTCCAGAAAAGCGATTTGCGAGACCGGCGCGCCCTCATGGCGGCATAAGAGGATGGCCGGGCGGTACCTACCCGGCCATCACGGCGACAAAAGGCTAGGAGGGAATACGGGGGGACTATCCCTCCGCGGCCTCGTCGTCATCGTCCTTGTCGGTCTCTTCCTCGCCAACCAGGATCTTCTCGGCGATCAGACCGGCGTTCTGGCGGATCGCGGTCTCGATGCGGTCGGCCATGTCGGGATTCTGCTTGAGGAAAGTCTTCGCATTTTCACGGCCTTGGCCGATGCGTTGCGAGTCATAGGAGAACCAGGCGCCGGATTTCTCCACCACGCCGGCCTTGACCCCAAGGTCGATCAGCTCGCCCATCTTGGAGACGCCTTCGCCATACATGATGTCGAACTCGACCTGCTTGAACGGCGGCGCGAGCTTGTTCTTGACCACCTTGACGCGGGTCTGGTTGCCGACCACCTCGTCGCGCTCCTTGATCGCGCCGATGCGGCGGATGTCGAGGCGTACGGAGGCGTAGAACTTCAGCGCATTGCCGCCAGTGGTAGTTTCCGGCGAGCCGTACATCACACCGATCTTCATGCGGATCTGGTTGATGAAGATCACCATGGTGTGGGATTTGTTGATCGAGGCCGTGAGCTTGCGCAGCGCCTGGCTCATCAGGCGGGCTTGACTGCCCGGCTGCACCTCGCCCATCTCGCCTTCGAGCTCGGAGCGCGGCACCAGCGCCGCGACCGAATCGATCACCAGGATGTCGATCGAGCCCGAACGCACCAGCGTGTCGGCGATTTCGAGCGCCTGCTCGCCGTGGTCGGGCTGCGACACCAGGAGGTCGTCGACATTGACGCCCAGCTTGCGCGCATAAATCGGATCGAGCGCATGCTCGGCATCGACGAAAGCGCAGATGCCGCCCTTCTTCTGAGCTTCCGCCACGGTGTGCAGCGCCAGCGTGGTCTTGCCGGAGGACTCCGGCCCGTAGATCTCGACCACCCGCCCGCGCGGCAGACCACCGACACCAAGCGCGATGTCGAGGCCGAGCGACCCGGAGGGAATGGTGGCGATATCGAGCGACTTGCCCGTCTTGCCGAGCCGCATGATCGAGCCTTTGCCGAAATTGCGCTCGATCTGCGAGAGCGCAGCGTCCAGAGCCTTGGATTTGTCCATGGAGGTACCTTCGACCAGACGCAAATTCGATTGTGCCATCGCTCCCACTCCTTATGACCGGCACCGCGGATTCGGAAGACCGGAATTCGAAGGGCCTGCCACGAAGGGACCACCCCGCCGCCTCAGCCCCCGCTCGACTGAGATTTAATGTACACGATCTGTTCTTCGTTCGCAATATGTTCTATGTTGAAATTGTCAATCGTAACTATCGCCAGTTGTACGGAGGAGCTTAGATGAATGAAATTGCCCAGTGGACCGCTATTTTTCTGCTTTTTTGCGCCTTCGCTTGGTTGTTTGTGTGCGGTCAACCAGAACGGTGATGGCGCGCCGTGTTGGTTGTCCTCCCCCTCCTCTCCATGCGCCAAAAAATTAAGCCCCGCGCGGGCGGGGCTTTGAGTTGAAGTGGGAGGTATATCCCGAGAGGGATGTCTGTATTTATAAGAAATTTATTCCAGCGCGCAATGCGCTGGAATGCCACAGCCGGTGGAATACCCACAGCTAATGGCGCAATGATCGCTCACTGGTCGCGGCCGGCGAGCTGGACCGATCGTTCGCCCGCGCAGTGGGAGAATCGAATGCCAGCGCCCTCCAACGCAAGTTCCATCAGGGTCGGCGCCCTCCGCCCGGCGCCGAGCTTCCCGGCCTCGAAATTGCGCACGGTGATCACGCTGACCCCCGCGGCGCGCGCGAGGTCGGCCGGTGTCCAATTCAAAAGAGTCCGGGCCTTCAGACACTGTTCGGGGCTCATGTCTCCAGAATGGCGTATATTTGTCGTAAAAATGCAATATCCGCTTTGCCGCATTCTCACCACCAGCGAAACCACGACTCTGTCCGCATAAAAATCGCTGCGGACCTGCCCCCCTGTTCCAATCAACAGATCGGAAATGTTAATGCCAGTTAGCGCCCTTTCCGCGGCGGTATTGGCGTGCCGGCAACATCTCGCCACTACCGTGCAAGCGTCGGTTATGTGTGGACGCAAGACCGAACAAGCAGAAGTCCCGGCCGCGCAGTGGCTGTCCGGCCGGGACTTCACCTCCCTCCCCGACCAGCACCCAACTAAAGTCGCCACCCGCCCGCGCCGGAAACCATGATCCGCGACTATACCAATTGCGTAGGCATCAATGCTTGCCTCGCGCCGCGCGCGGAACCAAAACATAGACGCCGGGTTGATCGAGCGAACGGTTCGGGCGGGGCCATCGCGTTAGCTGACGGACTTTGTCCCGTGCCGAAGATCGTACGCCACGGCCTTATCGCGTTTGGCTCGGCACTCTGGTTCGCCGGCCTCTGGGCGCAATTCGGCTCGCTCTCCGCCCTCGCCACCTATGTCACGATCTCGCTATTGATGGTGATCGCCGTCGTCGCGCTGTGACGCGGCTCATTCATTTCGGCGTCTTGGCGTCGATCTCGCTCGGCGCCGGCTTCCAGGCCTGCCGCTGCTGACGGGTGACCGGCTTGTCCGGCGCCATCAGCACGAAGCCAGACAGCGCGCCAGCACGGCGCGTCAGCCAAGCTCCATCAGCTTGAGCACCTCATGGCCGAGCAGGCCATAGGGCGACGCCAGCGTCTCCTGAATCTCGAAGTGGTTGTAGCCGTCGCCGACAATGAAGGTGATCGGCTTGCCGGCAGATTTCACGGCCGCCGCGAAGTCGCGGGCCTGGCGCTGGAATTCGGGCGTCTCCTGCGTGCCATGCGCAACGACGACCGGGCAGTGAAGCCGGTCGAGATGGCGGATCGCGGACAGTTCGTCGACGATCTCATCGGTGAAGTTGACGTACTTCGATCGCTTGGAGAGCCGCACCGGCACCAAGTCATACATGCCGGACGCAAGCATCGCGCCCTTCACGATGTCCTTCGGCAGGCCGAAATCCTTCTGCCAGTCGCAGGTGACGATGGTGCTGGCCAGATGTCCGCCGGAGGAATGGCCGGTGACATAGAGCCGGTTCTTGTCACCGCCGAATTTCGAGGCGTTGTTGTAGACCCACGCCACCGCCGAGCGGACCTGCTTCGCCATCGCCATCAGGTTGCCGCCGACGTCGTCGATATTGTTGAAGTCGGCGATTACCGAATGCGCGCCGGCATCGACGATCATTTCGGCGAGGAACGCGAAATCCGCCGAGCGGCCGTTCCGCCACGCGCCGCCGTGGATGTAGATGTTGATCGGCGCGTTATCGCGATTCATCTTGCTGCGATAGACATCGACGCTCTCGATCTCGCTCGCGCCATATTGGAAACGCTGCGGCGCACCGAGCCGCGCCTTGGCGCGCGCGGTCGCCGCATTGCGGCGCGCATGCACCAGCGGCTGGTTCGGCGCATAGACCGCCTGGTCGTAGGCGTTGTCGAGCTCGGTCTGGTCCATGCCCAGCCAGACGATCGGGCCCTTGGTGCGCGGGGCGTCGAGAGTGTCGGTCATTGCCGTGAAGCTCCTGCTGTTTCTTGTGGCTTCTATAGCACGCCACTCAATCGCGTCGCAGTTCAATCACGTCCTTTGGGAATCGACGAGGAGTGATGGTGCTGGATCAGCCAGTCGTTGCCGCGCTTGACGACCAGAAACGAAAACCGCGCCGGGCCGCCTTTGAAGGAATAGGTGCCGACCCCGAGCGCCGTGGTGTCGTTGATCACGAACATCCTGCGCTCGTGGATGGTGTTGCTGCTCCCGCCCTTGGGCAGGTTGCGGAAGTATTTGCGCAGGTCTGCCGTCCCCACATTGATCTGCGGCTCCGACGTGCCTTGCAGAATGGCATCCGGCGCATAGACCTTCATCAACGCATCGAGGTCATTGGCGTTGTAGGCCGCGTTCCAGCGATCGATCGCAGCCGCGCCGTCTTCGGCCGGTCCCGCCATGGCCGTCACCGATGCCATTGCAACAAGCGCCGCGAGCGCGCAGCGGACGAGCCAAGCCATGGGTCCCTCCCCTGGATGTGTGTGGTCATTCGCGGAAGGCTAGCACGCCGCGCGCGCCGGCGGGACTGCCCTAGCGCGACTGCCGCGCGATATTGTCATACATTCGCCGCAGCGATCGCTTGACCACCGCCATGTCCTTCGCCGGCACACCGGCCGCGGCCATCTCTTCGAGCTTGTGGGCGCACGGGATGATGCGCTCGACCAGGCTGCGCCCCTTCGCCGTCAGCTCGATGACAACCTCGCGGTTCGAGGTCTCCGACCGCTGGCGCGTGACCAGGCCCATCCGCGCCAGCCGGGTCACCAGCCGCGACACCGTCGAAGCCTCGATGCTGGTCATCGCCACCATGTCGACCTGGCGCTGCGCACCCCGGTAGGAGAGCACGGCCAGCAATCGCCACATGTCGATGGTGAGATCGGAGGCCGCCAGCGCCTTGTCGGTCATGGCCGCCACCAGCGCGCCACCCAGCCGATTGATCAGGTACGGCAGGTAGTTGGCGAGGTCGAGTTGCGGGCGATCGGTCACCAAGGGTTCCTTATGTCAGCAAACGTGACGGGACTTTACGCCTAAACTGTTGCGTTCACAACAATTGCATTGACAACAATTGTCATCGCATTCAGGCTGGAGACATCGCCGCCCTGGAAGACGGCCAACGCGCGACAAGGAGGGACACGTCATGGAATTCGGCTATTTCACGCTGAGCGACAACCACTACGACAACAATCCGCGCACGCCGAACCAGTTCGTCGCCGACATCACTGCCGAGGCACTGTATGCCGACACGCTCGGCATGAATTCGGCCTGGATCGGCGAGCATCATTTCAACTCGCTCGGCGTGCTCTCTTGCCCCGACCTGGTGCTCGCCTATATCGCCGCGCGCACCAGGCACATCCGCCTCGCGCCAGCGGTGACGGTGCTGCCGCTGCACCACCCGATCCGCGTCGCCGAGCAATGGGCGTCGCTCGATCTGCTCTCCGACGGCCGCGTCGATTTCGCCGCCGGCCGCGGCTACGACAAGCGCGAATATGACCCGTTCCACGTTTCGTTCGCGGACAACCAGGGCATTTTCGAGGAAGGCCTCGAGCTGGTGCGCAGGTTGTGGTCGGCGGACGGCCGCATCTCGCACAAGGGCCAGCACTATTCGTTCGAGGACGTGCGCATCACGCCCAAGCCCGTGCAGAAGCCGATCCCGACCTACGTCGCGTCATTCTCCAAGCCCTCGATCGAACTCGCGGCGCGCCTCGGCTGCGGGCTCATCGTCGCGCCGTTCGCCGCCGCCATGAGCTTCGGCGGGCTCAAGCAGGTCGCCGACCTCTACAACGAGACCTGTATCAAATACGGCAACAAGCCGGGCCGCCTGATGTGCAGCTACTTCACCCATTTCGCCGACAACAAGGAGCAGGAGACGGCGCAGCGCGCGCGCCAGATCCGCTATTATAGGGAGTGCGTAATTCCGGCGTTCCCGGGCGACCCGAAGACCGCGCCGCCGAGCTACCGCTACTTCATCGAGATCGTCGAGCGCCTTCAGAAGATCAAGGCCGAGGACCTGACCGAGAATTCGGTGCTGGTGGGCTCGCCCGCGCAGATCACCGACACCCTCAAAAAGGTCGAGGCGGCCGGCTTCTCGGAGGTCATCCTCTACTTCAACGTGGGCTTGAAGCCGCACCCGCAAGTGAAGGAGGAGATGGACCGGTTCATGCGCGACGTCGCCCCCGCTTTCGACGGCCAGCACAAGCGCCGCGCGGCGTGACGTAACCGACATACCCGCCCCTTGGCGATCTCGATTTCAGGCCCTACAACGGCTGACGAAGCCAGGGAGCGGGCGGCGTCACCAAAGTTCCGCCCGAAGTCATGACAATCCGCATTATCATCTTGCTGCTGACCGGCGGCCTTCTGATCGGCGGCGGCAGCGCTTCCGCCGAGACCGCCGACTGCCGGGCGCAACTCAAGCAGCAGGACGCGCACTGCCAGGCGCTGGCCGAGAAACTCGCAACCGCCTGCCCGAGCGGCACCAACATCAAAGAGACTGCGCAATGCCGCGAGCTCTCCACGCAGATCGCCGGGACCTGCACCCGCAAGCCGTGCGCCCCGCCGCCGCGCAAGGGCAGGAAGGCGACCTCGAAGTCCAAGGGCATGGGCTCGGGCATGGGGATGGGCTCGGGCATGGGCGAGCCGCGCAGCAAGCCGGCCAAGAAGGCGACGACCAAGGCGGCGCCTAAGACGCAATAGAATACAACGGGAGCGACCCATGCGTGACAAGCCCTGCCTTACCTCGTCCGACCTCCAGAAGGCGATGGCCGCCTGCCGCGCCGAAGCCGAGAAAAACAAGTGGAACGTCTCGATCGCGGTCGTCGACGACGGCGGCTACCTGCTCGCCTTCGACCGTATGGACGGCGCGGCTGCGATCACCGCCGAGGTCGCGATCGGCAAGGCCCATACCTCCGCGCTGACAAAGCGTCCGAGCAAATTCTTCGAGGAGCGCGTGAAGGAGCGCCCGGCCTTCGCCAATTTCCCGGCCGGCATCCTGATCCAGGGCGGGCTGCCGATCATGGCGCGCGGCGAATGCGTCGGCGCGATCGGCGTCTCCGGTGTCGCCTCGCATGAGGACGAGCAAGTCGCGCAGGCCGGCGTCAGTGCTTTGGCCTAGTCGGCCTTTTGCTCTGTTCTTCTCCCCCGAGACTGGGCCATTGACCAAGTCTGCCAATGACCCAGCCATCCGGGAAATCGTTAATGAATGGTAAAGACGCGCACTTCCCTAGGTTTTGGATTCGTTAAATTCACCCCTTGTTCAGCCCCATCATGTCGAACGCGGCGCGGCCGAGCACCGCGTAAGGCTGCCCGATCGTCTCGCCGGTCTCGTAGTGATTGTAGCCGGGCGCGACGATCAGCTCGGCCGGCTTGCCGGCGGCCTTGAGCGCGGCCGCGAATTCCCTCGCCTGCCGCTGGAACTCGGGCGTCTCGAGCGCGCCGACCCCGATCACCGCCGGCGTGTGTATTTTGTCGATGTGACGCATCGCGGAAAGCTGCTCGACCATCGCGTCGGTGAACTTCACGAACGACGAGCGCTTGGAGAGCCGCACCGGCGCGAGGTCGTACATGCCCGACCCCATCACCGCGCCTTTCAGGATATTGCGCGGCAACCCCTGCTTCTCCCACTCGGTGATGAGGATGCAGCTCGCCAGATGGCTGCCGGACGAGCGGCTGATCAGATAGAGCGCGTCGGGATTGCCGCCAAAGCGCTTGGCGTTGCGATAGGTCCAGGCCACCGCGCGGCGGACCTGATCGACCATCGGGAAGATGTCGCCGTTGGTCTCTCCGACATTGGTGAAGTCGACCACGACGAAATTCGCACCCGCCTTCACGAACGGCTCGGCATAGACGGTGAACTGTTCGGCGCGCCCGCCGCGCCAACTGCCGCCGTGGATGAAGATCATCACCGGCGCATTCGGCTGCTTGGCCTTGTAGATGTCGACGCGCTCGATCTCCGCCTCACCGTATTTGACCCGTTCCGGCTTGCCGATGACCGAGAGCGCGATGCGGTTGTTGAAGACCCGCCGCTCGTTGATGGTCCTCGAATTGAAGGCATAGACGTCGTTGTCGTAGCCCTCGTCGATGTCGATCTGGTCGAGATCGCGGAAGACGGCCGGGCCTTTGGTGCGCGGCCCGGCCGGCGGACAGCGCTGTGCATGGGCCGGCGCGCCCGCGAAGGCGATTGCTCCGCCGGCGGCGGCGCCGGCAACCAGCGTGCGACGGGTGATCTTGCGGGGTGTGCTGTGCACGAATGCCTCCCTACGCTGCCATCGACAGGTTCATCATCTTCATCAGCGCACGGCCGATCAGCTGGTACGGATGACCGATCGTGTCGCCGACCTCGAAGTGATTGTAGTGCTGCCCGACGATCAGCTCGACCGGCTTGCCGGCTTTGGCCAGCGCGGCCGCGAAGTCGCGCGACTGGCGCTGGAATTCCGGCGTCTCCAGTGTGCCAATGGCCAGCACCAGCGGCGCATGGACACGATCGATGTGGCGCATGGCCGACAGCTCATGCTCCATCTCATCGGTGAACTTCACGAATTTCGAGCGCGCCGACATACGCACCGGCTTGAGGTCGTACATGCCGGAACCCATGACCGCGCCTTTGAGTACCGTGCGCGGCACGCCGAGCTTGTCCCAGTCGGTGGTGACGACGCAGCCTGCGAGATGGCTGCCGGACGAACGGCTGCACAGATAGAGCCGCTCGGGATCGCCGCCGAACTTGGCGGCATTGCGATAGGTCCACGCGACCGCGCGGCGACACTGATCGACCATCGGGAACAGGTCGCCCCTGGTCGCGCGCACATTGGTGAAGTCGACCGAGACGAAATGCGCGCCGGCGTTGATATAGGGCTCGGCGTAGAGCGCGAAATCGGCCGAACGTCCGCTCTGCCAGCTGCCACCGTGAAGATAAATCAGTACAGGCGCATTCGGCCGTCTGGTCTTCCAGACGTCGACACCCTCGATCGGATCGGACCCATAGGCGAAGCGCTCGGACTTGCCGATGGTTGCCGTCGCAATAACATTGTTTGCGTCGCTGCGCGCAAGCAGGTGCTTCTGATTGAATGCAAAGACCGACTGGTCGTACATCTCGTCCATGTCGTGCTGATCGTAGTCGAGCCAGATCGCCGGACCTTTGCTGCGTGCCGGTGGTGTCGCCGGGCAGCGTTGCGCCGATGCCGTGCTGGTGGCGAGCAAGACGCCCCCGGCAGCAGCGCCGGCAATCGCGGTTCGACGACTGATCTTGTTGGTTTGCATCGCGTCCTCCCTTGATGTCTCTCCTTTATAATTTTCTAAGCCGCGCTCGTCAGTTTCATCATCTCCAAGGCGGCACGACCCATGATCCCGTAGGGATTGCTGAGTGACTCGCCCATCTCGAAATGATTGTGGCCCTTGGCGGCGATGAGTTGCACCGGCTTACCGGCCTTGGCGACCGCCGCGGCAAAGTCGCGCGACTGACGCTGGAATTCCGGCGTCTCGAGCAGGCCGATGGTGAGCACCAGCGGCGTGTGCACCATGTCGAGATGGCGCATGGCGGAAAGTGCCTGCTCCATCTCGTCGGTGAACTTGACGTAGCTCGAGCGCGCGGACATCCGTACCGGCTTGAGATCGTACATGCCGCTGCCGAGCACCGCGCCCTTGAGGATATTGCGTGGCAGACCTTGCTTCTCCCAGTCGGTGATGACGACGCAGCCGCCGAGGTGGCCGCCGGACGAGAAGCCGCTGAGATAGAGCGCGCCGGGATCGCCGCCGAAGCTCGCGGCGTTCTTGTAGACCCAGGCCACCGCACGGCGGCACTGGTCGACCATCGGCATCAGGTCGCCTTTGGTCTCAAGCACGTTGTTGAACTCGACATTGATGAAGTGCGCGCCGGCCTTGACGAACGGTTCGGCATGATAGGCACCCTGCGCCGACGTGCCACCGCGCCACGCGCCGCCGTGCAGGAAGATCATCGTCGGCGCGTTGGGGCGCTTCGCCTTATAGATGTCGACCTTCTCGATCTCCGCCGGTCCGTAGGCGACGCGGTCGGGCTTGCCGAGCACCTTCGCCATCAATTCGTTGCGCTCGTCGCGGCGTTCCTGAATGAAGCGCTGGTTGAAGGCATAGACCGATTGGTCGTAGGCCTCGTCGAGGTCCTGCTGGTCGAGGTTCATCCAGACCAGCGGACCTTTGTTGCGTGCCGGCGCCGGCGGACAGCGCTGGGCTTGCGCCGGCGCGACCGCGAGTGCCATCGTTCCAGCGGCAGCGCCGGCAACCAGCGTGCGGCGGCTGAGCGTACGTCTGAATCGACTGCTCTGCATGCGTCCCTCCCTTGCGCCCGCTGCGGATGTCAAACGCGGACGCTGATGCTATTCATCATAGCATAGCGGACGCCGCGGCCAGCGGCGCAACGGAGGGGCTTGCCGATGCCGTCGATTGCCGGGGCGATTGCCATCCCTACGCTGGCCGCTGTTGCGTGCGTCCTTGTCACGGGCGCGGTGTGGGCCCAGGACTTCGCAAGCCTTTACAGTTCGACCGCGACGCGCAACTGCAAGAAGGTCGACGCCGCCAAGGGCGGCGAAGGCGACTGGTCGGTGTGGCTTTGCGACGGCATCGGCGGCTACGTCGTGCGCCTGACCGAAGATGATCTGCGCACGACCGTCTCGGTCGGGCGCGATCTCAGATCCGCCGCCAATGAGCCGGCCGCGAAGCATCAGTTCGCACCCTTCAACTCCGTCAACGATACGCTCGAATGGCGCACGACCAGAGGCGCCCCGTTCGCGACCATCCAGCGCTGGTTCCTCTCGGACGCGTCGAACCCCGACAAGAGCGGCAAGCCTGCGCGGGTCGCCATGCTGGTGGTGACGCGGCTCGACCCCGCCTGCCACGCCGCCTATGTCGACGTGAACGCGAACGCCATCGCCAACGCGCTGGCGCGCAAGGCGGCCGACGAGCACGCCCGCAACGCCAACTGCGGCAAACCGCCGCTCGTGATCGGCAAGGCGGGCCGCGCGACCGGGCTGGCCATCCCGTAATCTCAAGGGCTCGCGTGCTTGATGAATTTTTCCGGCGGTCCCTCGCCCCATTGCGACACCAACGCCTCCTCGGCCGGCAACAGATGCGAGCCGTTCCTCACGTTGAGGCGGTCTGAATCGGCCCAGTGCTCGTGCACGCGGCCCCATGGATCGGCCCAGTAGTCGTAGACCTGGCTGCCGAGGAGATGACGACCGAGCCCCCACATGTGCTCGTAGGTGCCGAAGGCCTTGAGATAATTGTGGCCCATCGCGACGTCGTCGATGTCCTGCACCTCGAACGAGAGATGGTTCAACCCGGTCTTCTCGTGCACGAGGCAGAAGAACACGTGGTGATCCACGTAATCGTCGCCGCGGTCGAGCCGGTTGAACGAGCCAATCAGATTCGACTTGTCCCCGGCATAGACGTCGTCGGAGCAGATGAAGCCGAGAGTCTCGCGATACCAGGCCACGGTCTCGCGGAATTTCGGCGTGTTGAGCACGCCGTGGCCGATGCGTTTCACCTGCGACGGCCCTTTCGGCAGCCGCATCAATTCGCCGGCGCGCGCCAGCGGATCCTCGCCGGAATTGAGCTTCTGGCGCGGCTTAAGCGGGATCGGCGGCAGCGTCTCGATGCCATGGACCACTTCGACCGTGTAGCCGTTCGGCTCGGTCAGCCGCACCCGCTTGCCGCCGCCGGGCTCGTCGATCGTTTCGATGCCGCTCGCACCCGGCGCCGACGCGATGCGCTTCAGGTCGTCCTCGCTCTCGGCGTAATAGGCGAAGCCCAGGAACTTCGGATCGCCCTTCTCCGTGACATGGATATGGTGCGCCGGATCGGTGCCGCGCATATAGAGCGCGGTCGGCGTGCGCGCGGCGCGCGTCATGCCGAAGCGGGTGAGGAATTCCTCCTGCGAATCGAGGTCGGGCGACCGCATCCGCCCATAGGCCATGTCCTTCACCTTGATCACTGCCATGTCATCACCAATGCTTGTCTTTCATATCCGCTCGCGCAACCAGCATAGTACAAGCCGATCCGGCACGTCATCCGCGCCGGCGTTCGCAGAATCGCTTGACCCGGCCGCGGGCGCCGACGTAGCAGAATGTGCCTGCCAGCCACGGGGCCAGACGCCATGGCCCGGAGTTGACGAATGCCCCGCCAATCCAATGCCATCGACTTCTGGCGTGGGATCGCTCTCATCACGATCTTCATCAACCACGTGCCGGGCATTTATTACGCCCGTTTCACGCACGCGAACTATTCGTTGTCCGATTCCGCCGACCTGTTCGTGTTCCTCGCCGGCTGGTCGCTGCGCTACATCGTCGGCGTGCCGGACCGTCCGCAGCAGCCGATCGGCTACCTGGTGCTGCGGCTCGGCGGCCGCGCCGTGGAACTTTATGCGGCCCAGATCCTGATCACGATGATCGCGATCGCCATGCTGGCCGCGACCGCGACCATCCTCGACAACCCGCTGCTGCTCGAATGGCACAACGCGGCCGCCGTGTTCTACGACCCGATTTTCACGCACATCGGTCTTGCTGCGCTGACCCATCATCTCGGCTACTTCGACATCCTTCCGCTCTACGTGGTGTTGATGGCGGTGGCGCCCGTGTTCGCGGTCATCGACCGCTACGCGCCGAACTGGCTGTTGCCGATCTCGATCGCGATCTATCTCATCACCCTGATCGTTCCCCTGCCGATACCCACCTGGCCGGTCGAAGGGCAATGGTTCTTCAACCCGCTCGCGTGGCAGCTCGTCTTCGTGCTCGGCTTCGTCATGGCGCGCGAAGACGGCATCGGCGGATTTGTGCGCCGCCACATAACCGTGCTGCGCTGGCTGTCGGTACCGATTGTCGCAGTCAGCGCCTACATCGTGTGGAATCGGATGTGGCCCGATCCGACCCTGATGCCGCAGCCGCGGCTCCTGTTCATCGCCGACAAGACCTATGTGACGCCCATGCGGCTGATCCAGTTTCTGGCCCTGGTTGCTTTGTTTTCAGCAACTTATCCCTATATCAAGCGTTGGGCCCTCCGGCTCGTCGAGTTCGGCTCGATGCTCGGCCGTAACTCGCTGATCGTGTTCTGCGTCGGCTCCATCCTTAGTCTCGCCGGGCAGATCACACGTTTCGTTTACCGTGGCGATATTCTGGTCGACACGGTCGTGGTAGTATTGGGCGTCGCAATCATGGCGTTTGCCGCATGGCTTCCGGAATGGCGCGAACAGGTCAGGTTAAGAAGGTCGGCACAGCCCTTGCCGGCGTCCTGACCATATCGTTGATCGCCGGCGTCGTGTTCGGCGAAGGCACCTCGCCCGCGGCTCCCGCGGCGCCGATACCGCCTGTCGTCGCGCCCGCGCCGTTCTCGCCGGAGTGCCAAGGCGGTTCGACCGAGATCGTCACCGAGTCGCCGTTGCCGCATGTCGCGGCCGCGCTGATGAAGCGCCGCACCGTGCGCATCCTCGCGATCGGCAACTCCACCGGCCGTCGCCAGGGCGGGTTCACGCGCCAGATCGAGCGCCTCCTCAAGCAGGTGGTGAAAGGCGCCGACGTCGTGATCATCAACCGCGGCGTTTCCGGCGAGCTCGCCGCCAACGCTTCGCTGCGGATCAAGAACGAAGTCGCGATGTCGAACCCCGACCTGGTGATCTGGCAGGTCGGCACCGACGACGCGCTCGCCTTCGTCCCCCTCGACGAAGTGAGGGAAACCGTCGAGTCGACCGTCCGCTGGCTCAAGGAGCACAATGTCGACGTCGTGCTCGCCGGCCTGCAATATGTCGAGCGCGTCGCGCAGGACGACAACTACTACCGCACGCGCGAGATGCTGCGCGACGTCGCCGCCAAAGAGCACGTGATGATCATCCGCCGCTACGAGGCGATGCAGTTCATCGCCGCCGCGCAGGATGCCGGCGGCGGCTACGGGCCCGACGAGTTCGAGCGCACCGAAGCCGGCTACAACTGCCTCGCGCAATACCTCGCGAGCGCGATCACGGTCGGCGCCTTCGGCAAGGGCATGAGCGCACGGCCGTTGCGTGGCCCGCCGGGATCGCAGCCACAGCAACCGCCGCAACAGGCGCAGCCGCCGCAGCAACAGCGGCCGATGCAATAGTGCCGCAGCACTCCGCTCCATCTCCGTCATCCTGAGGTGGCCGTGCGCAGCACGGCCCTCGAAGGGTGACGGCCCGGCTGTTGCAACACTAGGCCGTGCATGCTTCGAGGCGAGCCATCGCGCGTCGAAGACGCGCGTAAACGCGTGGCGGCTCGCACCTCATCAGGATGACATTGGCAAGCTGGCTGACTGGTCCAGCCATTTGCTCTACCCCAAATTCAATTCCTTGAAGAAGTCGTTGCCCTTGTCGTCGACTACGATGAAGGCCGGGAAATTTTCGACCTCGATGCGCCAGATCGCTTCCATGCCGAGCTCGGGATATTCGTGCACCTCGACCTTCTTGATGCAATGCTCGGCGAGGTTCGCCGCCGCGCCGCCGATCGAGGCGAGATAGAAGCCGCCGTGCTTCTTGCAGGCTTCGCGCACCGCCGGCGAGCGGTTGCCTTTCGCCAGCATCACCATCGAGCCGCCCGCCGCCTGAAAGTCTTCGACGAACGAGTCCATGCGCCCCGCCGTGGTCGGACCGAACGAGCCCGAGGCGTAGCCTTCCGGCGTCTTCGCGGGCCCCGCGTAATAGACCGGGTGGTTCTTGAAATAGTCGGGCAGCCCCTTCCCTTGCTCCAGCCGCTCGCGGAGCTTGGCGTGCGCGAGATCGCGCGCGACGATCATCGGCCCCGACAGCGAGAGCCTGGTCTTCACCGGGTATTTCGAGAGCTCCGCAAGAATCTCCTTCATCGGCCGCGTCAGGTCGATCTTCACCACGTCGCCGTGCAGCTTCTCGGGGTCGACGTCCGGCAGGTATTGCGCCGGGTTGGCCTCGAGCTGCTCGAGATAGACGCCGTCCCTGGTGATCTTGCCGAGCGCCTGGCGGTCGGCCGAGCACGACACGCCGAGCCCGATCGGCAGCGATGCGCCGTGGCGGGGCAGCCGGATCACCCGCACGTCGTGGCAGAAATACTTGCCGCCGAACTGCGCGCCTACTCCCAATGACTGCGTGAGCTTGTGGACCTCCTTCTCCATCTCCAGGTCGCGGAACGCGTGGCCGTCCGGCGAGCCCTTGGTCGGCAGCGCGTCGTAGTAGCGCGCGGAGGCGAGCTTCACCGTCTTCATGGTGAGCTCGGCCGAGGTGCCGCCGATCACGATCGCGAGATGATAGGGCGGACACGCGGCGGTGCCGAGCGTCAGAATCTTCTCCTTCAGGAACGCGAGCATGCGGTCGTGGGTGAGGATCGACGGCGTCGCCTGATACAGGAACGACTTGTTGGCGGAGCCGCCGCCCTTCGCCATGAACAGGAAATTGTATTCGTCGGGGTGCTCGCCGTCGGCATAGATCTCGACCTGCGCCGGCATGTTCGAGGCGGTGTTCTTCTCCTCGAACATGGTGATCGGCGCGAGCTGCGAGTAGCGGAGATTGCGCTTGAGGTAGGCGTCGCGCGCGCCCTCGGCGAGCGCGGCCTCGTCACTGTCGGATTCTTGGCTCGCCGTGAACACGTGTGAGCCCTTCTTGCCCATGATGATCGCCGTGCCGGTGTCCTGGCACATCGGCAGCACGCCGCCGGCGGCGATGTTCGCGTTCTTCAGGAAATCATAGGCGACGAACTTGTCGTTCGCGCTCGCCTCGTTGTCGTCGAGGATGGCGCGGAGCTGCTTGAGGTGCCCCGGCCGCAGCAGGTGGTTGATGTCGGTGAAGGCGGCCTCCGACAGCGCGCGGATCGCCTCGCGCTCGATGACGAGCATGTCGCGGCCCATGATCTTCTCGACCCGGACGCCCTGGGTGGTCAGCTTGCGGTACGGGGTCTTGTCCGGCCCGAGCGGGAACAGCGGAGTGTGCTTATAGGGCGGGACGATCTGGGCGGGGGCGTTCATGGGCTTGATGTCCGAGTTTCGTGGAGTCGTTCTTGACTAGCCGCTAAATCCGCGGCGGGCCAGCGGCTCGTTTCTTTCACCCGCGGCGCCGGGTGTAAGATTGTGGTGTAAGATTTATTCTTCAGAATAATCATCGAGTTAGGTTCGAATCTTTCATTCTTACACCTCTTACCACTGTTGCACCGGCTGAACGTGGGAGGCGGTCTTTGGCACCGTGCGCCATGGCCGATGCGCCAGGATTATAGTCATAGATTGTGGCGGATCGGAGGAAGAAACCATCGTCAATTTTTCCATGCTCCGATGGAACGTAGCCCACCTGAACCCGGTATCCGCTGGTTCACCGCACCACCACGTCCATCTCGCCCCGCGCCTTCCGCGTCGGCTTCACCGTGATCTCCACGTCCTGTCCGAGCGCGGTGAGAAACTCCATCAGCCGCCCGACCGAGAAATTGCCGGCGCGGTTGCGTATCAGCGCCGAGACATGCGGCTGCTTGATGCCGAGGATGTCCAAACCGATCTCTTCCTACTGTTCGTCCATCAACTTTGTTTTGCCGCTCGGAAGATTATCCCGATAGTTCGTAGGATGGGTTGAGCGCAGCGAAACCCATCATTGGTGCTCCGGCTGAAAGATGATGGGTTTCGCTTACGCTCAACCCATCCTACAAACTTGAATTGTTAATCCGGTTGCGTCAATCCTGCCAGGACGTGCCCCTTAACCGCACACCTCGCGCTCGCTCTTGATCGCCTTCTGCGCCGCGCACGTCACCCAGAACTGCTGCGAGCAGGTGGTGCCCGTCGCGCCCATCGGCAGGCACTGCGGGCTGCCCGGCGTCGGCTCGACGCGCGTGCGCATATCGACGAGCCCTTCGGCCTGCGCGATGGCGGCGCAGCGCTCCTCGCCGCGCGCGCGGCCCTGGTCGCGGGCGCTCAGCAGCGCGTCCTCGCGCGAGCCGAAGCTGCCGGCGCGCGTGACGCCGGTGACCGAGTTCTTCTGCTCGAACGGCTCATGGCGCACGTCCTCGACGGCGCGGCACGCCGCCAGCGCGGCTCTTGCATCCGGCGCAAAGCGCCCGCCGGGATGGGCCTTGAGGTAGGCGTCGTAAAGCGCGCGCGAGCGCGCCTTCACCGCCGCCTCCCAGGACGCCTGCTCCGCGGCGGTGATCCCGGACGTCCGATAGAACACGACGCCGAGCGCGCCGGCGGCGAGCAGCGCCACCAGCGCCAGCGCCGCGGCGAACGGCAGGCTGCGGCGGCGCGTGCCGACCGGCATCGCAAGCAGCGCGATCGGCTCGCCGCGCAGCGCCTTGCGGACGGTGGCGACGAAGGCGCGCCACTTCTCGTCGGCGCGGTCGCCTTTCCAGAACCGCAGATCGGCCGCCTGAATGAGACCGAAACCGAGCGGCGGCTCGACGTCGTGGATCAGCGCCGGCACCAGGATGCCGCGCTGCTTGCCGGCGCCGGCTTCCTCCTTGACCCAGGGCGCGTTGACCGAGAGCGTCGACCAGACCGCCACCACGCAATCCGCATCGGGCAGCCGCGTGGCGACCGTTTCGTCCCACGGCTGGGCGGGCTCGATGTCGCGGTCCCACCAGACCTCGAGCCCCTCGGCGCGCAACCCGTCGACGATCTGCGCGACGCGGCCGCCGTCCTCCCGCTTGTAGGAGATGAAAATATACGCCATGCCGCCCGCCCACCGTACGGCCTTCGGTTAGCACGGGGGCGAGGAACGGGCCAGCGATGTTGCGCAGAGGCGAAGTGTGATCCTCATCCTGATGGCCGCGCGTTAGCGCGGCGTCTCGAAGGATCGAGGCCCTCATGGTTCGAGACGCGCCTTTCGGCGCGCCTCACCATGAGGGGTTACACACCGTCACCGCGGCCCGACCGCGTGAGTCACGCCGCCGGGGCGTGCTTCTTCAGCTTCAGCCCGAACGCGACGTAGATGACGCCGAGGATGATGGCGTAGGCGCCGATGATCCAGACCAGCGCGAGCGCGCCGATGCCCGGCCGCCACAGCAGCAGGATGCCGAACACCACCGAGAGCAAGCCGTTGAGGATCAGGAACCACTCGCCTTCGATCTCCTTGCGCAGCTTGATCGCGCCATAGACCTCCATCACGCCGAGTATGATCGCCCACACCGCGATGAAGATCAGCAGGACGAAAAGCGTGACGCCCGGCATCAGGAAGGTGAGCGCACCGGCGGCGATGCCGGCGACGCCGACGATCGCGAGCCACCAGCGCGGCATCGGATTACCGCCCTTGACCGCGGCGATGATCGCCAGCACGCCGTCGACCAGCGCGAACGCGCCCCAGAACAGGACCAGCGTCAGCAGCGTGATGCCGGGCCAGGCAAACGCGAGAACGCCGAAGATGATGGCGGCGACGCCGCGCAGCACTTCGAGCCACCAGTTCCTGGCGAGCGCATGCAAGAGCGATGCGCCGGGCGCGAGCGAATGGTCGGGCGTTTGCGGCGGGTGGGTTGCGGTCATGGCAGGCCTCCTTGGATTTGCTGAACAAGAATCACCAGGCTGCAGTGACCCATTGTCCTCCCGTGCACGACGCCGAAGCAAGCGGCCACCAGAGGCGCCGCCCCCGGGCAGGAGCAACACCGGGCCGGCCGCGCCTGAGACATTGTCGCCCATCGGCGGCGGTAACTGCTTGCGGTATCGTGCCGCCGGACAACAAGGATCAGGCCCCATGCAGCCCCTTCGACGCCGCTCGTGCATCGTTTGCGCCCCAGCGCTTTTTGTGTCGGTTCTTCTCGCCTCTCCCGCATCCGCCCAATCGGTCGCGGAGTTCTACGCCGGCAAGACCATCACCATCTCGGTCGGCTATTCGCCGGGCGGCAGCTACGACTACTATCCGCGGGTGTTCGCGCGCTACCTCGGCAAATACATCCCCGGCAACCCGACCGTCGTGGTCCAGAACATGCCGGGCGCCGGAAGCCTGCGCGCCGCCAATTTCCTCTACAACGTCGCGCCCAAGGACGGCACCGCGCTCGGCGTGGTGACGCAGACCGTGATGCTCGAAGCGCCGCTCGGCACGCCGGGCGTGAAGTACAACGCGGTCGAGTTCAGCTATATCGGCCGCATGACGCGCGTGCTCGAGACCATGATCAGCTGGCACGAGGCGCCGGCGAAGAACATCGAGGAGGCGCGCAAGTTCGAGCTGGTCGCCGGCGGCACCGGGCCGACCTCGCCGACCGAAGGCTATCCGCGACTGCTCAACGCGTTCGCCGGCACCAAATTCCGCATCGTGTCGGGCTTCGGCGGCACCGCCGAGATCATGCTGGCGATGGAGCGGCGCGAGGTCGATGCGCTGGAGAATTCCTGGAACTCGGTAGTGCGCACCAAGCGCGAATGGATCGAGACGAAGAAGATCAACGTGCTGATCCAGGCGGTGATGGAGCGATCGAAGGAACTGCCGAACACGCCGACGCTGGTCGAGATGGGCACCACGCCGGAAGCCAAGGCCGCGCTCGCCTTCTACACCAGCGCGGCCGAGGTTAGCCGCCCGCTGATCGGCGCGCCCGGCATTCCCGCAGATAGGCTCAAGGCGCTGCGCGACGCGTTCCAGGCGACGACACGCGATCCGGAGTTCCTGGCCGAGATCAAGAAGTCGCAGTCGGAATTCGATCCGGCGCCGGGGGAGTATCTCGAGGATCTCGCCAGGAAGATCGCCGCGACGCCGCCGGAGATCGTGCGACGGACAGCGGAGGCGTTACGGGCGAAGTAGTTTCCGATTGAATGAAACGTCGCGCCGGCGGCAGCCGGCTCCCTCTCCCCGTTGGGGAGAGGGGTGGGGTGAGGGGGATTAGCTCTCTCGATAGGTTCGAACCCCCTCACCCTAACCCTCTCCCCTCCGGGGAGAGGGAATCCGACCGAGCTCGCGGCTCGATTGCGGTCCACTCTCTCAGTTCACCACGATGCCGGCGGCCTTCACCAGCGCCGTGTTGACCTCGATCTCCTGTTTCACCAGCGCGTCGAACTGCGCCGGCGTGATCATGAACGGATCGGCGCCGAGCTTGGCGAGCCGCTCGGCCAGCACCGGGTGCTTCAGCGCCTTGACGATCTCGGCATGCAGCCGGTCGCGGATCGCGCCCGGCGTCTTCGCCGGCACGAACACGCCGGCCCAGAAATTGTACTCCGAGTTCGGATAGCCGGCCTCGACCGTGGTCGGCACGTCGGGCAATGCCGACGCGCGCTGCGAGCCCGACACCGCCAGCGCCTGGAGCGTGCCCTCGCGCAGGAAGGTGATCGAGTTGAGGAGCGGCGCGAAGTAGAAATCGAGCCGGCCGGCGATCACTTCGGTGAGCGCCTCGGGCGCGCCGCGCTGCGGCACATGCACCGCCTCGAACTTCGCGGCGATGCGGAAGCGCTCGCCGTTGAGATGGGAGGAGTTGCCGGCGCCGGCGGAGGCGTAGTTCACCGCGCCCGGATTCTTGCGCGCGTAGTCGACGAAATCGGCGAGCGTCTTGTAGCCCTTCTTCGGATTGACCGCCATCACGACCGGCATGTTGCCGAGCGGGATCACGCCCGAGAGATCGGTGATGACGTTGAACGGCAGCTTCGAGCGCGTCGCCGGCGAGACCGTGTGGGTCGAGGAGTTGGCGAGGATGGTGTAGCCGTCGGGATCGGCCTGCGCGACCGCCGCCATGCCGATCGTGTTGCCGGCGCCCGGGCGGTTCTCGACGATGAACGGCTGGCCGACCTGCTGCGACACCTGGTCGAACACCGCGCGCGCCATGATGTCGGTCGCGGCGCCGGCGGTGAGCGGGATGATCACGCGGACCGGCCGCGTCGGCCAGTTCTGCGCGAAGGCCGGCGTGAGCGCGGCGGCGGCGCACACGAACCCGATACACCCAATGACGGCACGCAGGATGCGGCGCATGGACGACCTCCCGTTATCGTTGCGCCTAGCCTAACGCAGCCGGCGCGCGGCGCAATCCGCGGTAACGACCTATCGCTTGTCGCGTTTCGCCGCGCCCGCCTGCTCACCATCGGGCTGATTGGAATAGGACAGACATTTGGGACGCAGCGTCTTGATGCCTTCGGCGAGGCCATGGGTCGACAGCCGGACCACGCGGGATTCGTTCTTCTCGGCGAACCGGTCGAATTCGGCAATCGTGATCACGTCGGCGGCCGCGGCCAGCGCGAGTGCCTCGAACGTGATGGTGCCGTTACCGGACGAAAACACCGAGCCGGCCTCGACGGTGTCCTGCCGCCGGCCCGCGCCGGTCAACGACAGCACCGTCCGCTGGCCGCCGATCGACAGCGCGGCCGAAAACGGCCGGCCGACTTCGTCACTCGTCAATCCCCGCACATACGTCACCGCGACACGGTCTGTCGTCCAGCACGAGAACATGACGAGGTTCAGGCGATAGTCTTTGCGGACCGGCCCCCTCGCCTCGACGAACCACTGCATGAGCCGCGTGGTTCCGGAGGCCGGCTGGATGAACCAGGTGCTTTCCGCGTGTTCGCGCCGGTCGATGCCGTAGGCGGCAATCTCATCGCGGTTGAGATGGTGGATGCTTTCGTGCGGCACCCGGCTCGCCGTCTCGAACAGCCTGTCGTCCATGCCCATCTCGCGGACATAGCGTCGCAACTGCGCATTGATCTCGACCAGGGCGGCGCGTTCCTGCGCCGGCGACCGGGGCGTCATCATCCTGACGGCATGCACGCCGAGGCGCGACGACGGCGGCACCAACCGGACCTTGGCGCCCAGCAGCGCGTAGACACAGGCGGAGTGGCAACCGGTGTTCGGCCACCAGGCCGCGGCAACCGGCTGGGCCGAGCGCTTCGCGGCCTTGCAGGCATTCGACCAGTCGTTGATCGAGGTGCAGCCCTGCGGGATCGTCGCGCCGACCCCGGCCGTCACGTCGCGCTGGCGCAGCAGCCGGCCGACGGCCATCGCGGCGCGCGCATCGCCACCCGGCGACTGGAAGAAGACCGGCAGCCTGCGCGCGCCATGCCGGTTCAGGAACGCCTGCACCCGTGAGGCGGCGTTGACGTCGAAGTCGCCTTCGACGGCGATCCATTCGCTGCATCCTTCGCCGCAGGCGTTGGGTGCGCCTTTCGCAAGGTAGAGCTGAAGCGGAATGTCGAACAGCTTCGGCGCGCGCTGCTCTTTCGGCTGCTCTTGCTCCTTCGGCTGCTGCTGCGGCGGGCCTTTCGGCGCGCGTTGCTCCGCGCCGGCATTGACGGCGAAGACAAGCACCAGGGCGGCCGCCACCATCGAGAGCAAGCGCGTCATCAACCTCCCCAAGCTCACTTCTTTTTCGCCCCGTCCGCTTTCAACCCCAACTCAGGCGCCGGATACGCTCCATACGGCGAGGCCGGAATTGCAGGGCCGCCCTTCTGCATTGGAGCCGCGGGAGCTTTTGTGCTGTCGGTCCAGCTCGCCGGCTGGGCGGGCTGCCCACATCTCTCCCGCAACGGCTTGAGGCTCGCCGCGAGCCCGTGGGTCGACAACTCAAAGACGTTGAACAGTTTGGTATCCAGCCGCGGATCGCCCCCCGTCACGCGGATCGCCGCATCCGAGGCCGCGGCCGCCTCAAGCTCGGCAAGCAACACGGAACTGGAGCCCGCGGAAAACATGCCGCCGGTGTCGATGGCGTCGCGCTGCGATGCGCCCATCAGCGGCAGGCGCAGCTTCTGCTGACCAATCGAGAATATCGCAGTGGCAGGCCGTTCGATCTCGTCTCTCGCCAGCCCGCGCACAAATTGCACCCCGGCCCGTGCTGTCGTTGTCGAACACCGCACAATGACGACGCTGACGCGATACTCCTTGCGCTCGGGGCCGCGGGCTTCGACGATCCACTTGCTGACATAGGCGCTGCCATTCGAAAATTGCGCGAAGAACCAGGGTGTCTCGGCGAATTCGCGACGGTCGATGCCGAAGGCCGCTATCTGGTCGCGGCTCAGATAGTAGATGTCTTCGTGCGCGATTTTTTGAGCTGCGTCCAAAAGGCGCGTGTCGATACCCATCTCGCGGATGTAGCGCCGCGTTGTCGACTCCATCGCGCTGCTCCGCTCCTTGTGCAGCGATGCGTACTGCCCGGGCGAGACCGTCTGCACGCGGCCGTCGGAAAGCTTGCGCATCAGCGTCAACTTGCCGGCGTGCACGCCCAGCCGCGCGCCCGGCGGCACATGGCGGACTTTCGCGCCCAGCAGCGCCCAGACGCAGGCCGAGCTGCAGGCGACGTCAGGCCGCCAGTCCGCCAACACCGGCTGGCTCGACCGCTTCGCGGCGTTGCAGGCCTTCGACTGATCGAAGGCTGATTCACAGCCACGCGGGACGGTCGCGGCGACACCCGCGGTGATCCCCTGCTGCCGCAGGTAACGGCCGAGCGTCAGCGCCGCCGTGGTGTTGCCGCCCGGCGAGTGGAGGTAGACCGGGAGCTTGCGCGCAGCGTGGCGCTTCAGAAAGGCCTGCGCGCGCCCCCCTGCGTCGGGATCGAACGAGCCTTCGACAGCGATCCATTCGCTGCACCCCTCGCCGCAGGCGTTGGGTTCGCCCTTGGCCAGATAGAGATGAAGCGGCACCTTGGGATTGGAGGGCGCCTTCTTCTCCGTCGGCGCTTTCTTCGCTTTCGGTTGCGCGCTGGCGTTGGCCGCACCGACGAGCGCCAAGGCGCCGACGATCAGTATCAACCGGTTTATCATGGCCCCTTCCCACGACCCGAGGTTGTCAGGCTAGCCGAGCGCAACGGTTCTGGCTATGCGGGGCGGGCGCCTTTTGAACGGCGCGGCTATTGCGGATCGACGCCCGCCGCCTTCGAGACCTTGTCCCGGCGGCCGTATCGTCCGTCACGGATCAGTGGTCCCGCACCGGCACCTGGATCGCATTGAGCTTGTGGATCAGCTCGGCCATGCGCTTGCAAGCGGTCTTCTCCTTGATGCGGCGCAAATGAGTATAGACGGTGTTGAGACTTATCGCGCGCGTGCGCGCATAGTCGCCGAAAGACACGCCGCTCTGCAGCGCCTGCGCCAGGCTGGCCTCCGACTCGGTCAGCCCGTACAAGTCGCGCAGCAACCGCGTGGCGGCGCCGCAGTGCCCGAGCGGATCGCGGACGAACACAATGGCGACGGCTCGGTCGCAACCCGAGAGGCCGTCGTTGTCCATGAGCGGCCGCACGGCGATCAGGTAGGGCGGCGCCCCGGACGGCCGCGGCACGACGAAATCGCCGGTTGCCGGCGTCACCGGCTCGCCGCTTCGCAGCCGCGACACGTCGGCGAGCGCGGTCTCGAGCCGAATCCGCGATTCCGCCGCGGCGATATCGACAAGACCGCGGCGAACAGCGATGCCGTCGCCGCGGCGTGCGATCGCCTGGAACGCCGCGTTGGCATGGATCACGCGCCCGTCCGCACGAACGAGCGCGACGCCGTCGGCGAGCCAGTCGAGCACATGCTCGAGCGAGGCGCGCAAGCCGCCCGCCGTCCTAAGCCGCCGCGCCACGTCGAAAGCCTGGCGCACGTGCGGCACGAGACGCTGCATCACCGCGATCTCCCCGCGCTGCACATGCCCCTGCCGCCGCGAGCGATGAACGGCGATGCCGGAGAATTCGTCCTGCGTCGACGTCAACATGCCGTACACCAGATAGGGGAAGTCGAGCTTGGCGAGAAACTCCGCGTAGAACGGCGAGCGCGCCATCGCGCCTTCGTCGAGGATCGCGTAGTCCCAGCCGAGCTCGCCCGCCTTCTGCCGCGTGATCAGCGACCAGCGCGGATTGAGCGGCGCGTAATGATCGAAATAGCTGATTTGCTCCGCGGCCGGCATGCCGTAGGCGTAAAACTCGCGCGGCCGCAGCGGCCGCCGCTCGAACGCTTCCAGCGAACATCCGACGCCGCCGACGGCTTGCGCCACACGTTCGAGCGCGCGCGGCCAGAGCGTCGCGTCGAGACCGGCGCCGTGCACGGCCTCGATCGTCGCCAGAAGGTCGTCGCTCCGTTTCATCCGCGGACCCGCGTTCCCGTCGAACCGCGTAGAGGTCGCCTTTGCGCATCATAGCCGGCTCTGCTCGCGGACCAAGAGGCCACTGACCGCCAGTGTTCAATCGGCGGCCGCGGCTGTCGTCACCAGATCTGATGAGGCCCGACGGTGCTGCGCAGACAGCGACCGCGCCCGGGATGTGGCGGCAAGGTTACAACCGTGGAAAAAGCCGCGAGATCACCACTTCTGATGACGCTGGTCGATCGGCACGCGCCCTACTGTCGCCCGCAACATCGGAGGGGCACCATGTCACATCGCACGCGCAGCGCCGCCGTGGGCGCGCTCATGGCAACTGCCCTGATCCTGCCGGCGCCCGCGGCCATGGCGCAGCCGGTCGCCGGCACCGAGGCCGGGGTGGCCGTGCAGCGGGCGCGGGAAGCGGCGCAACGCATCGGCGAATTCCATCGGCCATTCGCGAAGCCGCCGAAGGAGCGCTACTACTGCGAAACCATGGACGAGGGCGAAGCGGCCCTCGCCGAGATCACGCGGCTCGCCCGGCGCGCGGTCGCCGCGAACCAGCCCGCGCTGGCGATGCGGCTCATCGCCGTGGCTACCGCGCTGGAGGATGAGCTTGCCGAGGAAGACTACCTGATCGAAGAATTCGGCCCGCTCTGCTTCGCGCAAGAGCGGCGGCCGGTCCGGGTCGCGGACGCCTTCAAGGGGCCATTCGTCGGCTTTCAGGTCGCCACCAATCACGGCTCGCTCGACCTGACCGAGCGGCTGGCGGCGACCGGCACCGTCACCAACCGGCTGGCGGCCTCGGGCTTCCGCGGCCGCGTCGGCTTCAACGCCGGCTACGGCTTCGGCGGCGACAGCCTGCGCGCCGGTCCGGGCGATGGCAGCGTCCGCATCATGCCGTTCTTGAGCGCGGAATTCTCCAACGAGACGGTGCGTCACACGTTCTCCAACGGCGCGTTCATCGGCACCAAGACCAACTGGGTCGCCACCGTCGGCGCCAGGGTCGGCTTCGTGGCCGCGCCCGCAACGCTGATCTACGGGGTCGGCGGCGTCAGCGTCATCAACCAGGACCTCGAGATCAATTTCGGCGGACCCGTCACTCCCGAGAGCCGGACCCGCGCCGGCGCGAGCGTGGGGCTCGGGTTCGGCTATCACCCGCCATGGATGCAGGGCTTCGGCGCACCGGTTTCGGTGTTCGGCGAATATCAGCGCACCTGGTGGCAGGATTCGCACCTGACCATGCCGGCCGCGTCACCCGCCTTCAACTACGATTTCAAGCGCTACGACGACACGTTCAGGGCCGGCATCACCGTGTGGGTCGGCTCCGATGTCCGATTGAAACGCGACATCGCGCGCGTGGGTCGGACCGACCACGGCCTCGGCCTTTATCGCTACCGCTATGTCGCCGGCGACGAGACCTATGTCGGTGTGATGGCGCACGAGGTGGCGCAGGTCGCGCCCGCGATGGTGAGGCGCGGCACCGACGGCTATCTGCGCGTCGATTACGGCGGCCTGGGACTGCGCCCGATGACCTATAGCGAATGGGCGGCGAGCTCCCGGCGCGCGGAGCAAGGCGATGAGTAGCATCCGGTCACTGCTGGCGGCCGGCGTCATCGCCGTTGCCGTCGTGTCCGTCGCATCCGTGCCCGGCGCGGCGCAAGCACCAGGCGCGGCGGCCGCAGCCAAGCAACGGGCGGTCGACCCGCAATTGCGCGCCGCCTGCAAGCGGCAGGCGACCGCACAGAAACTCACGATCGGCGACCGCCGCGCCTTCGTCCGGCGGTGCCTCAGGGGCTGATGCGGCAACGGTCAACATCGCACATGGGCAGGGGCATCATGAAAATCGCGCAGACGTTCAGCCACCACGGCCTGCTGTGTCTTCTGTGGCTCGCGGCCGCCGCCCTGCCGGCGTTCCCGCGACCGGCCGCGGCGCAGCCGCTCGCCGTCGACATCCGTAAGGACCTGTTCGACTCCAACGTCATCACCGTCAACTTCGTGGACGCAGCCACGGTCTACGCGAACCTGTCGGACCGCTACGCGCCGCGTGCCGCGCGCTATCTGCTGGAGATCGAGACGGCGCGCCGAACCTGTAACCGGCAACGCTACGAGCACAACCTGCGCAACCTGCGGGCGCTCTCCTACATCGCGGCCGGCAACCTGGGGAAGGCGCGCGGGACGCGGATGAGGACGGCGGAGCTGGCAAACTACAACGAGGCGGCCCTGGAACGACACCGTGCGGCCGAAGTCCGCGAAACCTGGGCCGCGCATGACCTGAAAGAGCTGGAAAAGCTTATCGCCAACATGCCCGGTCTGCCGCGGCGCTGCTTTCAGGTCGCCAGCGGCAAACCGAAAGATCGCGTCGGAACCAAGGGCAGTCGCGAGGGCAACGAACTCAACCGCGGCATTGAATACGAATTCGCAGTGACGCGGAGCCGCGGCATCAACGTCTTCCTCGAAGGCGGCGCCCGCTTCGGGCACACTACTTTCGGAGTCGATCCGGGCGCCTTCGTGCCGGTGAACGAGACGCTCGGCTTCGGCCAGCTCCATGCGGGCTTTGGCCTTCAATTTGTCTACAGCCAGATCGGCCTCACCGACTTTGCCAGCCCCGCCTTGGCCTTCGGCGCGAATTTCCGCGGCTACTTCGGCGACGGCGCCACGCGCTCCTTCGACAACGGCGTCGTCCGCGGTGACGTCAGCCATCGCGCCAATTGGTCGGCGACCGGCTACATCGGATTCCCGCAGGTGCTGCGCCAGCCGCCGGCGATCCCCTTCATCTCGACGCTGGTCATCACGCCCACCGTCGGCGTCACCTATCAGGAGGACACGCTGAAGTCGGTGCAGACATTCGGGGGCAGCAGCAACACATTCGAGAAGACGTTCGGGCGCACCGGCGCGACGGTCGGCCTGAATTTCGAAGTGCCGGCCGGAAATATCAGCTACGGCCTCGCGACCGGGCTGACCATGCTGCCGAGCACGACCGTCACCGGCACCTCGAGCCTCGGGCTGCCGGCGCACGCCAAGATCGATTCGCAGGCGAGCCTGTTCCTCGGCGCGCGCATCGGCGTGAACCTGTCCGAGTCCGGTCCCCCCATGGGGAGATTGTTCGACACCGACGCCTTCCTCACGCGTCCCTGAGAAGCGGCGCTACTGCGGCTCGACCCCGGCGGCCTTTACAATCTTGTCCCAGCGGCCGTACTCGTGCTTCACGAAAGCGCCGAAGTCGCGCTGGCTCATCGGCATCACGTCGATCGCGGCGCCGGCCATGCGCTTCACCATGGTCTCGTCCTTGAGCATGCCCTGGACGAAGGCGTGCACGCGGTCGACGATCGGCTGCGGGGTGCCGGGCGGCGCCACCACGCCGATCCACACCGTCATCAGGTAGTCGGGAATGCCGGCTTCGGCCGAGGTCGGCACGTCGGCGATATAGGGCAAGCGATTCCTGGCCGCGACCAGCAGGAGCCTGATCTTGCCGGCTTCCAAGCCGCCGCGCAGCCCGCCGATCGAGCTCGACAGCAGCTGCACCTGTCCCGCCAGGAGATCGGTGGTCGCCGGCTGGTTGCCCTTGTACGGCACATGCACGAGGCTGATGCCGGCCTGCCGCAGGAATTCGGCGGCCGAGAGATGCGGCAGCGAGCCGAAGCCCGCCGACGCGTAGCTCATGGTGTCGGGCTTGGCCCTGGCGAGCGCGACGAATTCCTTGAGCGTCTTCGCCGGCACGCCGGCATTGATCGCGATCATCTGCGGCGCCTCGCCGATCGCCGCCACCGGAACGACATCCTTGAGCGCGTCGAGCGGGAACGCCTTCTGCACGAACGGATTGATCACCAGCTGCCCGGAGAGCACGACGCCGAGCGTGTAGCCGTCGGGCGGCGCCTTGGCGACGCCCTGCACCGCGACCGTGCCGGCGGCGGCGGAGCGGTTCTCGACCACGACCGCCTGCCCGGTCTCGCGCGTGATGTGGTCGCCGAGCAGCCGCGCGGCGAGATCGGCGATGCCGCCGGCGGCGAAGCCGACGATCAGGCGGATCGGCTTGTCGGGATAGCCCTTCACGCCATCCTGCGCCTGCGCTGCCGTGGCGGCGCAAACGGTGAGCGCCGCCAGCATGAAACGGACCAGCATCCTCATTCCTCCCATGACTTGCAGCCGCCTGCGGTGCCAGACGTCTTCATTCATTTTCCGAACGCCTCGCGAATCGGTGCGAGGATTGCCGGCGGCGTCTCGTAAGCCTTCAGGAGACGCGACCGGATGTCCTGCCCGCTGATCGGCGCGACGGTCAGGACCTGCTTATTCGCTTCAGCGAGAAAATCCTGGTCCCGAAGTGTCGCTTCGAAGGCCGCGCGCAGCGCTGCCGCCCGATCCTGCGGGACGCCGGGACCCAGCATATAGGCGTAGCCAATGCCCAACGGCCCTTGTGCGACTTCCAGCAGGCTGCGGTCGGCCGCCGTCTTGGCCAGGTCGGGCGCGTACGGAACGTTTGGAAAGTCTTTGGATGGCGACGGCCCGAATTGCAACAGCAGACGGAATGCGCCCTCTGCGAGTTGCTTCGAATACAGCCGCTTGAGAGCGTCGACCGGCGCAGTCGGATAGCCTTCGACCTCCCCGCTCTCGAGAGCAAGCATCGCCGCGTTCATGCTTTTGTGCCCACGGACACCTTTGATCCTGGTGCCGAGTGCGGCATTGGCCGCCGCCACGACGACGGAGTTGAATTGGCCCGCCGCGATGGTCGCCATCACCGTCTCGCGCTTGCGCAGATCGTCGACGGAGTAAACCGGCACGTCCGAGCGCACCAGCATGAGAACATTGTAGCCTGCAACCGCGCCCAACCAATTGATGTGGAGCGCGTCGAATTTCGGGGAAGCAGGATCGAGGAGCGGTTGAAACGGCAGCGCCGACGAACCCAGCGCGCCGACGATCGTGCCGTCATGCGGACCGACCTCGAGGACGCGCATGGCGCCGAGATAGCCCCCTGCGCCGGGTACATTCTGGACGACCACTTTCGGCGAACCGGGGATATATTTTCCGATGTGACGCGCGATCGTCCTGGCGTAGAGATCGTATGTGCCTCCCGTCGCCGTCCCGGCAACGATCGTCACCAGACGTTTGGCGTAGAACTCCGCGACCGGATCGGCGCGTGCGCTGCTGACGACCATCGCAAGCAGCGCCACCAGCATGCAACGGACGAGCATCCGCCATCCTCCCGGACTCTTGTAGGGTGGGCAAAGCTTGCCCCGCGACAGCGGGGCGAGCGTCCCACCATGGGCCTTCTAGCACACGCCGCTTGATGGTGGGCACGGCGCGAAGTCGCGCCTTTGCCCACCCTACGACTCCAACGCCATACCGACTAGAATTGCCGCACCACCCTCGCCTTGCCGATCGCGCATTCGAGCGCCTTGCGGTCCCACTTGCCGAGGTCGGCGGCCGCGTCGTAGGTCGATTGCAGGAAGTCCATCAGCGCCGCGCGCGGGTCGGCGGCGGTGCGTACCGCATCGTAAGGCAGGATGAACTCGCCGAGCTCGTTCGAGAAGAACGCCTCGGGCGGCCGCACCCGCGCGCCGGCAAAACCCTCCGGCGCCGGATAGGCGTAAGAGTAATAGGCCGGGTAGTCGATCGCGCCGCCGCCCGGCCAGAAGCCCGCGCTCGACACCTCGTGCGAATAGGCTTCCTGCGCCACGTCATCCGGCAGGTTCGGCACGCCGCCGCCATGGCGCGGCGCGCTGCGGCCGGAGAAGCGCGTCACCGCGAGATCGAAGCTGCCCCAGAAGAAATGCACCGGGCTCGCCTTGCCGAGAAAGCCGGTGCGGAACTGCGCGAACACTTCGTGCGAGGCGGCGAGCACGCGCCAGAAGCGGTTGGCATAGTCGCGATCGTAGGAGGCGTGCACGCGATCATCGGGGAAGCGCACGGCGTCGGGAATCTCGTTCGGGCGCGTGTTGATCCTGACCGCGATGCCGAGCTCGCCGAGCGCATGCATCACCTCGCCGTAGAATTCGGCGACGGTGACCGGCCGAAGCACCACCTGGCGGAAATGGCCGTCGCTGGTGCGCAGCCACAGTACATGATCGATGAAGTCGAAATCGACCTGGAAGGTGCGCGCGCCGTCCGGGATCGGCGACGTGGTGAGCCCGCGCGCGGTGACGTAGAGCGCCACGTGCCAGGAATGATTGAGCCAGGGCGTGCGCACGAGGCGGATCTTGCCAACGATCTGCGTCCACAGCTGTAGCGTCTGGCAGGTGTCCTTCCAGGCGGTGTAAGGCAGTTCCGGCCAGAGATCGGATGAAGCAGGCATGGCAGCTCCTCGATCAGGATGTTCCTCGCCAACTCACCCACAATCCATCGCTGGCGCAAGACAAAATCGTGAGAACGGCACACGGGTCATGCGCGCCGCCGCATCGAGCCATGCGCGTCGACGGCTTGTCTCATCCGCCGCCGGCTGCACTACTGGTGCGCAGTTTCCTGCCCGGAGTTCCTCCCTTGAGCATCGAGAGCGCCAACGGCACAGCGCCGCCGCCCGAACCGGCGCGTCCGGCGCGGCGCGAGCATGTTCCGACCGCGATCGGGCTGATGCTCGTCTCGACCTTCGTGTTCACCTGCACCAGCGCGCTGTCGAAATGGCTGATCGAGACCTATCCGATCGGCGAAGTGCTGTGGTCGCGGGTGTTCATTCCGCTGATCGGGATGTCGCTGATCGTCCTGCCGCGTACCGGGCTGTCGGTGTTCCACACCGCGCGTTTCAAGGGCCATCTGTTTCGCGGCGTCTCGCAAACCTGCTCGCAGACGTTCCTGATGATCGCGTTCTCGCTGATGCCGCTGGCGAGCGCCGTCGCGATCAATTTCTCGGCGCCGATCTTCGCCACGCTGGCATCGATGATCTTCCTGCGCGAGCACGTCGGCATGGCGCGCTGGTCGGCAATCCTCGTGGGCTTCTTCGGCGTGCTGGTGGTGACCAGCCCCGGCACCGAGACCTTCACCATCGGCGCGCTGTTCGCGCTCGCCAACGCCATCATGTACGGCACCGTGACCGCCGGCGTGCGCGGGCTGACCGCGACCGAGTCCGCGCAAACGCTGACCATGTATCAGATGCTGATCATGTCGGCGGCGTTCACGCTGATGCTGCCGTTCGGCTTCACGGTGCCGACCTGGACCGACGCCGGCTGGCTGGTCCTCAACGGCGTCGGCAACGGGCTCGCGCAGTATTGGTGGACGCGCGCCATCCACCTGGCGCCCACGTCGGTGGTTTCGCCGTTCCAATATTTCTCGCTGATCTGGGCGATGATGCTCGGCTTCGCGATCTGGGGCGACGTCCCGACCGTGAGCCTCGTCATCGGCGGCGCGATCGTCGCCGGCTCCGGCCTGTTCCTGCTGTGGCGGGAGTCACGGAAGGCAGCCTGACGTGAGTGGATTTGAACGGAAGCCGTGGCATCCCGTTCGGCCGAACTCGCGCCGAAAAGCTCGCGCCGGATCAGTATCGCGCCGTGACCGGCGCCGCACCCCAGTTGAACTTGTAAACCAAATCGGTCCGCACCGTCTGCACGGTTGGGTGGATGCGATCTGGCGCGATGCGCGCGTCGTCATTCACGACAAGGAGGGTGCGGGTGCGATAATCCGCATAGCGGTATTCCGTCTTGACGAAGAAGCCCGACCACAACGGCGTTTCCACACCGCCGCCCACGAACCAGCCGCTATACGTCTGCGCCGGCAAGGAATCTCCTGTCGGATTGGTGGGGAAGCCGAAATCAAAGAGCGTTACGCCGGAAAACCGCGCCTGCGTGAAGCCGCCATTGACGTAGGTCAACACGGTCGGCAGCACCAGGTAGCCGGCGCGCGCACCCGCCGCCCAGGCCCATTTATGCGTGATCCTGCCCGAAGCTTCCCACCAGGTGTCCGCGAAATGGCCCTTGATGTTGGAGATATCCACGTCCGCAAAGACGCCGCCAACCATTCGATTGCTGAACACGCTGTCGAAGCCGGCGGTCACGGTGCCGAACCAGCCCCGGCCGCCCCAAGTCTGGTTGGCGCTTTCAAGAGTGCCGTTGACCGTCAACGAGCTATCGAGATTGAACATTCCGTAGCCGGCGCCCGCTCCGATATAGAAGCCGGTCCAGCTATAGACCGGCATTGCCGGTGCGCTGGCAGCCGCGGCGTAGACCGGGCGGCCGGTGTTGAACCGGTAGATCAACTCGCTGCGCGCGGTCTGCACGTAGGGATGGATGCGAGTGACTCCCGCCGTTGGCACACCGTTGTTGAAGATGATCGGGACCGACCGGGTGCCGTAATCCGCAAGACGGTATTCGGTCTTGACGGACCAGCCCGCGAACAGCATGGCCTCGAGACCACCGCCGAGGAACCAGCCACTGTAGGTCTGCGCAGGGATAAAATCGCCGTTGGGAGTCCCGAGACCAAAGGCAAACAGACTGGCCCGCGAAAAACGCGCCTGGCTGTATCCGGCATTGACATAAGACAGGACGGCCGGATGGAACAGGTATCCAATCCGACCACCGGCGGCCCAGGCCCAGCGTTGATTGATCCCGCCCGCCGCCTCCCACCAGGGATCGCCCCAATGGCCCCTGATGGCAGAGAAGTCGACATCGGCGAAGACGCCCGCGACAATCCGGTTATTGACCTGGTGATCGTAGCCGCCGACGACCGTGGCAAACCAGCCTCTGCCGGCGCTGGTCTGGTCGATGCTCTCCTGCACGCCGTTGTTGGTAAGCGAGCTATCGAGATTGAACATTCCGTAGCCGAAGCCGCCGCCGACATAGACCCCGGTCCAGTTGTAGACGGCTATCGCTGCCGCCGGCGGAGCCTTGACCGGCATGTCGGCTGCGAGCGCGCTGCTGCCCGATGCCAAAGCGATGAGAGCGGCGGTCGTGGCCGAGAGGTTTTTCATGGCAAGCCCCCTAATTCCATGAAAATTACGTTGAATCGCGGGGCTTTGTACACAAGATCGCCGGATGGGCAACGATTATACCGAACGAATCCGGGACGAGTGTGATCCAGTTGCAACAGGGCAGCCGGCACACGCGCAAGCAGCAGGCCCATGCGGCATCAAGGGCGACGCAGGGACCGTTCTATTTCAGCTTGTAGACCGCCCGCAGCGAGCCCCTGGGCCAGCGGATGTCGCCGATGCGCCAGCCCGCCGGCGTGGTGACGAGCGCGAGCGTCACGGTGCGCGGCTCCATGAACATCGTGAACGACACGGTCGCAATCGCGGTGTTGGCGCCGGTCGATTTCACCGCGGTCTCGAGGCTCGCAATCTCCCAGTCCTGCGCATCGACGAACGGGTCGCCGTTGAGCAGGGGCACCTCGCCGGCTTTGGCCGCGGCGGCGAAATCCTTGATGATGGCTTCGGCAAGCGGCGGCGCGAAGTAGCGGCGGATCACGGCGTCGCTCGAGAGCGGGAGTCCGTTCGACTCCTTGCCGAGATAATGCTTGTAGATGCCTTCGACGAAGCTTTGCGGCGACGCCGTCTCCGCGGCCGCGGCAAACGCCATGGCGGACGCCGCCACCAGCACGGCCTGCATCGCCAGCGCGCGGTTCATGAAGCGGCGATTCATCAGGCCACGATCGATCGGTGTATTCATCACGGCCTCGTCCTCTCTTCCTCTCTTCACACGAATCGACAGGTCGGGCTGTACCCGCAAGTCGGGGCGCGCAATGATGGCGAAATGGTGCTAGACAGACGCGTTACACCCGCTGTCCTCGCAATCCTCCGAACGATTCGACGACGATCGTCAACGGCGCACAAGCAATACGCATGAAAATCGACGTCCATTCGCATCAGATCGAGGCGATCTTCTTCGATGCGCTGCGCGCTGCCCGGCGTGACCGTCAAGACCAGCCCGGACCGCTTCAGCTATCTGCTCAAGGACGGCAAGACCTGGCTGCCGTTCCGCCCGGAGATGTTCGACCCCGACCACCTGATCCGCGAGATGGACAGGAAGGGCATCGACATCTCGATCCTGTCGATGAACACGCCGAGCGTCTATGTGTTCGAGCCGAAGACGCGCATCGACCTTGCGCGCCGCCTCAACGATTCGATCGCCGCGCGCTACCAGCGCAACCCCGACCGGGTGCGCGGCTTCGCGACGCTGCCCCTGCCAGACGTCGATGCATCGCTGATCGAGCTGGAGCGCATCAAGGACGCGCCCGGGGTGGTCGGCATCGGCGTCGGCTCGAATTTCGACGGCGTCGCGCTCGACGACCGCCGGCTCGAGCCGGTGTGGGCGCGGATCGCCGCGCTCGGCCTGCCGGTCTCCGAGCATCCGATGCTGCCGACCTTCGCCGAGCATCTGCCGAACTACGCGCTGCCGATCCGCGTCGGCTTTCCGTTCGACACCACGCTCTGCGTGACGCGGATGATCTATGGCGGTGTGTTCGAGCGGCACCCGACGCTCGCGTTCATCGTCGCGCACACCGGCTCGGCCTTCATCGGGCTCCTGGAGCGGCTCGACCACGGTTTCCAGCTGTTCCACGAATGCCGCGAGCACATCACGCGGCCACCGAGCGCGTTCGCACGCGAGAACCTCTATTACGACACCTGCGCGTTCTCGAAATCGTTCATCGAGATGGCGGTCGGCGAGATCGGCATCGGCCGCTTCATGTTCGGGACCGACTATCCCTACATCATCGCCGACCCGTCCTATATCGAGGCACTCGATTTGCCGGCCGCCGACAAGGACAGGATCTTCGGCGGCAATGCGCAGCGGCTGTTCGCCAATCGGCTGGCGTTATAGGGCCCACGCCAGGGATGTGCGGCCGCAGGCGCAAGGTTTCCATTTCGTATTCGCGCCAGGGGAGTTCCACGCCGTGCGACGGCAACGGCCTCAGTACTACCCGTGACACAAACCTACCGCCACCGACGCCATAAAGCGAACGGGCACGTCCATACCTTGAATTGAAGGTAAGCCGGTCCGGCGGGTCGGCGCCAAGCGCTCATTATTGCTCGGTCGTGGAACACTTCTCCCCATGGCGCGTTCCTGGGCATGCTTCAGCCCGATCCGCCATCAAGCGACGCCGCGCTGCTAGCGGCGCTGTCGGCGGCCGTCGCGATGATGGCCGGCTTCGGAACGCTGATGTACTGGCTGATGCAGCCGACGGTACTGGTTAACGTCCCGTTCGACCTGGCTGAGCACAATAGCCCCGTCATTCTCCGCGTGACACCCCAAGCGCCCTCAGTGGACGTCGAGCAATCGGCGATCGCGATGGCGGCACGGGAGAATGAGCTCCAGGGCCTGCGGCCGGTCCTGGTGGCAAACACCACTGCCGACGAGCCCGCTGCCACTCAGGCCCGTGCTCAAGCCCATGCACGGGCCGATGCGCAAGCGACGCCGAAAGCCGTTAAGCCGAAGCGCCCGGTGGCACGGGCACCGCGACGGGATGTCGAGCGTGCCTATGCGCACAACTGGTGGGGCGGGCACTCGTTCTTTGGCGGTAGCTGGTATCGCTGATAGCTGCTCAAACAGAAAACCGGGCGGTGGTACCGCCCGGCCTCCCGTCGTTTGCTGGCGTTAGAATGACCTACCAGGCTGCAAAGCCCCAGCTGTGGCCGCCCCAGCCGGGATTATTCCAGCCGACATGGGCACCACCCGGCGCGCACGTGCACCCCGGCGTTGCGGCATAGCTGTAGTATCCGCTGCCATGATACGCATTGCGGTAACCGCGATACGCGTACGGCTCGGCCGCGCCGTATGCATAGTAGCCGTCATCATAACCATAGTACGGTTCGGAGAAGCCGAAGCCGATGCTCACCGACGTGCCGCGATTGCGATAGCGCCAGCGATCGCCGCCGCGCCAGTCGCCGTGCCAGGCCACGTGCCGGTCGGAGCGGAAGCCTGCCCGGATGTTCGCGTCGCCGCGGTCGCGGATTCTCACGTCTGCGCGGCTGCCGTCGCGGCGGCCTTGCACGCGGACGTCATCACGGATCCGGACATTGCCTTGCGCGCGCAGGTTCGAGCGCGAGCCGGCATCGACCCGGGCCCCGCCATTGCCACGCATTTCACCGCCACCACGCATCTGGCCGCCGCGCATTTCGCCGCCGCCACGCATCTGGCCGCCGCCGCGCATCTCGCCACCAGCGCCGGCAGACACACCGGCTTGCGGGCCGTCACGGCCCTGGCCTTGGGCAAGCGCCGGCGCTGCGATGAGCAACACGCCCAATGCGCCGGCTGCGGTCGACGCAGCGAGTTTTCGAGCAATCTTGTTTGTCATGTTATTTGACCTCCTTGCGGACGGGACTCCGCGTTCTTGCCGAGTCACCCGTCCGGGCTCACTCGGGTGTGTGTCCCCGTGCGTCGATCATGGGGGCGCTGAAACATCCGTGACGATGCATCCGATGATCAGCGGTCACTAATCGTCCTCCGGTGCAATGGCGCAGCCGTCGAATCGTTCCGCTGTACGCGACAATAGTCGATGCAATAAGCCCCGGCCTTGCGGCCGGGGCTTATTGCCGACTGTGGAACCGGAACTTCAGCGCGTCTCGCAGACCTTGATGGTCTTGATCGCGCCCCGCGCTTCGGCTTCCGTCGTGTAGACCTTGCCGGAGTCGCCGACGACGACCATCGTCGTCGTTGTCGGACGTTCCTTCACCACCGTGCACTGCTTGGTCTTGGTGTCCTGCACGATGTAGAAAGTTCCCTGCGCGAACGCCGGCGCCGTGAGCGCCGCCACAACCGCGGCCGTCGAAATCAACTTGATCATTTCCGTTACCTCCGAAGGGGGTTTCATTGAGCGGAGGATGAACGACGAGCGGAGCGCAATGTTCCACGAACGCGGCGCCGGCCTTCGATGCCTGAATAGCGGTTCACCTTCGTCACATGGGCAACGGCCGCACCGAGCGGCTGATGCGTGTCACGATGCCATCCCAGTTCCGCTTTTCATTGATCGGATATCTGATGTCGGCGCAGTGCAGCATGCCGCCGCGCACGGACGAAAAGTTGCATCGCAAGTAGACGATCATGCCGTCGCGGCGCGTCGACATGGCGAAGAAGGCGCGCGCCACGCGATCATAGGTCAGCGTCGACCTCGAAGCAGGGAAATAGCTGCGCAGGAACTCCCGGGGAGACAGCCGCTTCGGATTTTCCATCGAGAACAGATGCAGGCGGGCACGGCCGTCACGGGTGGCGAACACCTCGCCGCCGCCTTGGGTCCCGACCCGTTCCGAAAAGATGTCTTGCGGATATTCGATCCGGGTGCCGCGGTTGTCGGTGTACGTGGTCCAGCGTTCCTGCGCCCACGAGGGCGAAACCCAGGACGAGGCTGCCACCAGCAATAGCATGATCATGCGCGTCGGCATGTCGTCCTAACGGCGAACCCACAACCCGCGTTCCTTTGGCTGTTCGTCGCATGGCCGCTCACACCTTAAATCGAGCAATCAGCTCGTCCTCGGGATCGGCGCCGAGGCCGGGACCGCCGGGCACTTCGATGCCGCCGTCGATCACCGGCACCGTCCTGGCGAACGGCGTGAAGCCGAAATCGGCGAACATGCGCTCGAGCGGCGAGGTTTTCTCCTTCGCGGCGACGCAGTGCAGCGCCGCGAGATAGGCCGGACCCAGATAAAACGCGTTGGGCGTACAGACGGCGCCCAGCCGCTCGACCTCGTCGGCCACCGTCGCCATGGTCGTGATGCCGATCTTGACGAGGCTCGGCTGCACGTAGTCGGCCCGGCCGATGGTGACGATGTTGCGGAAGTCGGTCAGGCTGCTGGTGTTCTCCCCCACCCCCATGGCAATGCCGGTCGCCGACCGCAATCTTGCGAGCGCCGCCAAATCCTCGGGCGGATAGATCGGCTCCTCGACCCAGAACGGCTTTGAGGGCGCCATCGCCGCCACCGCTGCTTCCGCTTCGGCCGGCGTCCACGCGCAGTTGGTGTCGACCATCAGCGGAACGCCGGCACCGGCGGCGCCGCGCGCGATCGCGACCGCCTCGGGCGTGCGCTCATGCAGCTTGATGTGCCTATAGCCGCGCTCGAGCGCGCGCTCGGTGTTGCGCTTCAGATGCTCGGCATTGCCGTAATATTGCAGCAGCGAGGCATAGCATTCGACATGCGTGCGCCTGGCGCCGCCAAGCAGCGTCGATACGGACACGCCCTCGCGCTTGCCGCGGATGTCCCAGAGCGCGATGTCGAGGCCGGCGAGCGCGTTGAGCAGCGGCCCGGCGCGGCTCATCGAGAGCAGCATGCGTTCGAGCCGCGGGACAAGTTGGCCGTCGACGGCGCTCTGCCCGACCGCGAGGCGCCGGATCCAGTGGTCGAACGCCGCAATCACCATGGGACGCGCGGTGCCGAACGACTCGCCCCAGCCCACCAGGCCGGAAGCGGTGGCGACGCGTATATAGAGACACTCGACATGCGTGCGCGGCACACCCTGCGACATCGGTGCCGGCGCCCAGATGTCCAGCGGAATGCGCAACGCGATCGTGTCGATTGCGGAAATCGTATCGTCCATGTTGCACCCACCCTGCCAACCGCTACGATCTTGCGCTCGAAATGAACCCCATGCCAGGCGATACCAAGCCCTACCGCGTCGGCCGCTCGCATACCGGGCTCGGCCTGTTCGCGACCGCGCCGATCCGAAAGCATACGCTGATCGTAGAATATTCCGGCCCGCGCATCCCGACGCCCGTGGCGCACGCGCGCGAGCGCGCCGGCCGCAGCAAATACATGTTCGAGATCAGCGCGCGCTGGACGATCGACGGCGCCGGCCGCGACAACATGGGCCGCTACGCCAACCACGCCTGCAGGCCGAACGCGGAATCGGTGCTGATCCGCGGCAAGATCTTCCTCAAGGCGATCCGGCGCATCCTGCCGGGCGAGGAAATCACCTACGACTACGGCCGCGAATACGTGGCGCTGTTCTTCAAGTCCGGCTGCCGATGCGCGGCGTGTCGCGACAAGTGACCGGCGGTGCCGCAAGCCGAGCCGCCCCCCACAAATCTCGCGGCGCTCTCTCGGCGAACAATATCGCTGCCTAAGAATCGAGCTCGTTGTAGCGGCGGAAAATCCCGTCTTCGTTGAACGCGATACGCCGTGGCGAAGCGAGGTAGGCGGCGATCCGCGGACGCGCGGCCACCGCGTCACGCACGGCGATCACATGCGGAATTGTCGATTCGAGCCGCCGCATGGCGTTCGGAAAGGCGTAGCGCAGCCCTTCCACGACTTGGAACAATGACAAGTCGGCATAGCTCAGCCGCCGCCCGGTGAGCCAGGCGCCGCCGGCGCGATCGATCACCCGCTCGAAGTAGCCGAGATATTTCTGTGGACGGCGCTTCCAGAACTCGCGGCTGTAGCGTTTCGCCTCCTTGCGCTGGTCTTCGTAGTAGAGCGCGGACGCGATCGGATGGTGCGTCTGATGCACCTCCTCCACCAAATCCGCGATGGTGAGCTGGAGCTGGTGCACCCATAACGCGCCCGGCTGGTTCTTCGGCGCCAGGCCGTGCCGCGGCCCGAGATACTGCAGGATGTTCGCGGTCTGCGCGATCATCAGCCGACCGGCCTTGAGGAATGGCGGCGCAAACGGCGGATGCCGTACGCGCCGGCTTTCCATCAGCGCGATCAGCGTCTCGTCGCCGCCGCGGCGGCGCGCCACGTCGAGGTACGATGCGCCGGCCTCCTCCAGCGCCAGGCGCACATATTCGCCGCGGCCCTGGATCTGTGGCCAGTAATAGAGTTCGTAACGCATGGCTGCGCCCTCCCGAGGGCGAATGTCCGGTTCCGCCGATGTTCCGGCGAGTTCGACCTCGACGAAGGGCTGCGGCCACACACCCGGCATGCCCGGATCATGGGACATTTTGCGCAGCCGGCAAGCCCTGGCGCGGCGGGAGTTCGATCGGGGTTGCAGTCGCCGCGGCCCGACGCGATGCGTTGGTCGGCACGCCGCGCGCCCTTCACCTGCCGGGTCCGAGTCCCTGATTGGCCGGCGGACTACCGCACCAATGCCGTCTTGGCGGAAACAGGGCGTGCTCCGCTTGCGCGAACGATCTCTTCACCCTGCGGCGAGCGCACGAATTCGAGGAACCGCTGCACGGCCACCGATCGCTTGGACTTTATGACATAGTACACTCTGAAATTGAGCGTATGTGTCCCCTTTTCCATCGCCTCAACCGAGGCTTCGATGCCATCGAGCGAAACCTTCCGAAGTCGCGGGCGTTCGGTGACGAACTGCGCGAGCGTTATACCCGCAAACGAATTCGGAATCCTTTCGGCAATCTGCGTGTTGTCTTGATCCGTCGCCGCCACCGGCACATCGGGGCGCAGACGCAGCCTATCCATCGCCTTCTCAATCCCCGAAAAATTGGAAATGAGAAAGACCGTGGCGCCGTCACTCTTCGGTCGGAGGACCGGCTTGATCGGCTTGCCGTCTGGCCATCTTGTCAGCACACCGTCATAGATCGCAACCACGTCGGACTTCTTCAGAGCTTGCGGTTGGGGATGCGAGGTCACGAACAGGAATGGCGTGTCGAAGATCGGAGCAAACTCCAATCCTTTCGCGATCTCCTCGGGTTTCAGCGCCCGCCCGCTGAACGAGAATTGCAGCGCGCCTTCGACCACCGCGGCGATCGCGCCACTGCTTCCCAACCCGAAAACGACCTCGACATCGTGTGCCGGCTGGCGCTTGCGGAATTCATCACTGAGCCGGAGCAAGACGCCTTGAGCCGCGCCGGTGCCGCCCACCTTGATGTCATCCGCGTGCGTCGGGCCGATGTTGGCCGACAGCAAGACGATTGCGGGAACCAGAAATGCTTTCCGAATCATGACCCCATAATCCACCCGAGACATCGACCATCCTGTGAAAAAACCGGTAAATGAACAGATAACGTGTCCATTTGGGCGGGTTATGTGTGCATTAGCCCCTTTCAATGTCGCTTAATCGCGCAGTTACGCTAACAAAGCATAACTACTGCTTATGAACACGATGCGCTCGTTGATCAACGCCATCGGCGCCTGCGTCGCGCTGGCCATCGCCGTCATCCTGCCGGTCGGTTACCTGGCGATCGGATACCTGGCGGAAGTTGATCGGCTTTGCTTGATAGCCGAACTGAACGCGTCGCGGGTCTCCCGGTACATCTACCAGCACGAATCGATGTGGCAGTTCCACCGGGTCCGGCTTGCCGAGCTTGTCCAATTAAGAATCCGCGACACGAGCCCGATCGGCCAGCGGATATTCGCAGAGCAAGGCGGGATGGTGATTGAAGAAGGCGTTGTGGACGCGCCTTCGATTTCAAGATCGGCGCCGATCATAGAAAACGGGACTGTCCTAGGTCGCCTTGAGGTCATGTCGAGCGCGCGGCCATTGCTGATAAAGGCCCTGTTCGTGTCGCTTGCCGGGCTTGTCCTGGGGTGCGCGGCGTATCTGTCGATCCGCATATTTCCGCTGCGCGCCCTTGATCGCGCGAATGAGCAACTCCGGATCAAGACCGACGAAATGGAGCGGATACGAATCGAGAACGATCAGAAGCGCGCGGACGCGGAGATGAAACGCCGTGAGGACATACTCCATTTCGCAAACCAATTGGAGCACAACCTGAAAGACGTGGTGAGTGCGGTGTCCGCTGCGGCCCAACAGACCGAGAGGGTGTCGCGTACCGTTGCGTCGTCCGTCAACTCCGCGAACGATCAGACCCAGGAGCTTACCACGTCGGCCCAGCAGGCGATCGCGAATGTGCAAGTCGTCGCGCAGTCGGCCGAGGAGCTCAGCATTTCGTTTGCGGCAATCGTCGAGCGGATATCCAATGCCTCGCTGGTCGCCTCGAATGCGACCGTCATTGCGCAAAGCACCAACACGTCGGTTCAACAGCTGTCCGGCGCCGCCCAGAAGATCGGCGAGATTACCAAAGTGATCAGTTCCATCGCCGCGCAGACCAATCTGCTTGCGCTAAACGCCACCATCGAGGCGGCACGCGCGGGCGAGGCCGGCCGAGGATTCGCGGTTGTCGCGATGGAGGTCAAAGAACTCTCCAGCCAGACCGCCAAAGCAACCGAGTCCATCGCGACCCAGATTGCGGAGATGCAAACGATCGCCACGAAAGCGGTCTCGGCAGTCCGCGCCATCAGCCAGATAGTGGCCGAAGTCGACAGCGCCTCGAGCACGGTTGCGGCGGTTGTCGGGGAGCAACAAAGGGCGACGAGTGAAATTACTCACAGCACGCATCGGGCCGCCATCGGGACCGATGGCATCATGGCAAAAATCGAGGACGTCAATCGAATCGTCATGGGGACCTCATCGGCGGCCCAGGCTTCGCTCGACGCGACCAACGTTCTTCGATCGCAAGCCGACGTCCTCACCCGGTCGCTCGATGAATTCCTTGTGAACCTGCGCGCGGCATGACGGCTGCCGTTGAGGGAGCCGCGGGGGCGGTTTTCGCACCGGCACCCCGAAATTCCACAACGGGAGCGCCGGCGGTCGGGGACCGGGGAACCGCGCTGCTTTCAGAAAAGTCCTGACCACCTCAACGCGGCGGCAGATCGATCGGATTGCAGTTGCGGCGGCCGGACGAGATGCATTCGTCGGCGCGCCGCGCGTCGAGCAGCCCGTCCGAGAGCCAGACCCCGATGCCGACCAGCGCCACGAAAATCAGCAGCAGCACGATATTGGTGATGGCGCGCTCGCGGTCTTCCAGCTTGCGCGCCGCGGAGCGTTCGTCCGTCGATTTCTGCCGGTCGTCCATCCCCCTGCCGGTCCGTTACGTCGCCGCCATATCCATCGGCTCAGACACCGCGCTTTCCTGACAGCAGCATCGCGAAGAGCCGCCGGAATAGCGCGGAGCGCGACCGCAGAATCCGCTCCCACTCCTCGATCTGCGCTTGACGCTGCTCCATCTGCTTCAACGCCTGCGTCAGGTGCTCGATGTAAGCCTCTTGGAACAAACGGCTGCGCTCATAGAACATTTCCAGCGGCTCTGCCTCGCGCGGCGATGGCGAGACCGCCGGAGCGCCCCGGCGGCGACATTCCTCGGCGAAGGCTTCGGCCCGCTGCAGGGCGCGCTCCACGGCGACCGCCGATTCCGGCGCGCGAGGTTCGTGCCGGTCGAGCGCCGCGCGCCACTTCTCGATGAAAATCTGGCGATTGCGCTGCATCGTGAAAATTCGGAAGCGCGGATTGCTGGTCGCACCCTGGTGGTGACGGATGCGAGACGCCGGCTGACACAGGACGACGAAACCGAGCTTGCGCAGCGCCATGCCGAGATCGACGTCGGTGTAGTACAGCGGATAGTACGCCGGATCGAGCCCGCCCGCGGCGTCCCAGGCCGCGGCTCGAACCAGTAGCGAGCTGGTCCCGCAGTAGTCCACGGCGCGCAGGCGATCGAAGGCATCGGGCGAAGGCGCCTCGCCGGCCCATGGCGGAGAGGTCGACGCGTCCCGCCACAAAATGAACCCCGCGCTCTGCAGGCGGCCATCCAGGTGCAGCACCTTGCTGCCGATCGCGCCGGCTGTGGGATGGGCATCGGCGGCTTCGACCAGCGCCTCCATCCAGCCCGCCTCGACCTCGGCGTCGTCGTGAAGCAGCAGCAGCAGCTCGGCGGTCGCCATGGCGCGCCCGCGGTTGCCGGCTGAGGCAAAGCCGAAGTTGAGTGGCGATCGCGCGATCTTGAGACCCGTCGCCGTTGCCCGCAATCGCGCTTCATCGTCGGGACCGGCCTTGTTGAGCACCACGATGGTCTCGAACGGGAGTTCCCGGGGCGCGGAACGCGCGACCGAACGCAAGCACGCGGCCAGCAATTCGAACTTCGACGTTGCGACAACGATGATCGAGACCCGCGGCGCTTCGGATCGAGGCAGGTCGATGGTCATAACCGTCATGCGAACCGCGGCCCGAGTCGGGCCTCAGGTCCAGCGGTATGGGATGGCCGCGCGTGCCGCGTCCGAATCCCATGGCAGTTCCCAGCGATCGGGCCCGTTGTGGTCGTAGAGCCGGCTCGGCATGCTGACGATCGCGCCCTCGTCATAGCCGATGTTCTTCCAGCCGTGATAGACGCCGGGCGGGATTACGACCAAGCCCTGGTTTCGTTCCCCCAACACGAACTCGTTGACGCAGCCGAAGGTCGGCGAGTTCTGGCGCCCGTCGTAGCAGACGATGCAGAAAGCGCCGCTCGCGGCAAACAGGCGATCGACGGTCTGGCGGTGGATGCCCCACGCCCGGATCCGGCCGGGGAAGGTTGTCGTCAGGTTGACCTGGACGAGCGGCAGTTCGGTGAGACCCCAATCAGTGCGGAAGACTTCCGTGAGATGGCCGTGATGATGCGACACCGGGCGCGCGAGGCGATACTTCACGCCGTCGATCGGCTGGAGCCGCAACTTGCCGTCGGCGGTGGTGCGTGACTGGAGGGCGGCCGCGTCCGCGAATCCCTCGACCCGCTCGAGCAGCGCGGCCGGCGCGCCGGATCGGTTCTTGATGTTGTGATGTTCGTTCATGAATGACACCGGCTCGCATGGCACGCCCAGGCCCGCAGCGGAGCGTGCTCAAAAGCTCAAGGCATATTGTTCCCAAGGCCTGTTGATGAGCTTGGGCCTCAGACTATACGGCTGCGGACGTGGTGCTGGCAATCGGAGGTCGCGGCGACGATCAACGGCCGTCGGCTATACAAAAAACACCGACCCGATCCTGTGGTATGACAACAACCTGTAGCTTGTGCGAAAGCTTTGTGTGGCTTGTGGGGAAAACGCCACGAACTCTGCAAATCGTGCACGATATGTCGACGGCAAGCGCCGCGTGGCAGCAAGGCTAAGGCCGGCGATCACACCCTCGCCATGGTCTCCTTCACCTTGGCGACCAGCTGCTTGAGCGTGAAAGGCTTGGCCAGGAAATTGTAAGCGTCGGGGTCGGGAAGGCTCTTCTGGAACGCCTCCTCGGCATAGCCGGAGACGAAGATGATCCTGGTCTCGGGATTCTTCTTGCGGAGTTCCTTGAGCAGGGTCGGGCCGTCCATCTCCGGCATCACCACGTCCGACACCACGAGGTCGACCTTGCCGCCCTCCCGTTCCAGCATCTCCAGCGCCTCGACGCCGTTGCCGGCCTCGATCACCGTGTAGCCGCGCGACGTCAGTCCGCGGGCGTTGAGCGCGCGTAACCCTTCTTCGTCCTCGACCAGCAGGATGACGCCCTGCCCAGTCAGGTCGGTGGCGGTCTTCTTCGCGTCTTCGGCGGCGTTGAGCGCGCCGTCGATCCTGGCGTCGGTCGCCTCCGGCACCAGCGGCACCTTGACGTCGTCGGCCGCCGGGATGTACCGCGGAATGAAGATGCGGAAGGTCGTCCCCTCGCCGATCTCGGACTCCACATAGACGAAGCCGCCGGTCTGCTTGACGATGCCGTAGACGGTCGAGAGGCCGAGCCCGGTGCCCTTGCCGACGTCCTTGGTGGTGAAGAACGGATCGAAGATCTTGTCGATGATCTCGGCCGAGATGCCGGTGCCGGTGTCCTGCACCTCGACCAGCACATATTCGCCGATCGGCATGCCCTTGTACTGGAACGTCGCGCTCTCATTGGCGCCGACATTGGCGGTGCGCAGCGTGAGCTTGCCGCCCTCGGCCATCGCGTCGCGGGCGTTCACCACCAGGTTGACGATCACCTGCTCGAACTGCGCGAGGTCGACCTTGACCGGCCAGAGGTCGCGCTGCGGCACGGCATTGAGCGTGATGCGCTCGCCGATCAGCCGCTTGAGCAGCATGTGCAGGTCGTGAACAACCTCGCCGAGGTCGATCACCTGCGGCCGCAGCGTCTGCTTGCGCGAGAACGCCAGCAGGTGGCGCACCAGCGCGGCGGCGCGGTTGGCGTTCTGGCGGATCTGGATGATGTCCTGGAACGACGGATCGGTCGGCTTGTGGGCGTTCACCAGGAAGTCCGACGCCATCATGATGGCGCCGAGCACGTTGTTGAAGTCATGCGCGATGCCGCCGGCGAGCTGGCCGACCAGCTCCATCTTCTGCTGCTGGTTGAGCTGGTTCTGCAAGCCGCGCTGCTCGGTGGTCTCGAGCGCATAGACGATCGCGGTCTCGTGGTCGCCGACCTCCTCGACCGCGGTGGCGAAGAAGCGCGCGAAGCGCTCGGCCGGACCGGCGAGCGTGGCGTCGACCGGATCGATCTCGCCCTGCTTGTCGGCGGCGCGGCGGATCGCCGCCTCGAGCGCGCCGCGGTCGCGCTCGGCCACGACTGCGAGGATCGAGCGGCCACCGCCGTCCTTCAGCACCGGGTTGAATAAACGAGCAAAAAGCGCGTTCGATCGCACGATCGTGCCCTGCTTGTCGACGGTCGCGATCGCCATCGGCGTGTTCTGGAAGAAGCGCATAAAGCGCACTTCCGCCGCGCGCAGGGGATCGTTGCCGTTGTCGCCGGCGCGGTTGATGACGAGCGTGCGCGAAGCGCCGGGCGCGCCGTCGGCGCCGAACGCGACCTTGTGATAGAGCCGCGCCGGCACGGTGCGCCCGCTCTTGGTCTTGAGATCGATGTCGAACAGCTCGGTCTTGACCTCGCCGGGCGCCGCCGAGAGCGTGGTGACGAGCGCGCCGCCCTCGCCGGCGACGATGTCGTTGAGCCGCAAGCCGCCGGAGCCGACCTCCGCCAGATCGTGCTCCAGCCATTCGGCGAGCGTGGCGTTGAGATAGGAGATGTTGCCGGCGGCATCGACCGAGAAGAACCCGGCCGGCGCATGGTCGAGATAATCGACCGCGTGCTGCAATTCCTGGAAGACGTTCTCCTGCCGCTCGAGCTCGCGGGTGACGTCGGCGATCGACCACACCGTGAGCTTGGCGTCGCGCTTGCCTTCGCCGAGCGGGCGCACGCGCATGCGCAGCCACCGCCCGCTCTCGCCGCGCAGGCTGTCGACACGCACCTCTTCCTGGAGGCGGCGGCCCTCGCGCGCCGCCTTGAGCAGGCGGAACACCGCTTCCGAGACGCCGGGATCGCCGACGAACACCCGCTCCGGCGGCCGCACGTCGCCGGCGCCGCTGGCGTCGACGAGCTTGAGATAGGCGGCGTTGGCGTAGACCACGCGCCCGCCCGCGTCGGTGACCAGGATCGCGTTGGCGCCCGAGTCGACCAGGCTCTTGATCAGCGGGCTCGCGGCGTCCTTGCTCGGGAAGATCAGCATGCCGGCCGCGATCGCGAACAGCATGAACACGCCGAACATCGCGAGCACGGACAGCAGGAACAGAATATAGGGTTCGGCATTGGTGCGGCCGATCATCATCAGCCCCACGCCAACGCCGACCAGCACCACCGCGATCAGCAGCACGAGGCCGATCGAGCCGCCATTCTGCCCGGAACGGGTGCGGTCGACCGCTCCCCGTCCCATTTCGCGTGCCTGCTCATGCGCCATGACGAGGCCGGTGTATCCGATTCCGCGGCGGCTCCGAAGGCCGATCTTGCCCGTCGGAACCGCGCCATTCTCCGAGTGTAGCGGGGAAATCACCAACGATTTCAGCCGTTAGCCGTTACGCCCCGCCCGCGCCGCGCCGGCCGCACGGTTCAGCTTCATCACGTAGCCGATCACCTCGGCCACCGCCTGGTAGTGCTCGGCCGGAATCTCCTGGTCGATCTCGACGGTGGCGTGCAGCGCGCGGGCAAGCGGCGGATTCTCGACCACCGGCACGCCGTTCGCCTGCGCCACCTCGCGGATCTTGAGCGCGATCACGTCCAGGCCCTTGGCGAGGCAGACCGGCGCGTTCATGCCGCGATCGTATTTCAGCGCGACCGCGAAGTGGGTCGGATTGGCGATCACGACCGTGGCGTTCGGCACCGAGGCCATCATGCGCTTGCGCATGCGGCTCTCGCGGATCTGGCGGATTTTTGCTTTGACGTGGGGATCGCCGTCGGTGTTCTTGAACTCCTCCTTCAACTCGTGGAACGACATCTTCTGGCGCTCGAACCATTGCCGGTACTGGAAGAAAAAATCGCCGGCCGCGATGAAGGCGAGGATCGCCACCACCGCGCCGAGGAGTTGCAGCGACATCTCCTGCGTCATCACCAGGATCGCCGCCGGGTCGAGCGTGACCAGGGTTTCCAGGCGCTTGCGCTCCGGCCACAACAGCGCGGTCATGACCGCGCCGAGCAGCGCGAGCTTGAGCACGCCTTTGGCGAAATTCATCAGCGCCTGCTTCGAGAACAGGCGCTTGAAGCCGGCGAGCGGGGAGATCTTCGAGAGCTTCGGCTTGAGCATCTCGCCGGTCCACACCAGGCGATGCTGGATCACGTTGCCGAAGATCGCGGCCAGCACCAGGAGCAGCAGCGGAATGGCGACGGCGGCGATGACCTCAAGGCCGATCTTCTGCACGACCGGCAGGAAGCTCCGGCCCTCGACGCGGATCGCGTGGGAATTCGCCAGCAGCCCGCGCATCGACGTCGAGAGCGTCTGGCTCATCGCGCCGGCGAACGCCATCAGCACCAGCGTGCCGCCCGCGATCACGAACCAGGCGTTGACCTCCTGGCTCTTGGCGACGTCGCCGCGCTTGAGCGCGTCGTCGAGCCGCTTCTGTGTCGGGTCTTCTGATTTGTCCTGTTCGTCGCGTTCGTCGGCCACCACTTACCTCACGAATAAGGGGCCAGCTGGCGCAGGATGGTTTCCATCGAGCCGAGGAACACCATCATCACGGCGCCAATCACGAGCAGGAGGATGATCAGGCCGACCAGGATCGACAGCGGCATGCCGACGAAGAATACCTGCATCTGCGGCATCAGCCGCGACAGCACGCCGAGCCCGAGATTGAACAGGAGCCCGAAGATCAGGAACGGCGCGGCAAGCTGGATGCCGATCTTGAACGCGATGCCGACGGTCTGCGTCGTCAGGGCCGCCACGTCGCCGATGACCGGCATCTCACCGGGCTTGAACAGGCGATAGCTGTCGTTGAGCGCGGCGATGATCAGGTGATGCAGGTCGGTCGCGAAGATCAGCGTGATGCCGAGCATGGTCAGGAAGTTGCCGATCAGGACGCTCTGCTGGCCGCCCTGGGTCGGATCGACCGCGGTCACGAAGCCGAGGCCGATCTGCTGCGCGATCACGAAGCCGGCGACCTGGAGCGCCGAGATCATCAGCCGCGCGGTGATCCCGAGCACCGCGCCGATGAAGATCTCCTGCGCGAGCATGGTCAGCACCGGGCCGAAGGTGCGCAGGTCCACGTCGTAGGCGGTGCGATGCAGCGGCAGCAGCACCGCGGCGAGCACCAGCGCCAGCACCAGGCGGATGCGGCGCGGCACCATCATCTCCCCGAGCCCCGGCAGCAGCATCACCATGGTGCCGATGCGCGCGAACACCAGCATGAAGGCGGCGGCGTAAGCGGGCAGGAAGGAGATGTCGACTTTCATGGAACGCCGGCCGTCATGACCCCATCGCGACGATGCGCGCGGCGAGGCGGGCCATCTGGCCCTGCATCAGGTCGGCCATGAACGGCAGCGCCACCAGCATCGCGATGAAGATCGCGAGGATCTTCGGCACGAACACCAGCGTCATCTCCTGGATCTGCGTCAGTGCCTGGAACAACGAGATCACGACGCCGACGACGAGGCCGATCAGCATCAGCGGGCTTGCGACCAGCACCAGCGTGAACACCGCGTCGCGCGCCACATCGAGAACTTCCGCACCGGACATTTTTGCCTCTCTCTCAGTTGGAGCGCAGCAGCGCCACGGGCTTGGTCTGTTCCCTCTCCCCCATAGCCCGTCGAAGACGGGCGTGAACGCCCTTATGGGGAGAGGGATAGGGTGAGGGGGTCTAAGTCCCTCGATAGGTTCGAACCCCCTCACCCCGACCCTCTCCCCTCCGCCGGGGAGAGGGAGCGCACCGCCGTTGCCGCGCTGTTATCGCCCCTTGATCCATCATCAGATCGGCATGCGCATGATTTCTTCGTAGGCCGAGATGACGCGGTCGCGCACCGCGACCATGGTCTCGACCGCGACCTCGGTCTCCGCCACCGCGGTGACGACGTCGACGATGTTGCCCTTGCCGGACGCCATGGCGTGCGTCTGCGCGTCGGTCCTGCGTCCGGCGTCCATCAGATTGGTGGCGGCGGAGCGCAACAGCTCGCCGAAGCTCGGGCCGCCGCTCGCCTCGCCGACCGCCCGCCCGAGATTGGCGGACGGGTTGGCGAGGCGCTGGAGGCTGGCATAGGCACCGGCGGCGGCAGAAGGCGTGGTCATGGTTTGTCGTCCTCGCTAGGCCTGTCGTCAGATTTTCAGGATTTCGAGCGTGCGCTGGATCATGCGGCGGGTCGCGCCGATGACGTTGATGTTTGCCTCGTAGGAGCGCTGGGCCTCGCGCATGTCGGTCATCTCGACCATCGCGTTGACGTTGGGATAGCGCACGTTGCCGTTCGCGTCGGCGGCCGGATGGCCCGGCTCGTGTTTTAGCCGGAAATCGGATTGATCGGTGCGTATCGGCCCCATCGCGATCACGCGGGCATCGAGCGCGCGGTCGACTTCGGAACGGAAGGTCGGTATGCGGCGGCGATAAGGATCGGTGCCGGTGCCCTGCGCGGTCGAATCGGCGTTGGCGATGTTCTCCGAGAGGATGCGCATGCGGCCGGCCTGAGCCCGCAACCCGGACGCGGCGATCGAGATCGATTTCAGGAAGTCCATTTGTCCCCTCGCCTGCTATTCGCCGTTCGCTTGGAGGTTCACTCGTTTGCGCATGATCTTTTCCGAAAACCGGTTCCCACTTTTCGGGATCATGCTCTACCTGCGACCGATCGCGGTCTTCAGCATGCCGAGCCCGCGCGTGTAGAGCGAGGTCGCGGCCTGGTAGTCCATCTGGTTGTTGGCGACCTTCATCATCTCGTCTTCGAGCGTGACCGCGTTGCCGGACGGGCGCGCCTCGAAACCGCCGGCGCGATCGAGCTGGAAACGGGTGCCGCCGCTGGCGCCGCCGATATGCGCGGCCGACGTTCGCGTGAGGCTCAGTTCGGACGTCGCCGGCCGGCGTGGGTCGAATTGCGGCGGCGTGAGATCGCGCGGCTGGAACCGGGGCGTATCGGCGTTGGAGACGTTCTCGGCCAGGATGCGCTGGCGCTCCTGGTGCCAGTGCATCTTGGTCCGCAGCATCGAGAACAGGGGGATGTTGGAGATGGTCATTGGGTCGGCCCGCCCGGTTCCCGGCACCCCCATCGGGTACCGGTAGGCAGACTTTGCCGACCTCATGGTTAATAGGCGGTTAAAATGCGGTATGCCGTAACCTGCCTTCAAATGGCCGTTTACCACGGGAAAGGTTTGTGTCGGTGGGTGGAGGGGGCAATCTCACCCTTTCCATTAAGGAATTGTTAGTATCCGCGGCGGCAGATATTGCCGTCGGCGTTAACTATTCGGATTCGTCCGGGAATCGGATTTGTCCGGCAAGACGCCGTCCCCGTGGGCGCAGGGAGGAATGATGGATTTCCTATTTGGCGACACGCTCTGGGTGCGCTTCATCTTCGCATTCGCCATCGTGCTTGCCTTGATCGGCATCACCGCCTTTCTGGTGCGCCGCTTCGGCGCCGGCGGTGTGGGCGCCTCCTCGTCGCGCGGCCGCCAGCCCCGCCTGGCGGTGATCGATGCCGCAGCCGTCGACGGCCGCCGCCGCCTGATTCTGATCCGCCGCGACAATGTCGAGCATCTCCTGATGATCGGCGGCCCGAGCGACGTCGTGGTGGAAGCCAATATCGTGCGCGCCGGCGCGGCGGCCCGCGAAGGCGCCGCGCCGCGGCCGCCGGAAGCCCTGCCGCGCGCCGTCACGAACGAAAGCAATATGTGGCCGCTGCAACCGGAGCCGGCGTCCGCGCCGCCGGCAC
>JAIESR010000050.1 GCA_019745775.1 Xanthobacteraceae bacterium | reverse complement strand
GCGCGGGGCAGGGCGGTGGCGGCGCGCAGGCGGGGGTGCCGGGCGTCAAGTCGATCATCGCCGTCGCCTCCGGCAAGGGCGGCGTCGGAAAATCGACCACTGCGGTCAATCTCGCGCTCGGGCTCGCGTCGCATGGATTGAAGGTCGGCATCCTCGACGCCGACATCTACGGCCCCTCGTTGCCGAAGCTCCTGGCGATCAGGGAGAGGCCGCAGACGCTCGGGGGCACGCGCCTCAAGCCGATCTCGCGCTACGGGCTCACGGTCATGTCGATCGGATTCCTGATCGATGAGGAGACGCCGATGATCTGGCGCGGGCCGATGGTGATCTCGGCGCTGACGCAGATGCTGCGCGAGGTCGAGTGGGGCGAGCTCGACGTCATGGTGGTCGACATGCCGCCCGGCACCGGCGATGCGCAGCTCACCATGGCGCAGCAGGTGCCGCTCAAGGGCGCCGTTATCGTCTCGACCCCGCAGGACCTCGCGCTGATCGACGCGCGGCGCGGCATCGCCATGTTCCGCCGCGTCAACGTGCCGGTGCTCGGCATCGTCGAGAACATGAGCTACTTCCTGTGCCCGAAATGCGGCGAGCGCTCCGACATCTTCGGTCATGGCGGCGCGCGCGCGGAAGCCGACCGGCTCGGCGTGCCTTTCCTCGGCGAGGTGCCGCTGCATGCGACCATCCGCGAGAAGTCGGATGCGGGGCTGCCGGTGGTCGCGACCGAGCCCGACGGCCCGCATGCCGCGATCTACAAGGACATCGCCGCGCGCGTGCGCGACCAGCTCACCGGTGCGCCGGCGCGCGCCGCGCCCAGGATCGTGATCGAGGGATGACAGCTCCGATTTTGTTGCCGTATTTTTCGGTCATCGTCGCGTGCGGGGCGCTTGGCTACCTGGATCAGCGGAGGACATCGCAATGAAACGCCGTCAATTCCTCAAGGGCGCGGGGGTGGTTGCCGCCACCGGCGCCGTCGCTGCCCCGGCCATCGCGCAGTCGATGCCAGAGCTCAAATGGCGCCTGACCTCGAGCTTCCCGAAGAATCTCGACACCATCTATGGCGCAGCCGAGGAGTTCGCCAAGGCGGTCTCGGAGATGACCGACAAGCGTTTCCAGATCCAGGTCTTTGCCGCCAACGAGATCGTGCCACCGCTCGCCGCCGCCGACGCGGTGCAGAAGGGCACCGTCGAAATGGCGCAGACCGCCTCCTACTACTATTTCGGCAAGGACCCGACCTTCGCATTCGGCACGGCGGTGCCGTTCGGCCTCAATGCGCGCATGCAGAACGCCTGGTGGTACCAAGCCGGCGGCGGCGAGGTGATGAACGACTTCTACAAGAAGTTCAACATCTACGGACTGCCGTGCGGCAACACCGGCTGCCAGATGGGCGGCTGGTTCCGTCGCGAGGTGAAAGCGCCGTCCGATTTGCGCGGATTGAAGATGCGCATCGGCGGCTTCGCCGGCACGGTCATGGCCAAGCTCGGCGTGGTGCCGCAGCAGATTCCCGGCGGCGAGGTCTATTCGTCGCTCGAGAAGGGCGCCATCGACGCCGCCGAATGGGTCGGCCCCTACGACGACGAGAAGCTCGGCTTCGCGAAGATCGCGCCGTACTACTATTTCCCGGGCTGGTGGGAGGGTGGCGCGATGCTCCACCACTTCTTCAATCTCGACAAATGGAACGCGCTGCCGGCGAACTACAAGGCGATCGTGCGGACCGCGTCCAACCTGTCGAACGAATGGATGCTGTCGAAATACGACGCGCTCAATCCGGTCGCGCTGAAATCCCTGCTCGGCGCCGGGCAGGCGCGGCTGCAGGCGTTCTCGCCCGCGATCATGGAAGCGAGCCTGAAGGCGGCGCTCGAGGTCTACAACGAGGTCTCGGCCAAGAACGCCGATTTCAAGAAGGTGTGGGAGCACATGCTGGCGTTCCGCAACGACCAGTACCTGTGGTGGCGCGTCGCCGAATTCACCTACGACGACTTCATGATCCGTAACCGCACGCGCACGTGACGCGGCGGCTGCGTCAGTTGCGCTCGATGGCGGCCGCACAGCCGCTCGGATGTGTCGCCGGGCTGTCTAGCGTCGCGGCGGGTCGAGTTCGATCGGCGGGGGCGGGAGGTCCGGCAGCGGCAGGTCGATCTTGATCGTCGACGGATCGATCTTGGCCGGGCGGTCGATCCAGTAGGTCACCGACTGCGGCCAGAAGATCAGGATCGCCACCAGGATCACCTGCAACATCACCCACGGGACCGCGCCCCAATAGATGTCAGCGGTGCGTACCGTCGGTGGCGCCACGCCGCGCAGATAGAACAGCGCAAAGCCGAACGGCGGGTGCATGAAGCTCGTCTGCATGTTGGCGCAGATCATGAGCCCAAACCAGACGAGATCGATCCCGAGCTTGGCGGCGACCGGCGCCAGCAACGGGATGACGATGAAGGCGATCTCGAAGAAATCGAGAAAGAACGCCAGAACAAAAATGAAGATGTTGACGAAGATCAGGAAGCCGATCACGCCGCCGGGCAGCGAGGTCAGCCAATCTTCGATCCAGACTTTTCCACCGACGCCTTGGAACACCAGGCTGAACACACGCGCGCCGATCAGGATGAACACGACCATCGCGGTGAGGCGCATGGTGCTCGACATCGCCTGATAGGTGAGCGGCCAGGTCAGCCGGCGGTTGACCGCCGCGAGCAGCAGCGAGCCCACAGCGCCCATGGCGCCCGCTTCGGTCGGCGTCGCAAGTCCGAGATAGATCGTGCCGAGCACCAGAAACATCAGACCGAGCGACGGCACGATGCCGCGCAGGCATTTTTTTGCAAGCGCCCAGCCGCGCAGCGTGCGTGCTTCAGGCGGCAGCGCCGGCACGGACTTGGGCCAGATCAAGCTCACGATCAGCACCCAGCCGCAGAACAGCCCGATCTGGATCAGGCTCGGCCCGATCGCGCCGGCATACATGGCGCCGACGGATTGGTTGAGCACCCCGGCGAGCACGATCAGCACCAGCGACGGCGGAATGAGTTGCGTGATGGTGCCGGATGCGGCGATCACGCCGGTAGCGTGGCGGGTGGAGTAACCGTAGCGCAGCATCATCGGCAGCGCGATCACCGCCATCGCGATCACCGACGCGGCGATCGTGCCGGTGATGGCGCCGAGGATGGCGCCGACGAAGATCACCGCGTAGGAGAGGCCGCCGCGCACCGGCCCGAACAATTGCCCGATCGAATCAAGGAGATCCTCGGCGAGGCCGCTGCGCTCGAGGATCGCGCCCATGAACGTGAAGAACGGGATCGCAAGCAGCAGCGCGCCGTACTCGTCCGAAACGATGGAGTAGACCTGGTAGACCAGATTGCCGAGGAAGTTCGGCTCGATCAGACCCAGCTCGATTCCGATGAAGCCGAACAGGAGCCCGACGGCGGCGACCGAAAATGCCGCCGGATAGCCGAACAACATGAAAACGATCAGCCCCGCGAACATCAGGGGCGCCATGTTGCTGCGGATGAATTCGATCATTGCAGCGGCGTCTCGTATTGATATTCAAGCCGGTAATTGTCGGTGAGGGCGGCGATGCGCTTGATCAGCTCGGAGATGCCCTGTAGCGCCAACAGCGCGAAGCCGAGCGGCAGCACGAGCTTCACCGGCCAGCGGATCAGGCCGCCGGCGTTCGACGACATCTCGCCGATGCTCCAGGAATCCACGAACCATGGCCAGGTGAAATAGATGAGCACGGCGCAGAACGGCAGCAGGAAGACGATGGTGCCGAGGATGTCGATCCAGATCCGTGTCCGCTCGGACAGCGCCGAATAGATGACGTCGACGCGCACGTGCTCGTTCACCTTGAGCACATAGGGGGCGCCAAAGAACACCATCGCCGCGAACATGTACCACTGCACCTCGAGCCAGGCGTTCGAGCCGATGTCGAAAGCGTAGCGCGCGATGGCGTTGCCGGTGGAGATCAGGCAGGCGAACAGCACAAGCCAATTGGCGAGCCTTCCGAACTGGTCGTTCACCGCGTCGATGATGCGGCTTGCTCTCAAGAGCCCGCGCAAGTCCTAATCCCTCTGGTCCGGTGCCGGCGTCGCCGGCTTCGGTTCCCTGCGCGTCAGTTATCGCCGAATTGCGCACATCGGCCAAGAGTATTGGGGGCAAGAGTCTTGCCGGCCAAGAGCTTTAGCGGCCAGGGAGCCTTACAGGGTCTCCGCGGGGTGATCGTGGATATTGGAGCCCGCCGCGGCGACGATCGCGGCTGCAAGACGCGACGCCGGGCGATCGCAGATCAACCCCCGGTCACGCTCATATGGCGCGCCACCGCCGGTCGCTGGTGGCGGCGGTCGATGATGAAATCATGGCCCTTGGGCTTGCGCGCGATCGCTTCGTCGATGGCGGCATCGAGCAGCGCGTTCGCCTCCGACGCGCGCAGCGGCGTGCGCAGGTCGGCGGCGTCCTCCTGGCCGAGGCACATGTAGAGCGTGCCGGTGCAGGTGATCCGCACGCGGTTGCAGGATTCGCAGAAATTGTGGGTGAGGGGCGTGATGAAGCCGAGCGTGCCGCCGGTCTCCGCGACCCGCACGTAGCGTGCCGGCCCGCCGGTGCGATAGGGGATGTCTTCGAGCGTATAGCGCTCCGCGAGACGCGCCCGCACGATCGACAGCGGCAGGTACTGGTCGAGCCGGCCCTCGCCGACGTCGCCGAGCGGCATCACCTCGATCAGGGTGAGTTCCATGTCACGGCCGTGCGCCCATTCGACCAGGCCCGCGATCTCGTCCTCGTTGACGCCCTTGAGGGCGACCGCATTGATCTTGACGCGCAGCCCCGCGTCCTGCGCCGCGTCGATGCCGGCGATCACCTTGTCGAGATCGCCCCAGCGCGTGATGGCGCGGAACTTGTCCGCATCGAGGGTATCGAGCGAGACGTTGACGCGCTTGATGCCATGACCCGCGAGTTCGCGCGCGTATTTCGAAAGCTGCGAGCCATTGGTGGTCAGCGTCAGCTCGTCGAGATCGCCCGCGGCGAGGTGGCGGGAGAGGGAACCGACGAGCGTCATGATGCCGCGCCGCACCAGCGGCTCGCCGCCGGTGAGGCGGAGCTTGCGCACGCCGCGCGCGACGAAGGCGCTGCACAGCCGGTCGAGTTCCTCGAGCGTGAGCAGGTCCGCCTTGGGCAGGAAGTTCATGTTCTCGGACATGCAGTAGACGCAGCGAAAATCGCAGCGATCCGTCACCGAGACGCGCAGATATGTAATCGCGCGCGCAAACGGATCGATCAGCGGCCGCCGAACCTCGAACTCTGATACTGCCTGCGTCATTCAAACCTTCCATCGGTCGTGCCGGGGCGCCTTTCAGCCCGCGTTATCCGCCCCACGGCGCGGGCTATCCTTAAAGCTATACTTGGGGACTCTGGCGGATATCGGCCAGAGCGTCCATACCCCGATGCCGAGGCCTAAAGCGGCGGCCGCCCGATCACGGTTGCGCTATTGTGCCGGCGGGGGCGGCGGCCAGGGATAGTTCGACGGATAGGCGCTCGCCGGGTCCTGCTTTGGAGCGGAAGGCGGCGGGCCAGGTTCGCCGTCCGGTGCCGCGCGCTTGGACGCGACATTCTTCTTCGGCGGTGCGCTCTTCTTCTTCTGGCGCTGCGGCCCTGCCGGCGTCAGTTCCGCATAGACCGGGTTCGGCTGCATCCGCGTCGCTGGCGCGGCTTCGGCATAGCTCGCAGCCGGCGGTGCTTCGGCGCGAACGTTGATGGTCTGCGGGGCGTAGCCCTGCAGCGCGAACGAGATCGCAACCTCGCCGGTCGCGGGGACAGTCAACTCGCACGGTGTCCGGCAGGATTGGCCTTCAGCGGTACGGGCATCCGCGCCGGGCGGCTCGGATTCAATCCGCAGGACTTCCGTAGCCGGCCCTGACCGGAAGAAATCGAGACTCGGCATCGACATCGAACACGCGGCAACGAGGAGGCCACATGCCGCAATGGCAATAACTCGGCTCATGGTCGTACCCACCATTGCGACGGCATACCGCCGTCTTGTCCCCAGGTAACCATACGAGCGGGTCTGCGGGCGCGCAACAGCGCCACCGGCGGCGCAAGCTCACGGCGAGTGCTACTATTTCCCTCTAAGTGGGGCAACAGCAAGGTGAATTTCGGGATTAACCGTTCGTTTGGAATTCGGCCCTGGGGGCCCCGACCAGGGCACGAACCGCCTCCGGAAGATCGGCAAACCGGCTGATGACCCGGTCCGGTGCGAGCGCCGCCACGGGGGTATCCGTATACCCAAAATCAACGGCGATCACCGGGATGGAAGCCGCGCGGGCGGTGGCAATGTCCATGAAGGAGTCACCGACCATCACCGCGCCGCCGTTCCCCGCGCTCGCCCGGGCGATCGTGCGGCGCAGGATCTCAGGGTCGGGTTTGCTGACGCCGAACGTGTCGGAGCCGCAGATGGCGCCAAACCGCTTCGACAGGTTGAGCGCGTCGAGCAGGCGGACGGAGAGCCATTCGAGCTTGTTGGTGCATACCGCGAACCGGCAGCCGCGTTCCGCAAGCGCATCGAGTGCCGCCTCGACGCCGGGAAACGGTCGCGACGTATCGGCGATGTGCGCGGCGTAGTGCTCGACGAAATCGCGCGTCAACGCATCGACCGCAGGCGTCGGAAGGTTCTTACCGGAAGCCGCCAAGCCCCGCTCGAGCATCACGCGGGCGCCGCCGCCGACCATGTTGCGCGCCGCCTCGTAGTCGACCGGCGGCAGGCCCTCGCGCGCCAGGATGACGTTAAGGGTCGCGACCAGGTCGGGCGCGGTATCGACCAGCGTGCCATCGAGATCGAAGACGACGAGGGGGGAAATCGCGGGGCGGGAGGTCATGGCCGATCGCTACCGGGCGTCATGGCGAATGGCAAGCGGCCGCGGGACAACCGCTGCCCCAGGACTATGCCTGCCCCCCGATCAACGCTAGATAAAGCGAGCCTTTGTACGCCAACCGAACCGCAGGGCCGGCCGATTTCGCAATGGATCCTGACGCGCAAAAACGTGCCGCGGCCGCTCGTGCGATCGACTACGTCCGCCCGGGCATGCGGCTCGGCCTCGGCACCGGCTCCACGGCCAGGCATTTCGTCGAGCTGCTTGGCGAGCGGGTGCGCGCCGGCCTTGAGGTCGTGGGCGTGCCGACCTCAGACGCGACGCGGCGCGACGCCGAACGGGTCGGCGTGCCGCTGTCGACATTGGACGAGACGCCGGAGCTCGATCTCACCGTCGACGGCGCCGACGAGATCGGACCCGATCTCAGCCTGATCAAGGGCGGCGGCGGCGCGCTGCTTCGCGAGAAGATCGTGGCGTCGGCATCGGCGCGCATGGTTGTCATCGCCGATGAATCGAAATGGGTGCCGATGCTCGGCCGCTTCCCGCTGCCGGTCGAAGTCGAGCCGTTCGGTTTGCAATCGACGCGGCGCGCAATCGAGAAAGCCTACGCCGACACCGGCTCGCCGGCACCCGCGGTTCTGCGACGTACCAAAGACGGCCACGCTTTCGTCACGGATGGCGGGCACTGGATTCTCGACGGGGCGCTGCAGCGGATCGCCGATCCGAAGGCGCTGGCGGCGCGGCTATGCGCCATACCAGGCGTCATTGAGCACGGATTGTTCATTGGCCTTGCGTCCGTCGCTATTCTCGCCGGAAGCGCGGGCGTCCGCGTGGTCGAGCGATCCTGAACGCCATCGACAAACTTATCGACCGCAGAGGAGCATCGTCATGTTTGCCAAGATCAATCTCGCCGCCGTCGCGGCCGGAGCGATGCGCGCCGCGCTGCTCGCGTTTGCATTGGCCGCTGTCGCGTCATCGGCGCGCGCGCAGGAGCCATCGGCGAACGCGATCAAGATGGCGCGCGAAATCCTCGACCTGAAAAACACAGGCTTGCTTATCAACCAGGCGGTGCCAGCCGTGATCGATCGCGTCAAGGGCATGCTCGCCCAGACCAATCCCACGCTGCGCAAAGATCTGGACGCGGTCGGGGAAAATCTGCGCAAGGTCTATGCGCCGCGAATGCTCGAGCTGATGAACAACGTTGCGCGGCTGTATGCGTCGCGCTTCACGGAAGCCGAGCTCAAGGATATCCTCACGTTCTACCGCAGCGCGACCGGCAAGAAGGTGATCGAAACGGAGCCGCAGATTTTCGAAGATGCCGTGGCCGGGTTGCAAGGCTGGCAGGAGAAGTTCGCGGAGGAAGTGATCCCGCGCTTCCGCGCCGAGATGAAGAAGCGGGGACATGATCTGTAACGCCGCAGCCACCTTGGAGGCCGGACGCTCGCATGGCTGACCACAACGTTGACCTGTTCGTGATCGGCGCGGGCTCCGGTGGGGTGCGCGCGGCGCGGATCGCGTCCGGCCATGGCGCGCGCGTGATGGTGGCCGAGGAATATCGCGTCGGGGGCACCTGCGTGATCCGCGGCTGCGTGCCGAAGAAGCTCCTGGTCTATGCATCGCGCTTCGCCGATGAGTTTGAGGATGCTGCCGGGTATGGCTGGACGGCAGGCGAGCCTACTTTCGACTGGGCGACGCTGATCGCCAACAAGGATCGCGAGATCGCGCGGCTCGAGGCGGCGTACACCAGCAACCTGGAGCGCGCCAAGGTCGCGATCGTGAAGAGCCGGGCGGTGCTGGAAGATGCCCACACCGTGCGGCTCCTCGCCACCGGCGAGACGGTTCGTGCCGAGACCATCCTGATCGCCACCGGCGCGGCACCGCATCTCGGCGCCGAGATCGCCGGCATCGAGCATGTCATCTCGTCGAACGAAGCCTTCCATCTGCCGGCGCTGCCCAGGCGCGTGCTGATCCAGGGCGGCGGCTATATCGCCGTCGAGTTCGCCAACATCTTCCATGGCCTCGGTTCCGAGGTGACGCTGGTCTATCGCGGTGAGCAGATCCTGCGCGGCTTCGACAACGACATACGCGATCACCTTGCCACTGAAATGGGCAAGCGCGGCATCAAGATCGTGTGCAAGCAGACTGTCGATGCGATCGAGAAGGTCGACCACGGCCTCGACGTCGAATTGTCGGACCGCGAATCCTTCATGGCCGATTGCGTGATGTTCGCGACCGGCCGCAAGCCGAACGTGCAGGGCCTCGGACTGGAGAAGGCCGGCGTCACCCTCGCCAGGGGGGCGATCGCGGTCGACGAGTTCTCGCGCACCTCGGTGCCGAACATCTACGCGGTCGGCGACGTCACCGACCGCATCAACCTCACGCCGGTGGCGATCCGCGAGGGCCACGCCTTTGCCGATACCGTGTTCGGCGGCAAGCCGGTGAAGGTCGATCACGCCGACGTCCCGACCGCGGTGTTCTCCGAGCCGGAGTTGGGCGTTATCGGTCTGACCGAGACCCAGGCGGCGGAACGCTATCCGCGGGTCGACGTCTACAAGACCTCGTTCCGGCCGATGAAGGCGACGCTCTCGGGGCGCGACACGCGCTCGTTCTTCAAGCTGATCGTCGACGCGGCGTCCGACCGGGTGTTGGGTTGTCACATCGCCGGCCCCGACGCCGGGGAAATGATCCAGCTGGTCGGCATCGCGGTGAAAATGAACGCTACCAAGGCGGATTTCGACGCGGTGATGGCCGTGCATCCGACCGCCTCCGAGGAACTCGTCACGCTCCGCACCAAGGCCTACACGGTCGAGCGGCAGGCGGCGGAATAGGCGCTCAACGCGACGGATGCCGGGATTGAAGCTGGCGGACCGCTTGCTCGAGCTTGTCAAGCTGCGTTTGAATGATCGCCCACAGGCGTTCTTGTGCAAGTCCGAAATAGGCGTGGCGAATGACGTTGCCGAGGTCTTGCACGCGGCGCCATGGGATGTCCGGATGAAGCGCCTGGTCTGTTTCAGGAATCCCGCGGGTCGCTTCCGAGATGATTTCCAGAGAACGCTCGACCGCGCGTCGCTTCTCGCCCGATTTCAGGTACTGCTCGAATGTAAGTCCGGCCGCAGCGGCTTTCAGAAACTCGATTTCAGCAAGAATTTCGCTGAGATAAACGAAGACCGGCCTTTTGCCCGGCGCATCGTTGGCCATCAGAGGACCCGCACGGCCTCGTGGAGGATGTTGTCCCTCATCAACGGATGCAGAGCGTCCCTCGTTGTGATGTCGACGCGGTAGCCTAGATTGTCCTCGATGATGTGCTTGATACCAATGATGTCCAACATCGAAACGGTGCGCTGGGGATCGCATTCGACAAAGACGTCAATGTCGCTTTCCGCGTCCATCTCGTCGCGCGCCGCCGAGCCGAACAGGTAAAGCTCGGTCGCGCCCTCGGCCCTGATGGCGTCGGCGTGCTTGCGGATGCCGGCAATGATCTCGTCTCGGCGCATGGTCGTAATGTAGCAGACCCGTACCCTTCATTCGACCAAGGGCCTTAACGCCGGGTTTCGCCGGGCATTAGGGCCGATCCGGGATTATTCTGGCCTTCGGCGCCCCGGCTCGTATATAAGGCGCTGAAATTCTACCGATTTAGCGTATTGGAGCCGCGTGATGGCCGAGCGTTGGACGCCCGACAGCTGGCGCAAGAAGCCCGCCCTGCAGATGCCCGACTACCCCGACAAGGAATCGCTTGCCGAGGTTGAGCGGCAGCTTGCGACTTTCCCGCCGCTGGTTTTTGCAGGCGAGGCCCGCAACCTGATGAAGGCGCTCGGCCGCGTCGCCAAGGGCGAGGCGTTCCTGCTCCAGGGCGGCGACTGCGCCGAGAGCTTCGCCGAGCATGGCGCCAACAACATCCGCGACTTCTTCCGCGTCTTCCTCCAGATGGCTGTGGTGCTGACCTATGCGGGCTCGCTGCCGGTGGTGAAGGTCGGCCGCATCGCCGGGCAGTTCGCGAAGCCTCGCACCTCGCCGACCGAGAAGAAGAACGGCGTCGAGCTGCCGATCTACCGCGGCGATATCGTCAACGGCACCGAGTTCACGCCGGAGGCGCGGATTCCCGATCCGCGCCGGCAGCTTCAGGCGTATCGCCAATCGGCGGCGACGCTGAACCTGCTGCGGGCATTCGCGCAAGGCGGCTACGCCAACCTCGCCAGCGTCCAGCAATGGATGCTGAGCGCGATCAAGGATTCGCCGCAGGCGCGCCGCTACCAGGAGCTTGCCGAGCGCATCAACGAAGCGCTCAACTTCATGCAGGCCTGCGGCCTCGACCTCGAGAGCCATCCGGAGCTGCGCACCACCGAGTTCTACACCAGCCACGAGGCGCTCTTGCTCGGCTACGAGCAGGCGCTCACGCGCGAGGATTCCACGCGTCCCGGCAACTGGTATGCGACCTCCGGCCATATGGTCTGGATCGGCGACCGCACCCGCCAGCCGGACCACGCGCATATCGAGTACTGCCGCGGCATCAAGAACCCGCTCGGGCTCAAGACCGGCCCGTCGCAGAAGCCGGATGAGTTGCTGCGCCTGATCGACATCCTCAATCCGGAGAACGAGCCCGGCCGCCTCACGCTGATCTGCCGCGTCGGCGCCGACAAGGCCGGTGACCTATTGCCGCCGTTGATCCGCGCGGTGAAGAAGGAAGGCCGCGTCGTCGTGTGGTCGAGCGATCCGATGCACGGCAACACCATCACCTCGACCACCGGCTACAAGACCCGGCCGTTCGACCTGATCCTGAAGGAGACGCGCACCTTCTTCCAGGTCTGCGCGGCCGAAGGCGTCTATGCCGGCGGCGTGCATCTCGAGATGACCGGGCAGAACGTCACCGAATGCACCGGCGGCGTGCGCGAGATATCGGACCAGGAGCTCAACGACCGCTACCATACGGTCTGCGATCCGCGGCTCAACGCCGAGCAGGCGATCGATCTCGCCTTCCTGCTTGCCGACCTGCTCAAGAAGGAGCGCGCCGCCAAAATTCCTGCGCAGCCGCTGCCGGCGGCGGCGGGATTGTGAGCACGCCACGCCGATGGCGCTGCCCGCGCTCTATATCTCCCACGGGTCGCCGCGGCTGATCATCGAGGATTCCGCCGCGCGCGATTTCCTTCAAGGCTTCGCCAAGACGCTGCCGAAGCCGCGCGCGATCGTGATCGCGACTGCGCATTTCGGCACCAGTCGGCCGGCGGTGGTCGGCGATGCGCAGCCCGGCATGATCTATGATTTCGGCGGCATGCCCGAACTGCGCAAGCTCGCCTATCCGGCGCCGGGCGATCCGCAGGTCGCGATCAAGGTCGCGGGCCTGTGGCAGGCCGCGGGCTTTGCGCCGGCGGTCGTCACCGGCTACGGCTACGACCACGGCACCTGGGTGCCCCTGATGCTGCTTTATCCCGAAGCCGACGTGCCGGTAGTGCAGATCTCGGTGCAGCCGCATCTCGGCCCTGCGCATCATATTGCGCTCGGCCAGGCGCTCGCCTCGATGCGCGACGAGAATTTCCTGCTGATCGGTTCCGGCTCGCTCACGCACAACCTGCATGCGTTCTATTCGAGCGACCTGCCCGGCGATGCGCCGGCGCTGCCCTGGGTCGCCGATTTCACCGACTGGGTGCACGAGAAGATCGAAGCCGGCGCCAACGACGATCTCGTCAACTACCGCGCGCGCGCGCCGCATGCGGTCGACAACCATCCGACCGACGAGCACCTGATGCCGCTGTTCCTCGCGATCGGCGCCGGCGAAACCAATAAGGGCCGCCGCATCCACGCCTCGACCCGCAGCGGCGTGATCTCGATGAACACCTACGCATTCGGCTGACCCGCGCTCTTCACGAACCGTGAAGGTAAACGATTTCGCGCTCATCACCCGTTAACACTGCAAACGGTTCCCTGCCGCGATCGCTACAATTGTAAGGATTGCAAAACCGGCCGCGCCAACAATGCCCTCGAACAAGGCGGGGGCCTGTCGTGGCGACAACAAGAACAATCACGGTTGCGCTGGTGCGCGCGCTGGCCGCGTTTGCGCTCAGTCTCGCGACGGCCGCGCCTGTCGCCGCCGACTGGTCGCGCGCCTACGCGCCGCCGACCAGCTATGTCGGCGAGTTCGGCATGCGGTTCTGGTTCGGCCGCGCGCAGACCAAGAAGGATCTGTTCGACACCTCGGGCTCGATCCTGATCTCGCGTCTCGACTACGACGACATGACCATCTTCACCGGCGAAGCCTATTCGCGCCTCGACTTCAACAACGGCTGGTTCATCAAGGGATACTTCGGCGGCGGCGGCCTGTTCGGCGGCAAGCTCAAGGACGAGGATTTCCCGCCGGTGGTCGCGCCGTATTCGGCGACGCTGAGCGACGTCAAGAGCGGCTCGCTGATCTACGGCAGCGTCGATGGCGGCATCAAGCTTGTGCGCGGGCCGGATTTCCACGTCGGCGCGTTCGTCGGCTATCACTTCATGCGCGACTACGTCGACGCCATGGGCTGCACGCAGGTCGCGGTGCATCCCGGCATCTGCGTTCCGGCCATCCCGGACACCGTGCGCGCGATCTCGCAGACCAACAACTGGCACTCGCTGCGGCTCGGCCTCGAAGCCTCGGTGGAGTTCGATCGCCGCTGGAAATTCACCATCGACGCCGCCTGGGTGCCCTACGCGGCGCTCTATGGCGCCGACTCGCACCTACTCCGCATCGGCACCAATCCCGGCGACTTCACCGGCCCGATCCCGGAGGACGGCAAGGGCTGGGGCTACCAGTTCGATGCGATGGTGTCCTATCGCTTCAACGATTACATCAGCGTCGGCGCCGGCGGCCGCTACTGGCACGTCGAGGCCAAGGGCTACACCCACTTCGAAGGCCGCGTCGTCGGCTTCATCGCCCAGCCACAGGTCGTCCACTGGCGGGCCGATCACTTCGGCGGCTTCATCCAGGCCCACATCAATTTCGGTCCGTACCGGGTCATCAACGGCAACTGATGCCATCCCGCTTGCCTGCTGGTATCGGGTAGGGGAGAAGAGGGCACCGAAACGGGATCGGCCATGGACCGGCTCTACCGCGCGACCCTCAATACCTGGAACGGCCTCAAGGCCGCGGCCCGAACCGAAGCCGCCTTCCGGCAGGAGATTGCCGTTCTCCTGGTCGCGATCCCGTTCGCCTTCGTGATCGGGCAGAGCGCCTGGGCGCGGCTGGCCCTGATCGGCGTCGTCGTGTTCGTGATGGTGGTCGAACTGCTCAACACCGCGATCGAGAAGCTCGCCGACCGGGTCTCGCGCGAATTCGATTTTCAGATTGGCACCGTCAAGGATATCGGCTCGGCGGCGGTCGGCCTGGCGCTGCTGCTGGCCGGTGCGGTGTGGCTGCTCGCGATCGCGCAGCGGCTGGGGTGGCTCTAAAAAAAGATGCCCCGTACAGGCAGGGCATCTTCCGACTCGTCGGATCGTTGGTGCTTACTTCGCGGTGTCCTTGGCCACCGGCGCTGATGGCGCGCCGGGGTTCGTCGGTGCGCTCTGGCCGGTGGTCGCGGGCGGCATCTTGCGCTCGACCCCCGGACGATTGTTGGCAACCTCCTGCATGTCGCCGCTCTGGTACGCCCAAAACGCAACGCCTCCGAACAGCGCCAAGATGAAGCCAAGGCTGAGCCAGGTTGCCCCGGTGAAGCTGCTTCCTTCGGCTTCCTTTGTAAGTTCGCGCCGGGGATTCGTATCGTTCAGGTTGGTCATGAATTGGTCCCTCCTTAACCAGGGAACAACGCGAAGGGGCGCGGCTGCGTTCCGCTGCAATTGCATAGCGCCCATGATCGGTGGGCACCTATCTGCGTCGTCTACTACCGACAGCAGGTGTGCGGCTACAGCGTCGCGAGTGTAGGCGGCCAGCGCGCCCCGCGTGACGTCGTATCGTCCTAGCGAACTTGGCGTCCCGCAGGCGGCGTAAACCGTACCCGCCCGGGCCGGCATTCCCATGGCACCTCCGCCACGCTACATCTAGCCCATGAACGCCCGTCCCACCGATAACCTCGCGATCGCGGTCGCGCAGCTCAATCCGACCGTCGGCGACATCGACGGCAACGCCGCCAAGGCGCGCGCCGCGCGCGCGCAAGCGGTGCGCGACGGCGCCGACCTGGTCGCCTTCCCGGAGTTGTTTATCTGCGGCTATCCGCCGGAAGACCTCGTGCTCAAGCCGGCGCTGCAGGCTGCCTGCCGCGCCAAGATCGATGAGCTGGCGCGCGAGACCGCCGATGGCGGCCCCGCCATGCTGATCGGCACGCCGTGGCTGGAGGAGGGCAAGCTCTACAACGCCTATTGCCTGCTCGACGGCGGCGTCATCACCGCCGTGCGACGCAAGGTCGACCTGCCGAACTACGGCGTGTTCGACGAGAAGCGGGTGTTCGTGCCGGGCCCGATGCCGGGGCCGGTGAGCTTTCGCGGCGTGCGGCTCGGCGTTCCGATCTGCGAGGACATCTGGGTTCCCGACGTGGTCGAGACGCTCGCGGAGACCGGCACCGAATTGATGATCGTGCCGAACGGCTCGCCCTATCACCGCGACAAGGACGACGTGCGCCTCAACATCGCGGTCGCGCGCGTGACCGAGAGCGACCTGCCGATGGTCTATGTCAACCAGGTGGGCGGGCAGGACGAGTTGATCTTCGACGGCGCCTCGTTCGGCCTGCATGCCGACCGCTCGCTGGCGTTCCAGCTGCCGGCCTTTACCGAGCAGGTCACGACGGTGCGCTGGCAGCGCGCCGGCAACAACAATGGACGAACTTGGCGCTGCGTGGGCGGACCGGTCGCCAAGCTCATGAACGACGGCGACCGCGAGGACTACATCGCCTGTGTGCTCGGGCTTCGCGACTACGTCGACAAGAACGGCTTCAAAGGCGTGGTGCTGGGGCTCTCCGGCGGCATCGATTCCGCGCTGGTGGCGGCGATGTCGGTCGACGCGCTCGGCGCCGCGCGCGTGCGCTGCGTGATGCTGCCGTACCGCTTCACGTCGCAGGCCTCGCTCGACGACGCGGCGGCGGTCGCCAAGGCGCTGCGCGTCGAATACGACGTGGTGCCGATCGAAAAGACCGTGCTCGGCCTCGAACAGACCCTGGCCCCGATGTTCAAGGGCATGCCGCGCGACGTCACCGAGGAGAACCTTCAGGCGCGCGCGCGGGGCGTGATCCTGATGGCGGTCTCCAACAAGTTCGGCCTGATGGTGGTGACGACCGGCAACAAGTCGGAGATGTCGGTCGGCTACGCCACGCTCTACGGCGACATGAACGGCGGCTTCAATCCGGTGAAGGACCTCTACAAGACGCAGGTCTACCGGCTGGCGCGGCTGCGCAACCGGTGGAAGCCGGACGGCGCGCGGGGGCCGGACGGGCTCGTGATCCCCGAGAATATCATCACGCGGGCGCCGACCGCGGAGCTGCGTGAGAACCAGACCGACCAGGATTCGCTGCCGCCCTATGACGCGCTCGACGCGATCCTTGCGCGGCTGGTCGAGCGCGAGGAGCCGATCGCGGCGATCGTCGAAGCCGGCTTCGACAGGGAGACGGTGGCCAAGGTCGCGCGCATGCTCGACCTCGCCGAATACAAGCGCCGCCAGTCGGCGCCGGGCGTGAAGGTGACGCTGAGGAATTTCGGCCGCGACCGCCGCTATCCGATCGTCAACCGCTTCCGCGATTCCGGCGCCGCCCTGCCGCAGCCCGACCGCGCGCTGCTCAAGGACAAGAGCGGAAGCGGGAAGGGCGAGGCGTTCGACTACTAGACTCGTTCGTCATTGCGAGGAGCGAAGCGACGAAGCAATCCAGCGTCTTGCTGCATTTCTGGATTGCTTCGCTTCGCTCGCAATGACGCAATGAATGTCCGGTTTTGTCGGGTTTATCACTTCTTGACGTATTTCATCAGCCGCTTCGGGCCGACCTCGGCGCCGAAGATGTTGCCGTTGCGGTCGGCGGCGACGCCTTCCGCGGCGCTGGTGCCGGTGATCTTCTCGACCGGGTCCGGGATCAGCGCCGTCACTTCGCCGGTGCGTGCGCTGCCGACGCGGATGCCGCGTTTCCAGCCGGGATTGCTGTTGCGGACCGATTCCGACTCGGAGTCGGCGACATAGATCACGTCGTTGCGGTCGATGAACACACCGCTCGGCCGGCTGAACTGCTTCCACTCGGCGATGAAGTTGCCTTCCTGATCGAAGATCTGGATGCGGTTGTTGTTGCGGTCGCCGACGAACAGCCGGCCCTGCGAATCCATCGCCAGCGCATGCGGGATGTCGATCTCGCCCGGGCCCGAGCCCTTCCTGCCCCAGGTCTTGATGAACTTGCCGTCCTTGGAAAACTTCACGATGCGCGCATTGGTATCGCCGCCATGGCCATCGCCCACGAAGATGTCGCCGTTGGGCCCGACGAAGACCGAAGACGGCGCATTGAACGCGTCGTTGCCTGCGCCGGCGACGCCGGCCTTGCCGAGAGTCATGAGGAGCTTGCCGTCCGGGCTGAACTTGAGCACCTGCTGGCCCTTGCCGTCCAAGTTGGCATTGTCCGTCAGCCAGACATTGCCTTCGCGATCGACATGCAGGCCGTGCGGGAAGATGGTGAGGCCGGCGCCGAAGCTCTTCACCAGTTGGCCCGCTGTATCGAATTTGAGGATCGGGTCGAGCTTGGAGCCGAAGCAGTTGAACGGTTGCCCTTCCTTCCTTTTGGCGAGCGGGATAAAGCCCTGCGCGCCGCAGCGCTCCGCCACCCAGACGCTCGTACCGTCCGGATCGATATCGACCGCGCTGGTCGAGCCCCAGATGCGGCCCTCCGGCATCTTCGCCCAGTTCTCGACCGAGCGATAAGGATTGGGCAGCGTGTTGGTCGGCGTCACGGCCTGGCTGTGCGCCTCGATGCTCAAGGCCGCGATGACGGTGGCGGTGACGGAAAGCGCGAGTGCATGACGGAGCTTCTGCGGCATCTGACATCCTCCCAACGCGACGACCTGCGGGGCTTGCCCGTGTTTATTTGGCGCGTGTGGACAGACTGCGCCGTGCCGGTCGGCGCCGCAATATGGAAACGGCCTTTTGCAGGCGCCAACGCGTCCGAACAGCGTGGGAGAAACGTCAGTTCTTCGGCAGGAAGGGCGGGCCGACGGTGCGCACCGAGGGCTTGCCGTCGGCATTCTTCGGTTTCGGCTGCGATGCGGCCGGCGTCGCAGGCGGCGTTTCCGTCGGCGCCGGGGCGCCCTTCGGTTGCGCACCTTTGCCCTTGGGCGCGGCCTTGCCGCGCTGGTCAGCCGGCTGCGAGAGCGCCTTCGCCTGTTCTTCGGTCACGACGATATCGCCTTGCTCGATCGTGTTGTCGTCGAGGTGCTTGAGCGCCTGCTGCCAGGTCTGGCCCGGCGGGCGGCAGCTGCACGACGGATTGAACGCCTTGCGGAAGGCGAAAGCGTTCGGCAACTCGGTATAGTTTCGCCCGCCGGTCGAGATCGCCTGCGAAATATCTTCGCCTTGATTGCGGAACGAGTAGAGCGCGACTTCCGCGGCCGGGCACATGCGCTGGCACACCTGCTCGTCATTCGGGAAGCTTGCCGGCGTGGTCGAATAGGAGATCGGGAAATAGTAGCCGTCACAGGTGCGCACGCACACGGTGCGATAGGTGTCGCCGCCGACGCCCGGCGGCGGCGCGCCCGGCGTGATGATGGTGCCACCGCCGAACAGGTTCTCCAGGAAGTTGCCGCCGCCACCGCCGCGGTTGGCGTATTGCTTATATTGCGGACCGCAGTCGTTCTGCCCGAGCGATGCCAGGATCGCGCGGCGCTCGCCCTCGCGGTCCGCGGTATTGCCTTGCAGGCGCTGGAGGTCGGCAAGCACGCGGTCGAGGTTCGCGCGCATCTGCTGGATCTGGTTGTTGAGCGGCCCGCACTGTTGCGGCTGGCCGCCGAACAGCGAGAAGAAGCCGCGGCCTTCGCAGCCCATGCGCCGTCCCTGCGCGGCGAGCTTGTCGATCTCGGCCTGCTGGCGCTGGGCGGTGTCCTCGTAACGCTTGATCTGCTCGGCGCGCTGCGGATCGATCTGGGCGCCGCGGTCGAGCATCTGGAGCTGGCCCTCGAGCCGCACGCACACCGGGTTGCGCTGCGGCGACGCCGGCGGCGGCGGGCCAGGCGGCTGCGCCTGCGCGGCGGTCGCGAAAGCGGTCACGGCAAGCGCGGCCGGAATCAGTCGGCGCAATAGTGTCCGAATCACTGTCTCATCCATGGAGCAGAGCCGCACCCGACGCATGATCGTTGGAAAGCATGAAGAAGCGCCGGAATGGTGTCCAAAGTGTGAAGTTATCCCACAGCTTCTAGAGCTTAGCGCGGGTCGGAACCAGCGCCTTGAGGTGCCGTGTTAACAACTGGCGCGGGGCGACGGGTTTCGCTGCGCAAGTTCCACAGGATGCCGGTTATGATCAGGCCGGCCCCGGCGAACACGTAGACGTCAAGCGCCTCCCCATAAAGCCACCAGCCGACCACCGCAATCAGCGGGATGCGCATGAAGTCGAGGGGAATCACCACGCTCGCGTCGCCGGCCCGGAAGGCGTTGGTCATGCAGTAATGCGCGAACAATCCGGCGGTGCCGATGCACAAGATTCCAGGCACGAGGTCCCAGGTGATCTTGCCGACGAACGACACGCCGGCAAAGGCCGCGCCCAGCACGAGCTGAATCACGTTCATCCAGAACACGATCGCGAAGGTCGAGTCGGTGGCGGTCAGCTTCTTGGTGGTGATGATGTTGATGGCGTAGCCGAACGCCGCCGCCAGCACCATCAGCGCCGCCGGCTGGAAGGTGTCCATCCCGGGCCGCACGATCACCAGCACGCCGGCAATGCCAAAGAACACGGCGCCGATCCGGCTCGGGGTCATCCGCTCGCCCAGGAAGAACGGCGCCAACAGGATCGTCCACGCCGGCATCGTGAATTCGAGCGCGAACACCGTCGCCAGCGGCAGCAGCAGAAGACTAAACGCCCACAGACATTGCGAGCCGTAGTGCACCGCGTTGCGGAAGAGGTGCAGCCCGAAACGGTGCGTCTTGACGGTGTGACGCAGCTCCGGACGCGCCGCCATGATCGCCAGGATGATCAGCAGGCCCAGGAAGGCGCGGAGCGCGAGGATCTCCAGGATGCTCAACGACCCGGCGAGCTCACGGACCGCGATCGCCATGACCGAGAACGACAACAGCGTGCCGGTCATCCAGCCGACGACGACCAGGAGCTGGCGCCGTGACGTCACTCCGCGTCCGGCTGGTTTTCAGGTCGCGCCTTCTCGAACGCCGGCAGCCTGGCGCAGGCGGCATCAACCGCGACGATCTTGGGATATCTGTCGAGCGGCACTTTCAAGCGCCGCGCATTGGCGACCTGCGGGACCAGGCAGACATCGGCGAGCGTCACCTCGGTGCCGAAGGCATAAGGGCCGGGGCCGAGCATGGTTTCGAGCGCATCGAAGCCGGTGATCACCCAGTGATGATACCAGGCGTCGATCGTGCGCTGATCGTGGCCGAGCTCGTTCTTCAGGTAACGTAGCGGCGACGTGTTGTTGAGCGGGTGGATATCGCAGGCGACGAGCTGACCCAGCGCCCGTACCTTGGCGCGGCCGAGGGCGTCGCCGGGCAGCAGCGGGGGCTGCGGGTGGGTCTCGTCGAGATATTCAATGATCGCAAGCGACTGCGTGATGAGTTCGCCCGAGCTGAGCTTGAGCGCCGGCACCCGCATCTGCGGATTGATCGCCCGGAAGTCGGGCTTGAAGTTCTGTCCGCCTTCTTTCTGCAAATGGACCGGAACGGTTTCGAATGCGAGGTCCTTGAGATTGAGGGCGATGCGCACGCGGTACGCCGCCGACGAGCGGAAATAGGAAAAGAGTTTCACGAACAACCCCCAGTGCAACCGAGGTGCGTTTGGTGGCAGGCCCGCGGCCGATGTTCAAGCCTCGTATGCGGCGTTACCGCTCGCCTTTGGCGACAAGTTCGGCGGAGCGTTGCGTCAGGAGCGCAACAGCCCGGTCGAAAGCGGCGCGATCGGATGCCGACACGACTTCGGACAGCTTGTCGGTGAACTCCTGCGCGCGCGGCGCCAGTTCCTCGTACACCGAACGGCCGGCCGGCGTGAGCGACAGGAACGCCTCCCGCAGGTCGGCACGGTTGGCCTTGCGGGTCACGAATTTGCGCGCCTCGAGCTGCGCCACCGCGCGCGACACCTTGGTCTTGTGCATGTGGGTGCGGGCGCCGACCGCCTTGCCGGTCATGACCCCGAACTGGCCAAGCGTCACCAGCACCCTCCATTCGGGTATCCCAATACCGTACTTGGCGTAGACCTGAGTCAGCGCCTGGGAAACCAGGCTGGACAGCACATTGAGGCGGTGGGGCAGGAAGGCTTCGAGCTGAAGCAGCGATTTCGGGGCCTGCTCGCCGCCCCCGGCCGCATCAACCCTGGCGCCTTGGACCGGACTGGAATTCGTCATCGTCTGCCGCCCCCGGGCGCCGTGCCGACCCGAATGCGTTGGCGGCCGCTACGCGCGGTCTTGAAGGATGACGGAAGACCGTCCGATGCGCAACGGCGCCCCGGGCCTGCTGGCCGCCGCCGTCCGTCAGCGCGAGCACTCGATCGCGACGAACTCGTTGCAGGATGGGCCGTTGCAGGCGCCGCCGGCCGGAACCGCGCCGGTGATCTCGCCGCGGTCGAGCCGTCGGTACGAGGCCGCCTGATTGTAGTCGCGCGAGCGGCAGTAGGCGGCGGCTGCGGCGGCGCCGCAGGCGGCGCCGGTCGCGAGGCAGCGGTCGATGCCGTAGCCGTCGGCGTTGTTGGCAACGATGAAAGTACGCTTCTCGGCGTGCGCCGGGACGTTGAAATAGAGCGCGGCACAAAAGGTGAGCGCGGCAAGCACGTAGCGCATCGGTTCTACTCGGCTGTGGCGCACCGTGTTCGGTAGCGATGGAGGGAGAATGCGCGGGAGGCGTTAACACTCCGTCAACCTGACGGCGACGCGGTAGGCGGGGCTGCGAAGGCCGCTTGTGATAGCGTCAGGGGTGAGCCGCGGCTATGGCGCCAGGGCCACACTTGCGAAAAACACGCTCATAGTTCCCCCGGTTTTCGGAGGGACCTCGCCCGAATGCCGCGCGGGCGCACCCAGGGCCATCGCGTTTGGTCCTTACAGCGGTGCGGAGCGCTTGTTATTGCGCCCTCTCCCCTTGCGGGAGAGGGCAGCCGCAGCGTTGCAACAATGGGGAATGGGTGAGGGGTATCGCTCCGCCGACGCATCCCCCTCACCCATTCCGTTGCGCGGCGACACCTCGCCGCCCTCTCCCGCAAGGGGAGAGGGCCCAGTCATGCACGTCGCACTCGCGGCCAGATGCGATTGCCCTGCGGGCGCACCGGTGGCCGGCGCCGAAGTGTCCCGTTCACCGCACCAACAAACCGCCCAGGAATACCCTTGACCTCGCGCGTGGCGTTCCGCATTGTCCCGGCCATGTTCGGCCTTAACCAGATCTGCTGCATTTGCAGCGAGATTATTCGCTAGCGACCGTTCGCTGGCTGCGGCCGTCGTTTCTCCAGTCGAGACACAGGGACGCCCGGCCAGCGGGTCGGGGATCGTCCTATGGAACTGAAGCTGTACGATACGCTCACCCGCGAGAAGCGCGCCTTTCGGCCGCTCGATCCCGCGCGCGTGCGCATGTATGTGTGCGGACCGACGGTCTACGATTTCGCGCATATCGGCAACGCGCGGCCGGTGATCGTGTTCGACGTATTGTTCCGCCTGTTGCGCCATCGCTACGGCGCCGGGCACGTGACTTACGTGCGCAACATCACGGACGTTGACGACAAGATCAATGCGCGTGCGGCGGAGGAATATCCGAGCTTGCCCCTCAACGAAGCGATCCGCATCGTCACGGAGAAAACCGAGAGACAGTTTCACGACGATGTCGATGCGCTCGGCTGCTTGCGGCCGACGGTCGAGCCGCGCGCGACCGAGCACGTCGACGAGATGAAGGCGCTGATCGAAAAGCTCGTCGCCGCCGGCCACGCTTATGTGGCGGAAGGCCACGTGCTGTTTTCGGTGCCCTCGATGCCCGACTACGGCAGGCTTTCCAACCGTTCGCTCGAAGAAATGGAAGCGGGCGCGCGCGTCGAGGTCGCGCCCTACAAGAAGGACGCCAAGGACTTCGTTCTTTGGAAGCCGTCGAAGCCCGGCGAGCCGGCCTGGCCGTCGCCGTGCGGCATCGCGGCGCCGGGCCGCCCGGGCTGGCACATCGAGTGCTCGGCGATGTCCTGGAAGCATCTCGGCGAGATGTTCGACATCCACGGCGGCGGCATCGATCTCGTGTTTCCGCATCACGAGAACGAGATCGCGCAGTCGCGCTGCTCGTTCCATACGCCTGTGATGGCGAATTTCTGGATGCACAACGGCTTCCTGCAGGTCGAAGGCGAGAAGATGTCGAAGAGCCTCGGCAATTTCTTCACCATCCGCGAGTTGCTGGCGGATTGGCCGGGCGAGGTGCTGCGCTTCAATATGTTGCGCACGCACTATCGCCAGCCGATCGACTGGACCTTGAACGGCGTCGCCGAGAGCTTCAACACGCTTGAGGCACTGACCGCCGATCCGGGTTTCGCGTCCAGTAAAGTTGAGGCAATCGCGCCGTCCGTGCTCGAAGCGCTATCCGACGACTTGAATACGCCAAAGGCGATCGCCGAACTGCACGCGCTGCACGGCAAGGGCGACATGGCGGCGCTGAACACGACGCTGCGTGCGCTTGGTTTCTCGCAGCGCCCGCAGAGCCGGCGCCGCGTCGACGCGCAGAAGGTCAGCGCACTGATCGATGCGCGGCTCGCGGCGCGCAAGGCGAAGAACTTCAAGGAGGCCGATCGCCTCCGCGACGAGCTTCATGCCATGGGTATCGAGCTCGAGGACAAGAGGGACGGCACCACGGCGTGGAAGGTGAAGGCATGAGCGCCACCGCCCATCCCGCCATCGCGATGCGGCCGATGCTGCCGGCGGATATCCCGCTGCTGGCGGAGATCTTCCGCGCCAGCATCGAGGAGCTGACCGCGGACGATTACTCGGAGGCGCAGCGCGAAGCCTGGGCGGCGACGGCCGACGACGAGGCGGAATTCGGCGAGCGGCTGGCGAAGCAATTGACGCTGGTCGGCACCATGGAAGGCTCGCCGGTGGGATTTGCATCGCTGAAAGCGCCCGACGTGCTCGACATGCTCTACGTCCATCCGGCGGCCGGCGCGCATGGCGTCGCGACGGCGCTGGTCAGCGCGCTCGAGAAGCTCGCGGCGGCACGCGGCGCGGCCAGGCTGACGGCCGACGTCAGCGACAGCGCGCTCGAGTTCTTCCGCAAGCGCGGTTTCGTGGCGCAGATGCGTAATTCGCAGCCGCGCGGCGGCGAATGGCTCGCCAACACGACCATGGAAAAGCAGCTGCCCGCAACGGAGAAGGCCTGATGGACAAGCCCGAAACGCCGTTCCCCAAGCACTGGCTCTACTACATCGCGCTGAAATACGGCGTGATCGCCGCGGCGGTGCTGATCACGCTCTATACGATCTCCAAGCTCATCTGAACAACGGCAGAGCCAATGTCGCAGCAGACCTTTCCAAGCAGGACCCACAAGATCGCGATCGCCGTGGTCGCGATCGTCACCGCTGTTGCCCTGATGTCGAATTACTATCTCTGGTAACGGAAATATGGCCCGCGAACGCCTGTATCTTTTCGACACCACGCTGCGCGACGGCGCGCAGACGAACGGCGTCGACTTCACGCTGCACGACAAGCTTGCGCTGGCAAGCATGCTCGACGATCTCGGCATCGACTATGTCGAGGGCGGCTATCCGGGCGCCAATCCGCTCGACACCGAGCTGTTCTCCCAGGACCGCAAGCTCGACACAGCTTTCACCGCATTCGGCATGACGCGCCGGCCCGGCCGTTCGACCTCGAACGATCCCGGCCTCGCGTCGCTGCTCGACGCCAAGGCCGACGCCATCTGCTTCGTCGCGAAGTCGTGGGACTATCACGTGCGCGTCGCGCTCGAGACCACCGAGGAGGAAAACCTCGCTTCGATCCGCGACAGCGTGAAGGCGGCCAAGGCGAAGGGCAGGGAGGTGCTGCTCGATTGCGAGCACTTCTTCGACGGCTACAAGGCCAATCCGCAATACGCAATCGCCTGCGCCAAGGCCGCGCACGAGGCGGGCGCGCGCTGGGTGGTGTTGTGCGACACCAACGGCGGCGCGCTGCCGCACGAGGTCGAGGCGATCGTTCGGGAGGTCACCAGGCACATCCCGGGCAGCCATGTGGGTATCCACGCCCATAACGACACCGAGCAGGCGGTGGCGAACTCGCTCGCGGCGGTGCGCGCCGGCGCGCGTCAGATCCAGGGCACGCTCAACGGGCTGGGCGAGCGCTGCGGCAACGCCAACCTCGTGTCGATCATCCCGACGCTGAAGCTCAAGCCCGAGTTCGCCGAGAAATTCGAGATCGCCGTCACCGACGAGAAGCTCAAGGGCCTCGTCCACATCGCGCGCGCGCTCGACGAGATACTCAACCGTGCGCCGAACCGCTACGCGCCCTATGTCGGCGAGAACGCGTTCGCAACCAAGGCCGGGATCCATGCTTCGGCGATCCTGAAGGACCCCGCGACCTACGAGCACGTCGCGCCCGACGCGGTCGGCAACAAGCGCAAGGTGACGGTTTCCGACCAGGCCGGGCGCGCCAACGTGCTCGCCGAGCTCGACCGGATCGGCCTCAAGGTCGAGAAGGACGACCCGCGGATCATGGCGCTGCTCGAAGAGGTGAAGCGGCGCGAGGCTGCGGGCTACGCTTACGAGTCGGCTGACGCGTCGTTCGACCTCCTGGCGCGGCGGACGCTCGGCAAGGTGCCGGACTTCTTCGAGGTGCTCCAGTTCGACGTCAACATCGAGCAGCGCAACAACGCGCTCGGCCAGCGCGTCACGGTCTCGATGGCGGTGGTGAAGCTCAAGGTCGACGATCAGCTCCTGATGTCCGCCGCCGAAGGCAACGGCCCGGTCAACGCGCTCGACGTGGCGCTGCGCAAGGACCTCGGGAAGTACCAGAAATACATCGACGGCCTGAAGCTCACCGATTATCGCGTGCGCATCCTCAACGCCGGCAGCGAGGCGGTGACGCGCGTGCTGATCGAGAGTGAGGACGAGACCGGCGAGCGCTGGTCGACCATCGGCGTGTCGCCGAACATTATCGACGCCTCGTTCCAGGCGCTGATGGACTCGATCGTCTACAAGCTGGTGAAGAGCGGCGCGCCGGCGTAGGTGCGCACCGGCGATCCGGCAAATATTTTTTGCGGATCGCCTCGTGAGCGGTGTCCGCTTGCCGCAAACGCGATCGCTCTGTCCCGGATTGAAACATGCGCCGCGCGGCGCGCGATTGCGTCGCGAGAAAGGATGCGCAAGACTGTGTGCGGGAGGTTGGTGGGCCTTTGAAGGGAGGTTCACTATGCTTTCGACGATGCATCGATCCGCGGCGCTGGCCGTTGCAGCGCTGTGGGCGTTGCCGGCTTCCGCCGGCGATCTGCCGCCGGCATCCGTCTATGTTGCGCCCGGCGGAGTCTATATCGGATCGGCGCAAGTCTATGCGGGGCCAGGCGCCGGCAACGGCGGGCAGCCTTATGCAGCGCCTGGAGCTGTCTATGGGCCACCGGCCTACGCGCCCGGCTATGGGCCACCGGCCTATGGGTCACCGGCTTATGCGCCGCCGGCTTATGCACCAGGCTACGGCGTGCCCGCACCCGCCTACCAGCCGACCTATGCTCCGATTCCCGCCTATCGAGCGCCGCCGATCGTGGCCTATGGCGCAAGCCCGAGAGTCGTGGCGCGTCCCTATGCCTATTCTTATCCGACGGAATATGCACCGCGCCCGCCTGCGATCGTGCCCTATACGAGCGGCAACAACTGCGTGTTCAGCCACGGCCGCGTGTTCTGCGATTAAACGCGATGCGACGCCTGCGGGCGCGCCCGGCAGGACGGGCCTTACTGTCGCGTCGCTTGGCAACAACGTAGCCCGGATGGAGCGGAGCGAAATCCGGGTTGGGCGGTCCCGGGTTTCGCTGCGCTCAACCCGGGCTACACCGTGATCCCCAAGAATTTCGCGGCGTTGGCGCCGAGCATCGCCTCGCGTACCGCTTCGGGTATCCGGCTTGCATTCTCGATCAACTCCACAGGTTTCCATTCGCCGAACGGATAATCCGTGCCGAGCATGATCTGGCTCGGCTTCACCTTCTCGGCGAGCCGTTCCAGCACCTGCGGGTCGAACACCACGCTCTCGTAGTGGAACGCGCGCAGATAAGTCGAGAAGTCGGACTCGGTGTGTTGGGTGGTGCCGCGCCAGTACATCCAGTCGAAGCGGCCGGAGTAGTAGGGGATGAAGCCGCCGCCATGGGCGAACGCGATCTTCAGCGTCGGGCACTCGTCCATCACGCCGTCGTAGATCAGCGAGCATTGTGCGTAGGCCTCCTCCAGCGGCTGCCCGAGCGAGATCAGCATCGAATGCTTGCGCAGCCGCGGGTCGGGACTGCCGGCGGGATGGATGAAGATCGGCACGCCGAGCGCTTCCGCGCGCCGCCAGAACGGCCGCAGGCTCGCGTCGCCGAGATCGGTCTCGTGCGCGCGCGACGCGATGACCAGGCCCTTGAGGCCGAGTTCCTGCGTCGCGCGCTCCATCTCCTTGATCGCGAGCTCGACCGATTGCAGCGGCACCGAGCCGAGGCCCGCGAGGCGGTCGGGCCTCTTGGCGACGGTCTCCGCGATGTGGTCGTTGCCGATCCGCTCGACGCGATAGGCGTCCTCGGCGGGCAGCGCATAGGTGCAATTGTGCAGGATGTTCGGGCTCACGACCTGGATGTCGACGCCCATGGCGTCCATGTCGGCGAGCCGCGTCGGCAGGTCGGTCATCCGCCTCCAGTGCTCCGGCGGCATGGCATGGATGGCGGTGCCTTCGCCGGCCGCGCGCAACCTGCCCAGGACGGACATGCCGTAGGTCGCGGCATTGACCTCCTCGTTGGCGATGTGGGCGTGGAAGTCGATCACCACCGGATGGCGGTGCGGCCCGCGGGGCATGTCGGCATCGGCCATTCGGGGAAGCTCCTTCGGCGGCGAACTGTACCATTGACGAGCGCGCCGGCCGCCGCAAGCATGCAACGCCTGTCGTTGAAAGAAGTGCCCATGAAGCTCGCCAGCATCGCCGCCGCGCTCGTTGCTCTTTCCTCGACGGGCTCCGCGCAGCCGCTGCCCAAGGTCACGGTCGGCGACAATCCGTCGCTTTCGGGCGCGCCGCTCTATATCGCGCTGGAGAAAGGCTATTATCGCGAGGCCGGCGTCGACGTGCAGCTCGACATGAGCGGTACCTCGAGCGACATGGCGGTGATGCTCGCGACCAACCGGCTCAACGTCATCGGCGGTGCGATCTCGGCGGGCTTCTTCAATTCGATCGCCAAGGACCTGCCGGTCGCGCTGATGTTCTCGCGGGCGGTGTCGCCGTTCGCGCATCACCTGATGATCCGGCCCGACCTCAAGGACACGCTGAAATCGCCGGCCGACCTCAAGGGCCGCACCGTCGCGATCGCCGCGCGCGGCGCGATCCTGATCTACGAACTGGTGAAGGTGTTGGAGGCGGGCGGGCTGACGCTCAACGACGTCGACATCAAATACATCCCGTTCGGCCAGCAGCCGACGGCGCTGACCAACAAGGCGGTCGACGCTGCGCTGATGATCTCGCCGCTGCAGGACTCGGTCGCGGCCAAGGGCATCGGCATCAAGTGGATCAATGCCGACGACTTCATCAAGGTGCAGCCGGTGGTGATCTCGGTCTGGATGATGAATACCGACTGGGCCAAGGCCAACGAGGACGCCGCGCGCAAGTTCGTGCGCGCCACGTTGCGCGGGGTGCGCGACTACTGCAACGCCTATCACCGTGGGCCGAACCGCGGCGAGGTCACGCGGATCCTCACGAAATATTCGAACGTGAAGGACGCCGCGCTGATCGACCGCATCGATTGGGGCGCCGCCGATCCGCAGGGCCGCATCGCCGAGGCGAGCGTGATGGACGTGCAGGCGACGTTTCTCAAGGAGAAGCTCACGCGCGACCAGGTCACGTTCGCGCGTATTGCTCCTGCGGGCTGGATTGCCGACGTCGCGGCGAGCCTCGGACCGTTCACGCCGGCGGCCGACAGCGGCGCGAAGGGTTGTCGCTAGCGTTGTATTTCCCGATCGTCCGCGCAAAAATGGGGACCCGGTAAGGACAGAGTCTGGATTCCCGCTTGCGCTGGAATGAGCGGAGGAGAGAGCCAGTCCGTTTACGAATTAGAGCCGCTCCGGCTCCACCGTCTTCATCTCCTTTTCGCTTTCGGAGATGTGGCGCGTGGCGGCCTGCAGCGCCGGCACGATTTCCTCGATCGTGTTCACCACCAGCGGCGCGACGGTGAGGCCGTCGCGGATGAATTGCATGTCGCGCATGTGGTCGAGCAGCGCGCAGAGCGGGTCCCAGAAGTTGTCGATGTTCGCCATCAGGATCGGCTTCTTGTGGCGGCCGAGCTGCGCCCAGGTCATCTGCTCGACCAGTTCCTCGAGCGTTCCGACGCCGCCGGGCAGCGCCACGAAGGCATCGGCGCGCTCGAACATCAACCGCTTGCGCTCGTGCATGTCGCGCGTGACGACCATCTCCTGGGCGCGCTTGAACATCATCTCGCGGGCCTTGAGGAAGTCCGGAATGATGCCGGTGACCTGGCCGCCATGGTCGACGACCGAATCGGCGATGGCGCCCATGAGGCCGATCGAGCCGCCGCCATAGACCAGACGGATGTTGTTCGAGGCCAGGATGGCGCCGAACGCGCGCGCGGATTCGACGAATTTCGGGTTATTGCCGGGGCCGGAGCCGCAATAGACGCAAATAGCTTTGAGTGTGTTCATCGATTCCATGTGGCCCGGACCCCCGGGGGCGTCAAGGCGGGAAGGGCGGCGCTGGCCACGCCGCGTGGCCGGCAAGGGCTGCAAACGCCTGGGAACGGGAAACGTCCACCTCGGGGCTGGTTACAAAGTGGAAAGATTCTATATGAATAGGGCATGACGGTGCTCTTCCTGCGACTTCCGCGGCCCGTCCTGAGCTGCCGGGCCCTATGAGCGATGGTACCTTCCGATCTGTCCGCGCCTTGAAGCGCGAGCTGTCCGATGACAAGGGCGGCTCGTTGCTGCCCATCCTGGCGGGGCTCTGGCCCTATATCTGGCCGTCCGATCGCCGCGACCTGAAGGTGCGCGTGCTGATTGCAATGGTCCTGCTGCTGCTGGCGAAGCTCGCCACCATCGCGGTTCCCTTCACCTTCAAATGGGCGGTCGATGCGCTGACCGGGCAGGGCACCGCGCCCGTCGTCCCGGACTCGTGGCTGACCTGGGCGCTGGCGGCGCCGATCCTGATGACGGTCGCCTATGGCGGCTCGCGGGTCCTGATGGCGGTGCTGACGCAGATGCGCGACGGCATCTTCGCCAAGGTGTCGATGCACGCGGTGCGCCGGCTCGCCTATATGGTGTTCGAGCACATGCACCAGCTCTCCCTGCGCTTCCATCTGGAGCGCAAGACCGGCGGGCTCACCCGCGTGCTCGAGCGTGGCCGCAACGCGATCGAGACGATCGTGCGCATGGTGATCATGCAGGCGGTGCCGACCGTGATCGAGCTTGTGATGATCATCGGCGTGCTGCTCTACCAGTTCGACTGGCGTTACGTGGCGGTGATCGTTCTCACGGTGATCGCCTATACGGTGTTCACCTATCTCGCGACCGAGTGGCGCATCGGCATCCGCCGCCGCATGAACGAGAGCGACACCGACGCCAATGTGAAGGCTATCGACTCGCTGCTCAACTACGAGACCGTGAAATACTTCAGCGCCGAGGAGCGCGAGGCGCGCCGTTACGACCGCTCGATGGAGCGCTACGAGGAGGCGAGCGTCCAGGCCTATGTCTCGCTCGCCGTGCTCAATGCCGGGCAGGCGACGATCTTCACCATCGGGCTCGCGGTCTGCATGGTGATGTGCGCCTACGGGATCCAGGAAGGCCGCAACACCGTCGGCGATTTCGTGATGATCAATGCGATGATGATCCAGCTCTATCAGCCGCTGAATTTCATGGGCATGGTCTATCGCGAGATCAAGCAGGCGGTGATCGACATCGAGACGATGTTCGGGATACTCTCGCGCAAGCCCGAGATCGAGGACAAGTCGGGCGCACCGCCGCTCAAGGTCGCTGACGGCGCGATCGTCTTCGAGAACGTCCATTTCGCCTATGAGCCTGACCGGCCGATCCTCAAGGGCCTGAGCTTTGCGGTGCCAGCCGGGCACACGGTGGCGATCGTCGGGCCTTCCGGCGCCGGCAAGTCGACGGTGTCGCGGCTGCTCTATCGCTTCTATGAGCTCAGCAGCGGTCGCATCACGATCGATGGGCAGGACATCCGCGACGTCACCCAGAAGTCGCTGCGCGCGGCGATCGGCATGGTTCCGCAAGACACCGTGCTGTTCAACGACACGATCCGCTACAACATCCGCTATGGCCGCTGGGATGCGACCGACGAGGAAGTGGAAGAGGCGGCCCGGCTCGCCCAGATCGACGGCTTCATCCGCTTGTCACCGAAGGGCTACGAAACGGAAGTAGGAGAACGCGGCTTAAAGCTCTCCGGCGGTGAGAAGCAACGGGTAGCGATCGCGCGCACGATCCTGAAGGCGCCGCCGATCCTGCTGCTCGACGAGGCGACCTCCGCGCTCGACAGCCACACCGAGAAGGACATTCAGGACGCGCTGGACCGGGTGTCTAAGAACCGCACCACGCTGGTGATCGCGCACCGGCTCTCCACCATCGTCGGCGCCGACGAAATCATCGTCCTCAACGAGGGCGCGATTGCCGAGCGCGGCACCCACTACGAGCTGCTCGCCAAGGGCGCGCTCTATGCCAGCATGTGGAACCGGCAGCGCGAGGCGGAAGCCGCGCGCGAGAAGCTCGCGATGGTCGACGACGAGCCGGCGGCGCCAAACCGCAATCCGCCTCCTGTCCAGGAGTCTGCTGCCGATGCGCCCACCGGAGCCGCGCCGGAGTCTCCGGTGGTGCGACAGGACGCGGCGGAATAGGCTGGAGTTCGAAATCGGTCATCTGAATGCTAGAAAGACGCCGCACGCTCGGTGCGTTCCCCTTGGGGTGAGGGGGAGAGGGAGCAGACCGAGTCTGCCGCTCGAGTTCAACACATGCCTCAACGATCCATCGGCATCCTAACGTTCGTGTGAAACGCAATGTCCGTCGTCGCTTCGATCCGCTCCCAGCTCGCGCCCATCAACCGCGAAGGCTATCCCTTCGTCGGGATCTTCGCGCTGGCGAGCCTGATCCTGTTCCTGATCTGGACCCCGCTCGGCTGGATCGGGACCGTGCTGACGGTCTGGTGCGCCTATTTCTTCCGCGATCCGCCCCGTGTCACGCCGATGCGGGAAGGGGTGGTGATCGCGCCGGCCGACGGCCGCGTCAGCAAGGTCATCCACGCGGTGCCGCCGGTGGAGCTTGGGCTCGGCGACCGGCCGCTGCCGCGGGTCTCGATTTTCATGAGCGTGTTCGATTGCCACGTCAATCGCAGCCCGGTGAGCGGCCGCATCGAGAAGATCGTCTACAAAAAGGGTGCTTTCATCAGCGCCGATCTCGACAAGGCGAGCGAGGACAACGAGCGCAACTCGTTCGTCATTGCGTCGGGGCAGGATCGCATCGGCGTCATCCAGATCGCCGGGCTGGTGGCGCGGCGCATCGTCTGCTTCACGCGGCAGGGCGCGAGTGTCGCCGCCGGCGAGCGGATCGGCATGATCCGGTTCGGATCGCGGGTCGACGTGTACCTGCCCGAGGGCACCCGGCCGCTGGTGGCGGAAGGGCAGACCGCGACCGCCGGCGAAACGGTCATTGCCGAGCTCAAAGGCGGCGCGGTTCGGGAACTCACGTTCCGCGTCAATTGAAGCGTGGCAGCAAAAGTTAACGACGCCTGCGCCCTGCCATGGTGGCGCCACCGCCGAACCGCTATATTGGTGCCATGGCCACTTCACCTTTCGAACCTGAGAGCCGCTCCGAACGTCTGCGCGAGCGCCTGCGTGAGCGGCGGCGCCGCTTCAAGGGCATCCCGGTGCGGACGCTGTTGCCGAACCTCATCACGCTGCTCGCGCTCTGCGCCGGCCTGACCGGCGTTCGCCTTGCGATCGAGGGTAAGCTCGAATGGGCGGTGGCGGCGATCGTGTTCGCGGCCATGCTCGACGGTATCGACGGCCGCGTCGCGCGTATGCTCAAGGGCACGTCGCGCTTCGGCGCCGAGCTCGACAGCCTCGCCGACTTCTTCAATTTCGGCGTCGCGCCGGCGATGATCCTGTACTTGTGGGGATTGCACGAGCTTGGCAATGCCGGCTGGATCGCCGCGATGGTGTTCGCGATCTGCGCCGGGCTCCGGCTCGCCCGCTTCAACGTCATGATCGACGACCCGAACCGCCCGGCCTGGGCGGCGAACTTCTTCGTCGGGATGCCGGCGCCCGGCGGCGCCATCGCGGTGCTGCTGCCGATCTACCTGTTCTTCCTCGGCATGCCGAAGTTCGCCGGGCTTCAGCTCATCGTGTTTCTCTACACGCTCTCCATCGCGATCCTGATGGTTTCGCGGCTGCCAGTATTCTCCGGCAAGCGCGTCGGCAAGCGGGTGGCGCCGGAGATGGTCCTGCCGGTGTTCGTGCTGGTGGTGGCGTTCTTTGCGCTGCTGATCGCCTATCCGTGGTTCGTCCTGGCGATCGGGACGCTGGCCTATCTGACGAGCCTGCCGTTCGGTGTGGTCGCCTACCGCAAGCACGAGCGGGCCGATGCCGCTGCGGCGAAGCCCGCGCAGGCGGCCGCTGCGGCGACCGTCGCGACGGCCGCCACCGAACCCGCTGCAACGACGCCGGCGGCGCCGGCTGACGACAGCGAGCGCCCGGCGCGGCTCAACTAGTCGCATACTTTCCAGTTCAGGCTCCCCTCGGTGCCGCACTTCCGTCACAGTGTCGGAGACGTACTTAGCCCTCGTGGGCGGGGGCGCTTGCGGGGAGTTCGCCATGTCGCGATCAGCCTTCGGCCGTCACCATTGGAAGCCAATGGCGTTGCTTGCCGTCGCAGCATTCATGCTGGGGTCGGTGCTGCCGTCGTCGGCGCAAACACCGGCGCCGGGACAGACACAGACGCCCGATGCGATCACGCCGGTCGAGGAATTCTCCCGGCAGCTCGAGCAGTTCAAGAACAGCATCCCGCAACTCAACAAGCGGATTGAGGATTCGGCCACCGCTGTCGACCGCTGGACCAATGTCGAGCGCGCGCGCAAGGAGATCGAGGAGCTGCGCGCACTGGTCGGCACCGCGCTCGGCGCGGTCTCCGACAACGGCACGGTCTCCCAGCTTGGCGCGCGGGCGCTGGCGCATGCCCGCGAGAAGCTGCGGGCGCTCGAGCAGGACACCCGGTTCCGTCCGGAGGAGCGCCAATTCCTGACCGAGCAGTGGCGGCGGCTGCGCGCCGATACCGAGCGGGCCAACGACGAGCTGGCGGCGGCCCGCAAGGAATTCGCCGAGCTCCTGCGCACCCTGCAGGCGAACGAGGATTTCGTCGACGAGCTGGTGCAGATCCGTCAGGCGCAGAAGGCGCTCGAAGTGATCCAGCGCCTGACTCAGGACATCCGCCAAGCCAATGACCAGCTCAAACGGCTGATCGGCGGGATCAAGCCGCCCGGCGCGTGACCATGCGTGCGCTGCCGATCGTTGCCGCTGCCACGGCGCTGGCGCTTGCCGCCTGCAATCCCACCGGCGAAACCGGCTATGTGGAGATCAGGACGGTGCCGGCGGCAGTGCAGCGGTCGCCGGCGCTGTTCCTCGACAAGACCAAGCTCGATCCAGTGCAGAAGGGCGTCGCCGTGCTCAAGCAGCGCGCCGGCACCGTCAAGCTCTCGGCGGAGGCCATCGGCGGCTCGGTCGCGCTCTGCGACATCGTCGTGCGCAAGAACCGCATCACCACGGTGACGGTCTCGGTGCTGGATCGGCCGCCGCGCTGCCAGTGCCGCAACAGCGCCGCCGACAAGGGCGCTTGCGTGAGCTAGCGGCCGTCCGGGACGACCAGTAAAAGAATCGATGTGGTAGGACGATCAGCGGTTCTCTTGCCGGCCCGTGTTACCGCTTTTCCACAGCCCGGGAAATGCGCGCCTATACACTCTGGTACCATCAACCTAGACTAAATTGGCGGGCGGCTGCGCGGCCCGCGTTGAGGCTTGGGCGGACTCGATGAGCAAGCTTGCCGAAGTGGCTGAACGGCTTGCGGAAACCAGGCGCTGGCTCGACCAGGAGGCGAACAGGCTGGCGGCGAGACTCGACCAGTTGGAAAGAAGGGCGCCGAAGGCAATTCAGACCGCGCATCGGCTGATCGACGAACAACTGCGGGGTCTCGACGAAACCGAACGGATGGTCCAGCAGTGGCTGAGCGCGACCGCTGACGCGGGCGCGGGCAAGGCCACACCGCAACCAAGTCACCCTGCCGCGAGTCCTGTCGGCGCGGCGCCGCCAACGCCCGTGGAAACCCGGAAGGAAAGCCTGGCGGCGGCCCGCGACCCCGCAAGGACCGTCCTGGACGAGCAGCATGAGTATGTGGAGAAGCTCGAACGCGCGCTGAAGACGATGGCCAACGAGTTGCCCGAGCCGCCTGTCGAGGCTGCCAGCCGGTCGGCGGGGCCCGGCGAAAGCGCATCGGCGCTCGACTCGCGTCGGCTTCTGGACGAGCCGAGCGGTGAGTATCGGCGAGCGGAACGCGGCCTGGAGAGCGCGTTGCAGACCCTCGCCAACATGCCGCGTCCACGGCTCATGCCGTTCGGCAGTGCGACGTCAACTGCGACGGAACCGGAAGCGCAAAACGCCGAAGATACATCCCAGCAGTCCCGCAAGCTTGGTGTGGTCCGCGTCGCGTAGGGCCTCAGACTGGTCTCTGGCGCGACGGACTATCGGCCGGGGATCGGATGCCCCGGCATCAGGTCGTAAGGATGCTGCCAGCCCGGCAGCGCCTTGATCCGCTCCAGCCAGGGCGCGATGTTCTTGTGCTCGGCTGCGATGTCGAAGCCGAACTCGTCCGCCGGATAGTAGAGGTAAGCCACCAGCGACAGGTCGGCGATGGTGGGGCGTTCGCCCAAGATGTAGGGACGCGACGCCAGCCGCTTGTCGACAATGCCGAGTGCGTTGTCGATCCGGCCCTTGAGGAAACTCAGCACGGTCGGATCGCCCGGCGGCCGCGCCAGCGTGCGCAGAAAGCGATACGGCCCGAGATAGCCGTTGAGCTTCTGGTTGTCGAAGATGATCCAGCGCAGCGCTTCAAGCTCTTCGTCCTCGCCGTCCGGGCGGAATTGACCGGACCGGTTGGCGAGATAAGTGAGGCAGACGCCCGACTGGCTGAGCTTCCTGCCGCCATGGACGAGCACCGGCACTTCGCCCATCTCGTTGACGTTCTCCCGGTACTCCGGCGTGCGCGGGACGCCCTTGCCGAAGAAGTCGACGAACACCGGCTTCCAGTCGGCGCCGAGCAGGTTGAGCATCAAGGCAACGCGATAGGCATTGCCGGACTGGGCAAAGCAGTAGAGTTGGTACTCAGCCATCGCTGTCCTCTCCGCGTCATGCCCGCGCTCGTCGCGGGCATCCACGTCTTGCAACAAGACAGACGTGGCTGGCCGGGACAAGCCCGGCCATGACGGCTGCCTATTTCATCGTGGGGATGACGAACTCGGTGCCGCCTTTGGTGCCGGAAGGCCAGCGTGCGGTCACCGTCTTGGTGCGGGTATAGAAGCGGATCGAATCCGGCCCGTGCTGGTTGAGGTCGCCGAAGCCGGAGCGTTTCCAGCCGCCGAAGGTGTAGTAGGAGAGGGGCACCGGGATCGCGAAGTTCACGCCGACCATGCCGACATTCACCCGGCTGGTGAAATCACGCGCCGCGTCGCCGTCGCGGGTGAAGATCGCGACGCCGTTGCCGTATTCGTGTTCGGAGGGCAGCCGCACGGCTTCCTCGTAGTCCTCGGCGCGCACCACCGAGAGCACCGGGCCGAAGATCTCCTCCTTGTAGATGCGCATGTCGGGCGTCACCTCGTCGAACAGGCAGCCGCCCATGAAGAAGCCGTTCTCATAGCCCTGGAGCTTGAAATTGCGGCCGTCGACGCGGAGCTTGGCGCCTTCCTTGATGCCCAGCTCGACATAGCTCTTCACCTTGTCGAGATGGGCGCGCGTGACCATCGGCCCGTAATCGGCTCCAGTATCGTTTGAAGGACCGATCTTGAGGCTCTCGACGCGCGGGATGAGTTTCTCGAACAGCGCGTCGGCGGTCTTCCTGCCGACCGGCACCGCCACCGAGATCGCCATGCAGCGCTCGCCGGCCGAGCCGTAGCCGGCGCCGATCAGGGCATCGACCGCCTGGTCCATGTCGGCGTCGGGCATCACGATCATGTGGTTCTTGGCGCCGCCGAAGCACTGCACGCGCTTGCCGTGCGCCGAACCGGTCGCGAAGATGTATTCCGCAATCGACGACGAGCCGACAAAGCCGATCGCCTTGACGCGCGGATCGGTGAGCAGCGTGTCGACTGCCACCTTGTCGCCGTTGACGACGTTGAGCACGCCGGCCGGCAGTCCGGCCTCCACCAACAGCTCGGCAAGCCGCATCGGCACCGACGGATCGCGCTCCGACGGCTTCAGGATGAAGGCGTTGCCGCAAGCCAACGCCGGCGCGAACTTCCACATCGGGATCATCGCCGGGAAATTGAACGGCGTGATGCCGGCGACGACGCCCAGCGGCTGCCGCATCGAATAGAGATCGATGCCGGGGCCGGCGCCTTCGGTGTATTCGCCCTTCATCAGATGCGGGATGCCGCAGGCGAACTCGACCACCTCGACGCCGCGCTGGATGTCGCCCTTGGAGTCGGCGATCGTCTTGCCGTGCTCGGACGACAGGAGCTTGGCGAGGTTCTCGACGTCCTTCTGGATCAGCTCCAGGAACTTGAACATCACGCGCGCGCGCCGCTGCGGGTTGGTCGCGGCCCAGGCCGGCTGCGCCGCATCGGCATTGGCGATGGCCTGCTCGACCTCGGCCTTGGCGGCAAAGGCCACCTTTGCCTGGACCTCGCCGGTATTGGGGTCGAACACGTCGCCCGAGCGGCCGGACGTGCCCTTGATCTCCTTGCCCCCGACGAAGTGGCCGATTTCGCGCATGGTGGTCTCCCTGGTCCTTAGGTCCACTTAGGAGCATGGCCGGGCCGCGATAGCAAATGCTCATCCCGGCCGAAAAACGCCGGAAAATACGCGTCCGGCGGACCGATTTTCGAACAGTTAGCATTCGGTAACCGTCCCTTAAAGCGTGCGCGCTAGCTTCGTTCCCGGCGCTCTCCGGGGGACGGCGGGCGCGCGTTAGTACGCGTGCGGGTGTGGGTCCAGAATGGATATTGCTACGAGTCTCGGCCTGTTGGCCGGCATGATCGTGATGGCCGCCCTGATCCTGATGGGCGGCGACCTTCGGATGTTCGTCGACTATCACGCCGCCATCGTGATCTTCGGCGGCTCGTTCGCGGCGACCCTGATCCGTTTCCCGCTGTCATCGATCTTTCATGGATTGCCGCTCGGCGCGCGCTACGCCTTCACGTTGCGGCGCATGTCGCAGCGCGAACTGGTCGACGAGATCGCCGGCCTCGCCGAGATCGCCCGCAAGCAGGGACCGGTCGGGCTCGAAAAGGTCGAGATCGAGGATCCGTTCCTGGCCAAGGGCATCCGCTTCATCGCCGACGGCTACGACAATACCTTTATCCGCGACAACCTCGAGCGCGACCGCGACAACTTCCTCACCCACCTCGACGAGGGGCAGAAGATCTATCGTGCGATCGGCGATTGCGCGCCGGCGTTCGGGATGATCGGCACGCTGATCGGCATGGTGCAGATGTTCGCCAACATGACCGATCCCTCAAAGCTCGGCCCGTTCATGGCGGTCGCGCTGCTCGCGACCTTCTATGGCGCGGCGGTCGCGAACCTCATTTGCCTGCCGATCGCCGACAAGCTGCATCTCAAGCTCGTCGACGAGGAAATCAACCGCACGCTCATCATCGACGGCATCATGATGATCCGCGAGGCCAAGAGCCCGACGCTGGTGCGCGAAATGCTGCTCGCTTATCTGCCCGAAAAGCACCGCCACTCCGAAGAGCCGGAGGCCGTACCGGCCTAGCGTCGCTGGCGCGCGGCAACGGACATCGCAATGGCTCGGCGCAAGGATGCAAACCACGGCGGCCACGGGTGGTTCGTCACCTTCGCCGACTTGATGGCGCTCCTGGTCAGCTTCTTCGTGATGCTGGTGGCGTTCTCCACCCAGGATTCCGCGAAGCTGCAGGTCGTCGCCGGCTCGATGCGCGAAGCATTCGGCGTGCAGGACCGCGTGCGCTATTCCGGCGTCATCGAGATGCCGGGCCTGCCGACCCGGCCCAAGCTCAAGAACGCCGCGCCGATTTCGCCCGATGAGGCGTCCGCCAATCCGACCGACGACCATCGCGGCAGCCAGCAATCGCACGGCGGCAAGTTCGACAGCGACCGCAACTTCGCGCTCGCGGCGGCGTCGTTGCGCCAGGCCATGCAGGACATGCCGGAGATCAGCGAAGTCTCCAAGAACATCATCATCGAGGAGACCAAAGAGGGTCTCAACATCGAGATCGTCGACCAGAACGGGCGTTCGATGTTTCCGGAGGGCTCCAAGGAGCCCTATGAGCGGACCCGCATGGTGATCCGTCGCCTCGCAAGCTCGTTGCGGGCGATGCCGTTCCGGATTTCGATTGCCGGTCACACATCGGCGTCCAAACTGCCGGCGCGTCCGGGTTACGGACCGTGGGAACTGTCGGCCGACCGTGCCAATGTGGTGCGCAAGCAGCTCGAGGCCGAGGGCGTTCCGGGCCAGAATTTCTTCATGGTGGCGGGCCGCGCCGACACCCAGCCGTTGTTTCCGGACGACCCCTATATCGCCGCCAATCGCCGCGTGACCATCACGCTGATGCGCGAAGAACCGCCGATTCCGCAGAATATGCAGCCTTAGTCGCTGCAACGGCGGCCAACATACGTCAAGATCGACGGAACAAAGTCCCTTCTGATCGTATTGCTTCTGATGCGGCCGTGATGTAATGTGCCGTCTCTGCGTTTGGCGGGACAGCCCCCGAGCCCCATGGAAAGTACAGCCAACGGTACGGCCGCCTCGTCGGGGGCCCAAACGCCAGCGGGGGCCCAGACGCCAGCCGGGGGCCAAACGCCAGCCGGGAGCCAAACGCCAGCCGGGGCCCATGCGCCTGCGGAGGCTGGATCGCCCGCAGAGGGCGCTTCGCACAACCGCGCGAGCTTTTGGGCGCTGACGCTTGGCTGCATCGGCGTCGTCTACGGCGACATCGGCACGAGCCCGCTCTATGCGTTTCGCGAGGCCGTGGTTGCCGCGCAGGGCAGCGGCCCGGTGACGCGCGAGATCGTGCTCGGCGTCCTCTCGCTCATCGTCTGGTCGCTGATCGTCGTCGTCACCCTCAAATATATCGTCCTGCTGCTGCGCATGGACAACAACGGCGAGGGCGGAACGCTGTCGCTGACGGCGCTGGCATTCCGCGCGGTCGGCCGGCGCTCGGTGACGGTGCTAACGCTCGGCGTCATCGGCGCCGCCATGTTCTACGGGTCCTCGCTGATCACACCCGCGTTGTCGGTGCTGTCGGCGGTCGAGGGTCTCAAGGTCGTGACGCCCGCGTTCGAGCCGTTCGTGTTGCCGATCACGATCATGCTTCTGGTCGCGCTGTTTGCGGTGCAGTCGCGCGGCACCGGCAAAGTAGCGGTGCTGTTCGGACCGATCACCGCCATCTGGTTCGTCGTCATCCTGCTGATCGGCGCGTTGCACATCGCCGACGATCCGAGCGTGATCGCGGCGATCAATCCGTACTATGCGATCAAGTTCGTGGCCGGCAACGGCATGATCGGCCTGATCACGCTCGGCGCGGTTTTCCTGGTCGTGACCGGCAGCGAGGCGCTCTATGCCGATCTCGGCCACTTCGGACGCAAACCGATCCAGACCGCTTGGTTCTATCTCGTGCTGCCGGCGCTGCTGATCAACTACTTCGGGCAGGGCGCGCTGGTGCTCGCCAACCCGGAAGCGATCGCGAACCCGTTCTATCGGCTCGTTCCGATGCCCGATCTGTTGCTGCTGCCGATGGTCGTGCTGGCGACGCTCGCGACCGTCATCGCCAGCCAGGCGGTCATCACCGGCGCCTACTCCATCACGCATCAGGCGATCCAGCTGGGCTTGCTGCCGCGGTTCGAGATCCGCCACACCTCGGCTGCGCTGTACGGCCAGATCTACATGCCGCGTGTCAACATCCTGCTGTTGGTCGGCGTACTGCTGCTGGTCGGCCTGTTCCGGACATCGAGCGATCTTGCCGGCGCCTACGTCCTTGCCGTGGCCGGCACCAGCCTGATGGCGACGCTCCTGGCGCTCATCGTGATCTGGAAAATGTGGCGTTGGAAGCTCTGGTCGGCGTTGCTGCTGGTCAGTCCGTTCGTCTTCACCGACGGTGCGTTCCTGATCGCGGCGCTGACCAAGCTGCACGAGGGCGCCTGGTTGCCGGTGATGTTCGGCGGCTTCGTCGTGCTGATCATGCTGACCTGGCGCCGCGGCACCGCCATCCTGATGCAGAAGACCCGGCGCACCGAAGTGCCGCTTGAATCTCTGGTGCACAGCCTGGAGAAGAAATCGCCGCACGTGGTGCCAGGCACGGCGGTGTTCCTGACCAGCGACCCCGATTTCGCGCCGACCGCGCTGTTGCACAACCTCAAGCACAACAAGGTCTTGCACGAGCACAACGTCATCCTCACCATCATTTTCGCCGATACGCCGCGCGTCCCGCAGAACGAGCGGGTGACGATCACGCCGGTGTCGAACCTGTTCAGCCGGGTGTCGCTCAAATACGGCTTCATGGACGAGCCGAACGTGCCTAAGGCGCTGGCGATCGCGCGCAAGCACGGCTGGACCTTCGACATCATGTCGACGTCGTTCTTCCTGTCGCGGCGGTCGATCAAGGCGGCGGCCCATTCGGGAATGCCGAAGTGGCAGGACCAGATGTTCATCGGGCTTGCCAAGTCCGCGACCGATGCCACCGACTTCTTCCAGATCCCGACCGGACGGGTGATGGAGGTCGGAACGCAGGTGACGGTCTAGCCGACTTGCCCGTTTGTGTCGGCTATCTCCTCCGCGGGACGAGCGGGAGCGAGCCGAGTCACAGCAATGATCCAGCCTCACGATTTTGCGCCGGTCGCGCCGGTTTGGCGTAAGATGCCGCCGCGAGTCGGTAGCGGCGGTATCGGGGGATGTCGGAGCGGGCCTATCGTGAGCGGCTGGAAGCCGATCTGGCGCGGTGGCAGGCCGAGGGCCTGCTGCCGCCGAAATCCGCCGACGCCATTCGCGCGACGCTGCGCCCGGTGCCGGAAGCGATCACCATCGCCACCGTGGTCGGCATCGTCGGCGGATTGCTGATCGCCGCCGCCTTCCTCGCCTTCATTGCAGCCAACTGGACCGCGATCGCGCGGCCGCTGCGGTTCGCGATCCTGCTCGCGGGCATCGCCGGGGCTTACGGCGCCGCCGCGCTGTTCGATCGCGCCGAGCGCGATCATCTGGCCGACCTCTCGGTCGGCGTCGGCTCGATCATCTTCGGCGCGGCAATCGCGCTGGTCGGGCAGATGTATCATCTGGGCGATGATTTCGCCGGCGGCCTGTTGCTGTGGGCATCGGGCGCGCTCGCTGCCGCGGCGCTGACCGGCTCCCACAGCGCGCTCGCGGTCGCGCTCGCCGCCGCCTGCGTCTGGAGCGGCATGCGCGTCGACGAGACCTCCGACGTGCATCCGCAGTTCGCGATCTTCTGGCTGATCGCGGCCATGCTGGCGCTGATCTGGAACACCACCGTGGCGCGGCACCTGGTGGCGGTGGCCGCGCTTGCCGGCGCTTTGCTCGCCGCCGTCGGTATCGCGCAAGCGCGCGTCGGCAGCGCAAACTTCACCTTCATCGCGCTGGTGGCCTTGATGGTCGGCGGCGGGCTGTTGCTGACCACGCGCACGAGCGCCGCAGTGCGCGCCTTCGGGCTGACGCTCTCGACCTATGGCAGCTTCGGTCTTGCGGTCGGTTTGGCGAGCATCATCGTCGAGTTCTACCGGCCGGCCGGCGGCGAGGTGCTCTATCCGATCGTCGCCATCGCCTTGGCGGCGGTGGTATGTGCGTTCGCCGCCGCGGTCGTCGGCCAAAGCGGCGGCGCCGCGCTCGCGGGCCTATCGCTCACGCTCGCGGTGGTGGTCGCCTCGGGCCTGATGCCGACGGCTGCGGCCGAGGAGCCGTGGCTGGCCTATGCGCTGTCGCTGAGCGCGATGCTCTGCCTCGTGGTGTCGGGCATGCTGGACGACGTGCGCCCACGCATCGTCGCGGGCTGGCTCGGGCTTGCGGCCACCATCGCGGCCGTCACCTGGGCGGTGAAGGGCTCGCTGTTGCGGCGGGCGGTGTTCCTGGCACTCTCCGGGCTGGTGGCGGTGGCATTGGCGAGCCTGCTCGGGCGGCTCATCCGCAGGGGGCAGGGCCGATGAATCTCCTCGTAACACTTGCCGGACGGATCCCGCGCGTGCTGCTCTACGCGCTCGCGGGCGCCATCCAGGTCGTGCTGATCGCGGCGATGGTCTACGACCGCGTCCGTGTGCTGCGCGAAGGCAGCGAGGTGGCGCTGCTGACGCGCCCGGTCGACCCGCGCGATTTTCTGCGCGGCGACTACGTCGTGCTCAACTACGAGATCGGCGACGTGCCGGCCGGCGCGCTCAAGGACACGCCGAGCCGGGGCCGCGGCACGCCGGTGTTCGTGAAGCTGGTGCGCAAGGACGGTGGCGTCTACGCGGCGGTATCGGCCCACGGCGAGCCGGTGCCGCTCGGCGACGGCGAGGTGCTGATCCGCGGCCGGACGGAATCCGGGGCAACCTGCGGCTCCAACCGTCGCGCCTTCTGCGACCGGCTGCGCGTCACCTACGGCATCGAGCGCTATTTCGTGCCGCAGGACGAGGGCAAGGAGATCGAGCGCTCCCGGAACCAGGGCAAGGTGTCGATCGTCGCGGCGGTGACGCCCGCGGGACGCGCCGCCATCAAACGGTTGTTGATCGACGGCAAGCCGGTCTACGATGAGCCGATGTTCTGAGCTCAAGTGATGCAGGAGTTTTCGACATGGCCGATCCGTCCGGCGGCGATCCTCGGGTCGCCAATCTTACCGTCGAGGAGGTGGCGCGCGGTCTCGCCGAGGGGCGCATGCTGCTGGTCGATGTCCGCGAGCCGAACGAGGTCGCGGTCGAGCGCTATCCCGACGCCGTGGTGGTGCCGCTGTCGGGCTTCGACCCCGCCGCGATCCCCGATCCGCAGGGCAAGCAGGTCGTGTTCGCCTGCCGCTCGGGCCGCCGCTCGGTGACCGCGTCGCTGGCCGCCCAAGAAAAGGGTTATTCCTACGCGTCGCACCTGGCGGGCGGCATTTTGGCGTGGAAAGCCGCGGGGCTGCCCACGGAATCCTAGCAGCCGAGGCTGCGGTCGTTTCCTCGCAGTGCTAAAAATCCAGACGTCCGATGAGGCGGCCGGGCCGCCCTCCGTTCGAAAGGGACTTTCGATGCGCCGCGCGCTTTCCGTTCTCGCTTCCCTGGTCGTCGTGGCTGCGTTCGCCGTCGCTCCATCCGTCGCGCAGCAGAAGGGCCAAGGCGGCAAAGGCGGCCAGCGCATCCTCAACGTCTACAACTGGTCCGACTATGTCGATCCGACGGTGCTCGAGGAGTTCACCAAGTCGACCGGCATTAAGATGCGCTATGATACCTTCGACAACAACGAAACGCTCGAAGCCAAGCTCCTGGCCGGGCGTTCGGGCTACGACGTGGTGGCGCCGACCGGCTATTTCCTCCAGCGGCAGATCAAGGCGAAGATTTTCCAGCCGCTCGACAAAGGCGCGCTGCCGAACCTCGTTCACGTCTGGCCGGAAGTCGCAAAGCGCCTGGCGCAGTACGACCCCGGTAATGTCTATGCCGTGAACTACATGTGGGGCACCACCGGCATCGGCTACAACGTCGCCAAGGCGCGCGAATTGCTTGGGCCGAACGCCAGGATCGATAGCTGGGACATCGTCTTCAAGCCGGAGAACCTGGCGAAGTTCAAGGACTGCGGCATCCACATGCTCGATTCCGCCGACGACATCCTGCCGGCGGCACTGCACTATCTCGGTCTCGATCCCAACTCGACCAAGGAACCCGAGCTCCAGAAGGCCGCCGATCTGGTGATGACGATCCGGCCGCTGGTGCGAAAATTCCATTCGTCCGAATATCTCAATGCTCTGGCGAGCGGCGAGATCTGCTTCGCCGTCGGCTTCTCGGGCGACATCAAGCAGGCGCAGAAGCGCGCCGCCGAGGCGAAGAACAACATCGAGATCGCCTATGCGATCCCGAACGAGGGCGCGCAGCTCTGGTTCGACAATCTTGCGATCCCGCGCGACGCAAAGAACGTGGCGGAGGCGCACGCGTTCATCAATTTCCTCCAGACGCCCGAGATCGCCGCCCGCAACTCGAATTTCATCTCTTATGCCAACGGCAATCTCGCCAGCCAGAAATTCATCGACAAGGCGGTGCTGGAAGACCGGACCATCTATCCGGACGAGGCGATGATGAAGAAGCTCTACACCGTCAATGCCCACGACGCGGCGACGACGCGCATGATGAATCGGATATGGACCCGGGTGAAGACGGGCCGGTAGGGCAGGTGGCCTCTCCGTCCGCGTCGCGAGGCCGCGGTTGTTGCGCCCTCGCCCGCTTGCGGCAGGGGAATCGCATTTGGTCCTTACTGCGATGCGGGGCGGTCATTATTGCGCCCTCTCCCCTTGTGGGAGAGGGCAGCCGCAGCATTGCAACAACGGGGATGGGGTGAGGGGTATCACTCCGCTGACGAATACCCCTCACCCCTTCCGTTGGGCGGCGATACCTCGCCGCCCTCTCCCGCAAGGGGAGAGGGCGCAGTCATGCACGCCTCGCTCGCGGGTCGGTTCATATGCGCGCGAACGCCAATTGAGATGTCAAAACCGGACGCGCCTGCGGGCCTCGCAATGACGGCGACAGGTCTCCATCACCGCCAGCGGCGGTGCTGCCACAGCCACTGATCCGGGTGCTCGCGCACCCAGGTCTCGATCACGTTGGCGATCGCCTGGGTCGTCCCCGCGACGTTGATCTTGCCGTCAGGATCGCGCACCGGCTCGATGGGATCGGTGATCTCGGCCCAGAATTTATTGCGGTCGGCGAGGCGCACCACGCGCACGCCGTGAATCGGGCAATTCATGTGGCGCGCAAGCTGCGCGATGAGAGGTGACGCCTTGCACGCGCGGCCAAAGAAGGTGATGTCGACGCCGCGCGAGTCGTGCTGGTCGACCAGCATGCCGACCTTGCCGCCGCGCTCGAGCGCCCGCAGCATCCGCATCGGCGCGTCGAAGCCGGAGGGGACCAGCGTGCCCATGCAGCCCGCGCGCATCTCGACGACCGCGTCGGCGATCGGGCGGATGTTCGGGGCGCGAAACAGCACCGTGCTGTCGAGGCCGTAGTAGTGCGCAAAGCGCGCCGGCAGCTCCCAATTTCCAAGATGCGTGCCGAAGAACAGCCGCGCGCCGCCATTCAGGATCGCAACCATGCGATCCACCGTTACCGGGTCGTAGGTCACGTCGACGTCGCCCGGCTTCTCCATATCCAGGATCGTGAAGCGATCGAGGTGCACGAATTCCGCCGTGACCCGGCCGAGATTGTCCCAGCTGCCCGTGAGGATCGTGTCGATCTCCTGCGGCGATTTTTCCGGGAAGGCGGCGGCGAGGTTGGCGCGGGCGATCTCCTGCTCCCGCAGCCGTGGGCCGATCCGGCGCATCGCCGCGGCGAAGAAATTTGCCAGGCGCTTGCGGTCGGTGCGGCGCAAGAGCCGCATCATGACCACGGCGAGACGCCCCAACGCCCTGAGCACCCGCGCGCGCAGATGAAAGCGCCAGTGATGCAGGCGCTGCTTGAAGGTGCGCCGCGGCGGACGTTCTGGACTGATCAAAGCGTAACCACGATTTTTCCGAACACCTGCCGGCTCTCGAGGCGCGCGAGGCCGTGTTCGAAGTTTTCGATCGTCACCTCGGTGTCGATGACGGGGAGCATCCCGGCCGCCATCTTGTCGAGGCCTTCGCGGATATTGCGCATGGAGGCGCCGAACGAGCCGATGATGCGGTACTGCTGCTGGAAAAGCTGCATCAGGTTGAGCGTCGTCGAAGGTCCCGAGGTCGCGCCGCAGGTCACCAGCCGTCCGCCGCGCTTGAGGCAGAGCAGCGAGCCGTTGAAGGTGTCGGCGCCGACATGCTCGAACACCACGTCGACGCCCTTCTTGGCGGTGAGCTTGCGCACGATGCTTTCGAAGCGGTCGGTGCGATAGTTGATGACGTGATCGGCGCCCAGCGCGCGCGCCTTCTCCGCCTTGGCGTCGTCGCCGATGGTGGTGATCACCGTGCACCCGATCGCCTTGGCCATCTTGATCGCGACGGTGCCGATGCCGGACCCGCCTGCGTGCACCAGCACAGTCTCGCCCGGCTCCAGGCGGGCATTGTCGAACAGCATGTGCTGCACGGTCGAGAATGCGATCGGCGCGCAGGCGGCGTCGCGGAACGCCACGGCGGCGGGCGCCGCGATCACGAGGCGTTCCGGCATGGTAACGAGATCGCGCGCGAAGCCGTCGACGTGAAAGCCCATGATGCCGGCGACGTTTTCGCAGAGATTGTCGCGGCCTTCGCGGCAGGCCTTGCAATGCCCGCAGGTCAGCGCGCCATACATCACCACCGGGTCGCCCGCCTTGAATTTGCTCGTGCCGGGCCCGACCGCGGCAATCTCGCCGGCGGCCTCGGCGGCGACGACGAGCGGCATCTGCCGCTTGGCGAACGCCATGCCGCGCCAGCCCCAGACGTCGATGTGATTGATCGCGACCGCCTTGACGCGCACCTGCACCTCGCCCGCTCCCGGCGGCGGGGGCGGCGGGATGTCTCTCAGTTCGAGCTTGCGGTCGGCGACGAGGGTGAGGGCACGCATCGACAGACTCGTGTGACTGGTTGCCGGCCGGTCAAGCCGGCTCGCGGGCCATGACCAGCGAAACGTTCTGGCCGCCGAACCCGAAGGAATTCGAGATCGCATGCCGCACCTTGGCGTCCCGAGCCGTGTTCGGCACCACGTCGAGCGGGATCGCGGGGTCCGGCACCGCGTAGTTGATGGTCGGCGGAATGCGCTGATGCTCGAGCGTCATCAGCGTGAACACCGCCTCGACCGCGCCGGCGGCCGACAGCGTGTGGCCGATCATCGACTTGTTGGAGGAGATCGGGATGCGGCCGGCGCGTTCGCCGAACACCGCCGTGACGCCGAGCGCTTCCATCTTGTCGTTTTCCGGCGTGCCGGTGCCGTGCGGGTTGATGTAATCGATATCGTCGGGGGTGAGCCCGGCATCGGCGATGGCGTTGCGGATGCAGCCGATGATCGGCTTGCCATCCGGGCTCGAGCGGGTGCGGTGGAACGAGTCGGCCATCTCGCCGCAGCCCCTGATCACGCCGAGGACTCTTGCGCCGCGCGCCTTCGCGTGCTCGAGGCTTTCGAGCACCAGCGCGCCCGCGCCTTCGGCCATCACGAAGCCGTCGCGGTTCTTCGAGAACGGCTTGGCGGCGCCCGCCGGCGGATCGTTGGAGGTCGACAGCGCCGAGAGCAGTGAGAAACGGATCAGCGCTTCGGGATTGATCGAGCCGTCGGTGGCGACGCACAGCGCGGCGTCGGTTTCGCCGCGGCGGATCGCCTCGACGCCGAGCTGGATGGCGCTGGCGCCGGATGCGCAGGCGGTCGACAGCGAGATCGGCGAGCCCTTGGTGCCGAAGCGTTCCGCCAGATGGTCGGCAACCGAGAGCATCAGGCAGCGCTCGTAAATCTCGGGGAAGCGGCCGCCGCGGACCGCGCGCAGGAGATCGTCGAAGGTCACCGCATCGTTAGCGCCGGACGCCGCCGCGATGGTTTCGCGTTGCGGCCACTCCATCTCGACCGGCGCCACCGCAAGAAACAGCGGACCGGGGAAGTCGCCCTTGGAGCCGATGGCGGATTCGGCAATCGCTTCCTCGACCACCAGGTTGGCCATGCGCTCGCCGAGTTCGGTCGAGCGAAACGGCTCGACCGGGATGAAGTCGACGGTTCCGGCGATCGTGGTCTTCAACCCGTCGGTCGGGAACCGGCGGATCGCGCGGACGCCGGATTGTCCGGCGGTCAGCCTGCTCCAGTTATCGGCTTTGCCGGCGCCAAGCGAGGTGATGACGCCGATCCCGGTCACAGCAACAGGCGTACGGGACGCGGATGCCATGCATGATCTCCTTCACCGAACCGCTTCGACCAGCGCCATGCCTTCCCCGCGCCAGTGTCCGACGCCAGTCACGACCACCTGGGCGAGGGAAGCGTCCATGTCCTTTTCTGGACCGGACGGCGAGGCCGGCGCAAACAACTTTTCGTGTCCCAGCGCGACGGCGGCAAGCGCAATATTCATGGCGAATTGCGGCTCGAGGCCATGGCCGAGGTGCGTGCCGGTGGCGCGCACGGGCACCTCGGGCAGCGTCGTCAGCCAGGCACGCTCCTCGGCGGTCGCGGGCTCGTCGCCGGTGGCGCCGGAAATCACCGCCGTTCGGCCCGGAGCAAGCCCCGGCGCGATGTTCTTCCACATCCGCGCCAGCGCATTCGACACGTCGCCCGGCTGTCGCCGCGTACGATCGGATTGCACGCTTGCGAGGCGTGCGAGCGGCTTGGCGTCGCGCGCGGTTGCGTGCGCGCGCGATTCAAGCACCAGGAACGCGCCCTGCGATCCGAGCGCCATGCCGCCGCCGCGCGGCGCGCGCTCCCAGATCGGCGCGAACGGACTTTTGATGAGGTGGCCGCCGGCTTCGTAGATCAGCAACAGGTCGCGACGCTCGGCATTGAAGGCGCCGCCGACCAGGCAGATGTCGCCCTGGCCGGACTGGATGCGCGACAGTGCGATGCGCACGGCGTCGGTCCCCGCCGCCTCTTCGCCCATGAAGGTGCGCGACATCCCGGTGACGCCGTGCACGATCGAAATGTTGCCGGCCATCAGGTTTGACAGTTGCGCCAGGAACAATGTCGGCCGCAGATCGCTCATCAGCCGCTCGTTGAGGAAGGCATCCTTGTTCTCGGCCTTGCGCAACCCGGAGAGAATTGCGGCGTCGACGGCCTCGTCACGCTCGCCGCCGCCGGCGGCCACGATCATGTCCATGCGCCCGAGCAGTTCGGCGTTGCCTTTGGCACCGGCGCTGTCGAGCGCGAGGCCCGCGGCATAGGTGCCGATCCGCTGCCACGCCTCCATCTGGCGCTGGTCGCCTTTCTTGGGGATCTGCTTGTCGAGTTCGAGCGGCGCCAGCTTGTGGACCGGGTAGGGCGCAAACGTCTGCTCGTCGGGGGCGGACGGCGCCGCGTTGAGCCGCTGCCAATGCGCGTCCGCGCCTTCGCCGAGGCACGAGACGATGCCTATACCGGTGATCCATGTTTCGCGCGCGGCGTCAGCCATCGGCGGACGCCTCGATCGGGAATCCGATGCTGGCCGCGACCGCCTTCAGATTGGTGAGGAATGCGTCATTGGGGAAGGGCATCAGCCGGAACGTGATCTCTGCATTGCAGACCAGGCGCTCGCCGCGCCTGATCTCCGCATGCGTGACCGCGAAGCCGGAACCCTGGTGATGGATGGACGCGTTGACGATCAGCGCGGTGCCGGGCGCTATGAACGAGCGCAGCTTGGCCTCCTTGAAGGCGGCCAGGAGCGGCATGCCCGCGAAGTTGGTCAGGCCGAGGATCAGCCAGCCCGAGGCCTGCGCCATCGTTTCCATCAGCAGGACGCCCGGCATCAGCGGCATGCCGGGAAAATGTCCGTCGAAGATTGTGGATTGCGTCGGCACATCGGCCTCGCACTGGATAGTGCGGGCGGCGGTGTCCAATGTGACGATGCGATCGATGAGCCTGAAATACTCGAGCTGCATTGGAATAGCAGCTTACGCCTTCTTGGCAGCGACGAGCTCGTCGATGCGCTGGCTCAGATTCTGCAGCACGAAATACTGCTCGGTCGTCGCACGGCCTTCGTTGACCTCCTGCGTCCACTGCTCGAGCGGCATCTTGATGCCGAACGTCTTGTCGATCGCGAACGCGATGTCGAGGAAGTCGAGACTGTCGATCCCGAGGTCATTGATCGCGTGACTCTCGGGCTTGATCTTGTCGCGGGGGATGTCGCACGTCTCCGAAATGATATTGGCGACCGTATCGAACGTTGCTGACATCTATAAGTCCATGTTCTGTAAGGCGTTTCCGGCGTCGCCAGATGGAGCGCATGCGCAGGATGGGCCGCCCGTCGCCCGTCCTCCCCAGCGGTCGCCCCGTATACCGAACAGGGGCTGCGAGTTCAATGCCGCAGCCGGTAACGTGGCGGCAGCGCTGGCCTAGCCCCTTGCATTCAATCCGTGGGGCAGTCCTGCCCCCCGCGCGTGGTCAACGGCTGGCGCGCCGGCGCGGCCGCTGCCGGTATCGTCACGATCACCCGTTTCGCCAGCCCGAGCGCCGCCAGCATGCGGATGGTGAGGTAAGTGATGTCCAATTCCCAGCGACGATGCCCGTGGCGCGCCGATCGCGGTGCGGCGTGGTGGTTGTTGTGCCAGCCTTCGCCATTGCTGATGAGCCCGACCAGGATGTTGTTGCGGCTGTCCTCATCGGTCTCGTAGTTGCGGTAGCCGAAGCGGTGCGCGAACGAATTCACCGACCAGGTGATGTGCCATACCGCGACCGTACGGACGAAAACGCCCCAGATCAGCAGGCTCAGGCCGAATTGAACCGAGGCCGCGACGGTTTCACCCAGCGCGAGCGATGCGGCAAATCCGGCGGCAAAGAACAGGATCCACGACGCGAATACCACGAGCAGCCAGTTGTTGCGCTCCAGCCGCTTGTAGAAACGATCCTGCAGGACATCTCTGGCGTAGCGGTCGAATATCTTGAGCCGCGTCAGGTCGCGATTTTCGACCAGCAGCCATCCCATGTGACTCCAGAACAGGCTGACCAGCGGCGAGTGCGGATCCTCGCGATCGTCCGCATGCTGATGATGCCGACGATGCACCGCCACCCAGCGCGCCGGGGTGTCCTGGAAGCTGCAGACGGCGAGGATCGCGAAGCTGTGCTCGAGCCACGTCGGAACCACCAGCCCGCGGTGCGCGAGCAGACGGTGGTAGCAAAGATTGATGCCGAGCGTGCCGAACACGTACAGCCCGGCGACGGCGAGGAACACGCCGGTCCAGCTGAAGAACCAGGGCAGCAAAGCAAGCAGCGCCACCAGGTGATAGAAGATCACCGGTATCGCGTAGGTCCACTCGATCTGCAGGGGCAGCACGCCGCCGGGGTACGGCAGCGGCGCGGCCGGCCGCGTGGCGCCGGCCTCTACGTGCTGGACTGTCATAATGATACCGACCCCGGAGGCTCTTGGGTAATATTTTATGGCAGGACGATCATGTCAACGCGAAACATCATGCGACCGGCAAGTGTCGCGGTTTTGGGGAGGTCTGATTATGAAGATCCGGCCAGGTCTTGGCATTGCCATTTGCGGCGCGCTCGCCGCAGCCTGCATGTTTCCCACAAGTTCCGACGCGCAGGTGCTGATGCAGCGCGACGTGTCGCTCGCGATGGCATTGACCATCGCGACCACGGCGTCGGCCGAATGCGGCGCCATCGCGTCGATTGCGGTCGTCGATCGCGCCGGCCGGATCAAGGTGCTGCTGCAAGGCGACGCCGGCTCGTCGCACAATCTCGAGCTCGCGCGCCGCAAGGCCTACACCGCGCGCACGTTCCGGATGCCGTCGGCGGCCTGGGCCAAGCGGACCGAAACCACCAACGCGGGACAACGCATGCTCGCCGACGTCATTCCGCTCGGCGGCGGCATGCCGATCATGGCCGGCGACGAGACCATCGGCGGCATCGGCTTGAGCGGCGCGCCCGGCGGCCAGGAGAAGGAAGAAGCCTGCACCAGGGCGGGCATCGAGAAGGTCAGGGACCAGCTCAAGTGACGAGCGCCGTCAGATGATGCGGCTCCTGATCCAGGCAGTTGCGATCTCGGCGACGATCACGATGCCGAAGATCACCACCAGGACCAGGCCGACCTGGTCCCAGTAGAGATTGTTGAGCGCGGTATCGAGCGCCATGCCCAGCCCGCCGCCGCCGACGAGGCCGAGCACGGCGGACTCGCGCACATTGATGTCCCAGCGGAACGTCGCGATGGCGAGGAAGGCGGGCTTCACCTGCGGCCAGTAGCCCTTGATCAGGATGGCGAGGGGCGAGGCGCCGGCGGCGGTGAGCGCCTCGATCGGTCCGGGCTTCGCTTCCTCGATCGCCTCGGCCAGGAACTTGCCGGTGAAGCCGATCGAATGCACCGCGATCGCGAGCATGCCGGCGAGCGCGCCGGGGCCGAACAGCGCGACGAAGAACAGCGCCCAGACCATGGCGTGCACCGAGCGGGTGGCGACCAGGATGAAGCGGCCGACGCTGTTGAGGATGATCGAGCGCGTGATGTTGCGGGCCACCATCAGCGCGACCGGCGCCGCCAGCGCCACCGCGAGGATGGTGCCGAGCGTCGCCGTGTGCAGGGTTTCCAGCAACGCCGCGTGCACGACCTTCGGATACCAGCCCCAGTCGATCGGCCACATCCGCACGAACAGGTCGACGGTCTGCTGCGGCGCGTCGTAGAGGAATTCCGGAATGATCTCGATGGTCCGCAGCGACCAGATCACCGCGAGGACGACCACGAAATAGAATGCCGAGCGCATGATGCGCTCCGGCAGCGAGAAGCGCTGCCACTGCCGCGGCCGTCCGGCGGAGACGTCGGCGGTGGTCATTGGAACATCCTGCGCATCCAGCCCGACAGGACCTCGCCGACCATCACGATGGCAATGATCGCCAGCACGATGGTGAGCACGAAGTCGTAATCGAAGCGCTGGAACGCGGTCAGCAGGGTCGAGCCGATGCCGCCGCCGCCGACGATGCCGACCAGCGCCGAATTGCGCAGGTTGGAATCGAGCTGGTAGGCGGAGAACCCGATGAAGCGCGCGATCACCTGCGGGATTACGCTCATGATGACCACCGACAGGAACGGCGAGCCGGTGGCGCGCACCGCTTCCACCGGCTTCATCGACATCTCTTCGACCGACTCAGCCACCAGCTTCGAGAGAAAGCCGAGCGAGGCGACAATGAGGGCAAGAATGCCGGCGAGCGCGCCGAAGCCGACCGATTTGACGAACAGGATCGCGACGATGACCGGATGCAGGCTGCGGAACAGCGCGATCAGCGCGCGCGCCGCCCATGCCAGCGGCCGCGGCGCGAGATTGCGCGCCGCCGCCAGTCCAAGCGGGAGCGAGAGCAGCACACCGACCACGGTGGCGATGATCGCGATCTGCAGGCTTTCGGTCATGCCGACATAGAGCAGCGCCATCTTGTCGGCGGCAAAGTCGGGCGGGAACATGCGCGCGAGCAGATTCGCGCCCTGGCCGAGACCGCGCATGAAACGGTCCCAGGTGAAATCGAGAATGGTGCTGGCATAGGCGACGTAGGCGATCAGCACGATAAAGCCGATGCGCGCCGGCCAGTTGGGCGGGAAGGCGACGCGCGGTCTGGACAGCGCCGCATCGCTCATTCGAGCCACCCTTCGCCGCCGTAGATTTCGATGAGATGGGTATCCTTCAGCGCATCCGGCGGTCCGTCGAACACGATCGAACCTTTCGACATGCCCACGATGCGTTCGGCGAAGCGGCGGGCGAGCTCGACATTGTGCATGTTGACGATCGCGGGAATGTTGCGCTCGGCGGCGCGCCTGGCGATCAGCTCCATGATCTCGACCGAGGTCTTGGGATCGAGCGAGGAGGTCGGCTCGTCGGCAAGCACGAGGTCGGGTTCCTGCATCAGCGCGCGTGCGATACCGACGCGCTGGCGCTGGCCGCCCGACAGCTGGTCGGCGCGCTGGTTGGCGAAATCGGCGAGGCCGACCGCGTCGAGCAGCTGGAACGCGCGCTCGACATCGGCGGGCGGGAATCTGCGCAGCCACGCACGCCAGACCGGAACGTAGCCGAGCCGGCCGCACAGGACGTTTTCAATGACGGAAAGCCGTTCGACCAGGTTGTATTCCTGGAAGATCATGCCGATGTGGCGCCGCATCGCGCGCAGCTCCGGTCCGCTGAGCCGGACGATGTCCTGCCCGCGAAACAGGATCTCGCCCGCGGTCGGCTCGACCAGGCGATTGATGCAGCGGATCAGTGTCGACTTGCCGGTGCCCGAGGGGCCGATGATCGCGGTAAGCCCGAGATTGGCGATCTCAAGCGAGACGTCGCGAAGCACCGGCTGACCGGCGCGGTACTCCTTGCGCAGCTTGTTGATGACCAGCGACCGCTCGCGCTTGCGGGCGCCGGGCGCGGGCGGCTGGGTGGCCGTGGCCGATACACTCATGGGGCACGTGCTGGCAGACTAGCGTGGACTACTGCTGCGTGGGCTACTGCTTGGGCGCCTGCTTGGCCTTGGCGCGGGCCTCGGCCTCGCGCTTGGCCTCCGCATCATACGCCGCCTTGTTGAAGGGCGTGCCGGTTTTTTCCGCGATGTCCCGCACGACTTTCCAGTGTTCCATATAGTTGATGGGGAAGAAGCGATCGTTACCGTCGAACTCCTTCACCATTTCCGGGGTGAACCGGAAGCTGAAGAAACATTCCTTGATCTTGGCTGCGAGCTCGGGCTTGAGGTCGTGCGCATAGGTGAACGACGAGGTCGGGAACAGCGGGCTCGTGTAGATGATGCGCATGTCCGCGCCCCGCACCGTGCCGCGCGCGACCATCCGGTTGTAGACGTCGGATGCGACCGGGGCCATGTCGTAGTCGCCTGACGCGACGCCGAGCGCCGACTTGTCGTGGCCGCCGGACATCAGCGGCCGATAATCGACGTCGGGCGTGAGCCCTTCCGGCGGAAACAGCACGCGCGGCGCGAGGTTGCCGGAGTTCGACGACGGCGATGTGTGCGCGACCCGCTTGCCCTTGAGATCGGGAAGCTTCTGGAACGGGCTTGATGCACGCACCACCGCGACAAGGTTGTAGCCCTGAAGCTGTTTCTCGGTGCCCTTGATCGCGAACGGAACCGCGCCTGCGAGATTCACCGCGAAGCCGGTCGGCCCGGTCGAGAAGCCGGCGATGTGCAGCCGGCCGGAGCGCATCGCTTCGATCTGCGCGGAGTTCGACTGCACCGGATAGTAGACGACGCGCTTGCCGGTGCATTTTGAAAGATGATCGGTAAAGGGCCTGAACACGTTGAGATAGACGGCCGGATCCTCGACCGGCGTGTACGCGAACACCAGGGTCGCGGGATCTTTCCACTTGCGCGGATCGGTCGGAACGTCGGCGACGAGATCGTTGTTGTCGTCGCAGTAGAGCGTGTCGAGCTGGCCGCGATTCTTGCAGTCCTGTGCGTTCGCGGGCGCGGCGTAAGGGTCCGCAGCGCTCACCAGCGCGGCAACACTCGCGCACAACAACAAGCGCATCCCGACTTTCATGATGGTCCTCCCTGCCGCGCGAACGCACGCTCGCGTGTTTACGATACGCGGCGATGCGGTAGCGGGCAACCCGCGGCGCTGTCGCAATTGTCTCATGTGTCTCAGCACGTTGTTCGACTTTGGAACCAGGTCGGATTCACCGCGTTTTCGACGGCAAATGGCGACGGGTTCGACAATCATGAACGTCAAGCCACCACATTAACTCAAAATGACAGCATTGCTGCCCCATCGTGGCCCCATTGGGCTAGCAATGGCGCGCACGGCCCTCAGGGCCGCCAACGAAAGAAAAGCAGCGTGTTATGAAAAACAAGGAGTCGGATGGTGAAATGCAACTTCCTTGCCGTCACATTCGCGACGGCGCTTCTCTCGGGGACGATCGGGATCACTCAATCTGAAGCACAGACTCAATCGGGGATCGCGTCCGTCTATTCCACCAAGCACGGGACCAAGACAGCCAGCGGCAAGCGTCTCAACGATGGGGCGCTCACTGCGGCGCATCGTTCGCTGCCGTTCGGCACCAAGGTGCGTGTCACCAACAGGCGTAATGGTCGGTCGGTCGTTGTGACCATCACCGATCGGGGACCGTTCATTCGCGGGCGGGTTATCGATCTCACGATGGCTGGCGCCAGTGCGATCGGCATGGGCTACGGCCTCGCGCCGGTCACGCTCGAGCGTCTTTAGCACAAGCAGAGTGGCCGCCAGACGAACTAACGTTCGGTCTGCGGTATGTGGAGTTGATTGCAGTTGCGTCCGCCTTGCAGATAGCAATCTTGTTTCTTGACCATGTCTGCGATGCTGACGGACAGCCAGATGCCGACAACCACCAGTATGGTCGTAGCCACCAGGGCGAGGGCGTTCATCGTCATCCTGTGACGATAGTCGTCCTCGCCCTTGCTGTTTTCGTACTTCGAAAGATCGGCGACCGGCGTCTCGTTCGGTCGCGTACGCTGCACCGGCCAGCGCCAACCGCTGCGCGAAGCGTCGCGCGGCCGGAAGCGGACAATCTGACCGCTCTCCTTCGATGGCATTGATCGATCGGGCATTGGACGTATCCGGACCGGCGCGGCCCGCCTGACGTAAACACGGCTATGTGCCGTTAGCACGGCCATGTGAGCAGCTTAGCACGATGTGCGTGTCTGGGATTTACAATCTCAGATTGTGGAACGCCGATCAATACGATTGTAGATGGCGCAGTCCAAACCGGAACTAACCAAAACCCCCTAGATGTACGCACAACATTCTTGTCGGGGGGGCTGGAATAGGTCAAAATCCGTTATGAAGTATTTTCCGGGGTACTAGTTCGCCGTCCAGGTTCCTGGTCTTGCTTCATTAGAACGGCACAAGCCGCCCTTCGGCGGAAACAAGTTGGCCAGTTGAAGGCCACCCATCAAATGCCCGGTGCGTCCAAGTCGCCGGTGCGGGGAAACGTTGAACCGAGGTCGGCGCGTGAGCCACCGTCTACTTGAGTTGTTCTACGTCGCCGACATCGACTACTCGTTGTTGGCGAAGCTCCTCTCGTTGCTGGTGCTGCCGGCGGCGCACGAGGACATCGCGATTCTCCTCGGCGGATATCTGGTCGTGAACCAAATGATGCCGGTCGGCATCGTGGTCGCCGCGATCTATTTCGGCATGGTGGCGAGCGATCTTGCGCTGTACGGCATCGGGCTGGGTGCCCGCCGCATGCCCTGGCTGAGCCGCATCGCCGTCAACCAGAAGGTCGCCAATTTTGGCGGGACTTTGCAGCGCAACCTGTTCGGCTTGGCGGCGCTCGGGCGCGTGGTACCCGGCGCGGTGTTCGTCATCATGATCGCCTGCGGCTGGACGCGGGTGCCGTGGACTCGCGTTGCCCTCGCCAGCCTGTTCTCGTCGGCGCTTTATTTGCCGCTCATGCTCTATCTGGTCGTGGTTTTCGGGGATGCGCTCGACGATCGCGTTGGCCTGTGGACTTGGCCGTTCCTGCTTGGATTGATCGTGGCGCTCGCCTTCATGCGCTATCGCGTCTTCACATTCCGCGAATCGGCGAAGGCGTCCGAGCCGATCGCTGTGCACCCGCGCTGGCGCACGCGGCCTGCGATGGCCGCGCGCTACCGTACGCGCACGGTGCAGATGTCCGAGTTCGTGCGGCAGGCGGCGTCGCCCCGCGCGGCGCGGCGCCCGCGGCTGCAATAGCTTCTTTACGCTCCCGCTCGCGTTTCCTAGATAGATGGCCATGACACCCGTGGCCCTGACACGCATGGCTCTCGTTCTGCGCACCGGATTGATCGGTGCGGCGGTTCTCCTGACCGGCGGCCTGGCGGCGGCGGAGAGCTATTCCGCAGGCGGCCTCCAGATCGGCAGCCCCTGGACGCGTGCGACGCCGAAGGGGTCGACGGTCAGCGCAGGCTATCTGAGCATCACCAATAAAGGGACCGAGGCGGATCGCCTGATCGGCGGCTCGCTCGCGCCGGCGTCACGTTTCGAGGTGCACACCACAGTCACCGAAAACGGCGTGGCGCGGATGCGCCAGGTCACGAGCCTCGAGATCAAGCCCGGCGAGACCGTCGAGCTCAAGCCGGGCGGCATGCACGTGATGTTCATGGGATTGAAGCAGCCGCTGACCAGCGGACAGACGCTCAAGGGCACGCTTGTGTTCGAGAAGGCCGGCACGGTCGCGATCGAATTCGTCGTGCAGGCGCCCGGCGCGACGTCGCCCGCCCCGGGCGGCGGGCACAAGCATCACTGAAGCACCGGCACGCATCTTCACGAACGTGCTGAGAACCGGTCCTGACGCAGTCTGTCGTACCTGTCGGCGACATGCGATGCCCTGGCGGTTGCGGTAAGGGCGAGGGTCGCTGCCCGAAGGCCCTTGACAGGACTATAATCAAAGGTCTATATTCCCCAATTCGGCCGCCGCGAACGCACCGAGACGTCGGGCGCGCTCATAGTGGTAAGAGCCGTAAGAATGAAAGATTCGAACCTAAACCTATGATCGCTTTGAGGAATATATCTTACACCCCGATCTTACATCCGGCCCCGGCGGTGAAAGAAAAAGAAGAAGAGGCGGCTGCGAGTGTTACCCACCCAGCACCTGCTTCCGCCCTACCGCACCACCGGCTCCTTGAACGGCAGTGGCGTGCCTTCCGCCACCGGCATCCGGAACACGTTGAGCGTCATCGCCACCATCGCGTAGTAGCCGAGCAGGCCGACCAGCTCGACCATGCCGGCGTCGCCGACCACCGCGTGCGCGGCCTTGTAGGTTCGATCGCTGGCGCGGCCCGTGGCATAGAGCTGCTTGATGAATGCGTAAAGCGCGCGCTCGTCCTTCGGCGCCGAGGTCGGCTCGCGGCCGGCGCGCAGCGCCTGGATGGTGGCGGGTTTGACGCCGGCCTTGAGCGCCTGCGGCTCATGCGCGGCCCACTCATAGTGCGCCTTCCACAATTGGGCGGTGGTGAGGATCGCGAACTCGGTGAGCCGCGGCGCGATCGAGGTGCCGAAACGGCAATAGGCGCCGAGCTTCTGCGCCAGTTCGCCGAACGCCGGCGCATGCAGATAACAGAAGAACGGCCCGCTCATCTTGAAGGTGCCGCGCGGGCCGGAAGCGATCGCGCTCATCAGCGAGCGCTGCTCGGGTGTCAGCCGGTCTTCGGCAATCGCGGGCAGGCGGACCGGTCCCATTTTGGCGGCGGGCTTCTTTTTGGACGTTGTCCGGGCGGGCTTCTTCTTCGCGGGCATGTTCTTCGCGGGCATGGCGATCCTCGGGCGGCTTTGATTGTTGAATGGCGAACCCATACACTCTCGCATTCGCCGCGGCGACGGCCAACTAGGCGTGGCGGCAAATGTGGACTGGCGGGCGGCGATAGGCGGCGGGCGGCTGATTGGATTGCAATGAAACAAGGCGACGAGGAGTTCAAGGCGGCACGGCCGCTCTGCTTCGTCCTGATGCCGTTCGGCCGCAAGACTGACGCGGCCGGCCGGACCACCGATTTCGACGCGGTCTATCGCGAGATCATCGCGCCGGCCGTGAACGCGGCCGAGCTCGACCCGATCCGCGCCGACGAGGAGAAGATCGGCGGCGCCATCCACAAGCCGATGTTCGAGCGGCTGATGCTCTGCAACTACGCGATCGCCGACATCACCGGCGCCAATCCCAACGTCTACTACGAGCTTGGCATCCGGCATGCGATGCGGCCGCGCTCGACCGTGATCCTGTTCGCGGCCGGCACCATCCTGCCGTTCGACGTCGCGCTCTTGCGCGGCATTCCCTACCGGACCAACGAGCAGGGCGTGCCGTCCAATCCCGCCGCCTGCGCGGAGGCGATCGCCAGGCAGCTCGGCGCGGCGAAGGAGAACCCGCACGACGACAGCCCGCTGTTCCAGATGCTCGACTACATGCCGCGGCACGAGGTCGACCACACCAAGACCGACACGTTCCGCGATCGCTTCAACTATTCGAAGCAGTTCAAGGATCGCCTTGCCAACGCCCTCCAGCAGGGCGAGCAGGCGGTGAAGGAGACGGTCGCCGATCCCGCCTTCAAGAACCTGCACGATCTGGAATCGGGCGTCGTGGTCGACATGTTCCTGACGCTGCGCGACGTGAAGGCGCACAAGGAGATGATCGATCTCTACCAGCGCATGCCCGAGCCGCTGCAACGCGCGCGTATCGTGCGCGAGCAATACGGTTTCGCGCTCAACCGCGAGGGCAGGGCGGCGGAGGCGACCGCGGTGCTCAAGGCGGTGATCGAGGAATTCGGCCCCTCGAGCGAGACCAACGGACTCCTGGGTCGCGTCTACAAGGACCAGTGGGAAGCCGCGAAAAAGTCGGGCGCCGGTGCGTTGCAGGTGCGCGGCCTGCTCAAGCTCGCGGCCGAGACCTATCTCGCCGGTTTCCAGGCCGACTGGCGCGACGCCTATCCGGGCGTCAACGCGGTGACGCTGATGGAGCTGATGGACACGCCGCCGCCGATCCAGGCCGAGATCCTGCCGGTGGTGCGGTTCTCCGCGGCGCAGAAGGCGAAGGCCAGCGGCGACTACTGGGACTATGCCACGCTCATGGAGCTTGCAGTGCTGGCGCGCGACGAGAACGGCGCCATCGAGCAGGCCGAGATCGCGCTCACCAAGGCGCAGTTCGGCTGGCATCTCGAAACCACCGAGCGGCAATTGCGCCTGATCCGCGAAACCCGCGCCGCCCGCGGCGAACAGATCCCCTGGATCAAGGACATCGAGGATGCCCTGGCCGAGAAGCGCGCACAGATGGCGCCGCCCAAGGCGTCCTAGTCACGGAGGGTGAGCATGACCATCATGTATCACGACGGAAGTCGCAGGTTACAGGATGAATTCGAGAGCCGTCGGATCGCCGACCGCCTGGAAGAGAAGCTCACCCGCACGACGTTCACCGACGACGACAAGGCGTTCATCGGGGGCGCGGTGTACTTCTTCGTTGCCACCGCCGACGCGCAGGGGCGACCCGATTGTTCGTTCAAGGGCGGCATGCCGGGTTTTGTGCGCGTCACGGGACCGTCCGAGCTCGCGTTCCCGGACTTCGACGGCAACGGCATGTTCAAGAGCCTCGGCAATCTGACGGTCAATCCGAATGTCGGGCTTCTGTTCATCGCTCTGCATGACAAGCCGAAGCGGCTGCGCGTCAACGGCAGCGCGACGGCGCGACGCGACGATCCGCTGCTGGCGGAGACCGTCGGCGCGCAGCTGATCGTGCGGGTGACGGCGCGCGCCATCTTCCCCAATTGCCCGCGCTATATTCCGACCATGCAGCTCGTCGAGCCGTCGGTCTACGCGCCGCGTCCGGGCGTCGATCCGGTCGAGCCGGCATGGAAGGGGTTCGGCGATTTCAAGGATTACGTCCATCCGCGGCAGGAGACGGCGCGGTGATGCGTGTGCGAAGGAGAACTTCAACGATGCTGCGTATGCTGGCTGGATTCCTGCTGCTGACATCCACGATACTCACCGCGCCGGCTTCCGCGCAGGAATGGCCGGCGAAGCCCGTTCGCATCATCGTGCCGTTCGGCGCCGGCGGCACCGGTGACGCGCTGGCGCGCATTGTCGCCGAGCAGCTGTCGGTGTCGCTCAAGCAGCAATTCGTGGTCGAGAACCGCACCGGTGCAGGCGGCATGATCGGCGTGCAGGCGCTCGCGTCGTCGGTGCCCGACGGTTACACCGTCGGCATCACCAATGTCTCCACGCTCTCGCTCATTCCCGTCATCAATCCCAAGAACGCCTACCATCCGCTCAACGACTTCTCCCATGTCGCCTTCGTCGCCGGCGCGCCGGTGTCGCTCGCGGTTTATCCGAAGCTCGGCATCAGGACGCTGGCCGACTTCATCGCCCATGCCAACAAGAGCGCGCAGCCGTTGACGTTCGCGTCGTCGGGCCTCGGATCGGACGGGCACCTGATCGGGGAGGCGATCGCTGCCTCGACCAGGATCAAGGTCGAGCACGTGCCTTACAAAAGCACGGCGCAGGCGCTCGCCGACGTGGTCGGAGGCCATGTCGCGTTCTCGACCTTCACGCTGTCGTCGTCGTCATCGTTCATCCGCGCCGGCACGCTGACCGGGGTTGCGGTGACGTCGGGAGAGCGCATGCCGGACTATCCTGACCTGCCGACCTTCAAGGAGCTGGGGTATCCCGACCTTGTTTCGTCGACTTGGTTCTCGATCTCGGGGCCGGCGAAGCTGCCGAAGCCGATCGTCGACAAGCTCAACGCCGAGATCACCGCGGCGATGGCGAAGGCTGACGTGCAGGCGCGCATGCGCCGCGACGGGCTCCTGACCGAAGCCATGAGCCCGGAGACATTCACGGCCTTTGTGGCGGCCGAAGGCGCGCGCTGGACGCCGCTGATTCAGCGCACCGGCTTGGCCGGTAAGGGCTTGTAGATCCTCAAGCTTTTGGAGGTGGCGGAACGCGCGCGGAAGCCCCATATAGGGGCGTATGAGGATGAAGCTATACCCGAAGGGACCGCCACGCTCCGACCCCACCCCGCCAAAGCCGCCCCCCAGCAAGGACGATCTCGCCGCCCGCAAGGCCCGGCAGGCAGAGGAGGGTGTGTTGGCCATGGCAGAATACCAGCAGCAGCAGAAAGAGACGCTGGAGCGGACGGCGCGGCTGCGCGCCGAGCGCCTCGCGCGTGAAGCCAAGGCGCGTGCATCGAAGGCGCGTGCGCGCAAAGCCAAGATCGGCGACAACGCCAGGACCGGCGACTCTGCCTGAGGGCATCTCCCGGCTGAACAAACAAGGGCGCCGCGTTTGCGGCGCCCTTTCAGCGTTGAACGGCACCCAGGCCGCTTACTTCAGCTGATCCTTGATCTTGTCGAGCGCGGCATTGCCGCATTCTTCGTCGAGCTGACCACCGGGCGCGCCGCTGACGCCAAGCCCGCCGATGATCCGGCCGTCGCCGGCCCGGATCGCCATGCCGCCGCGCGCATAGGTGACGTTGGGAAGCTGCGTGTTCGGGATGTTCGACGGTGGCGCTTTGGCCATGCGTTGCGCGACCTCGTGGGTCGAGCCTTCGTTGCGTCCGAGCGTCAACGACGCCGCGGCGTAGGCCTTGTAGTAGGCGTTGTCCTGGGAATGGATCGGCGCGCCGTTGCCGCGCAGCACCGCTATGCGCACGCCGTCCAGATCGACGATCACCGCCCATACGTTGTATTTTCTTTGCGCGCAGATCGCAACCGTATCGCCGACCACCTGGTTGGCGAGATGTGCCGACAGGCGCGGCTGGTTGATGACGCCCTGGGCCTGAGCCGTCGATGCAGCGGCGGCAATGGTGGCGCCGAGCGCAATGGCGATAGCAGTACTCGAAACACGCGACATGATATCCTCCCGGAACGTTTGTGTGTTGGTCGCGGCGCGACCGGTCGCGGCGCGACGATAGCAAAAAGCGCGCCCCTCGCCAGCCGTGCCCGTGCTAGATTGCGGCACGAGGAAACGACGCCCGGACTGACAATAACTGCGCACGCGCGCAACCGGACAAGGAAGGACTGGCGATGGACGCGTTCGCGCGCTCGGGCATGCTCGCGCTTGCCCTCGTTGTGTCGTCTTTCGCGAGCGCTATTGCGCAGGTCGCGGACTTTCCGAACAGGCCAATCACACTGGTGGTTCCGCTTGCGCCCGGCGGCACGAACGACATCCTGGCGCGTCTCGTCGGCCAGAAGCTCGAACGTAAGTTCGGCAAGCCGGTGATCATCGAGAATCGCCCGGGCGCCGGCGGGATCACCGCGGCGCTCGGCGTCGTGCGCGGCGCACCTGACGGCTACATGCTGATCACGGCGTCGAGCACCATGATGGCGCTCAACATCACCATCCGCAAACAGATGCCGTACGATCCGCGCAAGGACCTGACGCCGATCGTCATGACCGTGCGCACGCCGTTCGTGCTGGTGGTCAATCCAAAATTGCCGGTGCATTCGGTCGCCGATCTCGTGAAGCTCGCCCGTGAAACAAAAGGCGGGCTCTCCTACGGCACGCCCGGCCCGGCGACGTTCCATCGGCTGAGCACCGAAATCCTGCGCACCATGTTCGATCTCGAGTTCATCCACGTTCCCTACAAGGGCACGGTGCCGGCGCTGAACGACCTCATGGGTGGGCACATCGCGTTCATGTTCGCCGACATTCCGCCGGCGCTGGCGCTGATCAAGGCGGGCAAGCTGCGCGCGCTCGGCGTGACCACCGGCGAGCGCGTGCTGGCGCTGAACGAAGTGCCGCCGCTCAAGGACGTCGGGATGCCGGGCTTCGACGCGTCGTCCTGGCATACGATCGCGATCCACTCCGGCGTGCCGCGCGACATCGTCGAAAAGCTCGCCGCCGCGATCCGCGAGGGGATGGCCGAGCCGGCGGTGACGGAGATGCTGGCACGCGACGGCGCCATCCCGGTGGTGTCGCCGGGTGTCGATGAGTTGCGCCGCTTTGTCGACAGCGAGACGGTGCGCTGGGGCAAGGTGATCGAGCAGGCCGGGCTGGCGGGTTCGGAATAGGCCTATTTGAACAGCAGCGACTTGATGATCACCGGCGCGGCATTGGTCAGTTCGATCACCTGGCCGATGTCGACATAGTCGAACTGCTTGAGCTGCACGCCATCGAGCGCGATCACATGCGCGCCGGGCGCCACCTCGTTGCAGACGACGCGGCCGAGGCTCTTGCCGACATCGCCGTCGATCAGCAGCACCACCGGCATGCCGGCGGCGATGGTATTTGGAAGTGCGGCGACGATGCCGCTCGCAACCGCGTGCAGCCGCGCATGCGACGGGTCGCCGTGCCAGGGGAAGGCGAGGGCGAGCGGCGCCGTGCCTTCCGCGATGTCGGCGCGCGCGAGCCCTTTGCGCACGGCGTCGGTGACGGCGGCCGGATCGATGGTCTGCGGCATGGCGAAGCTGCAGGCGATGACCGGCAGGTTCTGGACCGGCAGGTCGCCGGGCTTGGTGACCAGGATCGTGTTGCCGGAGACCTGCACCGAGAATTGCGCCGCACCGATGACGGTGGCGCGGATGCCCTGGCCCGGGTCCCAGACCGGCGGCAGGTCTTTCCGCCGTGCCAGCATGTGACGGAGCCCCTCCGAGAGATCGGAGCCGAGGTCGCCGAAAGTGCGCTTCTCGCGCTTGTAGAGATATTCGGCGACGCCGCCCGAGAAGGTGATGGCGTCGATGGTCTTGCTGGCGAGCCCGGCCGGCCACGGGTCGGTGACCAGGAGGCGCTGCGAGAGCTCGTCCGGCGCGCGGCGGTCGATCATGCGCATCACCTGCCGCACCATGCGCTCGACGATGCGCTGGCGGTCTTGAGTTGCAAGCGTTGCGCCGAGCGCGAGCTCGATGCCGAGCGACTTGGCGACCTCGCGCACGGGCTCCTCGATACGGGTCATGCCGGTCTTGTCCTCGACGATGAGCCGGCCGCCGACCGCGATCGCAATCGTCGCGATGATCTCGCCCTTCTCGATCCAGGCGAGCTTGGTGGTGCCGCCGCCGATGTCGACATTGAGCACGGTGTTGCCGTTGCCGCGCGACATCGCCACCGCGCCAGAGCCGTGCGCCGCCATCTGGCATTCCATGTGATGCCCGGCGGAGGCGCAGACGAAGGTCCCCGACACCTCGGAGAACAGTTCGGCGATGGCGCGGGCGTTGTGCCGCTTGATCGCCTCGCCGGTCAGGATCACGGCGCCGGAATCGACGTCGTCAGGGTCGACCTGGGCGAGGTGGTAGCAGCCGCCGAAGAACTCGGCGAGATCGTCTGTATCGATGGTGTAGTCGGGGAGGTAGGGCGTCAGCTTGATCGGCGATTGCCACAGCACCTGCCGCTTGATGACGACGAAGCGGCTCGACAGCGCGGTGCCGAGCCGCTGCAAGTGCACCAGCGAGAACATCAGGTGCGACGTCGAGGAGCCGATGTCGATACCGACTGTCCGGAGCTCGACGTTATCGGTGGCCCAGGCGACCTCGTTGACCTCATCATCGGGAATGTAGTGGAGGTGGTCAAATTCGAGGTCGTGCATTTGCGCTCAGAGCGTCTCTGGTTGAGGGGTATCGGGCCGCAAACTCGGTGTGTTCCCTCTCCCCGTCGAAGTCGGGATGTTTCCGACTTCGACCACTTAATTGGAGTGCCGAACTCGGGTAAACCCGAGTGCGGAGGGGGAGAGGCTTAGGGTGAGGGGGTTCGAACCTTTCGAGAGAGCTATGCCCCCTCACCCCACCCCTCTCCAACGGGGAGAGGGAGCAGACCGCCGCTGGCGCCGGACCGCAGCCCGTTAGTCCGAAACTAAGCCGTCGTCTTGTAGGCGCTCTCGTCGATGAATTGACCCATCTTCGACTTGGCGCCGGTCTTGGCCAGCTCCTTGAGGAAGGTCTCGTGGATGCGCCGGTCCTGGTCCTCGTACTCGATCTGGCAGCCGCCGTCCTGCACGTTCACGTCCATGCCCATGAACACGTGCTTCTTGGAGGCGGTAAATGGATAACGCAAGCCGCCGAACGCGACCGCGAGATAGCGCGCCGGATCGGGCGAGGTGTTGAAGTGCTGGTGGAACATCTGGTCGGGCGGCGCGAACACCACGCCGTGCTGCCAGTCGACCCGCACCAGCTCCTTGGCGATGTCGTACCAGAGCAGCGAATAGCCCTGGCCGGTGACGGCGAAGACGTGGAAGTCGGGGCCGTGGCGGTGGCCCTTCTTGTAGGTGCCGACCGGCATCTGCGAGATGTGCGCGTGCATGGTGCCGTCGGCGAGGACGAACATCATGTTGGAGCCGCCGGCGCCGCGCGCCTTCCATTCCTTCAGCTCGAACGCGGCGAGGTCGGGAACGAAGTTCGTCTCCCACATATTGCGGCCGGGCCGCACCGGGATGAACTCGCCTTCGCCGCTGAACGAATTCGCCGCACCCTGCCGCTCCGGAAATGCGTACGGGTTGTCGAACACGAACGCGTCGTTATGGAAGAGGTTGAGCATCATGCAGAAGTTGTTGGTCGAGGCGAGCCGCGCGTGCTCCTGGCCGCTGGCATTGAAGTGCTGGTAGCGGGCGTTCAAGGGGAGGGCGAACAGGCTCTTGGGTCCCCATTCGAACGAGTGCTTGCGGCCGTCGCTCGATTCCACCGTGGTTGAGCCGTGGCCTGACAGCACATAGACCACTTCCTCGAAAAGATGTTTCTGCGGCGAGGTTTGCGCGCCCGGCTTGAGGTCGAGCACGAAGATCGAGACGAAGTCGCCGCGGCCCTTGAGATTGACGACCCCGCCTTCGACGCCGAAGCGCGGCCAGTGCGTGGTCGGGCACTTCAAGAGATCGACCCCGAAATCCTCGGTGACCGGCACGCCTTCCTTCTCGGTCCAGGTGACGTATGGGTCGAGCAGGAGCTTCGGGTGTTCTGTGAGCGGCTTGTTCATCGTTGCCTCGGCTCTCCGGCAGATACTTAGGTCTCTAAGCAACAATCCTACCAATTTTGCGCGCGGCTGTCGACACTCGTGCGCGCTTAGCCGCAGTGGGCATTGGCCTGCTCCAGCGCCATCATGAAATCGGAAACGTTCGGACGGCGATCGAGTGCCATCACGCTTTCGACAATCCGTGCGCGAGCCGCTTCAGGGAGGCGATCGGAGGTCACCCGGTGGAATTTCTCGGTTACCGCCCTGGCGTCGAGCCCGGTGCGCGAGAAGCCGGGCGGATCGAGCACCTCCGCGACGTAGTCCTTGCCGCCCGTGCCTTCGGCGCGGATGGCGCTAGGGAAGCCGCCGGGCGAGCGCGGATTGAGGGAGGCGTCGCAGACGATCTCGAGCCGCGCCATGACGTCGCGCACATCCCTAGTGTTCCAGCGTTCGTTCTCGAACTGAGCAAGGCCGAAGGCGCCGTCGACGATCGCCACGGCGGCGAGGAAGTTGAAGCTGTGGTCGGCGGCCTCGCGCGAGGTCGGGTCGATCCGGCCCGGGTCATCCTTCTGCCGCCGCAGCGACGGGGTATCGGCGATCGCGACCGTGATCCGGCGAAGCTTGCCGGGGTCGCCGCCGACTTGGCTATGGATGTCGAGGCCCGCGTGCACGATCGCCTGGCCGGTGGCAAGGCACGGATAGGCTTTGACGTGGCAGCCCATCAGGAAGCATTCGCGCGCAAGCGGCGCGATCAGCGAGCCGTCGAGGTGAGGGAACAGCGCGCCGAGGCCGTGCGGGTTCTCAAACAGGTCGAGCGGGCCAGTGACGCCATGGCGTGCAAGAAGCGCCGCTTGCATCGCGTTCTGCGCCACCAGCGCATTGGCGACCGATTTCGCCGCTGAAATGGCTCCATGACGTACAACAAGCGGCGTCGGCGCCCGCGCACCGCTGAGCGCCAGCGCGTTGGCGAGCACCACGCGGTCGAGCTTCATCAGCCGCGCCGCCATCGCCGGCGCCGCGAAGCCCGACACCATGATACCGTCCCAGTCACGGTTGTCGTCCATCGCCTCCTTGAGCCGGCCGTAGATCTCGTAACCGACGACGATCGCCGCAAGCACGTCGCGGCCGGTGGCACCGGAAAGCTCCGCGGCCGCGAGCGCCACCGGGATGTTGTCGCTTGGGTGGCCGCCGATCTGGCCGCTCGATGTATTGGCGTAATCGTTGAGGTCGAGGATGCGGATCAGCGCGCCGTTGAGCAGCACCGCGGCGGGCGCGCTGGTCTTTGCAGCGCCGCCGATCACCGTGCACTGCGGCGCCCCGCCGGTCTCGGCGACGGTGGCAATCATGCCGCGCGAGACTTCCTCGTCGAGCGCGGCATAGCCGCAGCCGATGGTATCGAGCAGGAGGAGCTTCGCTTGATGGAGCGTGGCTTCGGGAATGTCTTCGGCGCGGGTCGCCAGTGCCCAGTCAGCCAGTTTCTCGACCGTACCCGGTCCTTGCAGGGTCTGTTTCTTCGCCATTGTCGCTTGTCATCATGCCGGCTTGACGAAATCGTCGTAGCGGAGCTTCGCGCGCGGGTAGGTGATGTTGCTCTGGGTCATCTTGAACGCGACGCACATCTCGGCAAAGCGGATGCCGATCGCCTTGGTGTTGAGCACCTGTACGCCGGTCGCTTTCGCGAGGTCGTTGGGATCGACCACGTAGGGGATCAGCGCACCGCCGAGCGGCAGGATGATCTCGGCGCGAGTCTCGTCGATGAGCCCCCGGATCAGCTTCTCGGTGATGCCGAAGATCTCGTCCTTGCGCTGGTCGACGTCCTTTCCGTACACGCCAATGGGCCGGATGTCGCTGACGAAGCGATCGAGACCGTAGGTACGCAGGATGCGCCACGTATACGGGACGTGGGGCGCAAGAGGAACGGTAATGCCGACGCGATCGGCGAGCGTGCAGGCCGCGTGCATCGACGTGCGCAGCAGCCCGATGACCGGGATTTCCACCGCCAGCCGGCCACCGTCGACGCCGGGGTCGAAGGTATTGGACGAGATCACCGCATCGTAGCCGTTCTGCTCGGCCCAAAAGATCTTCTTCACGATGGCGGGCGTCTCCATCATGTGATGCAGGCCGTTGAGGTGCGCCTGCGCGCCGATCGACTCGAACAGCTGCGCGCCTTCGTAGTCGTCGGGGAAGCCGATCTCGACATTGGTGCCGGCCGAGGCATAGGAATTGAGCTGCGCCTCGATCGCGGTGGGGTCGTAGTGCGCGGATTTCCGCGGGGCCTGGTTGAGAAACATGATGCGCATGGGCTTACCGCTGCTCCGTAATCTTCATAAACCGCTTCAACGGAAGATATCTTGGAAGGTCTTCGCCCAACGCTTGCTGTTGGCGTCGATTTCCTCGGGCGTGTAGACGACGACCTTGTAGCCGCCGGTCTCCGGCTTGAGTTGCGGAATCTTGGCGCCGACCTCCGGATGCACGGGTACGTAGTCGCGATCCCGGAACACTTCCTGTCCCGCGCGCGAGATCATGAAATCGACGAACAGCCGTGCCGCATTCGGGTGCGGCGCCTTGGCGTTGACGCCGGCCACCTGGAGCATCAGGCTGACCGGGTCGAGCGGCACCCAGGCGACCGGCGCGCCCACGCCGGCGCTGATATAGGCGTGCGAGCCGTTCATCTCGAGGCCCATCGCATATTCGCCGGCGATCACGCGGTCGAGCACGGCGCGGATCGCCATCGGCACCGGCGTGATGTCCTGCTTGGCAAGCGCGCGCAGATAGGCGAGGCCTTTTTCCTCGCCCATGTGACGGAGCACCGTGCCGATGAAGCCATAAGCGCCGCTGACGGAATTCGGGTTCCAGACGAACTTCCCCTTGAAGCGCGGCTCGATCAGGTCGGCGTAGCTCTTGGGCGCCTGCGCGGGCGGCACGAGCGAGGTGTTGTAGGCGAGGGAGCGCAGCGCCAGGTTGGTCGTGACCCAGCGCCCGTTCGGATCGGCATAGGCCGCCGGCATGCCCTTGGCGGCCGGCAGGTCGAGCGGTGCGGCGATCCCGGCCTCGATCAGGGGGCCGACGCCCTCGACCATGTGCCAGATATCCGCCTGCGGCCGGTTGGCGCGGGCTTCATTGGTGAGCCGCACCACCAGCGCCGTGCTGTCGGCGCGCACATATTTCACGTCGATGCCGGGCACGTGCGACTGGAATACCTTGATCAGCGGCCGCACGATCTGCTCGACGATCAGGCTCGTATAGATGAGGACCTGGCCCTCTTTCTTGGCGGCGGCGACCAGCGCCGGATCGGGGCGGTAGGGCTCGGCGGCGGCGGGCATCGCCAGCGCGCCGGAAATGAGCAACAGCGCCACGCATCGCAGCAAGCGCCAACCCGCTACCATTCGTGTTTCCTCCCTTGCTTCCTTTCTCGCGCCACCTTTTGAAACGCGCGCAGCCGTGCTTCCATATAGCCCGTCGCACCCTGTGGGGGATATCCCATGAATCCGCAAACGCTTGACAGCTACGTGTCGGGACGCTGGACGCGGGGGGGCGGCGTCGAAACGTCGCTGGTCGATCCGGTGAGCGGCGAGATGATCGCCACCGCGTCGGCCAAGGGCGTCGATCTCAAGCGCGCGCTCGCCTTCGCGCGCCGGCAGGGCCAGGCGGCGCTCGCCGCGCTGAGCTATGCCGAACGGGCAAAACTTCTCGCCGCCATCGCCGACGTGCTCACCGCCAATCGTGCCAGGTATGAAGGCATCGCGATCCAGAATTCCGGCAATACCAAGATCGACGCCGCGATCGACATCGACGGCGGCATCGGCACGCTCAAATACTATGCGCGGCTCGGCGCCGGCCTCGGCGAAGCAAAGATGCTGCTCGACGAGAAGCCGGTGCGGCTCGCCAAGGCGGAGAATTACCAGGCGATCCACCTGATGGTGCCGCGCCGCGGCGTCGCCGTTCACATCAACGCGTTCAACTTTCCGAGCTGGGGCCTGTGGGAGAAGGCGGCGGTGTCGCTGCTCGCCGGCATGCCGGTGTTCGCCAAGCCCGCGTCGTCGACCGCGCTGCTCGCGCACGAGATGGTGCGCGACGTGGTCGAGGCGAAGGCGCTGCCCGAAGGTACCCTCAGCCTGCTGGTCGGCGGCGCCAATGATCTGCTTGATCACGTGCTGTCGGACGACGCGATCGCCTTCACCGGCTCCGCAGACACGGCGGCCCGCGTGCGCGGCCATCGCAATGTGGTGGCGCGCAGCGTGCCGGTGAACATCGAAGCCGACAGCATCAACACGGCGCTGGTGGCGCCCGATGCCGCAGGCGGCGGCGCGGCGTTCGATGCCTTCATCCGCGAGGTCGTGCGCGAGATGACGGTGAAGGCCGGGCAGAAATGCACGGCGATCCGTCGCATCTTCGTGCCGCAGGACAAGGCCGCCGACATCGCCGAGGCGCTGTTTGCCAAACTCAAGAACACCAAGGTAGGCGATCCGCGCAATGAGGACACGCGCATGGGTCCGGTGGTGACGCGCGCGCAGCAGCAGGCGGCGTTCGAGGGTATCCGCAAGCTCGCGCAGGAGGCCGACTTCGTCATCGGCGATGATGCGCCGCCCGCCATCGACGGCATCGATGCGGACAAGGCTGCCTTCGTCGCGCCGACGCTGTTGTGGGTCAAGGATTCGAAAGACGCCGACGCGGTCCACGAGGTGGAGGTGTTCGGCCCGGCGGCGACGATCGTGCCGTACAAGGACGAGAAAGACGCCGCTGCGCAGATCGCGCGCGGCGGCGGCTCGCTGGTGGCGTCGGTCTACGGCGAGGACAAGGACTTCCTGGCGCGCATGGTCGCGGGCATCGGCGCAAGCCACGGGCGGCTGCTGATGATCGATCCCTCGATTGCCGCCGCGCATACCGGCCACGGCATCGTCATGCCTCAGTGCAACCACGGCGGCCCGGGACGGGCCGGGGCGGGCGAGGAGCTCGGCGGGCTCTATGGGCTGCGCTTCTATCACCAGCGCCTGGCGGTGCAGGGCTCGACTGAATTGCTCGCCAGCCTGCAGGCGCAGGCGGCGGCGCTGCACTGATCGGCGCGAAATCGCAGGTTCGGCAAAATCGTGCTGCACAGTTTTGTCTGCGTAGGCCGCGCGCGGCGATCTTGCCCACGCGTGGCGGCGGCGAGCACAACCTCACCAATGCGGACAACCAAAGGCGGAAGCCAATAGCTGCGAATTGTTGAACCCACCAAAGGCAGACCCCGACCGTGCTTATCGATAGCGGTCGTGCATCCATTTCGCGATGTAGTCGAAGAGATTCTTGACGGAATTGGAATACTGGCCGGGTGTGTTCTCGCAGCGCGTGCACGGCGTGAAGCCGTGGACGGCGCCTTCGATGGTGATGAAGTCCTTGTCGTTGCTCGCGGACATCTCAAACATGCGTTCGTTGTCGCGAATGAAGTAGTGCGCGCCCATCGCCGTGAACAGCACCGGTACGGTGATCGACTGCACCGCGCAGACGGTCGAATTGTTGGTCGAGCAGAAATCGATGTCGTCAATGGCATGTTTCGCACGAATGGCGTTGGCGCTCAGAAACGAGCGTAGCGTGTAGATCTTGGTGCCCGTCCCGAAACGAAGATTGTCGCGTGAAAGTTTCGGGTCGGCGACGTAGACGCTCTTGATCACGTCGGAGACGATGCTGCCATCGTTGCGCAGGAGCCGCGCCGGCTTCGCGGTGCTGTTGACGGCGGCGATGCCCGGCATCGCTACGAACAGCGCCGCTGAGGCGCCCGGACCGGAGCCGGGATTGCCGCCGCGCGGGATCACGATTACGTCGTCGTCGGGGTAGGGGTAGGGGTAGGCGTTGCGATTCATACGGTCGAGCTTGTCGCGCGCGCCGTCGATCAGCCGGTTCATGCGCGCCGCCTGCGCGCGGAAATAGCGGTCCTGGAATTCCGTCGAGTAGTTCGACGGGCCGCTGGGATTGAAGCCGTTCGCCGGATTGAACGGGTCAAGCGCAGCGACCGGCGGCGCGTCGGGCGGGTTGTTCTCGTTCGCCACCGACGGGTTGATGCCGCGCAGGAGATTGATCGCATTGCCGGGGTGCGCGTCGGTGAACACGATGCCGTCGGCCGGTGGCAGGCCGGCGAGCGCGTCGGTGCATTGCGTGAGCTTTGTCTCGCTCTTGCAATAGGCGACGCCTTTCTCGGCCACCGCCTGGTAGAGCGCCATGATCGGGCCGCCGCCGCTGTGGCCGAACAGTACGACCTTGGTGATACCGGGCTGCTTGCGCAGGAACTGCACGCCTTGCTTCACGTCCAGTGGAAGCTGCTCGAAGTCGACCGCCGGCTCGTTGTTCTCGAACCGCGAATTCATGCACAGCATCAGGAAGCCGCGCCGCGACAGTTCGGTGCAGGCGCGGTGGGTGAGGTAGTTCGACGTGCGGTGCATCACGATGATGCCGACGGTGGGGGCCGGACCGCTGTCCGGCCGGTAGAGCACCATCTTGATGCGGCCGGGCACCGGGATCAGCTCGGGGCGGCTTTGGGCGGCGGCGATGTCGGGCGCAAGCGTCAGCGCGGCGGCCGCAGCCAGGACGGCGCGGGTCGGAAACCTCCCCATGGTTGTTCTCCTTGTTTGGTGCGAGAATCTTGGCCCCGGCAGGGCCTGTGCGCAAGGCGGTTTACCGAAGATGGGCTATGCGGTGGCCTCGCTTCCGGAGATGGAATAACCTCGCGGCAGAGGCTGCCCATGTCTTCGTCGCAGGAACGCTCCGCCAGGACTTTCGTCGAGCGCCACGGCTTGTGGAGCGAACAGCAGTTCGAAGCCGCTACGCGCGCCGAGCGGGTGATCGAGGAAAAGAACCTCGAGGTCGTGCGGCTGTCGTTTCCCGACCAGCACGGCATTCTGCGCGGCAAGACCATCGTCGCCGGCGACGCCGCCAAGGTGATGCGCAACGGCTGCTCGATCACCACGACACTGCTCGCGAAGGATACATCGCACAAGACCGTGTTCCCGGTGTTCACCGCCGGCGGCGGCTTCGGCATGCCGGAGATGGAAGGCGGCGGCGATTTCCTGATGGTCGCCGACCCGACGACGTTCCGCGTGCTGCCGTGGGCGCCGCAGACCGGCTGGATGCTGTGCGACATCTATTTCCCGAACGGCAAGCCGGTGCCGTTCTCGACGCGTCATCTGTATCGCAAGGTGCTCGACAGGCTCGGCGACGCCGGCTTCGACTTCGTCGCCGGGCTCGAGGTCGAATTCCATGTGTTCAAGATCGAGAATCCGCGGCTCGATCCGGCGGACGCCGGCTGGCCGAGCGAGCCGCCCGAGGTGAGCGTGCTCTCGTCCGGCTATCAATACCTCACCGAGACGCGCTTCGATCAGCTCGAGCCCGTCCTCGAAACCATCCGCCGCGACGTCGTCGCGCTCGGCCTGCCGCTGCGCTCGACCGAGATCGAGCTCGGCCCGAGCCAGTGCGAGTTCACGTTCCAGACCGAGGTCGGATTGGCGCCGGCCGACACCATGATGCTGTTCCGCAGCGCGGTGAAGCAGATCTGCCGCCGGCAAGGCTATCACGCGAGCTTCATGTGCCGGCCGAAGCTGCCCAACGTCATGTCGTGCGGCTGGCACCTGCACCAGTCGCTGCGCAACAGCAAAACCGGGGCCAATGCGTTCATTCCCGAAGGCGACGCGCTGCTGTCGCCGCTCGGCCGCCATTATCTCGCGGGACTCCTGGCGCACGGGCGCGGCGCGGCCGCGTTCACGACGCCGACCGTCAACGGCTACAAGCGCTACCGGCAATACACCCTGGCGCCCGACCGGGTGATCTGGGGCCGCGACAACCGCGGCGTCATGCTGCGCGTGATCGGCGGCCGAGGTGATGCCGCGACGCGGATCGAGAACCGGGTCGGGGAGCCGTCCGCCAATCCCTATCTCTACATGGCGTCGCAGATCGTTTGCGGGCTCGACGGCATCGCGCAGAAGCGCGAGCCCGGGCCGTCCGCCGACCGGCCCTACGAAGTGGACGCGCCGTTCCTGCCCAAGAGTCTCGAAGAGGCTCTTGTCGCGCTGCGGGAGGATCAATGCCTCGCCGCCGGCCTCGGCAAAGGCTTCATCGACTACTTCCTGCGCATCAAGCAGGGCGAGCTCGCGCGCTACCAGACTGAAGTGACGGACTGGGAGCAGCGCGAATATTTCGAGCTGTACTAGGGCGGCGGTAGCGGGGGAGGCAGCCGTGGAGTGGTTGATCGGCGGAATCGTCGGGGCCGTTGTTGCGACCGTCGTGGTGCTGATGATGCGCGGCAAGGGATCGGGCGATCCCGGCGCGCGGGCTGACTCCCATTTCGCGGCGCGCGACGCGCAACAGGCGAAAAACTGCACGGCATGGCTTGCGATGCTCGACCGGTTGCCGGTCGTAGGAGGGGCGTCGCCGGTGTTGCACACGCCTGTCTATGACTGTGGCAGCGACGAATTCGAGCTGCCGTGTGGCCACAACAATTACGATTTCCGCAGCAGTGCGGTGCGCGACGGTTTCACCATCGGATTCATCCCGATGGCGGAAGCGCGCACCATGATCGAAGACCTCAGCGCGGCGCCGTGGCCGGCTGTCGCGGTGAATGCGGGGGATCACATCGACCTGATTTATGCGGCGCAAGGCGACCTGAGCCTGCCCGGCGGCAAGGTGATGCGTCTCGTCCGCACCGGAGCCGATGAATTCCACGTCTACGGCTGGCGCTGCGGCATGCACAAGGGCGTCCACGACGACCCGCCGTTCGACGTCAGCAAGGTCGTCGCGCGGCCGCAGCTATGGCTCGATCGATTGCAGATGCTGCGGTCGCGCTGGCCGCAGAACTCGAACTATGTCGCGGCGGTGCGCCGCTGTCCGCACCGGTAGCCTCGTCAGGTTCGGCCTGTCAGAAACGGCACCGCGAGCTTGTGGAACAGCTCCGCGGCGTCCCACGGCACCAGGTGCTTGCAGCCCTCGGCGATGTGCAGGTTGAGTGTCGGGTAGCGCTGCTTGAGCAACTCCACTCGCTCGGCGGCGCGGCCGCGATCCTCGCGGCCATAGATCAGCAGCAGCGGCATTTTCAGCTCATCGTAGCGCTGCCAGAGCGGCACCGACTGCTTGCCGCCGCCACCGCCCTCGTTTGACGCGGCGTGACGGCGCGCGAACTCGACGAAGCACGGCCCGATGCTGTTCTGGTGGCGCAGTTGCAGTTCTTCGTCGGTGATCAGCTCGCGGTGGAACAGGTTCGCCTCGAGCAGCGCGCGGGTGTCGTCGAGCGACGGCTCCTGGTTCACCATGCGCTCTTCCAGCCGTGCCTGCGCCGCGCCTTCGCGTCCGCCGACCTTGGTGCCGCTGGCTTCGAGTGGCGGCAGCAGGCTGCCGGTGCCGAGGATCATCAGATGCGAGACGCGGTCGGGATTATCGAGCGCGATGCCGACCGCGGCATTACCCGACGCGGAATGCGCGATCAGCGCGGCCCGGTCGAGCTTCAGCGCATCCATGAACTTGAGCACGATCTTCTTTTTGAAGCTCGCGGAGAAGTCGTCGGTGGCGTCGCTCTTGCCGAAGCCGGGAAGGTCGAAGGCGATGGCGCGGATGCCGTTGGCGCCGAGCGCCTTCAGGTTGCGGCGGAACACGTCGGCCGAGGAACCGAGCGAGGCGCCATGCAGCAGGATTGCCGGCACGCCCGTGCCTTCTTCGAGGTAGCGGATGTTCAAGCCGTCGATGGTGACGAACCGGTCGTCGCTTCGCACCGCGATATTCATCATGGCAGGCTCCTCAACAAAGTCCGGGGTCAGCTGCCGGCGATCTTCTGCCAGGGCATCAGCTTCAGGCGGCGCACACCATTCGCGATATAGGGCTCGCTGTTGGCGATCTTCTCGGCTTCCGCGCGGGTCGCGCAGCGGAAGATGATCATGCCGGTGCCGAAGCGCGTGCCGCTGTCGTCGAGGAACGGGCCGGCGCCGACCAACATGCCCCTGGCTTCAAGATCGTGAATGAAGGCATGATGCTTCTCGACGAGCTCTTCCTGCGGCGGCGCCGAGGCCGGCCGCGGCTCGACCACTTCATTGTTGATGACCCAGCATTGTTCGCGTGCGCGTTCGGCCATGGTGCCCAACTCCCGGCATTCGTTGCCGGAGGGAGCATAAAGCGGCCGCGAGAGCCTTGGAAGGTCAGTGGGGCGTGGTCGTGGCGGCTGTCGCAGGCTTGGTCGCCGTGCAGATGTACCAGGAGCCGAACACGAACTGTTCCATCTCGATGGTGCCGGCGAGCCGCGCGACGTCCTCCCACGGCTTGATCAGCGGATTGCCGAGCATCGTGCGCTTCATCAGCCACAGGCTGAACGGCAGGATCAGCCGGCCGCCGAGGCCGGGCGGCAGCTTGGCATCCATCACCACCAGCCGGCCGCCGGGGCGCAGCAAATTCCACGCGTGATGCAGCACCGCGAGATGATGCGGCATGGTGTTGTAGGAGAGACCGAACATCACACCGTCGAGCGGCTCGGGCGGCGTGAATTCAGCGGCGTCCTGCTGGATGAGATTGACGTTCGACCAGCCGTTCTGCGTGCACAGCGCGCGCGCCTGGTCGAGCATTCCGGTCGAAATATCGACGCCGTAAACCGTGCCGGTCGGTCCGACCGCCGCCTGGAGCGGCCCGAGGTTGCGGCCGGTGCCGGTTCCGATTTCGAGGACGCGGTCGCCCGGCTTGAGCTGCAGGCGCTCAGCGGCCTTCTCCCGGAAACGCGGCGGCATGAAGAAAAGCCAGTCGAACAACGGAATGATCCGCGCGAAGCGGTCGTACCGGCGCGTGATCGCGCCGCGGTCAAGATCGACCCATTCGTGCGAGGCACTGTTCTCTTTGCCCCAGAGCCTGCTACGGCTCGGGGTTCCTGAAGGCGTCAATGTCACCGGCGGTCCCTCTGGCGGTGTTTATGTATGCTTTATCCTAGTGGCGATTGTGCAGATGCCAAGCGGGTTTCGTGGGCGCCGGCGGTCAATTCGACGCATCGATGCAAGAATTCCAAGCGACGCTGAGGGCTTTAGGGGCACCTTCGCTATCGCTATGGCATTCGGGACAGGGCGCCTTGCCGAGGTTTCAGCCACCCAAGCGACCCGCTAGGCCAGCTTAACGCTCAGCGGCGTTTATGGGTTCTAGGGCGGTGGCGGAAAACATCGACGTAATTTCCGTGGATGTCCAATTATCACCAGAAAGCTCTTCCAGATATTGGGGATCAAGGTTTGTTCCCAAATGGGGCCGGGGAAGCTCATCCGAAGATGGAGGCACCATGCGCCTAGCATTCGTCACTCTCGTCGCAACCACGATGGTCAGCGGAACAGCGCTGGCCGCCGAGCCGACCGGTGATTGGCGGACCGAGGACGGCAGCGCCATCATTCGCATCGACAACTGCGGCGGTGCGCTGTGGGGCGTCGTTGCCTGGGAGAAGGAGCCTGGGCGCGATAGCCGCAGCGGCCGGCCGACGCTTGGCAGCCCGGTGCTGATCAATATGCGGGCCTCCTCGCAGGCGCGCTGGGACGGTCAGATCTACAATGCCACCAACGGGCAGACCTACAACGCCAATGTCCGGATGGTCGGCGACAACACGCTGCGCGTCGAAGGCTGTGTGCTTGGCGGCGTGTTCTGCGGCGGTCAGCGTTGGACGCGGGTCGGCGACGGCAATGCCACGACCGGCCGCCGCGCCAGGAGCGAAGTCTGCTCGCGGGTCTCCGCGATCTCGCAGTGACCTAGTCGTCGACCTCGCGCGGCGGTCCCATCAGCACGGGCTGGAACAGTACCGCTGCGGCGAGCGTCGTCACCAGCGACAGTGCGAGCAGCTTGCCCATGCTCGACGTGCCGGGATGGCTCGACAGCCAGAGGCTGCCGAAGGCCGTAGCGGTCGCGAGCGCGCTGTACAATACGGCGCGGGTGAGCGGCGACTGCAGGAGCTGCGTCTGTCCTGCCCGCCAGGCGGTGATGTAGTAGATCTTGAACGCGACGCCGACGCCGAGCAGCAGCGGCAGCGCGATGATGTTCGCGAAGTTGAGTTCGAGCCCGATCAGAACGCAGATCTCGAGCGTCACCACGCCGGCGAGCGCCAGCGGGATCAGCGTCAGGCACACGTCGGTGAAACGGCGCAGCACGATCCAGAGCAGGATCGCGATCGACAGGAACGCCCAGGCGCCGGCCTCGATGAACGCGCGCACGACGGCGTGGCCCGATTCGAGGATTGCGATCGGGCCGCCGCTGGCACGCGGCTCGACCGCGAGCACGGCGCGCGCAAACTGCCGCAGCACCTCATTGTTGTTGGCATCGCCCTTTGGGTGCGCTTCGACGCGGGCGCGGCCGTCGGCGGCGATCCAGTTGTTCCTGATGTCCTGCGGCAGGTTGCCGACGGTGATCGGCTGTGCCTCGAGTGACAGTCGCATGCCGTTGATCGCGGTCTTGAGCGGCACCACCAGTGCGGCGGTCGCGCGCTGGCGCAGCGCCTCGTCGCCGCTCGCGAGCTTTGCCAGGACGTTCGCGAGCCGGTTGGCGGCTTCGGCGCCGGTGCCGCTCTGGCCGGCCGCTGCCTTCTTCAATGCCTCCACGCCGCGATTGAGCGCTGCGACGTTGTCGGCATCCGACGGGGCAGGGCGCGCGGGTGCCTTGAAGGCAGGTTCGAGCGCCTTGGCGAGCGCGCGGAGATAGGTGAGCTTCTGCTCCTGATCCTGCGGGATGAAGGTGTCGAGCGTCATCACGCCGCTCACCTCGGGAATCTTGCGCAGCTTCTCGGCGGTGGCCCGCGCATCCGCGAGGCTGGGCGTCAGCACGTCGATGGCGTTCGCGCCCGCGTTCGGATCGCTCCGCAGCTCCAGGAAGGTCGCCACTGATTCCACCTTGGGGCTGCGCAGATTCATCGGATTGAAGTCGAACTGCAGATAGTAGAGCAGCGGTAGGCCGCCGAGCGAGATGATGGCAGTCCCGACGATGATCGGGATCCGGTGCCGCTCCATGAACGCATCGACCGGCGCCAGCGAGGAATAGCCGAGCGGCTCCTTCTCGCCGGGCGGATTGAACAGCTTGAGCAGCGCCGGCAGCAGCGTGATGCTGACGATGAACGCGATGATCATGCCGAGACCGGCGATCAGGCCAAGCTCGGACAGCCCGCGGTAGTGGGTCGGCAGGAACGACATGAAGCCGGCGGCGGTCGCCGCGGCCGCGAGCGTCAGCGGAATGCCGACATGGCGCGCGCAATTGACGAGCGCCTTTTGCAGATGATTGATCTCGTAGCGCTCGGCGCGGTAGCGCACCCCGAACTGGATGCCGAAGTCGATGCCGATACCGACGAACAGCACGGCGAAAGCGACCGAGATCGGATTCAGCGAGCCGACCAGCCAAAGGCCCATGGCCGCGGTCATCGCGAGGCCGGCGAAGATGCTGATCAGCACTGCCACGATGATTCGCACCGATCCGAGCGCGAGCCAGAGAATGCCGATCAGGAATCCGAGCGAGACGACGGCGTTGAGCTCCCAGTGCTCCCGCAGTGTGCCGAATTCCTCGTCTTGAATCGGGATCGAGCCGGTCAAGCGCACGCGCGCGCGGTTGTCCGCTGCGAGCTTGAGATCGGACACGGCTTGGCGAATCGCGCTGGTGGCGGCAGCACCCGGCTCGAGCTGGGTGAAATCGAGCACCGGCTTGATCAGGATGAAGCGCCGCAGTTCACCGGGCGTCGGCTCCTTGCGGTTGACCAGTTCTCGCCACGAGAAGCTCGCGGGCTTTCCGGCTACGACGTCTTCCAGCGTCGTTGCGAACATCGACAGCGGACGCGTCATCTCGTCGAGCGTGTACATCTTGCGCGTCAGGCCGGCGAGGCCGAACGTCAGCGCCTGCACCTGACCGCGCAGCGATGGGTCGGTGATCAGCACCTGAAACAGCGCCTGCGCCTGTGCGAATTGGGTGGCGAAGCCTTTCACCTGTTCTTCCGACGCGAACAGCAGCGCATTCTTCTGGAAGAATTCGCTCTCATTGAGCGATTGCACGGATGGGAAGAGGGCGGGCTGGTCCTGCAACCGCTTGATGAGGGCCGCATTGGCCTCGGTCGCCTCTTCCGAGGTGGGGGCATTTATCACCACCAAAATCGTATCATTCCGGTGGGGGAAAAGCCGGTCGACGGCAAGTTCTCGTTGGCGCCAATCGAGGTCCTGAGAGATTAACCGATTAACATTCGTGTTGATTGAGAAGTTACGGGCTGAATAGACAGCAGTTACGGCGGTTAATATCGCCGTAATCGCAATAATCGCCCATGGAAAACGCGCGCAAATATCAACAATCGACACAATCTTTGATCTAAGCATATGTTTTCTTTCCGCACGGGCGCCCGTCAAATCGCAAGATTGACTATTGAATGGGGCGAACCATCCAGCTATTCAGGGCGTTAAGAACAAACGCGGTCCCGTTGGGCACAGCCTTACCCGATGAATTGTGCAATACCGAGCCAATCTGCATGGTTCCGTAGCCTTAGCCAATTACTCGCCCCGTGCCCTGTCGCTGACTGCTAGGGACAATCATGTTGCGATGATGACCATGACGACTCCGCTTCTCGACACCATCAAATCCCCCGCCGATCTGCGGCACTTGAACGAGCGTCAGCTCAGGCAGGTCGCCGACGAACTGCGGGCCGAAACGATCAGTGCTGTTGCGGTGACCGGCGGTCACCTCGGAGCCGGCCTTGGCGTTGTCGAACTGACCGTGGCATTGCACCACGTATTCAACACGCCGCGCGATCGATTGATCTGGGATGTAGGCCATCAGGCCTATCCGCACAAGATACTGACGTCGCGCCGCGACAAGATCCGGACGCTGCGGATGGGCGGTGGCCTTTCCGGATTCACCAAGCGCGCTGAAAGCGAATACGACTGCTTTGGTGCCGCGCATTCGTCGACGTCGATTTCTGCGGGGCTTGGCATGGCCGTGGCCCGCGATCTCTCCGGCCTTTCGCACAATGTGGTCGCCGTCATCGGCGATGGAGCGATGTCGGCGGGCATGGCCTACGAGGCGATGAACAACGCAGGCGCGATGGATTCGCGTCTCATCGTGATTCTCAATGACAACAATATGTCGATTGCGCCGCCGGTCGGCGCGCTGTCCGCCTATCTCGCGCGGCTCGTCTCGGGCCGGCCCTATCGTTCGCTGCGGCACATCGTGCATCAGCTCGCGAAGAAGCTGCCCAAGTTCCTGGAGCAGCGCGCCCGCGCGATGGAGGAGTATGCGCGCGGCCTCGTCACCGGCGGCACGTTGTTCGAGGAGATGGGCTTCTTCTATGTCGGCCCGATCGACGGCCACAATCTCGACCACCTGCTGCCCGTCCTGAAGAACGTCCGCGACACCAAGGAAGGCCCGATTCTGGTCCACGTCGTGACCCAGAAGGGCAAGGGCTACGCCCCGGCCGAGGCCTCCGCCGACAAATATCACGGTGTTGTGAAGTTCGACGTCGCCACCGGCAAGCAAGTAAAGGCCAAGGCGAACGCGCCGTCTTATACGAAAGTATTCGGCGAGAGCCTCGTGAAGGAGGCGCAGAAGGACGACAAGATCGTCGCCATCACCGCCGCCATGCCCTCGGGCACCGGCATCGACATCTTCGGCAAGGCGTTCCCGCACCGGACGTTCGACGTCGGCATCGCCGAGCAGCATGCGGTCACCTTCGCAGCCGGGCTGGCAACGGAAGGCTACAAGCCGTTCGCGGCGATTTACTCGACATTCCTGCAGCGCGCCTACGATCAAATCGTACACGACGTTGCGATTCAAAAGCTGCCCGTGCGCTTCGCGCTCGATCGTGCCGGCCTGGTCGGCGCCGACGGTCCGACCCACGCCGGCTCGTTCGACATCGCCTATCTCGGTTGTCTGCCCGGCTTCGTGCTGATGGCGGCAGCCGACGAGGCCGAACTCGCTCACATGGTCGCGACCGCGGTCGCGATCGACGATCGCCCGTCGGCCCTGCGTTATCCGCGCGGCGACGGTGTCGGCGTCGACATGCCCGACGTCGGCGTGCCGCTCGAGATCGGCAAGGGTCGCATCCTCAAGGAAGGCAGCTCGGTGGCGTTGCTGTCCTACGGCACGCGCTTGCAGGAGTGCCTGCTGGCGGCCGAGACGCTCGCGTCGCACGGCCTGACCACGACGGTTGCCGACGCGCGCTTCGCGAAGCCGCTCGACACCGATCTGGCGCTGCGGCTCGCGCGCGAGCACGAGGTTCTGATAACGGTGGAAGAGGGGTCCGTCGGCGGCTTCGGCTCCTATGTGATCCAGGCTCTGGCCGAGCACGGCGCCCTCGATGCCGGAACCAAGATCCGCTGCATGGTGCTGCCGGATGTGTTCATCGATCAGGACAGCCCGGCGGCGATGTATGCACAGGCCGGTCTCGACGCCAAAGGCATCGTTGCCAAGGTGTTCGAAGCGTTGGGGAAAAACATCCGGCGCGATGCCCTGCATTTAGCGTGAGGGTGCGGCGCGCGTCTCAAGGGGTTGTCCCGGGCGCGTAATCACCTATGTTTGCCGAAAGTTCCGGCGTGTGCCGCCAGATTGCGGCCTCGATTTTGCTGGTTTGGAACGACAGGAAAGTGATCACGGAATGAAGGTGATCTTGGCTCAGCCTCGGGGATTTTGCGCTGGCGTCGTGCGCGCCATCGAGATCGTCGAGCGCGCGCTCGAAAAATACGGCCCGCCGGTCTACGTACGTCACGAGATCGTGCACAACAAGCACGTCGTAGAGAGCCTCAAGGCCAAGGGCGCGGTGTTCGTGGAGGACGTGTCGGAAATCCCCGACAACGCCGTCACGATCTTCTCGGCGCATGGCGTCGCCAAGCGCGTCGAGGATGAAGCCTCAGAACGCAACCTTCCTGTGCTCGACGCGACCTGTCCGCTGGTGACCAAGGTCCACAACCAGGGCAAGCGCTATGTCGGGCAGGGCCGCAAGCTGATCCTGATCGGGCATGCCGGCCATCCCGAGGTCGAGGGCACCATGGGGCAGATCCCGAGCCCGGTGATCCTCGTGCAGAACGAAGCCGAGGTCGACAAGCTCGACCTGCCGATCGATACGCCGGTCGCTTACGTGACGCAGACTACGCTCAGCGTCGACGACACCTCGGGCATCATCCAGGCGCTGCAGCGCAGGTTCACCAACATCGTCGGACCCGAGACGCGCGACATCTGCTACGCCACGCAAAATCGCCAGTCGGCGGTCCGTGATCTCAGCAAGCTTGTCGACGTTATCCTGGTGGTCGGCGCAACCAACAGCTCGAACTCCAATCGCCTGCGCGAGATCGGCGAAGAGGTTGGCCTGCCGAGCTACCTGATCGCCGACGGCAGCGAGCTCGATCCGAAATGGCTGGAGGGTGCGAAGGTCATCGGCCTGACCGCCGGCGCGTCCGCGCCCGAGGTGCTGGTCGAGGACGTCATCGACAGGCTGCGCCGCCTGGGACCGGTGGAGGTCTCGATCATGGACGGCCGCCAGGAGAAGATCGAATTCAAGCTGCCCGCAGAACTCGCGGTGGCGTCGTAGCAATCTGCGCCACGGGATAGGCAGCAACAGCAAGAAAGTAGGCGAATGGGCGTTCCATTCTTAAAAGAGATGCGCATCGGCGCATATCTGTTCAAGCAGAAGCTCCTGGGTCGCAAGCGCTACCCCCTGGTGCTGATGCTCGAGCCGTTGTTCCGCTGCAATCTCGCGTGTTTCGGCTGCGGCAAGATCGACTATCCGGATGCGATCCTGAACCGGCGGCTGTCGGTCAAGGAGTGCCTCGACGCGGTCGACGAGTGCGGCGCGCCGATGGTCGCGATCCCGGGCGGCGAGCCGCTGATCCACAAGGACATCGGTGAGATCGTCAAAGGCATCGTGGCGCGCAAGAAGTTCGTCTCGCTCTGCACCAATGCGCTGCTTCTGGAAAAGAAGCTGCACCTGTTCGAGCCGTCGCCGTACCTGTTCTTCTCGGTCCATCTCGACGGCATCAAGAAGCACCACGACAAGTCCGTCTGCATGGAGGGCGGCTTCGAGAAGGCGATCGACGGCATCAAGGCCGCCAAGGCCAAGGGCTTCATCGTCAACGTCAACTGCACGGTCTTTGACGGGCATCCGGCCGAAGACATCGCGGCCTTCCTCGATCTCTGCAAGGAGCTCGATGTCGGCGTGTCGATCTCGCCGGGTTACGCCTATGAGCGCGCGCCCGACCAGGAGCACTTCCTCAACCGGCGCAAGACCAAGGAGCTGTTCCGCGACGTATTCGCGCGCGGCAAGGGCAAGAACTGGAAGTTCATCCACTCGCCGCTGTTCCTCGACTTCCTCGCCGGCAACCAGACCTATCACTGCACGCCATGGGGCATGCCGACGCGCAACATCTTCGGCTGGCAGAAGCCCTGCTATCTGCTCGGCGAAGGCTATGTGAAGACCTTCAAGGAGCTGATGGAGACCACCGACTGGGACAGCTACGGCACCGGGCGGTACGAGAAGTGTGCGAACTGCATGGCGCATTGCGGCTACGAGCCGACCGCCGCCGAAGCGGTGCTGCGTAATCCGATCCGCACGCTGGCGGTGGCAATGCGCGGGCCCCGCGTCGAGGGTGCGTTCGCCGCCGAAATCCCGCTTGAGGATCAGCGTCCGGCGCAATACGTGTTCTCCGAGAACGTACAGCAGAAGCTCTCGGAAATGCGCAAGGACGAATCGGCCGAGAAGGCCGCCAAGCAGAAAACCCCGACCGGCGCCCAAGCGCAGCCGGCGTAAACTGATATTTGCTGGATCGTCATGCCCGCGCTTGTCGCGGGCATCCACGTCTTTCTTTGGTGCTCAGAAGCAAGGCGTGGATGGCCGGGACAAGCCCGGCCACGACTTAGAAAGCTATCAAGCGACTACATCCCATACGCCACCGACGGGCTGTTGGCGCGCTTGAGGTTGCGGTAGCGCGCCATCGCCCAGAGCGGGAAGTATTTCGCGTAGCCGTGGTAGCGCAGGTAGAAGATGCGCGGAAAGCCGACCGCGGTGAACAGCTCTTCCTGCCACAGGCCGTCGGCGTCTTGCGTGCGCGAGAGATAGTCGATGCCGCGCTTGACCGCGGGGTGGTCGATCTCGCCCGCCGCCATCAGGCCGAGCAGGGCCCAGGCGGTCTGCGCTGGCGTGGAGGGCGCCGGCTCATAGCCCTTATAGTCGAGCTTGTAGCTCGCGCCGTCCTCGCCCCAGCCGCCGTCCGCATTCTGGATTTTCACCAGCCAGTCGACCGCCTTGCGCACTTCGCGCGCCTGGTGGTCGACGCCGGCGGTGTTCAGCGCACACAGCACCGACCAGGTGCCGTAGATGTAGTTCATGCCCCAGCGGCCATACCAGCTGCCCTCCGGGTGCTGCGACTTGAGCAGGTAGTCGACCGCCTGCGCCATGCGCGGGTCGTTCTTGGCGCTGTCGCCGAGCTGCGCCAGCATCGAGACGCAGCGCGCGCTGACATCTTCGGTAGGAGGATCAAGAAGCGCGCCGTGGTCGGCGAACGGGATGTGGTTGAGATAGTGGTGATCGTTGTCGGCATCGAACGCGCCCCAGCCGCCGTTCCTGCTCTGCATGCCGAAGATCCACTCGCGCGCACGATCGATCGGTTCGCGATAGGTGGTCCGGCCTTGCAGGTTCTGCGCCCGGTCCATGGCCATCGCGACCACGGCGGTGTCGTCGACGTCGGGGTAGTACGCGTTGTTATACTGGAACGCCCAGCCGCCCGGCCGCACGTCGGGCCGCGCCGCCGCCCAGTCGCCCTTGACGTCGAGGATCTGGCGGGCCTTGAGCCATTCGAGGCTCTTGTTGACCTGGGCCAGGGCAGCGTCGCCGCCGACCTCGAGCATGGCGTGGGCGGCGAGGCCGGTGTCCCACACCGGCGATACGCACGGCTGGCAATAAGCCTCGTGCTCCTTCACGACCAGGAGCTTCTCGATCGAGAGCCGCGCAATTTGCACGTGCGGATGATCCGGCGGATAGCCAAGCACGTCGAACATCAGCACGCTGTTGACCATGGCCGGGAAAATCGCGCCGATGCCGTCCTCGCCGTTCAGGTGCTCGATGGTGAAAGCCTCGGCGGCCCTGATCGATCGCTGACGGGTCGGCAGGCGGGAGAGCAGAGGTTCGATCCCACGCAGACCATGGTCGACCAGCCGGAAGAACGCGAACCAGAACTTGTTCTGCTGCGGCGCGCGTGGCGTGAGCCGCGCCTGCTCCGGCGGATCGATGAACAGCTCGTCGATCCGCACACCCTTGGCGTTCTTCGCCCGCGGTTTGAGCGCGAGCAGCACCAGCAGCGGCACGATGACGGTGCGGCTCCAGTAGGAGATCTTGTCCAGGTGGAACGGGAACCACTTCGGCAAGAGCATCACCTCGGCCGGCATCATCGGCACCGCACGCCAGGAGATTTGCCCGTAAAGCGCAAGCAGCGTGCGGGTGAACACGTTGGCGCGGGCGGCGCCGCCGCGGGCGCGGATCGCCTCGCGGGCACGGCGCATGTGCTCGGCGTCGATGGAATCGCCGATCATCTTGAGTGCGAAATAGGCCTTCACGCTGGCGCTCATGTCGAAGGCGCCTTCGTGGAACAGCGGCCAGCCGCCATGCTTGCCCTGGATGCGGCGTAGATAGACCGCGATCTTGCGCTCGAGCTCGGCATCGAGCGGCTCGCCGCGGAAGTGACGCATCAGCACATATTCAGCGGGGATGGTGGCGTCGGCTTCGAGCTCGAACACCCAGTGGCCGTCCGGCTGCTGGCGCTCGATCAGCGCGCGCGAGGCCCGGTCAATGCGGTCCTCCAAAGCGGTGACGCTCTCGTCAGTCGTTGTCAGCATGGTCCCGGGAATTGTTTATGCGACCAGATCGGCGGCGCGGCGCCCGGACCGAATGGCACTTTCGATGGTGGCGGGCAAGCCCGTATTTGTCCAATCGCCGGCCAGTAACACGTTGGTGAAACGCGTTTGCGGCCCGGGCCTTAGCGCGTCCTGTTCAGGTGTCGCGGCAAAGGTTGCGCGCCGCTCGCGCACGATCTGCCAGGGCGGCAGGTCGGGCGGCAGGCCGGTCGCGGCGGAGACTTCGCTCCAGATCGTGCGCGCCAGGGCATCGCGAGGTGTTTCAATCAAGCGGTCGCCGGCGCTGATCGTGGTCGCGACCCGGCCGGGGAAGGCGAACACCCATTCGGTGGTGCTGTTGATCAGCCCGAGGATCGCCGGCTGGTCGGGCGCCGGCTCGATGCGGAAATGCGCGTTGACGATGGCGCGGAATTCGGTCGGCACCTTGAGGTCGGCGACCAGCGCCGACGCGGCATAGGGCGGCACCGCGAGGATCACCACGTCGTCGCTTTCGAGCGCGATCTTGTCGGCGCCGAAGTCGAGGGCTTCGACCCGCGTACCGGAGCTGTGCAGACGATGCAGCTGGTGCCCCATCCGCACCGGGCGGCCGCGCTCGCGCAGCAGGGCGAGGGCGGGCTCGATCAGCGCGCTGCCGAGGCCTTCGCGTGCGACCAGCGGGCGGCACGCCTGTCCGCCCAGCACGAGTGTTTCGCGGATGATGGCGCCGGCGAGCGCGGCGGAGCCCGCCGACGGCTCGATATTGAGCGCGGCGAGCAGCAGCGGCCGCATCAGCCGCTCGTAGAGCGGCCCGGTGAAGCGCACGACTTCGCCGACGGCGCGATCCTTCTGCGCCCAGAGGAGACGCGCCATCGGGAGGTAGTCGAGCGCACGGGTGCCCGGCACGCGCTTGCCCGAGTTGAAGATCCACCACGGGATGCGCCCGTCGTTGATGCGCAGCGTCCACTGCTCCTTATTGGCGAGATCCAAGAACGGAAACTCGGCCCGCGGTGGGCCGACCAGCCGAGCCTCGGCGCCCAGGAGCTTGACGTAGCGTTGCGCGGCATGATTGCCCGACAACAGCAGGTGATTGCCGTTGTCGATGGTCATGCCGAGGATCTGGTCGTGATACGAGCGGCAGCGGCCGCCTGCGAAGGTCGTCGCTTCGTGCACGGCAATGGCTTCGCCGCGCAGCGTGAGCTCGATCGCGGCCGATAGGCCGGCGAGGCCGGCGCCGACGATATGGACGGTGCGCGCCATCAAATGAACGCGTATCGGAGGATGACCCAGGCGAGCCGGGCCCGGGACACGCTGATGCGCTCGCGCGGCGCGCTCCAGCCGCGCGCGATCATGCCTTCGAGGATCGAGCGGTAGACCTCGCCCATGATCCGCGGCGCCTTCACCGTGCGGCGAGGGCAGCGCCGCATAATCCGGTCCGCCTCGACGAAATGCGTGCGCGCCCGCTCGACCAGCGGCGCGCAGGCCTGGGAGAGGTTCGGGCTGCGCAGCGCGATCAGCGGATCGCTGGTGGTGATGCCGGCCTGGTCGAGCGCCTCGCGCGGCAGATAGAGCCGCCCGATGCCGGCGTCCTCGTCGAGATCGCGCAGGATGTTGGTGAGCTGCAACGCGCGGCCGAGGTGGTGCGAGAGCAGGATGCCGTCGTCCTCCTTGATGCCGAAGATGCGCACCGAGAGCCGTCCGACGGCGCTCGCCACCCGGTCGCAATAGAGATCGAGCGTCGCGAAGCTCGGCGCACGGATGTCCTCGCGCGCGTCCATCTCCATGCCGTCGATGACGGTGAGGAAGTCCTCGCGCTTGAGGCCGAACCTGCGCACCGGCTCGGCGAGGCCGGCGACCTTGGCGCCGACCTTGCCCTGGTAGAGGTCGTTGATTTCGTCGCGCCATTCGCCGAGCTGGCTGATCCGCACCGGCCGCGGCCCGCCGGAGTCGGCGATGTCGTCGACCTCGCGGCAGAAGCGATAGATCTCGAACATGCCGTTGCGCTGCGCGGACGGCAGGATGCGCATCGCCATGTAGAACGAGCTGCCGGAGGCGCTGTGCGATGCGGTCTGTGGCGGGGGGCTGGTGGCGTCCACGGCGTCCCTCATGCGTTCCGGGGTGCGTGGGAGCCGGAGAAGGCGCGGCTGAAGCGGCCGGCGGTTCCGGCGATGATCCCGACGAGGCCGACGCCGGCGACCGCGCCCTTGCCGAGATGCACGCGCTCGCTCAGGGGATCGCGGCGCTTGAGCAGCGCGACCAGGCGGCGCGCCAGCGACTGGATGACCGCTACTTCCATGGCGAGGCGGAAATCCTTGATCCGCGGCGAGAACGCCGCGCTGGCATCGAGCAGCTTGCCGGTGCGCTCGGCCAACGCGACAAGGCAGCGGCGCAGGGCCGGCGGCGCGGCCTCGCGCCCGATATCCTCGACCGTCGCGCCGGCTGCCGCCAGCGCATCCTCCGGTACATAGACGCGGTTGAGCGACTGGTAGTCCTTCTTGCAGTCCTGCAGGTGGTTGATCACCTGCAGCGCCGCGCACAGCGCGTCGTTCGCCGGCCAGGTCGAGCGGTCCTCGCCATGCACATCGAGCACATAGCGGCCGACCGGCATGGCGGAGTAGCTGCAATAACCCATCAGGTCGTCCCAATCGCGATAACGCAGTTTGGTCACATCCATCCGGAAGGCCGTCAAGAGGTCCTGGGCGTGGCGGGGCGTGAGGTTACGCTCGCGCAACACGGTCTGCAGCGCCACCGCCTCCCGCTGCTCGTCGCTCTTGCCGAGCAGGCCGGCCTCCAGGCCGTCGAGCATAGTGAGCTTCTCGCGCTCGGAAAGCGTGGCGTGGTCGGCGATATCGTCGGCGATCCGCACGAATTCATAAAACGCGAGGATGGCGCCGCGATGGCGCGGATGGATCAGCCGCGACGCGACCGGGAAGTTCTCGTCCTGGTGCCCCTTGCCGGAGCGCAATGCGGCGGGATCGTGCGTCATGGTTCCAGCGCCTGTACGCGGCCCTTCCATAGCCCGCCCTTGCCGCGGGCGAATTGCAGGGCCGAGTCGAGGGTGAACAGCATGTAGCACAGGGCAATGGCGGGCAGCGCCGGGCCCCATAGCAGCGAACGTCCATAGAGCCGCAGCGTCGGCACGAACGAAAGCGCCATCAGGCCCCAGGCCAGGAGGCCGAGCCAGCGTGCGGGGCCGCTTGCGAAGAGCGTCAGCAATGGCGGCGCGAGGTAGGTGAGTGCCATCCCCACCACGGTGCCGGCGAGCATGAGCGGCGAATAGCGCAGTTGCGCGTAGGCCGAGCGCGATACCATGCGGCGGATGTCCTCGAAGTCGGGATAGGGACGGGTGCTGTGGACGCGCTCGGTGAGGCCGAGCCAGATCGGGCCCTCTGCCTTCAAAAGCTTTGCGAGCGAGCAGTCGTCGATCAGCGCATTGCGGATCGCGTCGATGCCGCCTGCGGCCTTGAGCGCGTCGCTGCGCACCAGCATGCAGCCGCCGGCGGCGGCGGCGGTCGCGCTGCGCGGCTTGTTCACCCAGGGGAAGGGATAGAGCATCTGGAAGAAGAAGATGAAGGCCGGGATGAGCGCGCGCTCGGCAAAGCTCTCGCAGCGCAGCTTCACCATCAGCGAGGTGAGCACGAGCCTGTTTGTCACCGCCCGCGCCGTCAGGCCGGTCAGCACCTCGGGCGCGTAGACGATATCGGCATCGGACAACAGGATGTATTCGGATGCGTCCCGTGATGACTGCGCGGCCTCGACACCCTGCTTCACGGCCCACAGCTTGCCGGTCCAGCCGCGCGGCAGCGGCGTGCCGTCGATGATCGCGAGCCGCTCGGTGGCATTCAGCGACGCGGCCGTGCGACGCGCGATGTCGGCAGTGCCGTCGCTGCTGTCATCGTCGACCAGGACGACCTTGAGCGGTCCGGCGTAGTCCTGACGCAGCAGCGAGGCTACCGTTTCGGCGATACCGTCAGCCTCGTTGCGCGCGGGGATCACGACCGTCACCGCCGGCCATGCGCGTGCCGGAGCTAAGGGCGCAATGATGGGCCCGCCCTCATGGCGCTCCGAGCACAGCCAGAAACCCCCGCGTGCGAGCACGAGATAAAGCCAGATGGCGGCCGCCAGCGCTGCGATAGCCTCCAGAAACATGCGGTCCTTCTGCGGTAACTATAGAGGCCGGAAGGCCCATCGAAGGGGCCTGCGCGGGTGCAAGGTGTGTAAAATAGCGGCCGCCCATGCAAGGGTTAAATGCGCCGTTGGCAGGGCGATTTTCCGGGCGGTTGTTATCGCGGCGCGGCTCGAATAGACAGGCGGCCCGAAGGCCCCCTTTACCGTGAGGACTTGAGTGAACGCGACGGCGCAATTCCAGGACCGTCTCAACCAGGTGGCGAAGGATACCGACGCGCTGCTCGACCGGCTGCTCGGCCCCGCGCTGGCCGGCGGTGAGATCGGCCGGCCGGCGAGGCTCCTCGATTCCATGCGCTACGCGAGCCTGGGCGCCGGCAAGCGCTTCCGCCCCTTCCTGGTGGTGGAGTGTGCCTCGCTGTTTGGTGTCGATCGCAACCAGGCGCTGATGGCCGGCGCCGCGCTTGAATGCGTGCACTGCTATTCGCTGGTGCATGACGATCTGCCGGCGATGGACAATGACGACCTGCGCCGCGGCCAGCCGACGGTGCACAAGGCGTTCGACGACGCCACCGCGATCCTCGCCGGCGACGGGCTGTTGACGCTCGCCTTCGATATCGCCGCACGCGCTGAGACCCATCCCGATCCGGCGGTGCGGGTCGAGCTGGTGCAGGCGCTCGCGCGCGCCTCCGGTCTTGGCGGCATGGTCGGCGGGCAGATGCTCGACCTCGCCGCCGAAGGCCGCTTCGACGGCGGCACCGTGCAGCGGCTCGGCGAAAAGCAGATTCTGACGCTTCAGGCGATGAAGACCGGCGCGCTGCTCAAATTCGCCTGCAATGCGGGCGGCATCCTCGGCAAGGCGACGGCAGCGCAACGCGACGCGCTCGACCGTTACGGCGCGGCGGTGGGGCAGGCGTTCCAGATCGCCGACGACCTCCTCGACGTCGAAGGCGACCCGGCGCTGGTGGGCAAGCAGACCGGCAAGGACGCCGAGGCCGGCAAAGCGACCATCGTCGGCATTCTCGGCATCGATGGTGCAAAGGCCCGCCTGCGCACCATCGTCAGCGATGCCGAAGCGGCACTCAGGCCGTTCGGCAAGGCGGCGGATGTGCTGATTGCCGGCGCGAAATTCGTCGCCGACCGCAACGTGTGATCGGCGCTCCGGCTTCAACTCACTCGCTACATGCCGTAGAGCTGCTCGGCGTTGCCGTGCGCGATGCGCTCCCTGTCCGCGGCGGTGACCGGGAGCTGCTCCAGGAACGCGCGCGCTTCCTTCATGCTGCCGTAGGGATAGTCGACCGAGAACATGATCCGGCCGGCGCCGACTTCCAACAGCAGGTCGAGGAACGTCGCCGGGAAGTTGAAGCCGCCAAAGGTGTAGTGGACGTTCTCGCGCAGATAGGCGCCGAGCGGACGGCCGAGCTTTGTCAGCTGCGTGGGGAAGTTCTTCTGAAGCCGCGGCAACATGAATGGAATGCCTTCGCCCAGGTGGCCGACGACGACTTGCAGCTTCGGGTGGCGATCGAAGACGCCACCGAGGATCAGGCGAATGAGATGAACGGCGGTCTCGATGTGCCAGCCCCAGCCCGGGCCTGCGAACATCGCCGACACGGCGGGAGCAAAGCCTCCGAACGAGGCCTCGACGACCGCCTTCGGCGGGATGGTCGGATGGAGATAGATGGGGACATTCAGGGCGTCGGCGCGCTCCAAAATCGGCGAGAAGAACTTGTCGTCCAGATAGCGGCCGCGGGTATGGCCGTTGATCAGCGCTCCCTTGAAGCCCTGTTGGCGAACCAGCCGCTCCAGCTCGTCGGCGGCTTTATCGGGCGCCGCGATCGGCAACGATGCCAGGCCGGCAAAGCGCGTCGGATGTTTCTTGATCGCCTCGATGAGGAAATCATTGGCCTCGCGGGAGGTCGCAATCTGGTCCGCCACCTCGGCCTGCTCCACGCCGGGAGAGTTTAGCGAGAGCACCTGCACATCGATGCCGGCGGCGTCCATCTCCGCGACCCGCTTGTCGCCGACCTCCTGAAGCAGTTCGCAAATCCTGGCGCCATGGGGCCCCGAATTGCGGAGCCGCTCGGTGAATTCCTTGCCCGGTCCGGCCAGGAATCCCGGGCTGATGAAATGTTCTTCGAGGGTGATGGTTCGCATCTTCGTGCTCTCGTGTGACAAATGCAGAGGGAAGCTTGGGGGCGGGATCGGCAGGCCTGCTTTTCGCAGGGCGCCCGCCCATTTGTCAAAATGCTGCCGGCAATAATTGTTGTTCGCTCTCAATCGACAACGACAGGCTTGCGGTCCTGTATGGAGCTTCCCGCGCACAAAGGCTCCGTTTTCGAACAATACTCCCGTCGCGCGTGACGATGCGCCGCATTTTGCGTTGCGGCATCGCGCTGGTTCGCTGTTGTAGCGAGCGCGTTTGCGAATGAGAATTGCCCGTAGAGAGAGGGAGGAGTGCATGCCGGGTCGCATAGTCTCCTTGCTTGCCGTGGCTGTCGCGGTCTGCGCGATCGCGCACGGCGCCCGGGCGCAATCCAGAATTCCGCCCGCGGTGACGCTCTATATCCCGTCGGGCATCGGCGGCGGCTACGACACCTATGGACGGCTGGCGTCGCGCCATCTCGGCCGCTTCCTGCCCGGCAATCCGACGCTGATCCCGAAGAACATGCCGGGCGCCGGCGGCGTGGTGCTGGCGAACTATCTCTACAATGTCGCGCCGAAGGACGGCAGCGCGATCGCGCTGCTGCAGGGCGGCACGCCACTTGAGCCGCTGTTTGGCTTCTCGCAGGCGATGTACGACGTCACCAAATTCCACTGGCTGGTCAGCCTCAACCGCCTGGTGAGCATCGGGGTGTTCTGGCACACCTCGCCGGTGCGAACCGCCGACGACCTGTTCGCGCGGGACGTGCTGGTGGCTTCGTCCGGCGGCGGCGATTCCTCGACCGAGATTCTGCCGCGGCTGCTCAACCGCCTCGCCGGCACGCGCTTCAAGATCATCTCCGGCTACAAGGGCACCGGCGACGGCATGCTCGCAATGGAGCGCGCCGAGGTCGAGGGCATCGTCGGCCACGAGCTTTCGGCGCTGCGCGCCGCCCGTCCGGAATGGCTGCGCGACAACAAGGCGCGCATCGTGATCCAGGTCGGGCTCACCCGTTCGCCCGATCTCCCCGAGGTGCCGAACGCACTCGACCTAGTCAAGGACAAGAACCACCGCGAGGCGTTCGCGCTGCTGTTGACCCGGCAGGTGCATGGCCGTCCGTTCGTGGCGCCCCCGGGCACGCCGCCCGACGTGGTCGCGGTGCTCAAGCAGGCCTTCCTGGCGATGGCGAAGGACCCAGCCTTCCTACAGGACGCCGCCAAGATGAAGGCCGATATCATCGTCAATGACGGCGCCGAGCTTGCCGCGCTCTATGCGCAGACCTATGCCACGCCGCGACCGCTGGTCGAGCGGGCGGTCGAGGAATTCAAGCGCGCCGGCGGACGGTGAGGGCGCCTTTGCGGACCGGCGGGGCCTCGGCTACACTCCCTTCATACAAGGGAGAGACTCGCCATGGGGATTCAAGTCATCGATCCGAAAGAAGTCGCGCTGCGTGAAAAAAAGCGCACGGTGGTGATGAACACGCGCAAGCTGCATGCCTGGGTGCATTACTATCCGAATCCCGGCGACCATGACGAGCTGCACTGCCACAACGAAGACCAGGTGTTCACCTGTTTCGAAGGCGAGTGCACCATGCGCTTCCCCGACGGCACCTTCTCCGTGCTCAAGCCGGGCATGGCGGCGCTGATCACCGGCGGCTCGTTCTACCGGCTCGAGAACACCGGCACCGGCCACATGATCCTGATGGGGCATCGCTCCGGCAATCAGGACAACGTAATGATCATCGATTACGTGACCCGTAAGGACATCCGCAAGACCGGCGGCCCGCAGGTCCGCAACCGCGCCGAGGCGGAGCCGAAGCCGGCATAAGCGCCGCAGCGTCGCGCGGTCACATAGACCCGGCCGGCAACAACACCAGAGTCCGGAATAGGACCGGTGGCCGGTCGTGGGGAGGAGTTGCAATGTCCGTCATTGACTTGAAGCGCGTGCTCGCCGCTGTTGCGGCCGCCGGTGCTGTTGCCGCTGGCGCGGCGGCGGCGCACGCCGATGCCGCGTTCTACCAGGGCAAGCAGGGCCGCCTGTTCACCATGGGCAGCCCGGGCGGCGGCTACGACACGTATACGCGGACCGTGAGCGCGTTCCTGGAGAAGCGGATCGGCGCCAAGCTCATTCCGACCAACGAGCCGGCGGCCGGCGGCATGATCGCCATGAACCGCACGGTCAACGCGACGCCCGACGGCCTCACGCTGCTGCTGACCGGCGGCGAGGGGCTGGTGACCGCGCAGCTCTACGGCCTCTCCGGCGTCAACTACGACGTGCGCAAGCAGATCTTCCTGGCGCGCGTGTCGGGTGAGGACAAGGTCGCGCTCGTCGGGCCGCAATCGCCGTACAAGAGCGTTGCCGACATGCGCAAGCTCGACCGGCAGGCGCTGTGGGCGGGCTCCGGCAAGGCCGACAACAATTCCGATTTCTCCGCCATTATTTGCTACGCGCTCGGCATCAAGTGCAAGATCATCGTCGGCTACAAGGGCACCGGCGATATGAACATGGCGATCCAGCGCGCCGAGGTCGACGGCCGCGTGATCTCCGACGAGTCGGCGGCGCTCTACGGCCCGAGCTCCGGCATGCGGGTTCTCACGATCCTGGCCCGCAAGCGCTCGGAGAAATTCCCCGATGTGCCCACCATTTTCGAAGCCGCCAAGCTCGCGCCCGACGCCGAGCGGTTGCTCGACTGGCGTGCCAATATCGCGAGCCTCGGTCGCGTGATCCTGACCACGCCCGGCACCCCCAGGGAGCGCGTCGACTACCTGCGCGCAGCGCTCGCCGAGGTGCTGCGCGACCCGGCTTTCATTGCCGAGATGAACAAGGTCAACCTCGCCGCCGGCTATCTCAGCGCCGACGACGTGCAGGCGTCGGTCGAGAAGGCGATGACCACGCTCGACGCCAAAGGCCTCGCCGAGATGAAAGACATCGCGCTCAACCGCTATTACAATTGAGTTTCAGGAAACGCCGAGGAACCGACCATGCCGAGCAAGCTCAATCATCTCGCCATCACCACCGATCATTACGCGACCGTCGGCATGTTCTACCGCGCGGTGTTCGGCATGAAGGTGTCGGGGGATACGGCACGCGAAATGTCCGCGATCTCGTGCGGCGACGGCTATACCGGCATGACCATCATCCCGCGCCGCGGCGGCCGCAAGGCCGGGCTCGACCACTTCGGCATCGAGGTCGAAGACCTCGACAAGGTGCGTGAGAAATGCGCGCAGAAATATCCCGACATCGAGATCGTGAAACGGCCGGGCAACCGGCCTTTTGCAAGCTATTCCGCTCATGATCCGGCCGGCAATTATTTCGACCTCTCGCAGCAGGGGCACGAGAACCGCGCCGAGGTCTACGCCCAGGGCCAGTGGAAGCAGGACAACACCATCAGCCACTTCGCGATCCGGGTGCGCGAGCCCGAGCGCGTGATGAGCTTCTACACCGACGTGTTCGGGCTAGAGCCGCGCAACATCCAGAGCGAGGAGGGCGGCTACTTCCTCACGGACGGGCGCATGACCATGTCGATCATCCCGTGGAAGATCTCGTCCTTCAACGGCGCCGGCATCGAGCAGCCGGCGATGGATCACATCGGCTTCCGGGTGCCGAGCCTCGATGGATTCAAGAAGAACCTCGCCGAGGTCGAGCGGCAGAACCTGCAGCTGCGTCCGAAGCCGATCCAGTTCGATTCCGAAGGCGCGGCGCGGCTGAAGCTCCTCGCCAAGTGCCCGCTCGGCACGTTCCAGCTCGCCGATCCCGACGGCACGCTGATCGACGTGGCGGAGGACTGACTTAATTCCGCTAGCAACATCCTCGCTTGCGTCCGACCGTTGCGCCGATTTGCGCGCGCTGAAAGCGACTTGCCGAGCTCCGACGTATCGGGGGACGCCGCTGCAAGACGAGCGGATGTGCCCGTTGCGCGTTAGAACTGCCTACCCTTGAGCATTGTGCTGGGTTTGGTCGAAACTTCAGAAATTGGCCTCCGTTGGCCTCAGCCATGGAACAAATGCAATTCGAGAAAATTACAGATCATTGAAGGTTACTTCCACAGCGATCGGGGCTATTGAGGAGTGTCGGACTTGGATCGCCGACGACTTATTGCCGGCTTAGCCGCGGCGTTGCCCGTTCTGCAAGAGTCCTGGACCGTCCGCCCCGCGCAAGCCGAGCAAAAACCAATAAAGGCGTTCGATGCTGGGCACGTCCGTGCCTTGGCGCAACAGCTCGCGTCGAATCCTTATAAAGAACCCCCCACATCCCTCAGCAAGAATTTCGAGAATCTCAGCTATGACCAGTACCGTAGTATCCGATATCGCCCGGAGCGCGCATTGTGGCGGGGAGACGGCTTGCCGTTCGAACTCCAATTCTTCCACCGCGGGTTCATTTTCAAGGATCGCGTTCAAGTTTATGAGGTGATCGAAGGGGATGCGCGGCCGGTCGCTTACCAGCCGGACCTGTTTACACTCGACAAAATTGAACAGCGACCCGAAGAGGCCGACGCGGGATTTGCGGGCTTCCGCCTGCACGCGCCGATGCAACGACAGGACTACTATGACGAGGTCGGCGTATTCCTCGGGGCGAGCTATTTCCGGGCGGTAGCCGAGGATCAAGTGTACGGCTTGTCAGCGCGAGCTTTATCGATCGCGACTGGTGATCCCAAAGGCGAAGAGTTCCCGGCTTTCCGTGCTTTCTGGGTCGAGCGGCCGTCTCGCAGAGCGAAATCTCTGGTGGTGCACGCGCTGGTCGACAGCAAGAGTGCGGCCGCCGCCGCACGATTTGACATCCGTCCGGGTAGGACAACGACATACGATGTAGACCTGACGGTGTATCCGCGTGTCGATCTCGCACAGATTGGCATCGGCTCGCTCACCAGCATGTTCTTCTTCGCGGCGAACGACCGGCTTGGCGTCGATGACTATCGGCCGGCGGTCCACGATTCCGACGGCCTATCGATCTGGAATGGGCGCGGAGAGCGCTTGTGGCGTCCGCTGTCCAATCCACGCGACCTGCAAATCAGTCTGTTCGCCGATGAGAACCCGCGTGGATTTGGATTGCTGCAGCGTGAACGAAATTTCAGCTCCTATCAGGATTTGGAGTCGCACTTCGAAAAACGGCCCAGCGCATGGATTGAGCCTTCGAGTGAATGGGGCCCGGGGGCCATTCAGCTGGTCGAGATTCCCACCAAGGAGGAAATCCACGATAACATCGTCGCGTTCTGGCGGCCGAAGGATCGACTTCGAGCCAAGGGCGAATACAAATACGCCTATCGGATCGATTGGGGATCAATGGCCGGTCCCCGGCCGCTGGCCGAGTTCGTGAAAACGAGTGTGGGAGCGGGCCCCGACAACACGCGCAGGTTTGTGCTCGACATGCGCGGGCCCGGGCTCGAGAAGGAGACTGTCGATCGCCTTCGGGCAACGGTGAGCGCGGACAAAGGCGAGATCCGCAATAGCGTCATCTATCCCAATCCAGCCATCGGCGGACTGCGGATGAGCTTCGAACTTGCGCCCAAGAACGAGAAGGCGATCGAACTGCGCGCGCAACTGATGCGCGATGGCGATCGGATCTCTGAAGTGTGGTTATACCGGTGGACACCGTAACGCCTCGCAAATTGCTGGTCGCTGATACCGTACAAGCCGATTGGTTGCCGCCGGAGTCCCCGGAGCCGATGGCCAAGCAGGTCCTGTGGCGCTGGGCGGGTGCGACACCCAGTCCAGGCACGGGCCCGAAGACCGTTCTCCTTCGCAGGGTGATGGTATTGGGATCGACGGCTGCACTGGCCGTTGGCGCAGCCTACGAGATGCATCAGGTCTTGGGGGTTGGAGGCTTGACGGTCTTGGAAGCCGTGATTTTTGGCCTGTTTGTTCTCTTGTTCGCGTGGATTGCGTTGTCTTTTGTAAGCGCACTCGTGGGTCTGATGACCGCTTCGGCTGACCGATTGCTGGCCAACGATCCAAGCCAGCCAGCATCGGGCTTGTCTTCCCGCACAGCACTTCTGTTGCCAACCTACAATGAGGACGCGGTTCGCGTGATATCGCGCGTGCGCGCGGTATGGGAATCGCTCGATCAGACCGGGCAAGGCGCCCGTTTCGATTTCTTTATCCTGAGCGACAGTACGAATCCTGGCACATGGATTCTGGAGGAGCGGGAATTCCTGCGCTTGCGCGAGGCGATGCCAGGCGCGCGCATTTTTTATCGCCATCGCAGAGACAATACCGGCCGCAAGGCCGGTAACGTCGCGGAGTGGGTGACCAGGTTTGGCGGCGCCTACGATTTCATGGTGGTGCTTGATGCGGACAGCCTGATGGAAGGTGATACCCTGGTCCGCTTGGCGCTTGCCATGGAGCGGCACCCTCGGGTCGGCCTGATCCAGACCGTTCCGCTCTTGCTGAACGGCGATACGCTCTTCGCGCGCGTGCAGCAGTTTGCCAATCGAAGCTATGGACCACTGATCGCCCGGGGGCTCAGCTGGTGGCACGGCGCAGAAAGCAACTACTGGGGCCATAACGCGATTATCCGTGTCCGCGCGTTTGCCGGCAGCGCAGGCCTACCGGAACTACGGGGCCGTCGGCCGTTTGGCGGACATATCATGAGCCATGACTTCGTCGAGGCCGGTCTGCTCAGGCGAGCCGGTTGGGGCGTCCATCTGGCGACGAGCCTGCGCGGCAGCTACGAGGAATGCCCGCCAACGCCGACCGAATACGCGGCGCGCGACCGGCGCTGGTGCCAGGGCAATTTGCAACACATGGCGGTGTTGCCGGCGCGGGGCCTTCACCTGATGTCCCGGCTACACCTCCTTACCGGGATCGGCTGCTACATCACGGCGCCTCTGTGGCTGCTGTTCCTGCTCGTCGGCATTTTGGTGTCCCTGCAGGCCCAGTTCATCCGGCCGGAGTACTTCCCCGCCGGTGTGACGCTGTTCCCACAATGGCCGGCACAGGATCCGGAGCGCGCGATCTGGGTGTTTGCCGGCACCATGGCGATGTTGATCGCGCCGAAGCTGTTCGGCTACTTCGCAATGCTGCGTTCGCGCTTGGACCGGCTGGGCATGGGAGGCGCAGCCCGTGGATGGCTCTCGGTTTTACTCGAGACGATCATTTCCGCGCTGCTGGCGCCGATCATGATGTTCGGACAGTCGAAAGCGGTCATGGAAATCCTGCTAGGGCGGGACTCCGGGTGGTCGGCGCAGCGGCGGACCCACGCGGGGACACAATTCCGCGAACTCACGCGGCAATACGGCCTGCACACGGCTTTCGGGGCCGCGCTGGCAATCGCCGCCTATAGCGTTTCCGGGGCACTCTTGCTCTGGATGCTGCCGGTGATCTTCGGGCTGGTCCTGGCGATTCCGATCGTGGCGCTGGCATCGATGTCGGGAGCCGGCCTGCGCAAGTGGGGTCTCCTGCTTACGCCGGAAGAGCGGGTGCCGCCATCGATACTTCTTCGTGCCAACGAGTTGGCGCGGGGCAGCACGGAAGCCACACAGGCATACCCCATGTCGCTGCTTGCGGATGACCCGCGGCTTCTTGACGTTCATCTGCGGATGTTGCCTGCGCCAGCCGCGCGGTCGCGTGGCATCGATGCGGACCTGGTGCTGGCGCTGGCGAAGATCGACGTGGCCGAGACTCGAGCAGAGGCGGCCGATCTACTCACCGAACGCGAGCTATCGGCAGCGCTCCGCAGCGCGGACGCGATCCGCCGCTATCTTGCCAAACCCAGCTAGAGCATTCCCCGGTTGCGATGAATCGATTGTGATCGGGCTGGGGATTCCCGGCTGATTTTGATTGTGAATC
>JAIESR010000001.1 GCA_019745775.1 Xanthobacteraceae bacterium | reverse complement strand
GGCCCGAAACTATCTAGCGTCCGTCTGCCTTGCAGCCGCCCTCGTTTGGTGGATTTAATGAGTCCGGACCCTAGCACGGCCGGGCGCGGCCCGTCATGCCGACCGGCGTGGTGGCCACGGCGTCTCCGGAACCGGGGTGAGCGGGCCCTTGCCTTCGGCCCACGACCGGAGATTATCGACCACGAGCTGGTCCATCTGCGTGCGGGTATACACCGAGGCCGAGCCGAGATGCGGGAACAAGACGACGTTCTCCATCGCGATCAGTTCCGCCGGCACCTCCGGCTCGCGCACGAACACGTCGAGCCCCGCGGACATGATGGTCTTGTCCTTGAGCGCCTGGATCAGCGCCGGCTCGTCGACCACCGAGCCGCGCGCCATGTTGATCAGGATGCCGGTCGGACCGAGCGCTCCAAGCACTTCGGCGTTGATCAGGTTCCGCGTCGCCGCCCCGCCCGGCGTGATGACCACCAGGATGTCGACGTCGCGCGCCATCTCGACGAGATTCGGATAGTGCCTGTAGGCAACGCCCGCCGCCGGACGTCGCGAGTGATAGACCACCGGCACCCTCATCGCATCGAGACGCCGCGCGATCGCCTGCCCGATCGCGCCCATGCCGACCATGCCGACGGTGCGGTCGCGCAGCGTCGCCTTACTGAGCGGATAGGCGCGCTCGACCCACTTGCCGGCCCGCAGGTAACGCTCGGCCTGCGGGAATTCGCGCACCGTGCACAGGATCAGCCCGAGCGCGGTATCGGCGACTTCCTCGTTGAGCACCTTCGGCGTGTTGGTGACGGTGATGCCGTGCTCGGCCGCCCATTTGACGTCGACGTGGTCGTAGCCGACCGCGAAGGTCGATACGATCTCGAGCTTCGGCAGCTTTCCCATCAGCTCCGGGCCGATCTTGTCGGACGAAACGCTCACGGCCATCGCGCGCACGCGCGGACCGATCTCTTGCAGGAGGACATCGCGGTCCTTGGCGTCGGCGAGCCGGTGCACCGTGAACGGCGCCAGCCCATCGACGATGGTCGGCTTCGGCGGCCCCGACAGGAGGACTTCGATCTTTCCGTCAGCCATATTTCGTCATTGCCCCGCGGTTGAGCCAAGCCAGCACGACGCCCATCAGCACGACACGGATGGTGTCGAAGATGATCTGCTTGAAAGCGACGCCAAGCGGCACCGGCGTGACCACGTGATAGATCAGGTAGACCGGAATGATCGCCAGGCACGCCACGGCAATGCCGTAGCGGATGCCTTGCGCCAGCCAGGGCTTGTCTTCGCGCCCTTGCAAATACACCCAGGTGAAGCCGAGCGCGAAGACCGCGTGCGCAAGGAACATCCACGGCATCAGCGGACGAGTCTCGGCAGGCTTGCGCATGCCGGGCAGCGTCAAGTAGTCGGCGTAGAGCAGCCCGCCATGCACGCCCCAGCTCAGCACGAACGTCAAAACGAACATCGCGGCGGCAGAGATCCAGAATTTTGCGGTCATTGCATCCCTCCCCTGTTACGGCGACGGAATTGCTATACCAGCGCCGTCACCGGCTGCTCGACAAATCCCCGGAACGCGGCCAGCAACTCCGCGCCGAGCGCGCCGTCGACCACGCGGTGGTCGCACGACAGCGTCACCGTCATCATGCTGGCGAAACCGACCGAGCCGTCGGCCTTCTCTACCGCCTGCCGTCGCGACGCGCCGACCGCAAGGATGGTCGCATGCGGCGGATTGATGATCGCCGAGAATTCGCGCACGCCGTACATGCCGAGGTTCGAGATCGCCGACGAACCGCCCTGGTATTCGTTCGGCTTGAGCTTGCGCGCACGCGCGCGCGCGGCGAGCTCACGCATCTCGGCGGAAATCGCGGTCAGCGGCTTCTGCTCGGCCCGGCGGATGACCGGCGTGATCAGCCCACCATCGATCGCGACCGCGATGCCGATATCGGAATGCTTGAAGCGCAGGATGCGGTCTTCCGCCCACACCGCGTTGGCCGCGGGAATACGCTGGAGCGCCGCCGCCCACATCTTGATGACGAGGTCGTTGACCGAGAGCCTGTAGGCCGGCGTCTTGTCCGCCCCCTGGGGGGCGGCCGTATTGGCGTCCTCGCGCAACGCCAGGAGGCGGCCGATGTCGACGTCAGCGGCGAGATAAAAATGCGGGATGGTCTGCTTTGCCTGCACCAGCCGCGTGGCGATGGTCTTGCGCATGCCGTCGAGCGGCATTTCCTCGAACGGCACGTCGCGATAGAGCGCGATCACCTCGGCGGCCGACGGCCCACGCGCCATCGCGGCGCCCCCTGCCCGCGGCTGCGAGGCGGCCGCGGTCTCGACGTCGCGCGCGACGATACGCCCATGCGCGCCCGACGGCGTGATGCGGCCGAGGTCGATACCGGCCTCACTTGCCAGCCGACGTGCAAGGGGCGTGACGAAATTGCCGCCAACGCGCGCGGGGCCGAAATTGCGCTCGGGCGTGCGGACTTCGAAGAACGGATCGAGCGGGCCGCTGGGCGTTGGAGTTCGCGATGTTGCGGCAACCGCCGACGCGACTCCCTCTCCCCGGAGGGGAGAGGGCTGGGGTGAGGGGGTTCCTGAACTATCGGGGGAGCTAGGCACCCTCACCCCGACCCTCCCCCCGCTGGGGGGAGGGGGAGCAGCCGCCGGTGCGTCCTTAACGACCTGCGCCGCAACGCCATCACCCGCAATCACCGCCACCACGGCGCCGACCGGCGCCACCTCGCCCACGCCGACGCGGATTTCCGCGAGCATCCCGGTCGTGGTCGACGGCACCTCCATCGACACCTTGTCGGTCTCGATCTCGAACAGGTTGTCGCCCGGCTTCACGGCGTCGCCGGCCGACTTGAACCACTTCGTGATCTTGCCCTCAGCCACGGTCTCGCCGAGCTGCGGCATCAGCACGTCCATCGGCAATTCCTCACTTCATGCGCTCCCAGTACACGAAATAGTTCGTGCCGACCGTATTGAGCGTCAGCTTGTCGCCTTCGATCTTGAATTTGCGCACGAGGTCCGCGGTATCTCCGGGCTGCACGCTGCCAAGCCGATGATGCGTCACGGTCTGCGCGGCCTCGTCGATCGACCAGCTTCCAAAATACGCGATGTGGTTGTCGAGCGCCGCCAGCGCTTCGTCCGGCGTCGGCTTCGCCCCCGCCCGCTTCACGTCGTTGCCGGGCGAGACCTGGCACATCATCGCGCCGGACGGCGCGTAGTAGATCATGCCCTTGCCGTTCGGACGCGTCGACTTGCCGTCGAGCTTCGCGTCGACGTAGCGCCAGGTGCCGACCAGCGGATGCGATGCGCTCATCGGATACGCTCCCACATGATCTCCTGCGCCCGATCGACCGGGCGCAGGATCAGACGGTCGCCGACGAACTCGTACTTGCGGACGGCGTCGATCTCTCCGTCAGTGCGCAGGTCGCCCTCGCGGTGATGGGTCACGGTGCCGGCGCGCTCGTCGAGCGACCATGTGCCGAAATAGCAGATGAAGGCGGATGGCGGCGCCGTTCGCGCCTGCTCCCGCCCGGGCATGATCTGCACGGCCATATGGCCGGACCGATCATAGATGATGATGCCGCGCGGGTTCGTGCGATCGGCACGCGGCGCGCCATCGACCGTCGTGCCGGCATAGCGCCAGGCGCCGATCAGGCGCCGGGCGACGTCGCTGTCGAGATCGGGCGCGCTCACCACGTCACCGAGATGTATTGCGTCTCCAGGAACTCCATCAGCCCTTCATGCGCGCCTTCGCGGCCGATGCCGGACTGCTTCATGCCGCCGAACGGCGCCGCCGGATCGGAGACGAGCCCTCGGTTCAGGCCGATCATGCCGAAATCGAGCTTCTCGGAGACGCGCAGGCCGCGGCTCATGTCCCTGGTATAGAGATAGGCGACGAGGCCGTATTCGGTGTCGTTGGCGCGCTTGATGACTTCGTCTTCGCTCTTGAAGGTCTGCAGCGACGCCACCGGGCCGAAGATCTCCTCGTTCAGCATCTTGGCGCTGTCGGGGACATTGGCGAGCACGGTCGCGGGATAGAAGAAGCCCTTGCCCCCCGGCGCCTTGCCGCCGGTGAGGACCTTCGCGCCCTTGCCGACCGCGTCCTCGACCAGCTCGACCACCTTGTCGAGGCCCTCCTTATTGACCAGCGGGCCGAGCGCCACGCCGTCGTCGAGGCCGTTGCCCATCTTGAGCGAGCCCATCTTGGCGGTCAGTTTCTTCGCAAACTCGTCGTGCACCTTCTCGTGCACATAGAAGCGGTTCGCGGCCGTGCAGGCCTCGCCCATGTTGCGCATCTTGGCGATCATCGCGCCGTCGATGGCAGCGTCGATGTCGGCGTCGTCGAACACGATGAACGGCGCGTTGCCGCCCAGCTCCATCGCCGGCTTCACCACGTTGTCGGCGGCCTCGTGCAGGAGCTTGCGGCCCACCTCGGTCGAGCCGGTGAAGGAGACGACGCGCACGCGCGGATCGTGCAACATCGCGCTCACGACCTTGCCGGACGAACGCGACGGGATGACGTTGACGCAGCCGGCCGGCACGCCGGCCTCCTCGAGAATCGGCATCAGCGCGAGCATCGTCAGCGGCGTATCGGACGCGGGCTTGAGCACGACCGTGCAGCCGGCGGCGAGTGCCGGACCGATCTTGCGGGTCGCCATCGCGGCCGGGAAATTCCACGGCGTCACCAGCACCGCGACGCCGGCGGGCTTGTGCTGCACCACGATGCGGGCGCCGGAGGCCGGGGCGACTGACGTGCTGCCAAGATTGCGCACCGCCTCCTCCGCGTTCCAGCGGAAGAATTCGGCCGCATAGGCCACCTCGCCGCGCGAATCCGACAACGCCTTGCCGTTCTCGATGGTGATCAGCTTCGCCAGCCGCTCGGCGTCGCGCATGATCAGCTCGAACGCCTTGCGCAGGATCTCGCCACGCTCGCGCGGCTTCTTCGCCGCCCAGGCCGGCTGCGCGGCGGCGGCGGCATCGACCGCGGCCTTGGCGTCCTCGACCGTGGCGCTCGCAACCGAGGCGACGGTGTTCTCGGTTGCGGGATCGATCACGTCGAAGCGCGCCCCGTCGGAGGCTTTGCGCCATTTGCCGCCGATCCATAGATCGGTCGGGACGTTGGCGAGGAGATTTTCGTACATGTCACACGTCCTATCGATTGAACTCGGCGGCGCGGGCGGTCTTTCCACTCCCCTCCTCCCATTCGCGCAGCGAATGGCGGGGAGGGGTCGGGGGTGGTGGGTTGTGCGTGGGGCTATGTTCTTGCCATACGCGCCACCCCCACCCCTACCCTACCCTCCCCTCCGCTCACTTCGTTCGCGGGGGGAGGGAGCGCACCGAATTCTCGGCGCCACTTCACTACACATCACGAATTCATCGACCGCTTCACCCGATCCACGATCCGGTCGACCGTCGGCAGCGCGATGTCTTCCAGGATATCGGCGGCCGGCAGCGGAATATGCGGCGTGGTGATCCGCACCGGCGGGCCGTCGAGATCGTAGAACGCCTCATCGGCCACGATCGACACGATCTCGGCGCCCCAGCCGCACAGCCGCGGATTCTCCTCGACCGTGAACAGCCGATGCGTGCGCGCGACCGAACCGAGAATGGTCTGGGTGTCCAAAGGAACCAGCGAGCGCACATCGACGACCTCGCAGTCGATGCCGTGTTCCGCCTTGAGCTTCTCGGCGGCGGCGAGAGCGCGCGGAACCATGAGGGCGAGCGCCAGAATCGTCGCGTCCTTGCCGGGACGCGCGATCGCCGCGGTGCCGAGCGTGTCGACGATCTCGCCGTCGGGCACCTCGCCCTTGGTCGCATAGAGCGACTTGTGCTCGAAGAAGATCACCGGATCGGGATCGCGCACCGCCGCCGCCATCAGTCCGATCACGTCGCGCGGATTCGACGGCGCCACGACCTTGAGGCCGGGAATCATCATGCACCAGTTCTCGACGCTCTGCGAATGCTGCGCGCCGAAGCGCGAGCCGGCGCCGTTGCCGGTGCGCACGACCAGCGGGCACTTGAGCTGGCCGTTCGACATGTAGCGGCTCTTGGGAAATTCGTTGGCGATGTAGTCGAAGCACACCGCGAAGAAATCCGAGAACATGATCTCCGCGATCGGCTTCAGGCCGGTCATCGCCGCGCCCATGGCGGCACCCATGATCGCCTGCTCCGAGATCGGCGTGTCGCGCACGCGGATCGGGCCGAACTTCTCGAGCAGGCCCACCGTCGCCTTGAACACGCCGCCGGCGTCGGCCACGTCCTCGCCGAGGAACACGACGTCCTCGTCGCGCTCCATCTCCTGCGCGATGCCCCTGGCTACCGCATCGCGATACGTCAGTTCCGCCATGCGAAGCCCCCGTCGGCATAGACGTCGGTGGTGAGGAGATCGAGCGGCGGCATCGGCGCGGCCTTGCAGGCCTCGGTCGCGTCGTCGACGATCTTGCGCACGTCGTTCTCGATCGCGGCGATCGCCTTATCGTCGACGCCGAATTGCTTGAGGCGCTCGCGGTAGACCTTCACCGGATCTCGCTCCTTCCATCGCTCGAGCTCGCCCTCCGGACGATACTTGGCCGGGTCGGCCCGCGAATGGCCGCTGTGCCGGTAGGTGAGGCATTCGATCAGCGACGGCCCCGCCCCGGCGCGCGCCTTGGCGAACGCGTCCTGCGCGGTGCGGTAGACGACGTCGGCGTCGTTGCCGTCGATAAGAATCCGCTCGAGGCCGTAGGCGGCGGCGCGATCCGCCGCCGGCTGCTTCACCGCCGTGACCGACGCGATCGGCGTGTACTCCATATAGAGGTTGTTCTCGCACACGAAGATGACCGGGAGCTTCCAGACCACCGCGAAATTGAGCGCCTCGTGGAACGCGCCGATATTGGTCGTGCCGTCGCCGAAGAAGCAGACCGACACGTCCTTCGTGCCCTTGTACTGCGCGCGCCAGGCGGCGCCGCAGGCGATCGGCAGATGCGCGCCGATGATGGCGTAGGAGCCCATGACGCCGTGTTCGGCCGACGTCAGGTGCATCGAGCCGCCCTTGCCCCGCATCAGGCCGTTGTCGCGCTGCATGAGTTCGCCGAGCACCTTCTCGACCGGCACGCCGCGGGCCAGCGTATGGGCGTGGCCGCGATAGGTGCAGAACGAGAGGTCGCCGGGCTTCATGGCGGTTGCGAAGCCCGCCGCCACCGCCTCCTGCCCAAGCGAAAGATGGCTCGTGCCCTTCACCAGGTTCTGGAGGAACAGGTCGAAGGCGCGCTGCTCGGCCTCGCGCAGCAGCACCTGCGAGCGGTAAAGCTCGAGCCGCGTCGCCTCGCCGATATCGTCGTTGATGCCCGCGGCCGGTTTCTGGGCGCGGTTTTCGACTGTGGCCATCAGGGTCCTCGATCCTAAGGAAATCGGTGGGTCGGGCGCGACCTTAGCCCCTGCGGCAAAGCTTGGGCAACCCGAACCAATGCGGCATTGTTCACGGCGGAAAACCGCGATAGTGGTTGGTTATCGGGGCTTGCGGCGGTCGCCCCGTTTCTCAAGGCTCCGGCCCAAGCACCGCCTCCTTCGCGCTTGGAGGAGGCCCAGGCTTCGTCCGATGAGCACAGAACCCACCCCAACCACCACGACACCGGGCGGCGGCGCCCTCCCGAGCTTCGGCGAAGCGTTCAAGGTCTGGTTCAAGATCGGCTGCCTGTCCTTCGGCGGGCCGGCCGGCCAGATCGCCATGATGCATCGCGTGCTGGTCGACGAGAAGAAATGGGTCGACGAGCCCCGCTTCCTGCACGCCCTGAATTTCTGCGTGCTGTCGCCGGGGCCCGAGGCGCAGAAGCTCGCGACCTATATCGGCTGGCTGCTGCATGGCGTGCGCGGCGGGCTCGCCGCCGGCATTCTCTTCGTGATGCCGGGCGCGTTCGTGATGCTCGGCCTGAGCCTGCTTTATGCGCTGGGCCGCGGCATCGCCCTGATCGACGGCGCGCTGTTCGGCATCAAGGCCGCGGTGCTGGTCATCGTGATCGAGGCGCTGATCCGCATCGGCAAGCGTGCGCTCAAGACCTCGGTGCTGCTCGGCATCGCCGCGGCGGCCTTCGTCGGTATCTATTTCATGGCGATCCCATTTCCGGTGATCGTGATCGCGGCGGCGCTGATCGGATGGCTGGTGGCTCGCTCGTCACCGTCATCGCTCGGGTTGAAGGACGATGTGGGTGCGCTCGCGCCGCCTGCGCCCGACCGCTGGCGGCAGGCGATTACGGCTTCGGTGATCGGGCTGGCGGCATGGTGGGCGCCGGTCGTGCTGGTCGCGCTCGTGCTCGGCCCAGGTCATGTGCTGACCAGCATCGGGCTGTTCTTCTCCAAGCTCGCGGTCGTGAGCTTCGGCGGCGCCTATGCGCTCCTCGCCTACATGGCGCAGCAGGCGGTCGAGACCTACGGCTGGATGACCGCACCGGAGATGGTCGACGGCCTCGGCCTCGCGGAAACGACTCCCGGGCCGCTGATTCTGGTCACGCAGTTCGTCGGCTTCCTCGCCGCCTACCGCGAACCGCTGCCGTTCGCGCCGGTCTTCGCTGGCGTCCTCGGCGCGGCGCTGACCACCTGGGTGACGTTCGTGCCGTCGATGCTGTGGATCTTCGCCGGCGCGCCGTTCGTCGAGCAGCTGCGCGCCAACCGGCGGCTTTCCGGCGCGCTCGCGGCGATTACCGCCGCGGTGGTCGGCGTGATCCTCAACCTCTCGGTCTGGTTCGCGCTGCATGTCCTTTTTGGCGAGGTAACCGAAAGGTGGTTCGGACCGGTGCGCTGGTTCGCGTTCGATCCGCTGGCGCTGGACCTCAAGACCACGGCGCTCGCCCTGATCGCGGCACTGTTGGCGTTCCGATTCCATCGCGGGCTGATCGAGGTCGTCGCCATCATGGCGGTGCTCGGGATCGTGGTGCGGCTCACGCTCGGGACGTGAGCCGTCACGCTTCGCGCATCACCGCGCTTTCGTGCCAGCGCCGCAGCATGACATGCGAAAACCACGCGAGCAGGAAGTAGATGACGATGCCGGCGACCGAGAGCAGCACCAGCGCCGCGAACATGCGCGGGATGTTGAGGCGATAGCCGGACTCCATGATGCGGTAGGCAAGCCCCGAGCCCGCTCCGGCGGAGCTCGCCGCCATTTCCGCGACCACGGCGCCGATAAGCGATAGCCCGCCCGCGATCTTCAGGCCGCCGAGGATGTAAGGCAACGCCGCCGGCAACTTGAGGCGCATGAGCACCTGTAGGCGCGACGCGCCGTAGAGGCGGAACAGGTCGGCGAGGTTATGATCGACCGAGTTGAGGCCGAGCGTCGTGTTGGCGAGCACCGGGAAGAACGCGACGATCCAGGCGCAGGCGAGCACGGCGGCTTCCTGCGGCAGCCAGATCAGCAGCAGCGGCGCGATCGCGACGACGGGCGTCACCTGGAGGATCACCGCGTAGGGATAAAACGAATACTCGATCAGCCGCGACTGGTTGAACAGCACCGCGAGCGCGACGCCGCCCACCACCGCCAGCACGAAGCCTTGCAGCGTGGTGATGAGCGTCACCATCAGCGAGCCCGAGAGCAGGCCCCAATCCGCGAGCAGGGTCTGGAAGACGAGCACCGGCCCCGGCAGCACATAAGGCGGGATGCCTTGCAACCGCACCACCAATTCCCAGGCGATAATGCCAAGCGCGAGCACAGCGATCGGCAACAGCACGCGCAGCGCCGCCTCGGCGCGATCGCGCGCAGACACCGCCGGGGCGAAGGGCTCGCCGTTCATGCGCCACCTGCCCTCGCCGTGGCATCGGCCAAGGCGTCGGAGACCCGCCGGCACAGCGCCGCGTAGTCGGCGGATGTGCGGAAGCGGTCGTCGCGCGGATAGGGCGCGTCTATCTTGAGCTCGGTGAAGACGCGGCCGGGCCGCGAGGTCATCACCACGATGCGCTCGGAGAGATAGACCGACTCGAACACCGAATGGGTGACGAACACCACCGTGCGCTTGACCGCGCGCCAGAGCCCGAGCAGGTCATCGTTGAGCTTGAAGCGCGTCACCTCGTCGAGCGCCGCGAACGGCTCGTCCATCAACAGCAGCGCCGGCTCCGTCACGAGCGCCCGCGCGATCGAGACGCGCATCTTCATGCCGCCGGAAAGCTCGCACGGATAGGCGTGCGCGAAGCCGTCGAGGCCGACCTGATCGAGCGCGGCGGCCACACGCGTATCGACGTCGACACCATCGCGGCGGCGCAGCGACAGCGGCAGACGGACATTCGCCGCCACCGTCGCCCAGGGCATCAGCGTCGGCTCCTGGAACACGAAGCCGATCTGGCCGCGCGCGCCGCCGGGGCGGATGCCGGGCGAGATCGCGCTGCCGCGCGTCGGCTCCATCAGGCCCGCGATCAGCCGCAGCGCCGTCGATTTGCCGCAGCCGGACGGGCCGAGCAGCGAGACGAACTCGCCGGGCTTGAGGGCGAGATCGAACCGATCGAGCGCGGTGACGCCCGTGGCGAACGTCTTGGTCACGCCCTTGAGCGAGACCGCGACGTCGCCGCCGGTTTGTGACTGAGCAACAGCCATAGGCTCAGTCGTAGACGGCCTTGAACCGACGGACCAGCTCGGGCGATGCGGAATAGACGTCATGGACGATCTTTTCCGACTCGGCGGCGCTGAACAGCTCGATCGGCAGCGACTGCTTCTTGGCGTCGGCGAGCAATGCAGGGTCTTTCAACGTCTCGGCCAGCGCCGCCGCAAGAGTCTGCACGCGCTCGCGCGGCGCTTCCTTGGCGACGATGAACGGCCGGCCGAGCTGGCCCGGTGCATTGAGTATGTCGAGGACGTCCTTCTGCTCCTGGGTCGTGGCGAGATCGTTCACGAAAGGCGTTTCCGGCATGTCGGCGGGACGCTGCGGCGCGAAGCGCGCGATCGGCGCGATCCTGTTGTTAACGATCCAATCCTGTGGGATCGCGCTCCACGACGCGCACAGTCCCTCGATCTCGCCGCGCTCCAATGCCAGCCGCTGCTCGTTGCTGCCGGGATAGCCCGCGATCTGCCGGATCGGGGCATTGAAGATTTTGCGCAGCGACGCCGCGTTCGCATAGACCGCCGAGCCCTTGGCCGTCAGGCCGAGCAGAAACTCCTTGCGGCCCATCATGTCGCTCCAGCTCCTGATGCCGGTCGCGTGCCACGCGTAACAGAACGTGACCTCGCGCGACATGCCGCCGAGCCAATGGTAGTCGGAGAATTTCACGTTGAAGCGGTCGGGCGTGGAGAGCGACTCCAGGATCAGCCCCGGATCGAACATCGCGATCGCGGTGCCGTCCTTCGGACCGGCGGCGGAGAGATAGCGCACCGCCGTAAAGCTCGCGGCGCCCGGCATATTCTGCACCACGATCGTCGGATTGCCGGGAATGTGACGACCGAAGTGGCGCGCCAAGAGCCGTGCATACTGATCGTAGCCGCCGCCGGCCGAATACCCGACGACCATGGTCACCGTCTTGCCGCGATAGAAGCCGCTGTCCTGCGCTTGAGCGCGCCCCGGCGACGACGACAGCGGCGCTGCGACAATTGCAACGGCGAGCATCAAGGGGCGCGTGCTTTTCATGATCCCGCCGATCGTACTATAGTTGCCGATCGTACTATAGTTTTTGGATGATAGGTTTGGCGCTCCAAGCGGTCAATCGGCGACGGGTTGCGCGGCCTTTCGCGTTCGTCGAGAAGGCCGCGCGGTGACGATCAAGGCGCTCCTCAATCCACGATCGGTCGCGGTGCTCGGCGCATCGGAACGCGCGTCTGTCGGCCGGGGGATGGTGGAAGCGCTGGAACGCATCGGCTTTGCCGGCGCGGTGTATCCGATCAATCCGAAATACGCGTCGGTGGCCGGGCGCAATTGCTATGCGGGCTTCCGTGAGCTGCCGGAACCGCCCGACGTGGTGTCGTTCTGCATCCGCAGCGACGGCATCATCGAGAACCTGCGCGCCGCGGCCGAGCACGGCGCACGTGCCGCCGTCATCTACGACGGCGGTTTCGCCGAGATCGGCCACGAAGGCGAGGCGATGCAGCGCGAGATCGGCGGCATCTGCCGGGACGCCGGGATGTCGCTCTGCGGACCGAACTGCATGGGCGTGCTCAACCCGCCGGCGCACAGCACCACCTTCAAGCAGGAGGTGCGCAACCCGGACGCGCTGATCGGCAACATCGCGCTGATCTCGCAGAGCGGCTCGGTGGCCGCGAGCCTGCTCGCGGACCTGCGCCGCTTCGGCTTCAGCCTGGTGGTATCGTCCGGCAACGAGGCGGTCAACGACACCGCGAGCTATATCGACTTCGCGGTCGCCGATCCCAACACCAAGGTGATCGCGACTTTCACCGAGAGCGTGCGTAATCCCGATCGCTACATCGCCGCGCTTGACCGCGCCGCCGCGAATGGAAAGCCGGTGATCGTGCTCAAGGTCGGCCGCAGCGCGCGGGTGCGCGCCGCGATCACCGGCCACACCGGCGGGCTGGCCGGCGAGTCGCGGGTGTTCTCGGAAATCCTGAAGGCGCATCGCGCCATCGAGGTCGAGGATCTCGATGAACTCACCGAGGTGCTGGCGGCCTGCCAGGGCACGCGCTGGCCGACCGGCAACGGCATCAATGTGGTCACGACGTCGGGCGGCCAGGCCGAGCTGATCCTCGACGTCGCGACATCGGCCGGTATTCCGCTGCGGCCGCTGCCGGCGGAGACACGCGAGGCGGTCGAGCGCGACGTGGGGCGCGTCACCGGCGACGGCAACCCGCTCGATGCCTGGGGGCGCGGCGATTTTCGCACCGCCACGCCGGAAGCGCTGCGGCTGTTGAGCGAGAACCCCGCAACCGACGCCATCGTCTTCTGCAGCAGCGACTCGGTCGACAACCAGGCGCTCGGACGCGCCGGCCGCGAGGAGGACTACGCCAAGCTGTTCGCGGTCGCCGCCGCCAAGAGTTCAAAGCCGCACTATTTCATGTCGATGCGGCCGGGGGTGCTGCATTCGGGCCAGATTCACATCCTCGCGGAGGCCGGCGTCGCCGTGATCGGCGGGACACGGCAAGGGCTCGGCGCGATCGAGCGGCTGGCGCGCTGGAACACGCCGCTGGCGCCGGTGCGCGCATCGAACGCCGCACCCTCGCCTGCGCTGGCCACGGACCGTGCGACCATCAACGAATTCGACGCCAAGAAAATCCTGTCCGGCTACGGCCTGCCAGTGACGCGCGAGACATTCGTGACGTCGGCCGACGCCGCAGTCGCGGCGGCGAATGCCATCGGCTATCCGGTGGTGCTCAAGGTCGTCGCCGACGATATCCCGCACAAATCCGAGCACGGCCTGGTCGCCGTCGGCCTGCGCGACGAGCAGGCCCTTACCGCGGCCTTCGGCGACATGCAGCGCCGCGTCGCCGCGCTCGGCATCCCGATCGCGGGCTACCTGGTGCAGGAGATGGTCACCGACGGCGTCGAGGTGTTCGCCGGCGTGTCGCGCGATCCGCATTTCGGTCTGACAATCGCCTTCGGCATGGGCGGCGTCGGCGTCGAAGTCTTGCGCGATTTTGCGCTGCGGCCGGTGCCACTGCGCGAGGGCGACGCCGAAGCGATGATCGAGGAGACGCGCGGCGCGGCGCTGCTCGGCGCCTTCCGCGGCCGCCCGGCAGCGGACAAGGCGACGCTGGCGCAATGCCTCTATGCCTTGTCGGATTTCGCTGCCGTCAACAGCGACCGTATCGAAGAGATCGACCTCAACCCCATCACGGCGCGCGCCAAGGGATGCGTCATCGTCGATGCGCTGATCGTCCCGCGGCGGAGCTGAGGATCCAAGACCCATGGCCGAGAAGCAGGTTCTGTATGAGACCGACGGCAAAGTCGGCATCGTCACCTTGAACCGGCCGGAAAAGCTCAACGCGCTCAGCATGGACCTGCGGCTCGCCATGGAGCGCGTGCTGCGCGAGGCCGACGACGCCGAGGAGACGAGCGTCATCGTGCTACGCTCGGAAGGGCGGAGTTTCTGCGTCGGCTTCGACGTCGGCGCCGACGGCTACGATCCCGGCAAGGTGCCGTGGCGCCACGACGCGCTGAAATTCCACCAGCGGCTGGGCATCAGCCTGCGGACGCTGATGACGCCGTGGACGCTGCGCAAGCCGGTCATCGCCTCCGTGCAGGGCCATTGCCTCGGCGGCGGCTGCGAGCTCGCGATGTTCTGCGACCTCACCATCGCGGCCGACGACGCGGTGTTCGGCGAACCCGAGATCCTGTTCTCGCATCTCGGCCCAGCGCTGCCGATGCCGACGATCATCGGCCACAAGCGGGCGCGCGAGCTGCTCTATTTCGGCGACACCATCGACGCCGCGACCGCGCTCGACTTCGGCATGATCAACCGGGTGGTGCCGCTCGCGGAGCTGCGCACCGCGACGATGAAATACGCCAAGCGGCTGTCACTGATTGCGCCCGAGGCGCTGGCGGCGGCGAAGCTCGCGGTCAATCGCGGCGCCGAGGCCGGCGGCTTCCGCAATGCGCTCAATGCCGGGCTCGACGTCTGCGCGCCGCTCTATGCGGCCACGACGAGGTCGGCAAGGCGTTCGAGGACATCCGCAGCCGCGAGGGCTTGAAAGCCGCGCTCGCCTGGCGGCGCGCCCAGTTCAAGGACGAATCACCATGAACGCGACCCGTGCCACCCTGCTCGCCGCCACATGCAGCCTGGCATTTACAGGGGCCATGCCATGCGCCGCGGAACAAGCGCCGTTCTTCGCAGGCAAGACCATCCAGATGGTGATCGGGTTCGACGTCGGCGGCGGCTACGATCTCTATGCCCGCACCGTGGCGCGGCACTGGTCGCGCCACATTCCCGGTAATCCGAATTTCGTGCCGCAGAACATGCCGGGCGCCGGCACCCGCACGGCGGCAAACTGGCTCTACAACGTGGCCCCCAAGGACGGCACCGCGGTCGGCACCATCGTGCAGAGCGCGGCGGTCGACCAGGCGCTGGCCGAGCCCGGCATCCGCTACGACGCGGCCAAGTTCAACTGGATCGGCAATCCGATTGTCGACAACCTGGTGACGCTGTCCTGGAGCGCATCGGGCCTCGCGACGCTCGACGACGTGAAGAGCAAAGGCGGGCTGTTCTGCGGCAGCACCGGCGGCGGCCCGACCACGGTGTTTCCGCGCGTGATCAACCAGCTCCTTGGAACCCAGATCAAGGTCATCGCCGGCTATCGCGGCCAGAGCGCCGTCAACATCGCGATGGAACGCAACGAAGTGAACTGCATCGGCGGCACGACGTGGTCGTCGGTGAAGGCGACCATGCGGCCGCTGCTCGACGAGCGCAAGATCAACCTGCTGGTGCAGTGGGGCACCGCGCCCGATCCCGAGATCTCCGCCTACGCCAAGCGCAAGGTGCCGCTGATCCAGGACTACGGGCAGAACGATCTCGACCGCGGCGTGCTGATATTCATCGGTTCCGGCGCCGCATTCGGACGCCCGATCCTGGCCCCGCCCGACATGCCGCCTGAACGCGTCGCGATCCTGCGGCAGTCATTCGACCGCACCATGGCCGATCCCGCGTTCCTGGCCGAGGCCGAGAAGCTCAACATGGACATCAAGCCGCTCGGCGGCACGGAGATGCAGACGATCGCAGTGGCGGTGGTGCAGGCACCGGCCAACGAGCTTGCGCGTGCGAAGGAATTGATCGGCGCGACGAAATAAGGTCAGGCGGGCTTGCGGCCCCACACCTGCGCGACCGTGTACATCGTGAACGACGTCTCCGGCTTGCGCAGATGCGCGCGGCATTGCGCCAACGCCGTAGGCAGTTCCGCCTCCGACAGCAACCTGAGCTTGAGCACGGTGCCGCGCAGCGACTCCACCGTCGACGGCAGGTAGTCGACCATCGGATCGTTCGAGCGCACGCCGACCAGGAACGGCCGGTACTGCACGTCGTCGAGGCCGGCCTGCCGCACCAACCGGTAGAGACGGCGCGCGAGCGTGAGATCGGCGCCGACGCCGGCGAAGGCGCCGAGCAGCGCCCGCTTCAGCTGATCCCAGGCCGGATGCGGCGGATCGCAATTGAGCGTCGAGCCGTCCGGTTCCTGGAGAGCGACCACGGCGCCAGGACGCGCGAGCCGCATCGCCTCGCGGATGAGCCGCTCGGGATCGCCCGCCGTGCTCGCGACGAAGCGCATATGCACGAGATCGAACGAAGCCGCCGGCAGGTCGGAGCCGAAGGCATCGCCACGGATGAACTCGACATTGGCAGGCGCGTGCGCCCGCGCATGCGCCAGATGCTTCTCGTCCATGTCGAGCCCGACCACGCGCCCCGTCGGACCGACCCGCTCGCTCAGGATATCGGTGATGCCGCGCGGACCGCAGCCGATGTCGAGACAGCGCCAGCCGGGCGCGACAGCGATGCGCTCGAGCATCGTGAGTGTGTCGGGCGCCATGCCATCGCCCTGGATATGCAGCCGCTCGATCTCGCTGTCGCTGTGCTCGAGCGGGTAATTGCCGGCGAAGGTGGTGGTCATGTGACTGCAATCGCACTTCGACTGTTACAGGCCACCTTACCCATCGATATTTTGACCATTTCGTCCAGAGAAATGGTTGCAGCAGGCTCATAAATCGTATATACAATATAAATGAGAACTGTCTGGGACGGGCCCAAGCGCAAGATCAATATTGCGACGCATGGGCTCGATCTGTCGGATGCAGAATCGTTCGAGTGGGGCACAGCCTCGTCGAACCCGGGCATGCAAGCAAAACGGGCCGTCCGCGCTTCCGGGCGATTGGCCTATTGAACAATGGCCTTGTGACACTCTTTTTTCGCCGCTCGGCACCGAGGCCGTCTCGGTGATCAGCCTGCGGCCGGCGAGCCGAGCAGAAAGGAGGCTTTATGCGAAAGCCTAAGCGGAAGATTCGCGCGTTGTCTGACGCGGAGGAGGCGCGCATCCAGGCCGGCATCGCTGCCGACCCAGACAATCCGGAATGGACCGCGCAGGACTTCAAGCGCGCCAAGCCGTTCGCGGTCGCTTTGCCGGCGCTCGCCAAGAGCTGGCGTGGGCGCGGTCCGCAGAAGCAGCCGACCAAGGTCGCGGTCTCGCTGCGGCTGACACGCGAGGTGGTCGACCGCTTCAAGGCGGACGGCCCCGGCTGGCAAACCCGCATGGACAAAGCGCTGAAGAAGGCGGCTGGGCTTTAGCTGCGCAACGCTGCGACCTCTACGCCGCTGCGGCCTTCTTTCGGTTCGCCGCCAGTCGCTCGTCGACCAGCGCCACCTGGGCGTCGATGGCGGCGTTGCTCAGGCCCTTCTGCCTGGCGATGAGCTGCACCAGTTTGTCGGCACGCTCGATGTTGGGCGCGCCGTTCTGCAGCGCGCGGGCGGCCGAGGCCGGGCGCACCAGGCTTTGCGCGGCCGCGGCATATTTCTCGAACGGCACGAGGTCCTCCGGCTTGGCGCCGAGCTTGACGCAGAGGTCGAACACGAAATTGTAAACCGAGCGCGAGGTCTCGATGTCCGAATGCACGGCCTCCTGCGCGGTGCGCATGCCGTCCTTGGTGATGCAGCGGTAGTTGCCGGCGAGCAGCATCGCCCACTTGGCAAGCGGCACGAAGATCGAGTCGTAGACCTTGAGCTTCACCGGCAGCTCGATCTTGCCTTCCGGCACATCGAAGCGCGCGGCGTCGACGTCCTTCTCGAGCTGGCGCAGGAGGTTGGTCGACTTGTCGTCGTCGAAACGCGCGCACTTGAAGTTGGTCGGCAGCGTGACCAGGAGCTCGTTGCCCTTGCCGTCCGGCGGGCGGATCGCTTGCGGATCCGGGCTGTTCAGCGTGATGGTCTTCGGGTCGAACGAGTCCCAGACGCGCGGATCGGTATAGGCCGGCTCCAGCGCCGCATAGTCGAGGCCGGGGATGCGCTTCACGTAAGGCAGCGGCGGCATGTTCATGATCGACATGCAGGGGACGCGCGATTTCGCCACCGCATCGAGCAGCTCGCGCACGCCGGGCGAGCGGTATTGCGGCTCCTGCATGCAGAGGCCGACGAGGTCGTAGGCCTTCGGGTCGACGCCGGTGGCGGGGCCGGCCGTGACCTTGCCGGGGAGCTTGCGCGATTCCAGCAGCACCGGGTCTTTGCGGCCGCGCACCGGCAGCGTCACCTTGAAGCCCTCGGCATTGATGAGGTCGGCCTCGGCCGGCAGGCAGACGAGATGGATCGCGTGGCCGCCGAACAGAAGCTTGGAGGCGAGCAGCGAACCGTAGGACGCGCCCATGAGCAGGATGTTGTAAGCCATAACGCACCTCACAGTGTCGGGGATGGAAGGCCCTAGCCCGCAGCCAGCCGTTCCGGATCGGGTCATGCTATTGGGGCCGCCAAGGCGATGCAATTGCCTTCCCGGCGATGCTCCGGTTTCACCCCGCCGCGCCAACGCCCCAATCAAACAAAACCGCCCGCCGCAAGCGGCGAGCGGTCTTGTCGTTCAGGTCCTGCGACCGCGGGCCTAGCCGTCGGTGCCGGTTCCGAGCGATGGCGCTCCCATCCCCGGCATCGGCTGGGGCGCGGGGGCTGGCGCCGGAGCCGGCGCGAACGTCGGGGCCGGAGCTGGCGCCGCTGCCGCGGCGGGCTTCGCCTTACGGGGCGCCGAACGCTTCTTGGCCTTGGTCTTCTTCTTCGCAGCCGGTCTGCGGGCTGCTGCTCGCTTCGCTGCCTTTTTCTTCTTCTTGCGCGCCGGAGCGGCGCGCTTCATCTTCTTCGCCTTGGTCTTCGTCTTCTTCCGCTTCTTCGCCATGATCGTCCTCCCGATCTTTGCGGCTCAGTTTCGGTACAGTCGGGCCTCGCCTGCACCAGGATGCAAGACTTCAAGCTGCAAGGCTCGTGCCTATCCCGTACCCGTCAGAGCGCCGCCTCGGCAGAGCGCACCGCAGCGGCGGTAATCGCCGTTCCCCTCAGTGCCGCAGGCTGCGGACCACCCGTTGCCCAGTCGATCAGCTCGACCGGGTGAACCACCGGGATGGTCGTCCCCGCGGCGATCTGTGTGATGCAGCCGACATTGCCGGCGGCAATCACGTCAGGCTTGACCTTCTCGATATTCGCGACCTTGCGTGCGCGCAACCTGTTCGCAATGTCGTCCTCAAGGATGTTGTACGTCCCTGCAGACCCGCAGCACAAATGTCCCTCCGGCACATCTTTCACCACGAAGCCAGTTCTGGAAAGCAATTCTTTCGGCTCACGCGTGATTTTCTGTCCGTGCTGTAGAGAACATGCACCGTGATAGGCTGTCACAAAGCCGCCCATGCCACTCTGCGCGTGCAAATCCAGCGTTGCGAGATACTCGGAAATGTCCTTGGCCAGCGCGGAGATACGCTTCGCCTTGGCTGCATACGCGGCGTCCGACCGCAGCATGAAACCGTAGTCCTTGACCGTGGTTCCACACCCGGATGCGGTGATGAGGATGGCATCAAGCCCGCCACGGTCCGCCTCGGCGTCCCAGGCATCGACGTTGCGGCGCACGGCGGCGAGCGCATCGTGCTCGCGGCCCATGTGGTGGACGACCCCGCCGCAACACCCCTGCCCCTCCGGCAGCACCACCTCCAGGCCGTGGCGGGTCAATACGCGGATGGCCGCGTCGTTGATCGACGGGCTTATGACGGGCGTGACGCAGCCTGTCATGAGCGCCACCCGGCCCTTGCGGAGGCCTTCGGCGGGGAAGACCCGCCCGGAGGTAACGCCCGGCTGCGGCAGCCGCGAGGGAGCGAGCCGCAACATTGCGGCGAGCGGCTTGAGCCGGAGGAACGCCAGCAATGGCGCCAGCGGCTTCGCCAGCCGGGCCAGGGCGAGCGCTGCGCGGAACCGGCGATTATCCGGCAATACCGCCGCAAGCACCGATCGGAGCGCCCGGTCGAACAGCGGGCGCCGATAGGTCCGTTCGATATGAACGCGGGCGTGGTCGACCAGGTGCATGTAGTGCACACCGGACGGACACGTCGTCATGCAGGAAAGGCAGGATAGGCAGCGGTCGATATGGGTGACCACGTCAGGCGTGGCCGGGGCGTCGCGCTCGAGCATCTCCTTGATCAGGTAGATCCGGCCGCGCGGCGAATCGAGCTCGTCGCCAAGCAGCACATAGGTCGGGCAGGTCGCGGTGCAGAACCCGCAATGCACGCAGCTGCGCAGGATCTTTTCCGCCTCCGCGACGTTCGGATCGGCCAGCTGCGCGAGGGTGAAGGAGGTCTGCATATTAGACGCCCGCCCACATCCGGCCGGTGTTGAAGACGCCCTTCGGGTCGAAACCTTCCTTCACCCGTTTCGTCAATGCAGCAAGGACCGTATCTTGTGGTTCAAAGGGCTCGACCGCGGCCCGCAGCGCCGCCGGCGCGCGGATGAGCGTGGCATGCCCGCCGCAGGCGGCGACCGCGCGGCGCACCGCCGGCGCGGCGGCATCGTCGCGGGCATCCGGGACCGATATCCAGATCAGGCCGCCGGCCCAATCGAACAGGCAACTGGCGCCGGTCGCGTTCGTGACCATGCGCGCCAGCGCGGCCCCTTGCGTTGGCGCGGTCGACACGCGCCAGAGCGGCGCCTCGGCGCCGGCCCGGCTTGCCGCAAACGGCAGCACATCACGAACCGCCTGCCAGAGCGGCACCGACGAGGCCTCGGCAATGGTAACAACCTCGCCGAACGGCTTCACCCGTGCGACCAGCGCCGCCTGCCGGTGTGCCACCGATGGCGCCACGCCTTCCAGCCGCAGCAGCGTCAGCGCGCGGCCGCCGCCGGCGGCATGCGCCAGCGGAAGCGACGCAGCGACCGCCGCCGGCAAGTGCGCGGCACCCGACACGTCGCAGGACGAACCCATGGCCGCGATCATCGCCTGGGCCGCAGCCGCATCGTCGAGCCCGACGATTGCTACGGTCGCCTCGGTCTCCGGCCCAGGCAGCGTCTTGATGGTGAGCTCCGTCATCGCCGCCAGCGTCCCCCAAGAGCCGGCGATCAGCTTGCATAGGTCATAGCCGGTGACGTTCTTTACCACCCGCCCGCCAGACTTGAAGGTCTCACCGCGCCCCGATACCGCCGTCAACCCGAGGAAGTGGTCGCGCGCGGCGCCGGCCTTGATCCGGCGCGGGCCCGACAGGTTCGCGGCCAGCGCACCGCCGACGGTGCCGGCACCAGGCCAGCCGCCGAGCAGCGCGCCATAGTCCATGGGCTCGAAGGCAAGTTGCTGCCCCTTCGAGGCCACCAGCGCCTCGATCTCGGCGATCGGAGTGCCCGCGCGCGCCGTCAGCACCAGTTCCTCCGGCTCGTAGAGCGTTACGCCCGTGAGCGCCGAGAGGTCGAGCGTCAAATCGGTCTGCGCCGGCCGGCCGATGGCGCGCTTCGAGCCATGCCCCGCGATCTCCAGTGACTTTCCCTCCGCCAGCGCCCCTTGCACGGCGCTTTCGACATCCTTGCCGTCGCGCGGTTTGAGCGTGTCGGTCATCATCGTGCGTGGGAATGGAACTCAGGCGTGGAGGACGGCCTCCGCGTCGTAGCCATAGAGCCGCTCCTGCTCAGGGGGGAAGTTGGCCGACTCGGGGATCCGGTTGGTCCGCATGCGCGCATTGCGCTCGGCAATCGTGGCGGCGTCGGTCATCTGGTAGAGCTCCTCCTCGCGCCGCGCGAGGCCCTGCATCCAGGCGGTGCGCGGCTGGCGCAGCTTCACATAGCGCGAGAGTGCGGCGACCGGGTCGTCCTGGCTCGCGGCGAGACAGCCTGCGAGCACATAGGCATCCTCGATGCTCTGCGCGGCACCTTGCGCATAGAACGGCATCATCGGATGGGCGGCATCGCCCAGCAGCACGACGCGGCCAATCTGCCAGTCGGGCAACGGCTCACGGTCATAGAGCGCCTGCCGGAGAAGCTTTGGCGTCTCCCTGATGATCGTGCGGATGGTGTCATGCCAGCCGGAATACTCGGCGAGTGCATCTTCGACGCGGCCTTCGGCGAGCCAGGATTCCCGCGCCGGCTGCTCGGAGCGGCTGATGCCGATCCAGTTGAAAGTACGCCCCGCCGCCACGTAGTACTGCACGATGCTGCGGTTCGGTCCCATCCAGACGCCGGTGACCTTCGCCACATCGAGATGCGCGACGCGCTCGGCCGGGACCAGCCCGCGCCAGGCGACGTTGCCGGTGTAGCGCGGCAGCTCCTTGCCGAACATCTGCCCGCGCACCGTCGAATGGATGCCGTCGGCGCCGATCAGGATGTCGCCCGTTGCGGTGCCGCCGTCGGCGAGCGTGACGGTGACGCTGTCGGCGTTCTGCTCGAAACGCTCGATGCGCGCGCCGAGCCGGAAGCCTTCGCGGCCGAGACCGCCGAGCAGGACGTCGAGCAAGTCGGCGCGATGCGATGTGTAATACGGCGCGCCGAAGCGGGCTTCCGCGCGCTGGCCGAGCGGCGTGTAGTAGAGCCGGTCGCCGGTGTCCCAGGCCCGATAGTCGCGCCCTTCCGGATAATAGGTGACGCGCGCCAGCGCATCGCCGAGGCCGAGGGTGCGCAGCACCCGCGTGGCATTGTTGCTGACCTGGAGACCGGCGCCGACCTGGCGGAATGCCTCGGCCTGCTCGAACAGCTCGGCCTCGATGCCGCGCTGGCGCAATGCCAACAGCGCCGTGATGCCGCCGATGCCGCCGCCCGCGATCAGGATCTTGAGCTTATTGCGAGCCATGAGCCACTCCTCTTGGTATCTCTAGAATCTCGGGATATCCGGAAACGCCACCCTGCCCGCATGCACATGCATGCGCCCGAGCTCGGCGCAGCGATGCAGTTTCGGGAACACCTTGCCGGGATTGAGGAGGCCTTTCTCGTCGAACGCGCATTTGAGCCGCTGCTGGTGCGCAAGATCGGTCTCCGAGAACATCGCCGGCATCAGGTCGCGCTTCTCGACTCCGACGCCGTGCTCGCCGGTCAGGACGCCGCCGACGTCGACGCAGAGCTTGAGAATCTCACTGCCGAATTCCTCGGTCTTGTCGAGCTCGCCCGGCTTGTTGGCATCGTAGAGGATCAGCGGATGCAGATTGCCGTCGCCGGCGTGGAATACGTTGGCGACGCGTAGCCCGTAGTGCTCCGACAACTCGCGGATGCGCTTGAGCACCAGCGGCAGCTTGGCGCGCGGAATGGTGCCGTCCATGCAGTAGTAGTCCGGCGAGATCCGCCCGACCGCCGGGAACGCGGCCTTGCGGCCGGCCCAGAACAATAGCCGCTCCTGCTCGGACGACGACACCTTGCAGGTGACGGCCTGGCAGTCGCGCGCGATGGCCTCGACGCGGGCGATGAGATGGTCGACCTCGGCCTGCGGCCCGTCGAGCTCGACGATCAGCAGCGCCTCGACGTCGAGCGGGTAGCCGGCATGCACGAATTCCTCAGTGGCGCGGATCGCGGGCCTGTCCATCATCTCCATGCCGCCGGGGATGATGCCGGCGCCGATGATGCGGGAAACGCAGTCGCCGGCGTCCTCGGACCGGTTGAAGCCGACCAGCACCGCGCGCGCGGTCTCCGGCTTCTTCAGGATGCGCACGGTGATCTCCGTGACCACGCCGAGCAGGCCTTCCGAGCCCGTGATGATGCCGAGCAGGTCGTAGCCGCCGGCGTCCAGATGCTTGCCGCCGATCCGTACGATCTCGCCGGTCATCAGCACCAGCTCGCAGCCGAGCACGTTGTTGGTGGTCATGCCGTATTTCAGGCAATGCACGCCGCCGGAATTCTCCGCCACGTTGCCGCCGATGGTGCAGGCGATCTGCGAGGACGGATCGGGCGCGTAGTAGAAGCCCGCGTGCTCGACCGCCTGCGTGACCGCGAGATTGGTCACGCCCGGCTCCGCCACCACCACGCGGTTGTCGAAGTCGATCTCGCGGATGCGGTTGAACTTCGCCATGCCGAGCAGCACGCCGTCGGTGAGCGGCAGCGCGCCGCCCGACAGCGACGTGCCGGCGCCGCGAGGTACCACCTTGACGCCCTCGCGGTGACAATAGGCGAGCACGCGGCTGACCTGCTCGGTGGTTTCCGGCAGCAGCACTACCATCGGCAGCGCGCGGTAGGCGGTGAGCCCATCCGACTCGTAGGGCCGCATCGCCCGCTCCGAGGCGATCACGCCCTCACCCGGCACGATGGCCGAGAGCGCCGCAACAATGCTTTCGCGGCGCGCAAGCACCGCGGCATCCGGCTGGGGCATCACAACCGACATCGGCGTCACTCCCGCATGACCATTCTGTTATAGCGGCATTAACGCCAGAAATCCGCCGCGATCGATGGCGGCAAAATCCCGCGTCGAAGCGGTTGACAGTTCCCGCCGCAATGGAACTAAGTCTGTAGGCCGATGATTGGCGCGTGGGGGACGGCCGAGCCACCCAGCTTAAGTGAATGCCGGGCTTACGCCTGCGGGGCGGGCCTTGGGTCAGGAAGGAGACGCTAATGAGGACATGTATTTTGGCGGTAGTGCTTGTGATGGCGACGACCGGAGCGAGCCTTGCGCAGGATGTCGAAGCCGGTCAGGGCGTTTTCAAGCGGATGTGTTTCCCCTGTCATGATGCCGGCCCCGGCGCCAAGGTGAAGCTCGGCCCGCCGCTCAACGGTCTCGATGGCCGCGCCGCCGGCACGCTGCCGGGCTTCAACTATTCCGAGGCCAACAAGAACTCCGGCATCACCTGGAGCGACGCAAGCTTCGCAGAATACATCAAGAACCCGATGCAGCGGATGCCGGGTACGCGGATGGCCTTCGCCGGCGTCCGCGACGAGAAGGACATCGCCAACCTGTGGGCTTACCTCAAGCAGTTCAACGAGAAAGGCGAGAAGAAGTAACGCGCTGGCCTGACCTCTGTAAACCCGGCCTGATCCGTCATCTTCGCGGGCAAGGAGTCGGAAGCGATGATCAAGGACCTGGTCGTCAATCTCGGCGGGGGCGGAGCCAAGGACGTCACCGCCGACTATGCGATCTCCATGGGCAAGGTCCATGGCGCGCATGTGGTCGGCGTGGCCTTCGTCTACGAGCCTGTGATCCCGGGCAGCCTGCTCGGTGGCATTCCGACCGATCTGATCGAGGTCCAGCGTGAGGAGAACGCCAAGGCCGCAAAGACCGCCGTCGCCAATTTCGAGGCGGCGGCGAAGGCGGCCGGCGTGTCGGCCGAGAGCCGCCTGCTCGACGCCAGCATCGCCGGCGCGTCCGACCTGTTCGGGCGGATTGCGCGACGCTTCGATATCGCCGTGGTAGGCCAGGCCCCGCGCGACCAGGGCGTTTCGGAAGAGCTCCTGATCGAGGGCGCGCTGTTCGGCGCCGGTCGGCCGGTCATCGTGGTGCCGCAGATCCAGTCGGAGCCGCTCAAGCTCGATAACGTCATGGTATGCTGGGACGGCAGCCGCCCGGCCGCGCGCGCCATCGGCGACGCGATACCGTTGCTCGCCCACGCGAAGGCGATCGAGATCGTGGTCGTCACCGGCGAGCGCGACAAGAGTGGCGAGATCACCGGCGCCAACATGAAACGGCATCTGGCCCGCCACGGTATCAACGTGGAGATCAAGCGGATCGCTGTCGGCAGTGCCGACGTGCAGACCGCCATCCTTGCCCACGCCGCCGATGCCGCCGCCGATTTCATCGTGATGGGCGGCTACGGCCATTCGCGGTTGCGCGAATTCATCCTCGGCGGCGTGACCCGGAGCATCCTGAAATCGATGCCCGTGCCGGTATTGATGTCACATTGACCTACAGCGGTCCTTTCGAGTTTGCTTGAGTTTCAGGCATGGAACCGGATGCCGATACCGGCGTTAGTCGGTGCGCCATCCCGCGCTTCCCAAAAAATGACACGCGTCGTGCCTCTGAATCTCTTTCAGGCTTGGACTTTCCACACCAACCGGGGCAATGCATGGCCGGTAACTTCACCTTCGGCATCGAGGAAGAGTATTTCCTGGTCGACGCGCAGACCAAGTCGGTCGCGCGTGACATGCCGCAGGCGTTCTTGGAAGCTGCGCGCAAGGCCACCGGCGGGCGCATCGCGGGTGAATTCCTGCAGTCGCAGATCGAGGTAGTGTCGTCGCCCCATACCAGCATGGCGGAGGCGCGCAGGGAACTGCACGGGCTGAGGCAGACGCTCGCCGCCGTCGCCGCCGATCACGGCCTCGCTTTCCTGGCCGCCGGCACGCATCCAACCGCGATCTGGGGCGATTCCGTGCAGACTCAGAAGGACCGCTACGACGCCGTGATGCACGATCTCCAGATGATCGGTCAGCGCAACATGCTATGCGGCATGCATGTGCATATCGAGCTGCCCGATCCGGATGCGCGGGTCGACCTGATGTACCGGATGCTCCCCTATCTGCCGCTATTCCTGGCGCTCTCGACTTCGTCGCCGTTCTGGCAATCGCGCCGAACCGGGCTCAAGGGCTACCGGCTGGCGGCCTATGACGAGCTGCCGCGCACCGGCGTGCCGGAGCTGTTCCGCACCAAGGAAGAATTCGACGCCTATGTCGCCGCCCTGGTGAAGGCTGGTGTGATGGAGGATTCAAGCTATGTCTGGTGGGCGATCCGTCCCTCGCTGAACCATCCGACGCTCGAGCTGCGCGCGCCCGACTGCTGCACGCTGCTCGACGATACGCTGGCGATCGCGGCGCTCTACCGGGTTCTGTCGCGTCACCTCTACAACAACCCCTGGCGCAATGCCGATATGAACGCGGTCTCGCGCGCCATCGTCGTCGAGAACAAGTGGCGTGCGCAGCGCTACGGCGTCGACGGCACCTTCGTGGCCGAGGAAGGCGCCGTCACCGTTGCCGAAATGCTCGATCGGCTGATCGAGGAAACGCAGCCCGACATCGACGCGCTTGAATGCGCGACCGAGATCAGGCGTTGCCAGGCGATCGCGGCGGCTGGCACCTCCGCTGACGCACAGCTCGCCGTCTACGAGGCGCATTGCAAGGACGAAAGCCGCGACTGCGCGCTGCGCGCGGTCACCGACTGGATCGCCGGCGCCACGCTGCAGTAAGGCCTCAACCCGCGATCCGGGTCTGCACCACCAGCCCACGGGCGCGGGCGTCAATCACGCCGAGCGCCCGCAATGCAAACAAGGTCAGCGCCTGCACCGCCGCGCGCTGCTTGGCGGGGTCCTCGCCATTTTTTGGCGCCAAGGGCCCGATTAACCCTTCGATCAGCGCGCCGACCAAGGCCGGCGCGGCCGCGGCCGGATCCTGATCCGGCAGATGGCCCCCGGCGAGTGCCGCACGGATGCGCATCTCGAAGGCGTCGGCCAGCGCCTTGCGGTACTTCACGCGGGCGGCGTCGACGTCTTGCCCGACCGGCTCGGCGATCAGCGCGAAGGCGAGCCGACGGTCGGCGAGCGCCCGCGCGCCGAAGGTCGCGACCGCCGCCGCGAGCGCCGACATCGGCCCGGGCGCGGCGTCGGCGGCCTTCGACAGCGCGGCGATTTCGGCCTGCGCCAGCGCCGCAACCAGTTCGGCCACAAGCTCGGTCTTCGACGGGAAGTAGCGATAGACGGTGCCGGCCGCGATCCCGGCACGCTCGGCCACCGGCGCGATCTGCACCGCAGCGATGCCGCCGTCCGACGCCAGCGTGCGCGCCGCGGTCAGGATCGCGTCGCGCCGGGCGGAGAGCTTGCGCCGGACATTGTCGGTGCGCCGGTAAGGCATGGCAAAGAGTGAGCCATGATTCACCCCAAGCGCGCAATGCGCTTTCAGCGATGCGCGGCCTGTGCCTGCTTGCGGATGGCGCTGAGCGTGGCGCTTGGCGCGATCGCGTCGGTTTCGACTTTGACGTGGATGATCGCGGGCTTGCCCGCCTGCTGCGCCGCCTTGAAGGCCGGCGCGAAGTCGGCGGTCTTCTCGACCGTGAAGCCGACGCCGCCGAACGCTTTCGCATAGGCCGCGAAGTCCGGATTGCGCAACGTCGTCGCGATCACGCGGCCAGGATAATGCCGCTCCTGGTGCATGCGGATGGTGCCGTAGATGCCGTTGTCGACCACGACGACGATCAGCGGCAGCTCGTATTGCACGGCGGTGGCGAACTCCTGCCCAGTCATCATGAAGTCGCCGTCGCCGCAGAACGCCACCACGGTGCGCTCCGGCATCGTGCGCTTCATCGCGACCGCCGCCGGTAAGCCGTAGCCCATGGAGCCGGAAGCCGGGGCATAGAGCGTGCCGTACTTGCGGTAGCGGTAGAACCGCTGCACCCAGATCGAGAAATTCCCCGCGCCGGTGGTCACGATGGCGTCGGCCGGCAAAGCATCGCGCAAGCCGACGACGATTTCGCCGAGATTGACCGGCCCCGGTACCGTGGTGGGCTTTTCGGAGAATACGAGATAGTCGGCATGCGCAGCCTTGGTCTCGTCACGCCAGCGCACGTCGTTCGGCGCCGGCACCTGGTCGAGCGCTGCGGCAAAGGCGGTCGGCGTGGCGTGGATCGCCAGATGCGGACGGTAGACGCGGCCGAGCTCTTCGATGCCGGGATGGACGTGGATCAGTGTCTGCTTCGGCACCGGAACGTCAAGCAGGGTGTAGCCTTGCGTCGGCCACTCGCCGAGGCGGCCGCCGATCAGCAGCACCAGGTCCGCCGCCTTGATGCGCGCCAAGAGCTTCGGATTGGGACCGCTGGCGAGGTCGCCGGCATAGCTCGGATGCAGCGGATCCATCACATGGGTGCGGCGGAACGAGGTCGCGACCGGAACGTCGAAGCGCTCCGCGAAGCGCATGAGCGCGGCACTTGCCGCCTCCGACCAGCGGCTGCCGCCGGCAATGACGATCGGCCGTTGCGCTTCGGCCAGGAGCTGGCGCATGCGCTCGATCTCGGCCGCGCCGGGCGAAGTCTCGATCGCCTCGAACGCTGGAACGTCGGCAACGGCGGCGCGCTCCTCCAGCATGTCCTCCGGCAGCGCGACCACCACCGGACCGGGCCGGCCGTTGGCGGCGGTATAGAACGCGCGCGAGACGAGTTCCGGGATGCGGGCGGGGTCGTCGATCTCGGTCACCCATTTGGCGATCGAACCGAATACGGCGCGGTAGTCGAGCTCCTGGAACGCCTCGCGCTCGCGCATATCGCGCCCGATCTGGCCGACGAACAGAATCATCGGCGTGGAATCCTGCCGTGCAATGTGCAGGCCCGCCGACGCATTGGTGGCGCCGGGCCCGCGGGTGACGAAACAGACGCCGGGCTCGCCGGTGGCCTTGCCGACCGCCTCGGCCATCATCGAGGCGCCGCCTTCCTGGCGGCACACCGTCAGCTCGATCGGGCCGCCATACATGCCGTCGAGCGCGGCGATGTAGCTCTCGCCCGGCACGCAGAACACATGGCGCACGCCATGGATCGCGAGTTGATCGGCGAGGATTTCGCCGCCGGTCCGCATGCCGTCACTGCTGCGCATCGCTTGCTCCTGTCGCATCCGGCAGGGTTATAGCAACCGGGGTCGTTCCCACGAAAGCAGGAACGACCCCCAAATGCCGCGCTAGCGCTTGATCGGCGCAAACTTGGCCGGCACCATCAGGCTGGTGCGCTGGTCGACGATGTAGCCGCTCTCCGCGTTCTGGCGCACATATTCGTGCCAGGCCGGCTCCTTGGTCATGGCGGCGCGGCGCTCGGCGCGGTCGCCGGCGTCCTTGAACGCCCACAGGTGCACCAGCGTGTTGAGATCGCCGCTTTCGGCCGAGAGATAGGCGATCGGCTCGCCGCAATATTTGATCTGGGTGGCGAGGCCATATTTCTCGTAGACATCCATCTGGGCCTGGGCGAAGCCGGGTTTCACGCGATAAGTGCGAAGATCGACAAGCACGGTGTCCTCCATCGGTTGGGCGCAACGGAACAAAATCGATGCTAAGCACATGACCGTCAATGGCTGCGACGACCGGATGTGCCGATGGACGACGCCACGCAATCGCAGGAGCCGGTGTTCGCGCTGCTCGCCGACCCGGCGACCTATGGCGGCCATGCGCATCTTGCCCAAGCGCATATTGCCCAAGCGCATGGCCACCATGCGGTGAAGCGGATCGACACGCACGCGGCATCGTTGTTCCTGGCGGGCGAACGGGCGCTGAAGGTCAAACGCGCGGTGCGCTTCCCGTTCCTCGATTATTCGACGCTTGAAAAGCGCAAGGCCGCTTGCGAGACCGAGCTTGCGATCAACCGGCGCACCGCGCCCGACATCTATCGCCGCGTGGTTGCGATCACGCGCGAGGCGGACGGCCGGCTGGCCCTCGACGGGCACGGCGAGCCGGTCGAGTGGACGCTTGAGATGCGCCGCTTCGACGAGAACCTCACCCTCGACCACCTCGCAGCGGCGGGCAAGATCGACGCCGCGCTTGCGGACGCACTCGGCCGCACCGTGGCCGCGTCGCATGCGGACGCAGAGCCCGCCGATGCCGAGCTGTGGATCGCGGCGCTCGGAAGCTACATCGACGAGCATGCCGAAGCATTCGCCGGACGTCCGGAGTTGTTTCCCGCCGATCAGAACCAGGCGTTCGCAGAGGCGGGCCGCGCCGCCTTTGCGCGCATCCGCCCCCTGCTCGACGCACGGGGGCGGCGGGGATTCATCCGCCGCATCCACGGCGATCTGCATCTCGGCAACATCGTGCTGATAGACGACAGGCCGGTGCTGTTCGACGCGATCGAGTTCAGCGAGGTGATCGCATCCGGTGACGTGCTCTACGATCTCGCGTTCCTGTTGATGGACCTCGTCGAACGTGACCTCACGCCGGCCGCCAATATCGTATTCAACCGCTATCTCGCCGAAGCGCGGCATAACGAGAACCTCGATGCGCTCATGGCGCTGCCGTTCTTCCTGGCGATGCGGGCGGCGATCCGGGCCAAGGTGACAGTGGCGCGGCTCGCGCACGCCAAGCCCGACGAGCAGGCGGCAATCGAACACAGCGCGCGCACGTATTTCGATTTTGCGCGCCGCTTCATCGCACCGGCGAAGCCGGTGTTGGTCGCGCTCGGCGGACTCTCCGGAACCGGCAAGTCGGTCTTGGCGCGCGCGCTCGCCCCTGCCCTCGCCCCGGCGCCGGGGGCGGTCGTCATCCGCTCCGACGTCGAGCGCAAGGCGCTGTTCGGCAAGGGCGAGCTCGAAGCACTGCCACAGGACGCCTATGAACCGGAGGTGACCGGGCGGGTGTACGACGCCATCATCGAGAAGGCCCGCCGCGCCGTCGCCGCCGGGCATTCGGCCATCGTCGACGCCGTGTTCGCGCGGCCCGGGGAACGCGCGCAGGCCGAGCGCGCCGCGTTGGACATTAGCGCGCGCTTCGTGGGGCTATTTCTGGAAGCCGATGTCGCTACGCGCGCACAACGTGCCGGAGCCCGCGAACGCGACGCCTCCGACGCCGATGCCGAGGTCGCGCGCGCCCAGGAGAGATACGACCTCGGCGCCCTGACCTGGCGGCGCATCGACGCCTCCGGCACGCCGGACGAGACCCTGCAACGCGCGAAAGCCATCCTTGCATGAACAAGCTCGCGCGCGGCACCGCCGTCGGCCTTGCCGGCTTCTGCACCTTCATCAACCTCTACTCGCCGCAGTCGCTCCTGCCGTCGCTGGCGGCGGAATTCGCGGTCAGCGCCGCCGTCATCAGCGCCACAATGACCGCCGGCACGCTCGCGGTTGCGCTCACCGCCCCGTTCAGCGGCGCGGTCGCCGACGTCATCGGACGCAAGCGCGTGATCACCGCGTCGATGGTGGCGCTCGCCGTCCCGACTCTGATGATCGCGATGGCACCGGACGTGCAGGCGCTCATCATCTGGCGTTTCATCCAGGGGCTCACGCTGCCCTCGATCTTCGCGGTGATCATCGCCTATATCGGCGACGAATGGCCGGCGGCGGAGGTCGCCGGCATGGCCGGAATCTATACATCGGGCGCGAGCCTCGGCGGATTCAGCGGGCGCTTCGTCACCGGCGTGCTGACCGACCTGGTCGGCTGGCGGCTGGCCTATGCGGCGCTCGCTGTGATCACGCTCGCGGCCGCAGCCGCGGTCGCGGTGCTCCTGCCGCGCGAGCGTCGCTTCGTGCGCTCGGAAAGCCTCGCGGCGTCGCTCAAGCAGATGCTCCTGCATCTGCGCAACCCGCAGCTTCTCGCCACCTATGCGGTCGGTTTCGGCACGCTGTTCAACTTCATCGCCACCTTCACCTACATCAATTTCGTTCTCGCGGCGCCGCCGTTCTCGTTTTCGGCGACCATGCTCGGCACGATCTTCCTGGTCTATCTCCTCGGCGCCGCCGTCACGCCGATGACCGGGCGCTTCATCCATCGGTTCGGGCGGCGGCCGTTCATGATCGGCAATTGCGCGGTGTGGGTGCTGGGAATCCTGCTGACGCTGATCCCGTCGCTCACGGCGATCATCGCCGGGCTTTCGGTGTGCGCTGTCTGCGGGCTGATCTCGCAGGCGATCTCGACCGGCTATGTCACGCTCACGGCCCAGGAAGGCCGATCATCGGCGGTCGGGCTCTATGTCACGATCTTCTATATCGGCGGCAGCTTCGGCGCGTTCCTGGCCGGCATCGCGTGGGAGAAAGCGGGCTGGCCAGCCTGCGTCACGCTCGTAGCCGCGATGATCGCGATCATCGCGGCTGTGGTCGCGCTGGGCTGGAAAGATCAGCCTACTGCTTCGGCAGCCGCTTGAACGCGTCCTATTGGCTGTCGAGCCACGAGACCTGCCGGATCGGCTCCGGATCGGCAGATTGCAGGATGAAGCCGGAGGCGCGCAATTCGTCACGCGGTGAGCGCAGGTCCGCTACCAGCGCGCGCGAAGGCGCGGTGTCGTGGTTGTAGATGTCGTCGCGGAAGTGCACGACGTTGTCGCGGGCGACCCAGCCGGTCAGGTAGACCCAGGCCACCGGCACCTTGCGGTTCAGGCGGATGTCCTGGCGCTGGGTGGTCGCGATCGCGGCATCGATCCGCGCGCGGCTCCAGTCGCCCTGCCCCTGTAACAGCCAGACCGCGAAGTCGCGCGGATTCTCCAGCCGCGCGCAGCCCGACGACTGGAAGCGGTAGTCGGCGTTGAACAGCGAGCGGTTGTTGGTGTCGTGCAGATACACCGAGTGCGGGTTCGGCATGTCGAAGCGCAGCGCGCCGAGCGCGTTCCATGTGCCGGAATCCTGCCGCACGGTGTAGTTCGGCGCGCCGTCGGACTGCCAGTTCACCGACGACGGATCGATCTCGCGGCCCGAGGCATCGAGCACGCGCATGTGCATGCGCGCGATGTAGCCCGGATCGCGCCGCATCTTGGTGCGGATATCTTTCTTCAGGATACCGAGCGGCACGGTCCAGGTCGGATTGAGGTTCACCGCCGTGAGATGGGTGGTGAGCTGCGGCGAGGGCCGGTCGGGCTTGCCGACGATGGTGGCATGACGCCGCGCGACACGGCCGTTCTCGACCGCCTCGGCGACGGCGGCGGGGATGTTCACTACCACGTAGCGGTCGCCGAAGGTGAAATCCATGGCAGCGAGCCGATCGAGCGAGGCCGCGAGCTGGCGCAGCCGCTGCGTGACCGGGACATTGAGCGCGGCGAGCGTGCGCTGGCCGACCGTGCCGGTGTCTTCGAGGCCGTGGCGCGACTGGAAGCGGCGGATGGCGGCGGCAAGGTTGGCGTCGAACACGTCGCCGCGCACCTGCTGCGGCGGCAGGTCATCGGTGATGGCGAGCCGTTCGCGCAGAAGCCCGACTTCGGGGCCCTGCGACCCGAGCGCGAGCTTCATGACCTCCGGCGGCAGCGTCGGCCAGCCGCCGCGCACCTCGAGCGTCGAATAGCTCAGCATGGTGGCGGAGATGCGCCGCGCGGTCTCGGCGTCGTAGGTCGGGTGCGGCGAATTGGAGATTCGGGTGGTGGCGTGCAGCGACTTCTTGGGCGCTTTTGCCTGGGTTTGGGCCTTCGCCTCGGCCTTGGCATCGGTCTTGGCCTTGGCTTTGGGGGCCGGGCTGCCGGTCTGGGCGAGGCTTGGGCCGGCGATCAGGCCGGTGGCGAGGATAGCGAGCGTAACAGTGCGCATCGCGATGACACGCGAACCAGTGGATTGCAGCATTCGATTTCCCCCAGCCAACACAAGGCGCGAGGGGGCGCGGTACTGCCAAACACGGAAGGCCCGCAGCCCCATTGCAGGTATGATAGTTGTCGGTTCAGGACCGGTTAAGGTTCACGGTTGTTGAGATATCTTCTCGAGACTATGGCCGGATGAAGGAAAAACTCGCGATTCCAATAGTTTATCCTCAAATCGGTTTGGTTCGAAATGCCGCTGCAAGGGCGTCACCTGCACACCGCCGCTCGATCTGCGCCTGAGGAAACTTCCGCATGACCACAGTGACCAAGAGCCAGTTCGAGTTCCTGCGCTCGATCGATACCCCCACGGTGTGCAATTTGATCGAGATGGTCGCACCGGAGCGGCGCGGCCATGGCTACACCGTCAGGCATCTGCACTGCCCCTTCCCCGACCTGCCGCCGATCGTCGGCTTCGCCAAGACCGTGACCTTCAAGGCCAAGGACAAGGTGCCGCTGGGCGAGGCCGGCTACATGCAGAAGCGCCTCGACTATCTCGACTACGTTGCGAGTGCGCCGCAGCCCGCGATTATGGTGATGCACGATCTCGACGGCGAGCACGCCGGCTTCGGCGCGTTCTGGGGCGAGGTGCAGTCGAACGTGCACAAGGCGCTGGGTGCCCTCGGGGTCGTGACGGACGGCAGCATAAGGGACATCCCGATGATCGCACCGGGCTTCCAGATGCTCGCCGCCATGATCGTGCCCTCGCATGCCTACGTGCACGTGGTCGACTATGGCATGGACATCTCGGTAGCCGGCATGGCCACCAGGAGCGGGGATTTGATCCACGCCGACCGTCATGGCGCGGTGGTGGTGCCGGTCGACAAGATCGACGCCATGAAGACCGCGAACGACAAGCTTTCCGCCACCGAGGCGCGCATCATCGCAGCGGCGAAATCCGGCGGCGGCGTCGCCGCGATCAAGGCGGCGCTGAAGGGCTGAAGAACGGCTGGCAGCGATGCGTTATCTGGTGGTCTACGCGCACCCGGTCGGCGACAGTTACGTCGCGGCGCTGCACCGGTGCGTGGTGAAGACGTTGCGCGAGGCCGGTCACGCCGTCGACGACTGCGATCTCAATGCGGAAGGCTTCCAGCCGGTGCTGTCGGAGGCGGAACGCCGCGCCTATCACGACGTCGGCGCCAACCGCGCGTCGATCGCGAAGGAAATCGAGCGGCTCACCCGCTGCGAGGGCCTGGTCTTTGTGTACCCGACCTGGTGGTACGGCATGCCCGCGATCCTGAAGGGCTACATCGACCGGGTCTGGGTGCCGGGCGTCGCCTTCACGCTTAGGGGTGGGAGAACGCTCCCGCTATTGCACAATGTCACGCGCTTCGCCGTCGTGACGACCTATGGCTCGCCCTGGTGGCTCAACAAGCTGATCGGCGACCCCAACCGCAGCGCGCTGATGCGCGGCATCCGCCTGCTCTACGCGCCGACTGCGCGCACGCTCTGGCTGGCGCAATACGGGATGGACGACATCACCGTTGAGAAGCGCGAGCGCTTCCTCCGGAAGGTCGAGCGGAAGCTGCGAGATTTCTAGAGGGAGTGATTTGAGGTCGAAGCAGCCCGTCATTGCCAGCGAAGCGAAGCAATCCAGGTTGTGGAGGTAGCTGGGTTGCTTCGTCGCTTCGCTCCTCGCAACGATGACTGCACGCGATTCAATGTGACTTCATCCTACACTAGCGCGCCCCAACCGAGGCAACCGGACGGCCGGCCGGCCCTTCCAGCACCGAGCGCACATGCCGCAGCGCGAACAGCGTCTCGGCGATCGTCCAATGCTCGTTGCGCATGTCGGACGGCGTCAGCGGCTTGCGCAAGGCCTCCTCGACCCACAGGGCGGCGCGCGCCTTCTGCATCCTGCTGCCGTTGGCGAAGGCGTCGACCGTCGTGGTCAGCATCCAGGGAAAACGGTAGTGCCGCACGTCGTCGAGGGTGAACTGCCTTTCGCTGCGGAACACATAGCCCTTGGCCTGTTCGCTTTGAAGCGGTGGCGGGACGGCTTGCGGCAATTGCTCGAGCCACAAGCCGTCGAATCGCGTCGATCCCGTGACGGTGCGCACGACGTGGATCACCAGCGCCGATACCGCGAGATATTCATAGCCACGCTCGTGGGTCTGGTCCGGCGGGTACTCCGTCCAGCGCGCCTCGTCCGGCAGCGCGCGCTCGATGAGCCACGCGGCGGCACTCTTGACCGCCCGGTCGACCTGCCATCGCTGCTCAGGGGCAACCAGGTCCTTTCTCAATTGGTGGTGCAGCGCCAATGCCGTCCAGGCGGTGGCGGAGGTCGAGGCATTCCGCTCGTCGTCGGTCGAGGGGAACATCGCCCACCATCCATTGGCGCCCTGGCGATTGAGAATGGCGTCGATCTCGGCCGGCACGGCGCGCTGGTCATATTGCGCCAGCGCATAGATCACCCACGCCGACGCCATCGAATGCGGCAGCTTGTCTTCGGTCTCACGCCAGCACTGGCAGCCGGCATCGCGGGTCTCGCTCATGATCGCGCGCAGCTGCTGCGCCGAGATCGGCGGGCCGGCAGCAAGCTGATGTGGAGAGTTGAGTTCATGGAGCGCGAGCGAGAGCTGCGCGACCGCCCACGAGTTCAATTCGGGCCGCGCGGCGACCTCCCGCAGCACGCCGTGCAGATATCCGCTGAGTGAATCGATACTGGTATTCAGATTTCCCACCGCGGCGGCCGAGAGTGGAATGCGCTGGCTGTCGTTCCAGACCGCCGGCAGCGTCCGCACGAAAGAAACGCCGTAGGCGAGCTGACTGAGGCCGATGGTCGGGATGAGGATTGCCACCGCAACGGCCGCGGCAGCAGCCGCGCCCTGCTTGATCAGCCGCCGGCGCTTGCGGCGATCGTCGGCGATCGACAGGTCGACGAAGGAACGCTCCTCCGGCGCCAGTATCTCCGGCGTTTCGTTGACCAGCCGCGCGGCGTCTTTCAGGAGTGCGCCCGTCAACAGCCGGCCTTCTCGCGAGTCGCTGTTGCGCCACAGCATAGCGGCCGCCGTGATGCCCGCGCGCGAACGCAGGAGATCGCGGTTTCTCTCGATCCATTGCACCGCCGGCGGCCATTCGCGCAGCAGCGCTTCATGCGCCAGACCAATGACGGCGGTCCCGTCGGGCGCCTGATCGCTGACCAGAAGGTGCGCATCGACAAAAGTCGCGATCAAGCCGAGACATTCCGGCGAGCCCGCAAACTGTTCGCGCGAAATGCGGTTTTGCAGGATGCGGCGGTCGTCGGTCGGATCGGTATGGACGAGCGCCGCCAGCACCCGCGGCAGCGAGGCCTGCACCTTGCCCGGCAGCCTGGAAAAAACCTCATCGGCGCGCAGCCGCAGCGCGCCGTGCAGGCCGCCAAGCTCATCGTAGTCGGCAAAACGCAGGACGCCGGAGCCTTTGCTCCGCCGCCAAAGCTCGTGCAGCGTGAATTGCAGCAGCGGCAGCACGGTCGGATTGCCCGAGGCCGCGTCACGCAACACGTCGTCGAGCCCTTCCTCGGGATCGCCGCGCCGTTCGAAGGTGATGCCCGCCATCGCGGCCGGCCGCCGGATCATCTGGGCAATCTCCGCCGGCCGCGGACCGCCGACCGCGTAGATGCCGCCCTGCTCGATGAAGAGATCGCGGAAGCGCTCGGGCAACTCCGAGCAGCGGCTGAAGAAGTCCGCGCGCAGGGTGGCCATCACCCAGACCCGGCCGGTCAAAATCATCGTACGCAGCGCCTCGCAGAACGCGGCGCGCTCCTGGGCCACGACGGTTTCATCGAAGATCGCCTCGAACTGGTCGCAGATCACGATCAGCCGCACGCCGGCATCTGGATCGGGATCGGGGCTCGCATCGCGCGCCCGCTTGGTGGCACGGTCGAGCGCCCGGGTGATCGCCAGCGTCAGTGCCGGCGGATCGGCCAATATTTCGGCGAGGGGTGCCTTTTCGTCGGCGAGCTCGGGCAACGCGTGCTCGTGCAGCAACGCCGCCGCAAAGCCGGCCAGCGAATCCTGCGCACCGACGTCCGGCTTGAAGATCGCGCGCCGCCATTCGATCACGTGCTCGACCACGCGCGGCCGCGTCAGGATCGGCAGCACGCCGGCCTTCAACAGCGACGACTTCCCGACGCCGCTCATGCCGGTGACCATCAGGAAGCCGAGGCCGGCGGCGGCGCGCCGGCGCAGCGTCTCGATCACCTCGGAAATCAGCGCGGTGCGGCCGCAATAGATCAGCGCGTGCTCGTAATCGAAGGCCTGCAGGCCGCGGAACGGCGAGCCCTGCCACAGCGAGCGCTGCTCCGACGGCTGTTCCGTGCTCTTGAGCCGGTCGCGAATCCAGGTCCGCAGGTGAACCTCGATCAGCTCCTCGAACTGCGCCGTCTTCTCGAAATTGTAGAAGGCGGAACGGAAGGTGCCGTCCGGATTGCGGAACCAGCGGTCGACGAACTGGCTCACCGCGTCGAGCTCGGCCACCTGCTGGGCGCGCTGCTCGCGGTCCTTCATCGACAGTCGCACCTCGGCGGTTTTCAGGTAGCAGAAGATTTCCGGCGATTGCCGCTCCTCGAAGCCGTGCAGCGCGCGCTCGTATTCATATTCGGTGCCCGAGGCGTATCCCGTCCCGTCCGGCCGGCTGAACTGCTCGAGTGGTAGCGGCGTGCCGACGCGCGCCCACAAGATGAACAGCGCGAGGTCGGCCTGCTGGATGTCGAGGATTTGCGCCTGGAAGGTATCGGTGGAGCGCAGGAGGCTGCGCTCCCACAGATAGGTTTCGAGCTGCACCTGGCCGCGGAATTCGAGCTGCAGCCGCTCGGCCACGGCAAGCGCGACGGCACGCTCAGCACCGACGTCGCCCGGCGATGATACGAAGATGCGCAGCCGCAGCAAATGAAGTACTCCAGGCCCGCCTTGATTTTGTCGCGCCGGATGGATGCAAGCAAGGCGCCAGAAGTACTGGAATTCGCGAGGGGTTGCCGGCGTCTGCGTGACCTGCTCCGGCAATTTCCGCGCAGGGCCTCCCCTTGTCGTCGGTGCACTCCTACCCGCCCTCTCCACGCAAGCCAGTGTCCGTCGCCGCCGTCCTGGTCTAACCTTGGGGGCACAAGAAGAAATGCGGGAGGTTACCCATGGCGGCTTCACGGCGCGCATTCCTCAGTCTGCTTGCATCGATTCCTCTTGGCGGGGCGGCGCGAACCACGTCGGCGCAAGGTCAGGCGACGAGATCACCACCGTCGCTGGTCCCGCGGCCGGGCGAATGGCGATACCTGAACAACGATCTCCTCGGCACGCGCTATTCGCCGCTCGACCAGATCAACAAGGACAATTTCAACGGCCTGAAGATCGCCTGGCGCTGGAAAGCCGAGATCGGTCCCGCGCCGCCGTCATTGGGCGGCACCGCCCAGGGCAACGGCGATCCGACGCTCGCAATCTATCGCAGCCAGTCCGCGCCGATCATGGTCGACGGCGTCTGCTACATGTCCGCCGGCGGCCAGCGCGTCGTCGCCGCCGTCGATGCGGTGACCGGCCGGCAGCTCTGGATGTGGACCGGCATGGAGGAACACGGCCGCGACCGCAAGGCGCCGCGGCGCAACGCAGGGCGCGGCGTCTCCTATTGGACCGACGGCAGGGACGAACGCATCTTCGTCATCACCACCGGCTTCTACCTGGTGGCGCTCGACGCCAACACCGGCGTGCCGGTGCGGTCGTTCGGCAACAACGGCGCCGTCGACCTGATGGAGGAGCTCAACGTCGATTTCGACCATGTCTCGCGCATCGGCAACTCGTCGCCGCCGACGATCTTCAAGGACACGGTCATCATCCCGCCGGCGGGCGAAGAGGGCTTCCATCCGCCGACGATGCGCAACACGCCGGGCTACGTGATGGCGTTCGACGCGCGCACCGGCAAGCAGACCTGGGTGTTCCACACCGTCCCCAAGCCGGGACAATTCGGCGCCGACACCTGGGAGAACGGCGCCAACGAATACACCGGCAACACCGGCGTCTGGGCCCCGATCTCGGTCGACCCCGAGCTCGGCTACGCCTATCTGCCGGTCGAATCCGCCACCAACGATTACTACGGCGGCCACCGGCTGGGCAGCACGCTGTTCGCCAATTCGATCGTGTGCGTGGACATCGCGACCGGCAAACGGGTCTGGCACTATCAGCTCACGCATCACGACATCTGGAACTACGACCTGCCGTGCGTACCGACGCTGGTCGACATCACGGTTGACGGCAAGCCGGTCAAGGCGCTGGTGCAATTGACCAAGCAGGGCTTCGCCTATGTGCTCGACCGGGTCACCGGCGAGCCGGTGTGGCCGTTCGAGGAGCGGCCGGTGCCGGCGAGCGACGTGCCGGGCGAGCGCGCCTGGCCGACGCAGCCGCACCCGACCAGGCCGCCCGCTTACGAACGGCAGGGCTTCGTCGAGGACGACCTCATCGACTTCACGCCGGAGCTGCGCGCCGCGGCGATAAAGATCGCCAGCCAGTACCGGCTCGGCCCGCTGTTCACGCCGCCATCCGAAGTGAAGCCCAATGGAACGAAAGGCACCTGGTACAATCCCGGCGGCACCGGCGGCTCGCTCTGGCAAGGCGGCGGCTTCGATCCCGAGACCGGCTATTTCTACATCCCCACCAAGACCGGACCCGGTATCATCGCGGTCGCCAACGACCCGAAATCGGACATGCGCTATTCCCGCGGTCGCGGCAGCGTTCGCTTGTCAGTCGACGGACTGCCGATCATGAAGCCGCCCTACAGCCGGATCGTCGCCGTCGATCTCAACAAGGGCGACATCGCGTGGGCGATGCCGCTCGGCACCACGCCGCGATCCGTCGCGGAGCATCCGGCGCTGAAAGGCAGGAACCTGCCCAACACCGGCGGCATCAACCTGCACGCCAACATGCTCGTCACCAAGACGCTGCTGATCGCCGGCGAAGGCTGGGGCGGCGCGCCGGTCGTGCGCGCCTACGACAAGAAGACCGGCGCCATCGTCGGCGAGCTCACGATCCCCGGCATGATGGGCAGCATGCCGATGACCTACATGGTTGACGGCAAGCAGTACCTCGCGTTCACGGTCGGCACGCCGAAGCAGCCTTCGGAGGTGGTGGCGCTGGCGCTCGATGCGTAGGCGATGCAGCGGCAACCGTTGTACGATCGCCGCGGCGAACCGCGCAGATGGAAACGGGTCCAGGAGCTAGTTGCTCAGGCCAGCCCTGGAGCATTGCTCGTCCTGGTCGCCGGTGACGCCGCTCACGCCGACCCCGCCTGTGACTTTGCCGTCGACCATGATCGGCAGTCCGCCCGGCGAGGCGAACACGCCGGGCAGCGTGGCCGTTGCCGGGCTGCCCATGTTGATGACGTCCACGAACGCACGCGTCGGCCGCCGATAGGTCGCCGCAGCCCTGGCCTTGCCGATGGCGATGTCCATGCTGGCGGTCTGCGTATCTTCCATGCGCTCGAAGTAGACCAGGAAGCCGTGGGTATCGACCACGGCGACGGCGACGTTCCAGCCGTTCTTCTGGCATTCGGCGACGACGCCGGCTGCGATCTTCTTGGCGGTGGCGATATTCACCGACGGCCCGTAACCGGGGCGCTTGTCCTGGGCCGACGCAGCGCCGGCCGTAAGAGCAACCAAAGCGGCGCCAAGCAGGATTCTGCTGATCATTGTTTCCTCCCTTATGGTTGTGCACCGCGATTATACGCAAGGGGATCAAAGCGTCGATGTCCGATCCGTCTTTTGAAGCATTGACGGGCCGATTGTCCGGACCCACCATCCGAGCCGCCATAATCGACAAAACAATATTGGGGAGGTCCGCCATGCCTGCGCTGACGCGCCGAGATTTCCTTATTTCATCGAGCGCTTTCACTCTCGCCGCGCATCCGGCGACCGCCGCCATGGGGCCGGACGACAAGTTCGACCTCGTCATCAAGGGCGGCGACGTGCTCGACCCCAGCCAATCGCTGCGGGGCAAGCGCGACATCGGCATCCGCTTCGGCGTGGTTGAAGCGGTTGAGGCCGACATCCCGGCGGCGCGCGCGCATCGCGTGCTCGATGCCGGGGGCAGGCTCGTCACACCGGGCCTGATCGACCTGCATGCGCACGTCTTTCCCTACGGCTCGGCGATCGGCATACCGGCGGACGAGCTCGTCGCCCAGCAAGGCACCACCACCTGCGTGTCGGCTGGCGACGCCGGCGCCAACAATTTCGCGGCCTTCCGGCGCTATGTCGTGGCGGCGACCCGCACGCGGCTCTACGCCTTCGTGCATATCGCGAATATCGGGCTCGCCGGCTTCCCGGTGCCGGAGCTCTACAACGTCGACTTCGCGCAGACCGACGCCGCGACAAGAGCCGTGGCGGAGAATTCCGACATGGTGCTCGGCGTCAAGGTACGGATGTCGGAGAACGTGATCGCCAAGCACGGGCTCGAGCCGCTCAAGCGCGCGATTGCGGCCTGCGTTGCAGCCGACACCGGCGCCAAAGTCATGTGCCACATCGGCGGCGTCGAGACGCGCGAGCTGATGTCGCAGATTCTCGATCTGCTGCGGCCGGGCGACATCCTCACTCACTGCTTCTCCGGCGCGCCCAATATCGCGGGCGCCTTCACCAACATCGTGCAGGACGGCAAGCTCCTGCCGGCGGCGCTTGCCGCCAAAAAACGTGGCGTCATCTTCGACGTCGGGCACGGTGGCGGCAGCTTCGACTATACCGTCGCCGAGCCCGCGATCGCGCAAGGCGCGCCGCCCGACACCATCTCCTCCGACATTCACGTGTTCTCCGGCAACACGCCTGGCATGCCGTACCTGACCTGGGTGATGTCGAAGTTCTTAGGCCTCGGCTTCTCGCTGGAACAGGTCGTCGCCATGGCGACGGTCAATCCGGCCAAGGTGATCGGGCGCAATCCGAAGCTCGGCACCTTGCAGATCGGCGCGCCCGGCGACGTAGCTGTCCTGGAGCTGGTCGAGGGGCCGGTCTCGTTCGTCGACACCCGGAAAAATCAGCGCGAGGGCCGCATGTATCTCAAGCCGGTGCAGACCGTCGCCGGCGGCGTTCCGTTCGGTCGCCCCTATCACGCGCCCTTTGCAGTGAGATGATCGACCCGCCTCTCGGCGCTCGTGTGCCAGCGGGGCTGATAGCCGATTGCGAGAACCTCCAGGATCGCAGGGGGCGTCAGCACCTCGACCGTACCGCCGCGAGGACGACGCTTGCGCTCGGCGTAGCCAGACGGCGTCCACTGCAAAAGAGCGCGGCCGCGGACCGCGAAGGCACCCCCCTTCATGGCAATGACCGCGCCATCGGGCAACTGATCGATCGCGCGCCGATGCCGCCGCTTGGCGCGGCCATCGAGGCGCTCGCGATGCAGGACTTCGTCCATGGCGCCGGCGCGTGGCCGTGACTTGAGCTTGCCGGCGTTTCCCCATAGCTCCGCGAAACGCACCGCGTCCTTGCGGCGGCATTCGAAGCAGGGCCGATGGCCGGACGCAAGCGCGGTCACCTCATCGAGAAAGAACAGCTCGGTGTAGGAGCGCCCCCAGACGTCGCGCCCGCGGTCCTTGAATTCGAGCACACAGCAGATCCAGGCGCGCGACACGTGGCGCCGTTTCGTCAACGTTCTTGCGTCGGTGTGAAACCGGCCGCCGCGATTGCCGAACATGGTGCCGCGCGCCTGGCTCGCGAACAGCTCGGCGAAGGGATCGACGCGGTTCTGGAGCGGCATCGGCGCCCGCCTCACCATCCCGCCGCCCGGGCGGCGATCGCGATCGCCATGCCGGCGACGACGGCGATGATATCGCGCCGCGTCAGCAGCATCGCCGCCACCGCGGCACCGATGGCCAGCACCGCGGTGACGCCGTCGCGCACGACGATCGGCAGCACCGCCGCCACGATCACCGATCCCGGCAGCGCGTTCAGCATCTTGCGCAGCCGCGCTGACGGCGGCACGTGCTGCATCATCCAGAAGCCGCCGGCGCGCATGGCATAGGTCGCGACCGCCATCGCGGCAAAGGCGGCCAGCACGCCGAAATCCGCGTTCTCAATCGGCGTCATCGAGCAAGCCTCCGACGACGCTGCCGGCGATCGCGCCGGCAACGATGAACCACCAGCCGCCGACGAGCTGATGCACGGTCACGGCCACCACGCCGGCGACGATCCAGGCGACCGCCGGCCGCGCGCCGCGCCAGAGCGGAATCAGCATGGCGGCGAAGAAGATCGGCATCACCAGGTCGATACCGTAGCGGCGCGGGTCGGCGACCATGGTGCCGGCGACGTGGCCGACGCACGTGGCCGCGATCCACGCCACCGCCAGGAGCACGCTGGAACCAAGCAGAATACCGGCATCCGAGCCGCCGTTCGCGCGGTAGCGCATGGCGATGATCCAGGAGGGATCGGCAAGCACATGCAGCGTCGGATATATGCGCCAGGGCGATGACGAAGCGAGCCATGGGTAGAGCGCCGCGCTCATCAGCAGCATGCGCGCATTGACGGTGATCATCAGCACCGCAAGCGCCGCCATGGCGCCGAGCGTCACGCGCTCAGGCCAGGCTTCCATCGCCACGAGTTGCGACATGCCGGCATAGACGAACACGTTCATCACCAGGTTCTCGACGAACGAGAAGCCCTTGCGCGCGGCGGTGGCGCCGACCGCGAGCCCGAACGCGGTCATCGCCGGCAATACCGGCAGCGCGAGCCGCATGCCGAGATTGAACCCGGCGAGGGTCCAGGGCGGCGACTGATTTTCTGAATCGGTCTGCATCGACGCGTTCGCGATCTTGGAAGTGAGCTTCACCGGAGCGGCAACGGCGATCGGCCCCCTCCCCCCTAGTCCGTCGAAGACGGGCGTGAACGCCCTTTCGCGGGAGAGGGAACGCACCGAACCCTCTGCCCGTTCTATTTAAACCAACAGCAAAACACGAAAACGCCCGCCTGAGAGCGGGCGTTCGTGCCACAGCAGGTGCTTCAATCTTATGCCTGCGGCTGCGGCTCGAGCCCACCCGTTTCCGGGCGCGGGCGCGGTTTGCCTGCCGGCGGAACGGCGGAGCCACGCGGCGTCGACGGTTCGATCACCGACTCGCGCACCGGCCGCTTGCCTGCGAGCAGATCGGTGATCTCGTCGCCGGTGAGCGTCTCGAACTCGAGCAGGCCCTTGGCAAGGGTCTCGAGGTCGGCGCGCTTCTCCCGAAGAATCCGCTCGGCATCAGCATAGCCCGCTTCGACGAGCTTCCTGATCTCGGCGTCGATCTTGCGGCTGGTCTCTTCCGAGACGTTCTGCTGGCGCGCGACCTGGTAGCCGAGGAAGACCTCGTCCTGGTTCTCGCCATAGGCGACGGTGCCAAGCTCGGGCGAGAGGCCCCAGCGGGTCACCATCATGCGCGCAAGCTTGGTCGCCTGCTCGATGTCGGAGGAAGCGCCCGAGGTCACCTTGTCGTTGCCGAACACGAGTTCTTCGGCGACGCGGCCGCCCATCATGATGGCCAGGCGCGAAGTCATCTGCTCGCGGCTCATCGAGAGCTTGTCGCGCTCGGGCAACTGCATGACCATGCCAAGCGCGCGACCGCGCGGAATGATCGTCGCCTTGTGCACCGGGTCGGTCGCCTTGACGTTGAGCGCGACGATGGCATGGCCGCCCTCGTGATAGGCGGTCAGCATCTTCTCTTCCTCGGTCATCACGAGCGACTTGCGCTCGGCGCCCATCATCACCTTGTCCTTGGCGTCCTCGAACTCGTGCTGCGTCACCATGCGCTTGTTGCGCCGCGCCGCCATCAGGGCGGCCTCGTTGACCAGGTTCATGAGGTCGGCGCCGGAGAAGCCGGGCGTGCCGCGCGCGATCGTCTTGAGGTTCACGTCCGGGGCCAGCGGCACCTTGCGCACGTGCACCTTCAGGATCTGCTCGCGGCCCATGACGTCCGGGTTCGGCACGATCACCTGCCGGTCGAAACGGCCCGGGCGCAGCAGCGCCGGATCGAGCACGTCGGGCCGGTTGGTGGCGGCGATCAGGATGATGCCTTCGTTGGTCTCGAAGCCGTCCATCTCGACGAGCAGCTGGTTGAGGGTCTGTTCGCGCTCGTCGTTGCCGCCGCCGAGGCCGGCGCCGCGATGGCGGCCGACCGCGTCGATTTCGTCGATGAAGATGATGCAGGGTGCGTTCTTCTTGGCCTGCTCGAACATGTCGCGCACGCGGCTTGCGCCGACGCCGACGAACATCTCGACGAAGTCGGAGCCGGAGATGGTGAAGAACGGCACGTTGGCCTCACCCGCGACGGCGCGCGCAATCAGCGTCTTGCCGGTGCCGGGCGGCCCGACCAGCAGCACGCCGCGCGGAATCTTGCCACCGAGGCGCTGGAATTTTCCGGGATCGCGCAGGAATTCGACGATCTCCTGCAAATCCTGCTTGGCTTCGTCCACGCCCGCGACGTCCTCGAACGTGACGCGGCCGTGCGCTTCGGTCAGCAGCTTCGCGCGCGACTTGCCGAAGCCGAGTGCCTTGCCGCCGGCGCCCTGCATCTGCCGCGACAGGAATATCCAGACGCCGATCAACGCTATGAACGGCAGCCATGAGAGCAGGAGCGACACAAACCAGGGCACGTCGTTCTGCTGGGCGCGCGCGGTGATCTGCACGCCCTTGTCATAGAGGCGCTTGACCAAGGTCGGATCGCTCGGGGCGTAGGTCTGGAAGCCGCGGCCGTCGGTGAAATTGCCGTGGATCTCCGGGCCCTGGATCGTGACGTCGCGGACACGGCCCGCCTCCACCTCATTGAGGAGCTGCGAGAACGTGATTTCCTGCGACTGGGTGCGCTGGCTCGGATTCTGGAACAGCGTGAACAACGCCAGCAGCAACAGGACGATGATGACCCAGAGGGCGAAGTTGCGCAGATTGGCGTTCATTCAACCCGATCCTTCTATCCGGCATGCCTGCCGGGGCCCCGAAAGGGCGGAAAATCGATGATGGCGGCCACTCGTGGCCGATTCAGGTCCATCCCGGTACCCAATCTAGGTCTCGTACCCGCGTCTGCCAAGGGAAACCGGCCAATTTGTCCCATTCTACCGGCGTTTAGGCCGCTTGCGGCGGTCATATCGACGCGTGGTTAAGCGGTTCTGCTGCTTCCCTGTGCAGTTCGGCGCGGCGGGGCCCTTTCGACCGTGATTTTGTCGCGACCCGCCGTAACCAACGCTCCGGCCAGGGTGCGGCGAAACTTCGTGGCATCACGTAGAGCCCGGTCCATCTCATCACAGAATGTTTCGAGCTTACCGAGCTCGACCGACCCCTCGTCGCCGGTCCAGGCGATCGCCCGCCCGAGCAACCGCAGCGCAACCTCGCGCGGCAGGTCGGCAAACATGTCCGTCTGCATGGTCACCGGCCCTTCGGCCGGCCATGGACCGGGCGCGACCTTCTTGTTGGCGGCGACCATTACCTGCCGTAGCGTTTCTTCGACGCGCTGAACGCGGCGTGCCAATGCAGCAAGCCGCGATGCGGTCAATCCCTCACGCGCGAGCGCCGGCATCAACTCGCGCAAACGCGAACGCGTGAAGCGCGGGTCGCGGTTGGACGGATCATTGGCGTAGCGGATCCTGGCAGCCTTGAGCGTCGCAATCAGCCGCGACTTCGGAATGCCCAGCAGTGGCCGCACGAGGCCGAGATCCCTGCCCTCCTGCGTTGGAATACTCGAATAGGCCAACATGCCGGCGAGCCCGCTGACGCCGCTGCCGCGCGCCATGCGGATCAGGATCGTCTCGGCCTGGTCGTCGCGGGTGTGGGCGGTGAGCACGTGTGCGGCGCCAACCTCGCGTGCCACGTCGCAAAGGAGGCGGTAGCGCGCCAGTCGCGCGGCCTCCTGCAAGCCCGTCTTCGGCTTGCGGCCGACCCATTCAAGCGTGCGGTGCTCGATGCCGAGCTTGTGCGCGAGCTTCTCGACCGCCTTAGCCTCGCGCTTGGCTTCCTCGCGCAGCCCGTGATTGACCGTGACGGCGACAAGCTTTGGCGAGCGCCCCCGGCCGCGCCACCGCGCCGCGAGCACCATCAAGGCGGTGGAATCGGGTCCGCCCGATACGGCAAGGACCAATGCCGGGAATTTGTCAAAGCCGCCGAACAGGCGGTTCGCTTCCGCGGCCGAGATCGGCAACGCGTCGTCAGCAGCGGACGCGTTTTTGCTCACGCTCGACGCCCTGGCGGACCGCGACCGACGCGCGCGGGTATTTGCGCGAAACCTCCGCGAGCGAAGCGCAGGCCGCTTCGCGCTCGCCCATCGCCGCGAGCGACTGACCGAGCCGCAGCAGCGCGTCCGGCGCGCGGGCGCTGGTCTCGAACTTGGTCGATACGCCGAGGAACTGCTCGGCGGCGTCGCGATAGCGCTGGCGCTGGAACATGCTCTCGCCGAGCCAGTACTGCGCGTCGGACACCAGGCGATCGCTCGGGAAGCGGCGCAGGAAATTGCGGAAGCCGTCTTCGGCGAGCGCGTAGTCCTTGCGCATCATGTAGCCGTAGGCCATGTCGTAGTTGTCGCGCGGGCTGTCGGACGGCGGCAAGGTCGCGACCTGCGCGCCGCCGCCTTGGCCGCGCCCGGCAGGCGCCTGCATCGGCTCGTTGCCCGCCATTCCCTGCGACAGCGCACGATCGGTTGCCGCCGCGCCGGCCAATGTCGACAGATCAAGCGGCGCACCGGCGCCGCGCCCCCCGGGGGCGCCGACCTGTTCGTCGTCGTAATTCGGATTGCCTTGCGCGACGTTGCCGGGCATCGGCGCCGGGCCGCCGCCCTGCCCGCCGGACGGGATTGTGCCGAGCACGCGCGGTGCGCCCGGCGCATTCGGATTCTGCGACGGATCGAAGACCTCGCCGCGCCGTCCCGGCGGCGGTGCCGCCGGCGGCTGAACCTGCGGCTGCTGCATCTGGGGCTGCACTTGCGGGGCCGGCTGGCGCGCGGCGGGCGGCACCGCGCCTGTGCCCTGCATGCGCTGCACCTGCGCTTCGAGCTGCTGATTGCGATACTGCAACTGTTCGATCGCGCCGGTGAGCTGGCGGATCTGCGCTTCCAGGCGAACGATCCGCTGCGATATCTCGTCGCCGTAGCCCTGCCCTGCCGTGCCCTGCTGTGGTTGCTGCTGCCATTGGGCCGGCTGCTGGCGCTCTTGCGCAGGCGCCTGTGACGGCGGCGAAGACAAGCGATCGCTGTTCCCGAACAGGCCGTTGAGGAAGCCCTGCGCCGATGCGGCGCAAGGCACCAATGCCATGGTTAGCGCGATCGCCGGCGCGGCGATCAGCCGAAGCGTGCTGCGGAACATTGTCCCCGATCGTCCGTGTTTTGCAGGAGCACTAGCATAGGCCTCCCTGCGTCCAAATTGTGACTGATTGTGCGTCAAAAAGTTTTCAAATCCTTCACCGCAATCAGGATGTTAAAGCCGCCTCGAAAGCGCTGGAAATGGCCGGCCGGCTCTTTCCGGCCGTCAGCGCGTCGCCGATCACAATCACGTGCTGGCCGGGGCGCGCCGGCGCCTGGAACCCGGCGCCCGTGGGCCTGCGCCCCCGGTGGTAGAACCAATCTCGGACCGACGGCAACGACAGCACCTGCCGGAACAATGGCCAGCGGGCGACGCCACTATCGAGCAGCGCGGCGGCAAGCGGGCCGAGGCCGAATCGATAGGCGGCGCCGGTCGCGATCACGATGCGGTCGAACGGCCGCAGCAGCTCGGGCCACTGGGTGATATCGAGGTTGTAGCGGATGGCCACGCCCTTTGCCGCACACGCCCAGGTGAACGCATCGATGTAGTCGTCGAACGAATTCTGGTTGGCGACGACGTCCTGGAACAGCGGCGCCTTGCCGGCATAGCGGAACGCGCCGCCGGCGCGATCGCGGCGCTCGAACACGGTCACTGAATTCCCGTCCGCCACCAGCGAGGCGTAGGTGAGCCCGGCCGGCCCGGCGCCGATTATCGCGATGCGTTCGTTCCGAGGTGGGCGCCTCGCTTCGAAGGCGCGCTCGCGACCGGCGGCGCCGTTGACCACGCAGTGCAGCTGCGCGCCGCCGCGCATCTCGTTGACGCAGGTGTTGCACGCGAGGCAGCGCCGCGGTGGCTCGCTGCGCGCGATCTTAACGACCCACTCCGGATCGGCGATCAGCGAGCGGCCGAGCGCGACAAAATCCGCTTTGTTGCCGCCGATCGCCTCCTCGGCATGTTTGATGCTCCCGAGCCGGCCCACCGCGATGACGGGCACGCTGACGCGCTGCTTCACCGCGGCGGCGTAGTCGAGGAACGTCGCTTCCGGATAGGCCATCGGCGGGATCATGCGCTCGCCCGACGGCAGCGAGCGATAGTGCCCGGCCGCGATGTGCAGCGCATCGGCGCCTGCTTCCGCCGCCCACACCGCGATCTGGGTGCCCTCCTCCGGCGTAAGCCCCTCCGGGAAATAGTCGTCGACCGACACGCGATAGATCACCGGCATCGCGCCGACCGCGCCCTTGACCGCGCGCAGCACATCGAGCCCGAAGCGCGCGCGGTTCTCGAGCGAGCCGCCGTACTCGTCGGTGCGCCGGTTCTCGAACGGCGTCGCGAATTGCGAGATCAGGTAGCCGTGTGCGGCGTGGATCTCGACACAGTCGAAACCCGCCGCCTTGGCGCGCGCGCCGGCGCGCGCGAACGCGGCCACTGCCTCGGCGATGCGCTCGCGCGTCATCGCCTCCGGCACGATGGTCTCGTTGGTTACCTCGTAGACCGGATGCGGGATCGCCGACGGCGCGACCGGCGTCTCGCCGCAGATGTCGCGCCGCGTATGCCCGCCGCCATGGCCGAGCTGGATCGACGCCTTGGCGCCGCCGCCGCGGATCGCGTCGACGAGCCGCGTCAGCCCCGGCTGGAAGCGGTCGTCGTAGATGCCGAGTTCGCGGCGGCGGTGGCGCCCGGCGCGCTCCGGCGACGCCATCTCGACGGTGATCATGCCGACGCCGCCGCGCACCCGCGCCATGTAATAGGCGATGGTGTCGTCGGTGACGTGGCCCTCGTCGTCCGCGAGCCGCGTCGTCATGGGCGGCATGATGATGCGGTTCTTGATCTCGACGCCGCCGATGCGTGCTGGGGTCAGGAGGATGGACATTGGCAATCGGCCGCGGGCCTCTATATTCCGCTCGTCCCCGCGAAAGCGGGGACCCAGGCTAAATCTAACGCAAGATATCGTCGTAGAGATCACGCCACAGCGGATTCATCTGCTCGACCAGTCTCAGCTTCCAAGCTCGATTCCATTTCTTGATTTGACGCTCTCGCACAAAGGCAGACTCGCGGGTTTCGTGTTGTTCGTACCAGACCAACATCTTTATTCCATACTGCTTGGTAAATCCGGAAAGAGCACCAACACGATGCATCCAAACGCGTCTTGCGAGGTCATCGGTCATTCCGATGTAAAGAGTACCATTCCGACGATTGGCAACGAGATAGACATAGAAACTCATGGATCCGTTAGTCTCTCTTTGTCACGCGGTATAGTTGGCGAACCAAGTACGCGATGCCTGCTCCAAGAATGAGTCCAATCCCGAACCCGATTATCACGTACGTAACCATGCCAAGGCCTCTTACGCGACCTGATGGCATGTACGCTAATGAAAGCAACAATGTTGCCACTCCTGCTAAGAGCGCTGGAAGCAATATGCTCTTCGGGTTTGTCTCTTCATGCATTATTACTTCCTCAAGTTCACATAAGATGATTCAAATTCTCGATAGTCATTTTCCGTTCGCTCCTACAACGTCGGGAGCCCTATTGTATCAAGACTGGATTCCCGCTTGCGCGGGAATGAGCGGTGAGAGAGCCGTTTCCAAGCCCTAAAAATCAGAACGCCTTCACCTCGCCGCCGTCGAGATCGACGGTGGCGCCGTGCAGCCAGCGCCCGCGCGGCGAGACCATGAAGGCGACGAGATTGGCGACATCGTCGGTGGTGCCGAGCCGGATGGTGCCGATGTCCTGCCGATGCCATTCGCGCACCTCGGCCTCGCTCTTGCCGGTGCGCTCCATGTCGGCCTTGACGCGGCGCCCAAAGCGCTCGGTGTCCACATAGCTCGGGTGGATGCAATTGACCTGCACGCCGTCGGTCTTGCCGAGATCGGCGAGCGCCTTGGAGAACGCCGCCACCGCGGCGTTGACCGAGCTGCCGATGGTGAAGCCCGCGGTCGGCACGCGCCCCGAGGTGCCGCCGATCGAGACGAGGGAGCCGCCGCTCGCTTTCAACAGCGGCCAGGCGGCGCGCGACAGCCGCACATGCGCGAAGAATTTCAGTGCATAGCCTTCGGCCCAGTCGGCGTCGGTGAGCGTCATAAAGTCACCGCGCTTGGTGGTGCCGGCGTTGTTGACGAGGATGTCGAGGCGCCCATAGGCGCCTTTCGCCGCCTCCATGAGTGCGGTGGGCGCGTCGTCTTTACGCAAATCAATCGCGACGGCCTTGGCCTTGCGTCCGTGTTTCTCGACCGCGGCCGTCGCGTCGGCGAGCGCTTTCTGGTCGGTGCCGGTGAGGACGAGATCGCATCCCTCCTGTGCCAGCGCCACCGCAATGCCGCGCCCGATGCCCCGCGACGACCCGGTCACCAGGGCGACCTTGCCCGTCAGTCCAAGCTCCATTTCACCCCTCGTTTGACTATTCCGCCGGCACCGCCGTCTCGGCCTTCTTGCCCTTGCGGGCGGCGCGCCACTCATCGAAGCGCTGCACGATGACGAAGAAAGCGGGGACGAACAAGACCGCGAGGCAGGTCGACGCCAGCATGCCGGAGACGACCGTGATGCCGATCGAGATCCGCGAATTGGCGCCGGCGCCGGTCGCGAGCACCAGCGGCACCATGCCCAGGATGAAGGCGAACGACGTCATCAGGATCGGCCGGAAGCGGGAGCGCGCCGCCTCGATCGCGGCGTCGACGATGTCCTTGCCGTGCGCCCGCAGTTCGCGCGCCACCTCGACGATCAGGATAGCGTTCTTGGCCGCCAGCGCGATCAGCAGCACGAGGCCGATCTGCACATAGAGGTTGTTGCCGAGCGGGACGACGTTGAGCACCGCCACCGGACCGAGCAAAGCGAGCGGCACCGACAGGATCACCGCCAGCGGCGTCAGCCAGCTCTCGTACTGGCCGGCGAGCACGAGATAGACCAGCAGCATCGCGAGACCGAAGACAATGAACATCTGATTGCCGACGATCTTTTCCTGATAGGACATCGCGGTCCATTCATAGCCGGCGCCGGGCGGCAACGTCTTCGCCGCGATCTCTTCCATCAGCGTCATCGCCTGACCGGTCGAGATGCCGCTCGCCGGCAGGGCGATGATGGTCGCCGACGGGTAGAGGTTGTAGAGACTGATCAGCGGCGAGCCGACCGTCGGCTTGATCGACACCAGCGTGCCGAGCGGAATCATGTCGCCGTTGCTGTTGCGCACGGTCAGCAGGTTGATGTCCTGGGTGCGCAAGCGAAATTGCGAATCCGCCTGCACATAGATCTGGAACGTGCGGCCGAACTTGTTGAACTGGTCGACATAGCTGGCACCGAGATAGCCGCCCAGCGCGTTGAACACCTGGTTGACGGTCAGCCCCAGCGTCTGGGTCTTCACCCGGTCGATCTCGACGACGTACTGCGGCACCGTCGCCCGGTAGGAAGCGATCACCCGCTGCAGGCTCGATTGGCTCTCGGAGTTCGTCACCATAGCCTGAACCATATTCTGCAGCTTGGCGAGGTCGAAGGTGCCATCGCGCAACTGCACCTGCATGGTCGCGCCGGCGGCATTGCCGACGCCCTGGATCGGCGGGGGCGGCAGCACCATCACCCGCGCCTCCTCAACCGTCTCGACGGCCCGGTTGAGCGCGGAGAACAGCGGCAGCAGGCCCTGCGCGCGGCCGCGCTTGTCCCAATCGTCCAGGATGATGTAGGCGACGCCGGCGCTGGAGAGTGTCGACGAGCCGTCCAGCACCGAGATGCCAGCGATGGTGACGACCTGCTGGACGCCGGGAGTCTTGCGCACGATCTGCTGCACGCGGTCGAGCGCGTTCTGCGTGCGCTCGAGCGATGCGCCGTCCGGCAATTGCACGTTGGCGATCAGGTAACCCTGGTCTTCGATCGGCAGGAAGGCGGTCGGAATGCGCGTGAACATGTAGCCGATGACGCCGATGAGGATCAGCACCGCCACGACCCAGGCGCCGGAACGCGCGACAATACGATGAATCAACGCAACATAGCCGCGCTCGGAGCGCTGGTAGATATTGTCGAAGGCGCGATAGACGATATTGCGCTTTTCCAGTGGTACCGTAGGGCGAAGCCACATCGCGCACTGGGTCGGCTTGAGCGTCGCCGCATTGATGGCGCTGAGCAGGGCGGTCGCGGCGATGACCAGCGCGAATTGCGCGTACATGCGGCCGGTCAGGCCCGGCAGGAAGGCCGCCGGGATGAACACCGCCATCAGCACCAGCGTAATGCCGATGATCGGGCCGAACAGCTGATCCATGGCGCGGATCGCGGCGTCGTGCCCGGACATGCCCTGCTCGATATTGTGGGCGGCGCCTTCGACCACCACGATGGCGTCGTCGACCACGATGCCGATCGCCAGCACCAGCGCGAACAGCGTCGACATGTTGACGGTGAAGCCCATCGCCGCCATGAGGGCGAACGCGCCGATGATCGTGACCGGCACCGTCGTCGCAGGCACCAGGGTCGCGCGCCAGTCTTGCAGGAAGAACAGGATCACGATCAGCACCAGGATGCCCGCCTCGAACAGGGTCTTGTAGACCTCGTTCACCGATGCGCGCACGAATTTGGTGGTGTCGAACGGGATGCCGTAGGTCAAGTCCTGCGGAAACGCACGCGACAGCTCCCGCATGCGCTTCTGGATCTCGTCGCCGACGTCGAGCGCGTTCGCGCCCGGTGACTGGAAGATCGCAAGGCCCGCCGAAGGTCGGCCATCGAGCGTGAATATCTGGCTGTAGGTCTGCGCGCCCAGTTCGACGCGGCCGATGTCGCTGACCCGGGTGATGTCCCCGGCGCTGCCGGTCTTCACGATCACGTTGGCGAATTCCTCGGGATCGTCGAGACGGCCGTAGATATTGAGCGTGTACTGGAACGATTGCCCCGATGGCGCCGGCGGCGCGCCGATCTGGCCGGCGGTCACCTGCTGACTTTGCTGTTGGAGCGAGTTGATCACGTCGCTCGGCGTCAAGCCGCGCGCCTGCAGCTTCTCGGGATCGAGCCAGATCCGCATCGAGTACTGGCCGGCGCCGAACACAACGACGTTGCCGACGCCCGGCAAGCGCGCGAGCTCGTCCTTGAGGCGGATGGTCGCGTAGTTGGCGAGATAGAGACTGTCGTAGCGGCCCTCGGGCGACGTCAGCGCTACGATCTGAAGGATCGCCGTCGACTTCTTCTGCGTATTGACGCCCTGCACCTGAACCGCCTGCGGCAGCGATGCGAGCGCGCTGGCGACGCGGTTCTGCACCAGCACCTGGGCGAAGTCGAGATTGGTGCCGATCTTGAAGGTGACCGTGAGCGTGTAGCTGCCGTCGTCGCCGGAATACGACTGCATGTAGATCATGCCTTCGACGCCGTTGACTTGCTGCTCGATCGGCAGTGCAACGGTGTCGATGACCGTACGCGCATTGGCGCCGGGATAACGGGTGGTGACCTGCACGGTCGGCGGCGTGATGTCGGGATACTGCGCGACCGGGAGGTTGATCAGCGCCACCAGGCCGATCACCACCATCAGGATGGCGATGACGTTGGCGAGGACCGGCCGCTCGATGAAGAATTTTGAGATCATGTCGCTGCCCCGTGAGACGCAATCGGCGAGCCCTGTTCAATTCGCGTCTCGCCGCCGCTCATTCCCGCGCAAGCGGGAATCCAGTCTTGGCCTAGACTGGGTCCCCGCCTTCGCGGGGACAAGCGGACTATGGCTCGGTCTGAGCGCAACATGGTGCTACCGTGCGGCGGTTTTTTCGGGCGCGGCGGCTTGCGGATCGACCTTCTGGCCGGGGATCGCGCGCAGCGTCCCCGAAACCACGACCCGGTCGTTTTCGTTCAGGCCGTTGTCGATCACCCGCATGGTGCCGATCAGGGGCCCGATCTCGACTTTGCGCTGCTCGACCACGTCGTCCTTGCCGACGACCAGCACGTAGCGGCCGCTCTGGTCGCTGCCGAGCGCGACGTCGGGAACGAGCAGCGCGACCCGCTCGGTCGGACTGGGGATCCGCAGCCGCACGAAATAGCCGGGCAGCAGCACGTTCTTCGGATTCTGGAATAGGCCGCGCACCGCCAGCGTCCCCGTCGTCGTGCTCAAAGTGGGGGCGACATAGTCGATGGTTCCGACATGCGGATAGTTGGTCTCGTCCTGCAATGCGGCCTCGACCTTGTACTTCATGACGTCGTCACGGGTGGCTCCGCGTTCTGCCAGCGCCGCGCGCACCCGGATGACGTCCTGCTCGCTGATGTTGAAGTTCACCCAAATCGGATCGAGCTGAACGATGGTGGCGAGCACCGTCGGCGTTCCGCCGCCGCCGACATAAGTCCCGACCGACACCTTGCGCGCCGTCACGATGCCGTCGAACGGCGCCCGCACCTGCGCGTAGTCGTAGTTGATCTGGGCAAGCCGCGTGTTGGCGCGGGCGTTATCGAGCGAGGACTTTGCAGCGTCCCGGTTCGCCAGCGCCTGATCATAGGAAGCCTGCGTGGTCACCTTCTGCTTGATCAGCTCGGCGGACCGTTCAAACGCGGCCTGCTGCTGGTTGTAGGTCGAGTTCGCGGATTCTTCCGTGGCCTGCGCCTGCTCGAGCTTCACCTTGTAGGGCTCGAGCTCGATCGTGAACAGGAGATCGCCCTTCTTCACGGGCGCGCCGTCCTGATAATTGATCGTCTCGATGAATCCGTTGACGCGCGCGACCAGGTCGGCGCTGTTAACGGCCGCGGTGTTGCCGGTGGCTTCGAGGTAGCGCGTGATCGGCTGCTTGGTCGGCTTCGCCACCGCTACCTTCGGCAGGGGCGGCGCCACGTACTGGTTGCCCTGCCCGCAGGCGGCCAGGACGGCGGCGACGGCAACGACGCTCGCGGCAATACCGGACTTGTTGCGCATCTACTTGTCCCCTCCAAGGGTTTCCGCGCCGACATGTCCGCTAGTGTTTCGCCGCCCATCCGGCTTGGCAAGCCCGATGGAACTCCTCAATCGGTTGAAATGCCCGCAAAAATTCAACCGGCGCCCGAAGGCGCCGGTTGACCCTTCCCCCGTATTTCCCCCGCGAAGTTTACGAGCTGGCGTTGAGCACCGTCACCGAACGGCGGTTCTGCGACCAGCAGGAAATGTCGTTACAGACGGCAACCGGGCGTTCCTTGCCGTAGGAGATCGTGCGCATGCGGTGCGCCTGGACCCCGCGCGAAGCGAGGTAGTCGCGCACGGCCTGGGCACGCCGGGCGCCGAGCGCGATGTTGTACTCGCGCGTGCCGCGCTCGTCGGCGTGGCCCTCGACCGTGAACGAATATTGCGGATAGGCGCGCAGCCACTGCGCCTGCTTCTCCAACGTCGCGATCGACTGCTGCGTCAGTTCCGCGGAATCGACCTGGAACCACACGCGGTCGCCGACATTCACGACGAAGTCTTGCTGGCTGCCTGGGGTCGCCGCGCTGGCATTCGCCAACGAAGCGGTCTCTTCAGGATTCCTCGCGCAAGCGGCGATGCTCAGCGCCGCCACGAGAAGGCACGCGAAGCGTGTCGATCGGAAGCTCAAAACTCCACTCAGCATTCCGGTGCCTCCAGTCTCACGTTGTTACCGGATGTGTGGGTCTAGCAGCACGCTGGTTAAACGAACGTTCCGTCAACCTTGATGGAGGCTTGCCCCGACCCCTCAAATGCGGTGAACCCCGTGAATCCGCTTATGAGGGTTAATGTCTCGTGAATACGGCGCGATCAGGGCCGGTGAAAGTTCCATCGCAGGGCGCTGGCAACGGCGACAAGTCTCCGGGCCTCTCATCGTCATGGCTTCACCGCAGCAGCGGCGACCACGCCGGATCGGAGCCGAATGACGGCGTCGGAATGCGCTGCTCGTTGCGGCCGGTGACGTCGACGGTGAAGAGCTGCGGACCGGCATTGCCGCCGGGGTCGCGGAAGAACATCAGCACGCGACCATTCGGCGCCCAGGTCGGACCTTCATTGTGGAAGCCGTCGGTGAGGATGCGCTCGCCCGAGCCGTCCGGCTTCATGATGCCGATCGCGAAGCGGCCGCCGCCTTGCTTGGTGAAGGCGATGTAGTCGCCGCGCGGCGACCACACCGGCGTCGAATACGAGCCCTCGCCGAAGCTGATGCGGTTGGCGGGCCCGCCGTTGCCGCCCATGACGTAGATCTGCTGTCGGCCGCCGCGGTCCGACTCGAAGCAGATGCGTCCGCCGTCCGGCGAATAGGACGGCGCGGTGTCGATCGCCGCGGTGTCGGTGAGCTTGGTGGTGGTGCGCGAGCGCAAGTCCATCACGAAGATGTTGGAGTTGCCGCCCTGCTGCAGGCTCAAGATGACGCGCTGGCCGTCATGCGAGAAGCGCGGCGCGAACGTCATGCCGGGGAAGTTGCCGACCACCTCGCGCTGGCCGGTCTCGATGTTGAGCAGGAAGACGCGCGGCTGTCCCTGCCCGTACGACATGTAGGTGATTTCCTGCGTCGACGGCGAGAACCGCGGCGTCAGCACGAGGTCGTCGCCGCGCGTGAGGTAGCGCACATTGGCGCCGTCCTGGTCCATGATCGCGAGGCGCTTGGTGCGCTGATTGCGCGCGCCGGACTCGTCGATGAAGACGATGCGGGTGTCGAAATAGCCCATCTCGCCGGTGAGCCGCTGGTAGATCTGGTCGGAGATGATGTGTGCGAGGCGGCGATAATTGTCGGGGCTGGTCGACGTCTGCTGCGCGTGCAGGTGCCCGCCCCCCACGACATCCCACAGCCGGAATTGCGCCGCGACATTGCCGTTGCCCTGGCGATCGAGCCGGCCGGTGACCAGCGCATCGGCGCCGATCGACTTCCAATCATTGAAGCGCGGCTGCCGGTTGATGTCGGTGATCTGCTCGACATAGGCCTTCTGATCGATCGGCGTGAACAGTCCGCTGCGCCGCAGATTGGAGGCGATGATCTGGGTGATGTTGCGGCCCAAGCCGGGATCGGGGACGCCCGATCCCGTGACGAAATCCGGCAGCGCGATCGGCACCGGCCGGATCGTACCCTCGGTCACTGTAAGTTTGGTTTGCGCGCCAACGAGGCGCGGTGACAGCCCCGCCAGCGTGCCGGCGGTGGCGGCTCCCAGCGCGAGCAAGCGGCGGCGATTCAAGAGAGGCGGTGGGGGCGAGTTCTGTTCGCTCATTTGTTTCTGACAGGGAAGTTTGGGTCACTCGCGGATCATGAGCTTCGGATCAAAGGTGACCTCGATATCTCTCCACGCTTCGTAATTCTCGGGCCTGAGCATCTTGAACGGCTGGCCCTGCATGATCGCGTTCGCGGCCCGCTCCCGTGACAGCATGAACAGCGCGCTGCGCCCGGACGTTAAGACCATAGGGTAACCGTCGACAGTCCCATCCGGCTTCAGGCGGAATCGGATCGTAACAACTATTTCTTCGGGATTCTTCGCGCCGATGGGTGGATTCCAGAGCTGCGCGAGCCGCGCTACCAACGCGTCGAGTTCGTTCTGCGAAAGCTGAGCCGCTGTGGAGCGCGGTTTCTCTATGCCAAGTGGCGGTGCGTCGCTGATCGTGTCGCCTTTGGCCATCTTGCGCTGCGGATCGCGCTTGTCGAGCAGCGCCTGCATCTCGCGCGGATCGAACTTCGACTGCTCCTGTGGCGTCGGCGGCCGCTTCGGCGGTGTGGGGACTTTCGCGTCGGCCTTCTTCTTTGCGTCCGCCGCTTTCTGTTCGGCCTTCTTGGCGGCGGCATCCTTCTTCAGCGCTTCGGCGATCAGATCGCGCTGGGGCTCCGCCTTCTTCGCCGCCTCCTGTTTCGGCTCCGGCGGAGACGGCGGCGGCGTGGCATCGGTCGACGCGGTCACTTCCTTCGGCGCGATCTTCGCGTTCGGATTGTCAACCGGGCTCGGCGTGTCAATTTTCTCCGCGAATGGATTCTTGGCTTCCTTCGCATTCGTCTGACCGCGCGGCACCTGGCTCGTGGTGGTGTCAGTGACGATGTTGACCGGAATGCTCTCCACCTGCGTCGCCGGCAGGCGCGCCGGCGAAAAGCTCACCAGCGCCGCGCCGAGAACGACGACGTGGCAGCACGCGGATATGGTCCAGTCCGTCCGCAACGGCGCTACCTTTTCTTGTCCTGCTCCGGAATGACTTCGATGTTCGCCCCGAAGCCGGTCCCCTTGATCCGGCCTAACAGCCGCATGACGTCAGAATAGCAGATTTCCTTGTCGCCCCGCAGATTGATGTTCGGATCGAGTTCCTTCTCCCCGGATTCCTTGATCGCCTTGATCTTGGCTTCCAGTTCCTCGAATGGGATCGGGCTGTCGCCCAGGTAGTATTCCGTGGTGGTGCTGCATGAGCCGCTCGCCTTGCGCGCGGTGACGGTCAGCTGCTCGGTCTTGGCCTTGGTCACGACCGTCGCCTTGGCCTCGGGCAGATCGACCGGGATCGACACCGTCAACAGCGGCGCGGCGACCATGAAGATGATCAGCAACACCAGCATGACGTCGACCATCGGCGTCACGTTGATCTCGCTGATCACACCGTGGCGCCGGCGGCCCCGGCGGCGGCTCGTTTCAGCGGCGGCGGTCGGCCCGCCCATTGCCATGCCCATGGTGTACCCCTAGGCCCGCTCGTCGATCTGCCGCGACAGGATCGCCGAGAATTCGTCCGCAAACCCCTCCAGGCGCTGGGCCTGCTTGTTCACCTCGGCCGAGAATTTGTTGTAAAAAATCGTCGCCGGTATGGCGGCGATAAGGCCGATTGCGGTGGCAAACAGCGCCTCCGCGATACCCGGCGCGACCACCGCCAGCGACGTGCTCTGCTGTCCCGCGATGGCACGGAAGCTCGTCATGATGCCCCACACGGTGCCGAGCAGCCCGACGAACGGACCGGCCGAGCCGACCGTCGCAAGCACGAGCAGCCGCCGCTCCAGGCGCTCCACCTCGCGCGCGATGGTGACGTCCATCACCTTCTCGATCCGCATCTGCAATCCCGCGAACGAGCGCGCTTGCCCCTCAAGGCTGCGCTTCCACTCGCGCATCGCGGCGACGAACAGCGCGGCCATCGAATGCGGGGGACGCGCGGACAGCGACTTGTAGAGTTCCTCCAGCGACTGACCCGACCAGAACGCCTGCTCGAAGCGATCCATGGCGCGGCGCATCCGCGAATACAGGATCATCTTATCGATCGCGATCGCCCACACCCAGACCGACGCGACCAGCAGGCCGATCATCACCAATTTGACGATCAGGTCGGCGTTGTAGAACAGCGCCCAAAGCGAGAGATTGTTGTCGGCGGCCGTCATGCGCGATCCTTTTGGCGCTCCGAGAATGTCAGGCCGGGCGATACGCCGTCGCAGGGACCGAACGGATGCGGCAAGCGGCCGGGCACGGAGCGCCGCCGAAATCCCGAATTGCGCGATGAAATCGAGCCGTCCACCACCGGCACTGGTACGAATTCCCCGCCAAACGTGTCCAAACTAGGGCCTGAACCCTTCCCTCCGGATGCTAGTGGCGCCCACGGTGGTTAAGAAGAGGTTAGCGCCCTGGCAATTCCGGCCAGGTTAGAAGGGTTCGCAAGAATCAGCCGCTGCCAACGGTTCCCCATTAAATGCTCCGCACAGTCCGAACCCTCGCCGTCCTGGTTGGTCTCGCGGCCAACCTGATCCCGCTCTACGGCGTCCTGTATTGGCAGTGGGACACCTTCCAGTTGCTGATGCTCTACTGGATGGAGACGGTGATCATCGCGTTCTGGACGATTCGCCGCATCGCCCGCGTTCCCATCCAGGAACTCGGAACCATCACCGTGAACGGCCGGGTGCGGCCCGCGACCCGGAAAATGCTGTGCGGGTTTTTCACCTTGCACGCCGGCCTCTTCATCGCGGCGCACCTGTTGTTCCTGTGGATCCTGTTCTCCGGCGAGTGGCTGAAAAAGGTGCACGGCGTTGCAAGCTTCTCCGACGAACTGTTCTTCGCCAACGGGCTCTGGCTCGCGATCGCCTTCATGTTCGTGTCGGGCTGGATTTCGTACCTGGTCAGTACGTCACAGGGCTATCCGCGCCAGATGGAGCGCGGGCTCTATCCCAAGAAGAAGATTGCGCCCGCTCCGGAGGCAGGCAACGACGCCGTCGGCTCGATAGTGGGCGGGCTCTATGTCCGCATCGTCATCATGCAGATCGCGATCATCGCGGGCGCCGTGCTGGCGCAGCGCTATGGCTCGATCGCACCGCTTTTGATCGTGATCGGACTCAAGACCCTTGCCGACATGGCGGCATCGATCCGCGGATCGTCGGCGCCCGAGGGCATGACGCTATCGTCCGGAAACACGACGTTGAAGACATGATGACGCCGCCGATGTCGGTCGGACATCGGCGGCGAGAAGCTTGTCTTGCAGTGGCGATCAGACCTCCGTAGCGATCAGACCTCTGTAGCGATCAGACCTCTGTAGCGATCAGACCTCTGTAGCGATCAGACCTGCGGCTGCGGCGGTGCCGGCGGATTGGTCGAGCCGGTGCGGTTCCTGCGCTCGGCCATGAACTGGTCGAACTCGTTCTTGTCGCGCGCGAAGCGCAGGCGCTCGAGGAATTCCCTGAACTCGCGCTGCTCCTCTTCGAGGCGCCGCAGCGTCTCGGTACGGTATTCGTCGAACGCGTGGTTGCCGCTCGACGGCCGGAACCAGCCGGCGGGGTCCTGCATCGAATGACGGCTGTGACCGCCCTCACCTCGTCTCCAACAGCGCATGCGTCCGCTCCATATGACGTAGGCCAGGATCGCGAGACCCACCGGCCACCAGACGATGAATCCGAGGACCATCAGCGCGATCCATGCGCCCATGCCCCACTGATCAAGTTTCACCTCAGCATTTGCGATCGTTGTCATGTCCCGTCCTCGGCCTGTCGTGCCGTGAATGTTAATAACATTTACATAGCTAGTGGAGGAGCCGCCAGCTGTCAAGGCAGCTTTTCGCGCCGGGTCAGGTGGGGTGGCCGGGCTGATTCGGAAGGGCCCGGAGCGGTAGGATTTGACCGCCCCGCCGAAAATATCGCCGACGGCTCAGTGCGCGCGCCCCGACGCCTCGGCGACCGCGTCGCCCCAGGGCGACATGATCTCGGTGCAGCCCATGTTTTGATCGCCCTCGCGCAACACCGCCGCCGGGCAGGCGAACGCATAGGGGAAATTGGTGCGCACCGTCGTGGTCGTGGGGAACGCCGCGGCCAACGCGTTGAGCACCGGGAGCGGCAGCGTCTGGTCGGCCGATGCCTTGCCCGTGCCGCTCATGTCGATGCGCTGCTGGTGGAAGGCTTCTTCCAGCGTCAGGCCATGGTCGAGCAAGAACGACGCGATCTGAAGAACCGCGCCGATGATCTTGCGCCCGCCCGACGCGCCGAGCGCGAAGCGCCGGCCGTCGCCGCCCTCGCCGATCACCGGACAGAAATTGCCGAGGCAGCGCTTGCCCGGCCCGAGCGAATTCGGTCTGCCCGGCTCCGGATCGAACCACATGATGCCGTTGTTGAGCAGCAGCCCGGTCGACGGCGACACCACGCGCGCGCCGAAGATCGACAGCAGCGTCTGCGTGACCGAGCACATGTTGCCGTGGCGGTCGACGATGCTGAAATGCGTCGTGCAGGACGGCGCGTGCGCGGCTTCGGCGATGCCGGCCGCATCCCCCATCCCCGCGAATCGCGCGTTGAACGCCTGATCGAGCGCGCGCGCATAGGCAACGTAGCTCGACGCGCCGGGCGTGCCGCGCGCGGGGGTGAGTTCGCGCGCGAGGATTCCCAGCGCCTGCGCGAGTGTCGGGCCGCCGGTCAGGCCCGACGCGACGTAGATGCGGCCATCGCGATAGGGCACGGTCTGCGCATCGACGATGCGCGCCTGATAGCCGGCGAGATCGGCCTCGGCCATGCGGCTGCCTTTGGCTTGCAGGTCGCGCACCAAGGCGCGCGCCACGTCGCCCTCGTAGAATTCCCGCGGACCTTTCTCGGCCAGCCGCTCCAGCGTCGCCGCCATCGCGCGCTGATCGAGATGGCGCTCGATGACTGAAGTCCAGCCGCCGCTGATCGGCCAAGTGCCGTCGTCGAGGAACATGCGCGCGGCATCGGGATCGGCTGCAAGCTCGCGCGCCACCGACGTGGTCAGCAGCGCCGAAAACCAGTCGACCAGCAGGCCCTCCTTCGCCAGTGCCACGGCCGGCGCAAGGAGGTCACGCCAGGGGATGCGGCCATATTCCGCATGCGCGAGACCCATGCCGGAGATGACGCCCGGCACGGCGACGGCGGTGGCGCCGCGCACGTTGCGGTCGTCGACCACCGCCGGCCAGGCGAACAAATCCTTGGAGGTTCCGGCGCCGGGCGCGAGCGGATAGTCCGCCGGATCAAGCGCCATCGGCGAGCGCATGCCGTAGTCGACCACACGCGCGCGGTCTTCGCCGGCGCGCCACAGCACCATGGCGCCGCCGGCGGCCGGCCCGCTCATCCAGGGCTCGACCACGCCGATCGCAAACGAGACCGCGACCGCCGCATCGACCGCGTCGCCGCCGGCGGCGAGCACGCTCGCGCCGACTTCGGCGGCACGGCGGTGCGCGGCCGCGACCACGCCGCCCTGGGTCGGGATCACTTCCTTGCGGATGATCTGGGTGCGGGAGAAGTTGTCCATGTTAGTGCGACAGCGAATTCTCTATCAGTGCTGATAGCCAAGCGATGTCCTTGCGTGACATCCATCTGAGGAAAAACACGCAAGCAACCAGAAGTCCAAACATCGCGGCTCCAGCTAGCGGAAACCACCACAGGTGCAGATCACCACGAGCCACAACCGTCAACGCCGCAAGACTTGTCCACAAAAGCGAGAAACCGATCATACAAGTCATCAACGCCTTTACCCACCACTCGAGGGAAAAACGCCCGGATAGCACAATCCGGCCGTCATGTTCGCGAAACGCTCCAAGGAAGCAGTACAACCTTCCGTAGAAGGGCATCAGTCTGCAAAGCCAAACTCGATCTTTGGAGATGCGTCCTATAGCGATCGAGCGGGGGGATAAGAAAAACGAAACGTCTCGTGGCGCTGGACAGCTTGCTCACAGATTCATCAAGTCCAAAATGGCTCTCAAACTCGGCTGGGACACTGCCCCAAAGAAAATCGAGCAGCTCACGCATTGAACGAGCTAAGCCGCGTTGTCGCGGGCGAAGCGGGCGATGTCGGCGTGGGTGGCGAACCAAACGCTGCCGCGCGCGCGCGCGTGACGGATCAGCTCCTCGATGATCCAGACCCGCGAGCGATAGCCCGAATGATGTGGGTGCATGGTGAGCTGGAACACCCCGCCCTCCTCCCAGGCCATGTCGAGCTCGCGCCGCCAGATGTCGAACACGTCGGACGGCCCCATGTGCGGGCGCAACCCGGCGAAGCGGTTCATGTTGTAGTAGACCGCGTCGTCGCGGATCCACTCGACCGGCAGCTCGACCACGCCGGTCGGCTGGCCGTCGAGCATGAGCTCGTAGCAGTCGTCGTCGGCCATCATCGAGGAATCGTATTCGAGGCCCATGTTGCGGGTGATCGCGAGCGTGTTCGGGCTGAAGTCCCATGACGGCGTGCGGATGCCGACCGGACGCACGCCGGTGATCTTCTCCAGCATGTCGGCCGAACGCATCTGCAGGTCGCGCTCGGCGTCGAGCGGCAGCACCGCGTTGCGCTCGTGGATCCAGCCGTGGATGCCGACCTCGTGGCCTTCCGCCACCACCCGGCGCTGCTCGTCGGGATAGAGCATCGCGACCACCGCGGGCACGTAGAAGCTCGCCGGCACGCCGTGCTTCTTGAGCACGTCGAGGATACGCGGCACGCCCTTGCGATTGCCGTACTGGCCTTGCGACAGCTTGCTGATCGACTCCCCGCCGTCGCGCAGCTCGTTGGTCTCGTGATCGCTGTCGAACGACAGCGCGATCGCGCAGCGCGCGCCGTCCTTCCACGCCTTCGGCTTGAGCGGCCGCCCGGCGCGCACATGGTCGACGATGCCGCGCCACTGCGCCTCGTCCCACTGCCAAGGCTCTTTCGCGTTCTGTGGCTCTTTTGCATTGTCTCCGCTCATTTCGCGCGTCCTTCGATGCGGCGGGCGACCTCCTGGATCGTCGCGGCGTCCTTCGCGACGAACCGCGCGAACTCCTCCGGGCTCGATCCGACGCCGCGCAAGCCGAGCGTGTCGAATTCCTTCTGCACGTCCGGCTCCTTCAGGGCCAATCCGATCTCGCGGTGCAGCCGCGCGACGATCGCAGGCGGCGCGCCGGCCGGCAGCCAGGCGCCGAACCAGTTCACGATATTGTAGTCGGGGAAGCCCTGCTCCTGCATGGTCGGCACGTCGGGCATGCCCTTCCAGCGCTCCTTGCCGGTAACCGCCAGCGCGCGGATCTTGCCGTCCTGCATCAGCGGCAGCGCGATCTGCGTGCCGATGAAGAACACGTCGATGTGGCCGCCCAGCAGGTCGGTCATGGCCGCGGGCGTACCCTTATAGGGCACCTGCAGCATGTCGATCTTGGCGGCGCCGATCATCACTTCCGCCGGAATGTGGCTCGCCGTTCCAAGTCCCGCCTGGCCATAGCTGAGCTTGCCCGGCTGCTTGCGCGCGAGCGCTATCAGTTCCTGCACGGTCTTCGCCGGCAGCGTGGGGCGCACGGTGAGCACCTGACCGTAGTTTTCCGCCAGCTGGGTAACGTGGGTGAAGTCTCTCACGGCATCGTAGGGCGTGTTGGGCGTGAAAGCCGGAATGGCGGTATGCGATGCCGTCGTGACCAGGATGGTGTAGCCGTCCGGCGGCAGCTTCGCGACATAGGCCGTACCGACCAGGCCGCCGGCGCCGGCGCGGTTTTCGACGATCACCGTCTGGGCGAGCGACGTCTGCAGCTTGTTCGCGATGATGCGCGCGATCTGGTCGGGCGGTCCGCCTGCCGGCGACGGCACGACGATGCGGACGGTCTTGTTGGGATAGCCGCCGGTTGGCTGCGCCTGCGCGGACAATGCCGTGCACGCGAGCAATAACGCCAAGACGAAGCCAAGACTGCGAAGTGACAAGTTCATCGGTTTTTCTTCTTCAGGTTGGGACGGACACCGCAGCGCCCTTGCGTGCGGAGTCCACGATAGCATCGAGCACCGCGACATTGTGCACCTCGTCGCCGCCGGGCACCGCCAGCGCCTGGCCGGCCTGGATGGCACGCGCGAAGTGCTCGAGCTCGGCGCGCTCGGTGCTGATGGTGTCGAACGCCACCACTTGCGGCTTCTGCTTGACGAAGACGTTCGCGGGATCGAGATAGCAGACCTTCATCTGCCAGGTGGTGAGGTGCTCGACATCGCCGACCTCGACCCAGCCCTTGGACCCGAACACCTGCATGCGCCATGTCTCGGCCGAAGCGATGATCGTGCCCAGATAGCCGGTGGCGCCGCCCTTGAAGCGGAACAGCATCGAGGTGGTGTCGTCGATGCCGAAGTCCTGCGCCAGCCGGAAGCTCTGCGCGTAGACGCTGTCGATCGCGCCAGCGAGGTAGAGCATCGCATCGACCACGTGCACGCCGCGCCCGGTCATGCCTCCGCCGGGGCCTTCGTCGCGGTCCTGCCGCCAGTGATCACGGCCGAAGCGGTAGACGCTCGGCCCGCAGAAATTGCCTTCGATGTGCAGGAGCTTGCCGAGCCGGCCGTCGGCAAGCATGCGCGCGATCTCCTGCAGCGCCGGCTGGAAGCGCCAGTTGTAACCGACCGCGAGCGTCACCTTATGCTCGGCGCAGGCCGCGACCGCCGCGGCCGAGTCCTCGAGCGTGAGGCCGAGCGGCTTCTCGGTGAACACGTGCTTGCCCGCGCGCGCGGCGGCGACGATCTGCTCGGTGTGCACGGAGTGCGGCGTCGCCAGCACGACCGCATCGATCGACGGATCGGCCAGCACGGCCTCGAAGCTGGGCTGGATGGGGATGTCGTGCTTGCGGCTGAATTCCCCGGCCTTGGCGGGCGTGCGCGTGGCGCCGGCGACGAAGCGGATGACGTCGCTCTTGCCCTGCACGTGGTTGACGAGGTTCAGGCCCCAATTGCCCATGCCGATGATCGCGGCGCGCACCGTGCCGGACTTGCCCGGATGAATTTTCATTCTCTGTTGTTCGTTCATGTCACTGCTGCTCCGGCACGGCTATGGGCTACGAACTCTATCGCTTCGGCGGCGGTCCGTCAGGCAGGCCGAGGCCGCGCAGATAGATCAGCGTCGCGGCTTCGAGCAGCTCTTCCGGCGTCATCGGCAGCGCGCGGCGCCCCGCATCGCCGCGGCCGAACAACGATGCGATGCCGTGCGACGTCGCCCAGATATGCAGCGCCATCATCAACGACGGCGGACGGCTGCCGGCCGGCAAGGTCGCGACCAGCTTCTCGGTCGCGTTGCGCAGCACCGCGAAGGCGCGGTCGCCGGCCTCGCGCAATTCCGAATTGACGTCGAGCGGGATGCCGGCCTCGAACATCGCCGAATAGTAGGCGGGCTCGGTGCGCGCGAACGCGAGATAGGCTTTGCCCAGCCGATCGAAAGCCGTCATCGCGTCAGGCCGGCCGTCGTCCCAGGCTTTCGCAAGCGCCGCTTCGAATTGCTGGAAGCCGCGCAGCGCGACGTTCGAGATCAGTTCGTCGCGGTCGCGGAAATGGCGGTAGGGCGCGGCCGGGCTGACGCCGGCCCAGCGCGCCGCTTCGGCAAAGGTGAAGCCCGCCGGGCCCTTCTTGGCGATCAGCTCCAGCGCGGCCCGCAGCAACGCCTCTTTGAGGTTGCCGTGGTGATAGCCACGCTGCCCGGATCGGCCGCTGTCTTTGGACCAGCTCATGTGAATGGTCTTTACATGAGCCGTCGGGCCGCGTCGACAGCGGTGCGCAGTCGGCGGATACGCCGGTTAAGGCTGCTGGCTCGATTCGTGATCTGCGCGCATGGCGGTGCGCAGCGGCTTCGGGATCGGCCGGGCGCGCCCGCCCGACACGAACGCGACCTTCACGTGCGCTTCGATCAGCATGTCGTCACCGCGCATGACGCGTTGATGGAGCGTAATGGAGGCGCCCTTCACTTCCTCGGTCGCGGTGACAATCTCGAGCAAGTCGTCCATGCGCGCGGGCTTCAGAAATTCGATCTGCATGGTGCGCACCACGAAGGCGAAGCCCGGCGCCTCGCGCTCGGTCTCCTCGAACAGCGCGCGCTGGTCGGCGCCGAGAAGCCGCAGATAGTTGGTGCGGCCGCGCTCCATGAAGCGCAAATAGCTCGCGTGATAGACCGCGCCCGAGAAATCCGTGTCCTCGTAGTAGACTCGCACCGGCATGACGTGGCGGCCCTCGCGGATCTCGCCGTCGAGCGCGCTCATCGCCGAAGTCATCGCCAAGGCACTTTCTTTTCGATCGCGCACTCCCAGTTCCGGCCGTCGAACTGCTTGATCGAAAGCGTGGTGACGTCGACGCCGTCGAGGCAGCACACATTGACGTCGATCTTGTCGGGATCGGAACGAGGCACATAGAACGAATGGATGCCGCACACCTTGCAGAAGGTGTGCTTCGCGGTGCCGGTGTTGAACTGGTAGGTCGTGAGATCGTCCTTGCCGCTGATCAGCTCGAACTGTTGCGGCGGCACGATCAAATGCAGGAAGCCCTTCTTGGTGCAGACCGAGCAGTTGCAGTAGGTCACGCCGTCGAGATCGGCGGTGACGCGGAAGCGCACCCGCCCACAATGACAGCCGCCTTCGTAGGTCTTCATCGCTGGAACTCCGCATCGATATCCCTGCGGCCGTGCAGCACGCGCACGATAACAACGCTAGCCGGCTCGACCTGATAGAAGATCACGTACGGATGCGCCACGATGCTCCGGATTCCAGAAGAAAGCATGGAGCGATCGCGGCCGATAAACGGAAAGTCGCTCAGATTTCGGAATTTTCGTGCGATCTCTTTGAGAAGAGAATCCGCTGCCGCGGGGCTTTGACCGGAGAGATGCCGATAAATTCGCACAAGGTCGGCGTCCGCTCGATCGGAGACGACGACCTTCATTCAAACCTTCACTCGGATTCGGCGTTACGTGCTCGCCGCAGGAAGTCTTCGAAGTTCCATTCGCGCATGCGGCCCGCATTAATGTCCTGCATACCCAGCTCAATTTCTAGCTGAAGTGCGCGAAACTTCTCCGCCTGTTCCAGTAGATACGCAACGGCAGGTTCGCGAAGCTCCTCTGGAAGAAGTTCGAGCGCGGCGGCGGCTTTCTCAGTAGTGCTGGCCATGCCGGAACTCTACCATCAATGGCGCTCAACAACAACGTTCTCAGCGCGCTAAGCCGCCGGCGCGCCGCCCGTAATCGAAACCAACACGATCTCCGGCGGCATGCCGAAGCGCACCGGGGCGATGCTGCAGCCGAGGCCGCCCGACACGATCAAATCACATTGCTCGCGCACGTGGCCATAGGCGTAGCGGTTGCCGTAGCGCGAGGGAACCACCGGCGACCAGCCGAACAGCCGCACCTGCCCGCCGTGCGTATGGCCGCTCAGCACCAGCGAAACCCGCTCGGGCACGCGCGGCATGATGTCGGGCTCGTGCGCCAGCAGGATGACGGGATCGCCGTCGGGCACCTTGCGCAACGTGCCGTCGAGATCGTCGGCGCCAAGCCGGCGGCCGGGATAACGACGGCGCGAAGGCTGGAACGCGATCTGGTCGCCGAGCCCGGCGAGCCAGAAATGCCGGCCGGATTTCGCGAGACGCACGACGTCGTTCTCGTAGACCGGAATGCCGGCGCGCTCGAGCGCCAGGCGGCCAAAGGTCGGACCGTGCCCGTTCCTCTGCGCTGCGGCGTCGCTCCACCATTCATGGTTGCCGAGAATGGCATGCACGCCAAGCGGCGCCTTCAATCCGGCCAGCGCCTTCGCCCAGTCGTCGGAGGCCACCAGGCCGGTGCGGTAGTAGCGCAGCCCGGCGACGAAGTCGCCGAGCAGCACGATCACGTCGGCGTCAAGCGCGTTGGTCTGTTCGACGATCGACTGAATGCGCTCGATCTCCATCCACGGCTTGCAGGCATGCAGATCGCTGATCACCGCGACCGTGAGCGGCAGATCCGCCGGCCAGCGACGGAGCTTGAGGTCATAGCGCGTGACACGTTGACGCCAGAGCGGCTCGACCACCACCGCATAGGCCGACATCGCCGCGCCAATGAAACCGAGCGAGAGCAACCATTGCAGAAAACGGCGGCGGGAAATCATGCCTGCGCAGCTATTCAGACCCGGTTAATCGTCGTCCTGCTCGAACAGTCCGAATTGCGACGGATCGCGCGCGGGCTCCGCCAGCCCGAGATGGCGAAAGGCATGGCCGGTGAGCAGTCGCCCGCGCGGCGTGCGCTGGATGAAGCCCTTCTGGATCAGAAACGGCTCGATGATCTCTTCGATGGCGTCGCGCGGCTCCGACAGTGCCGCCGCGATGGTCTCGATCCCGACCGGACCGCCGCCGTAGTTCTCCGCGATCATGGTGAGATAGCGCCGATCCATCGCATCGAGCCCGGCGCCGTCGACTTCGAGTGCGCCGAGCGCGCGGTCGGCGACCGCACGGTCGATCGAGGTTGCGCCCGCGACCGCCGCGAAGTCGCGCACACGCCGCAACAACCGTCCGGCGATCCGAGGCGTGCCGCGGGCGCGGCGCGCGATCTCGTTGGCGCCGTCGGCGGTCATACCCATGCCGAGCACGCGCGCGCCGCGATTGACGATCTGCTCGAGCTCGGCCTCGGTGTAGAAATTGAGCCTTATCGGAATGCCGAAGCGGTCGCGCAGCGGATTTGTGAGCAGGCCCGCGCGGGTGGTCGCGCCGACCAGCGTGAACGGCGCGAGGTCGATCTTCACCGAGCGCGCCGCCGGCCCTTCGCCGATGATGAGATCGAGCTGAAAATCCTCCATCGCCGGATAGAGGATTTCCTCGACCGCCGGATTGAGCCGGTGGATTTCGTCGATGAACAGCACGTCGCGCTCTTCGAGATTGGTGAGCAGCGCCGCGAGGTCGCCGGCCTTGGCGATCACCGGTCCGGATGTGGCGCGGAAATTGACGCCGAGTTCGCGCGAGACAATCTGCGCCAGTGTCGTCTTGCCGAGGCCGGGCGGGCCGACAAACAGCACGTGGTCGAGAGCTTCGTTGCGCTTGCGCGCGGCCTCGATGAAGACGCCGAGATTGGCACGCGCCTGCTGCTGCCCGACGAACTCGGCGAGCCGCTGCGGACGCAGCGACGTATCTGCGGCGTCGTCGTCACGGCGTTCGGCGGTCACGAGCCGGGACGGCGGGCTCATGCGGTCGGCTCCATCCAGCGACACGATCAGGCAACCAGATGATCCAGCGCCTTCGAGAGCTCGAAGAACTCCCGCTGCCTCAAAAGACCGGGCGCGTGAATCGTCTCGTTGACGTATTCAATCATGCGCGCGTGCTCCGCGATACACATTTCCAGCCGTTGCAACAGTTCATTTGCATCGGCGGCGGCGAGCGACGGCAGGAACAGGCTGGACGTGGCGTAAGGAACGGCGTCGCTGCAAATCGGAACGATCCCGGACGAAAGGTAGTCGACGAGCTTGATATCCGACTTCGCATTGAAGAACCGCTGCGCCGGCATCGGCAGGTCGGACGGCAGCGGCGCGATGCCGATCGCACCGGCGCACGACCGCAGGAACTGCCGATAGGAGGCGAAATCGAGATACGCGATATGCCGGTAGTGGTCGAATTTCGCGGCGCGCTTGCTGTCGAAGCGGCCGATCAGGATCCCTTCGTAGCCGGCGCGGTTGGTCAAAGCCGCGAGATCGTCCATGAAATTCGGATAGCCGTCGAGGTAGAACGGCAGGTCGCCCGACGTCCAGATCACCTGCTTGCGCGGCGCGCGCTCGGCCGGCGGCACTGCGCTCGCACAGCCGTTGCTGAGCACGACGATTTCGCCTGGTAGCGAAGGGGCGTCTTCGCGCAAGCTCGCCCGCAACGGTTCGGTGGCGACGGTGACCGCCTTGGCGTGATGCAGGCACCACGCGATCCGCGCGCGGGTGCGCTGCTTCACCCGCATGACGAAATCGGGAAACGAGGTGATGAGGTCGTCGACGTCGTAGATGATCGGAACGTGTGCGTGCCGCTTCAGAAACCTGAACTGCGCGGTCGACACGTTGCGCTGACACCAGATATGCGTGAACGGATATGACTTCAGCGGGCCGAACATCGTCATGGAACGATCGACGACCTGGTAGTCGGCGATGAGACCACGCACGAGCAGCGCGTTCAGGAACGGCTTGATCCGGACTTCGCCGAGGAAATCGTCCGAATAAAGCGCCAGGATGGCGGGACGCCGCGGGTCGCGGACGTAGGAAAATGGATAGTCTTTGAAGAACACCGGCGGATTCCGTTGGCTCGACCGTGCCGTACCCTACTTGTCTTGGGCGAGCAAGACTGGGGTTTCCTGGCCGAGCAAGACACGGGTTGCCGGTGCTAATGCGGTAAGCGCGCGCATCATGCCGGCCGCGCCAATTCCTTCAGGCCGAGCCGGATCAGTTTCGCGGCGTCGGTCCCCTCGCCGGCTTCGCGCGCCGCCGCCGCAATGGCGGCAGCGGCCTGCGGCTGGCCATAGCCGAGATTGACCAGCGCGGAGACCGCGTCGGCGACCGGTTGCGGCGCACGCTTCTCGTCGACCTGGCCGGAGAGCCGCACCACCGCCGGATCGAGATTCGCATAGGCCGGTGCCTTGTCCTTCAATTCGGTGACGATGCGCTCGGCGACTTTCGGCCCGACGCCGGGCGTGCGCGCCACCGAGGCCTTGTCACGCATGGCGATGGCAGATGCGAGCTCGCTCGGCTTGAGCGTGCTCAACACCGACAGCGCGACCTTGGCGCCCACGCCCTGCACGGTCTGTAGCAGGCGAAACCATTCGCGCTCGACGTCGGTCGAGAAGCCGAACAGCCGGATCTGGTCCTCGCGCACATAGGTCTCGATCGACAGCACCGCCGGCTGGCCGCTCGCCGGCAACTCCTGCAGCGTGCGCGCCGAGCACTGCACCTGGTAGCCGACGCCGCCGACGTCGAGGATCACGAAATCCTCGCCATAGGAATCGACGATACCCTTGAGCTTGCCGATCATCGTACCGCCACCTTCAGCATCGCATTCTTGAGCACCACGCTTTGGCGATGATGTGCGTGGCAGATCGCGATGGCGAGCGCGTCAGCGGCATCGTGGGTCTTCGGATCGGCCTTCGGCAGCAGCACGCCGAGCATCATGCGGATCTGCGCCTTCTCGCCATGGCCGGCGCCGACGACGGTCTTCTTCACCAGATTGGGCGCGTACTCGGCGACCGGCAACCCCGCGATCGCCGGCACCAGCAGCGCGATACCGCGCGCCTGCCCGAGCTTGAGCGTCGCGGCCGCGTCCTTGCTCACGAACGTGGCCTCGACCGCGGCCTCGTCGGGCGCATGATCGGCGACGACGCGGCGCAACCCGTCGTGCAACGCGACCAGCCGCTCCGCCAGCGAGGCCTTGTCGTCGGTCGCGAGCGAGCCGCAGGCCAGGAAGCCGAGCCGGTTGCCCTCGATCGCAACCACGCCCCAGCCGGTCCGGCGGAGCCCCGGATCGATCCCCAGGATGCGAATCGCTCGTGGCATGATGCTCGTTGATAACGCCGGAACCGGTTTAAGCCTAGCGCAACGCCTGATAAGAGCTGGTCCGAACTACACCGCTGGTCCCGCCCTTGATCGAATTGCCCGACCTCGCAGCATTTTCCGCCACCTTCGCAGACCCGCGCACCTATGCGGCGATGGCCGTGTCGATCCTCGCGGGCGTGGTGCGCGGTTTCTCCGGCTTCGGGTCGGCGCTGATCTTCGTGCCGCTCATGAGCGCGATCTACGATCCGCGTATCGCCGCCGGCACCTTCCTGCTGATCGATTTCGCGGTCGGCCTCGCGGTGCTTCCGACGATTGGGCGCGAGGCACATTGGCGCGACGTGTTCCCGCTCGCGGCGGCGGCGGTAGTCGCCGCGCAGTTCGGCGCGCTGATCCTGATCTACACCGACCCCACCATCTTGCGCTGGGCGATCGCGATCGTGGTCCTGGTCCTGCTCGCGGTGCTGATGTCGGGCTGGCGCTATCACGGGCGGCCGAGGATGCGGGTGACGCTCGGGGTCGGCGCGCTCGCCGGCACGCTCGGCGGCGCGATCCAGATCGTCGGACCGCCGGTGATCGTCTACTGGCTCGGCAGTTCGTGGAGCCCGACTGTCATCCGCGCCAATCTCAACGCCTTCTTCGGCGTGTTTGCCTGCGCGCTGTTCGTAACCTATGTGGCGCGCGGTCTGCTGCCGTCGCAGGTAATCATCCTGGCGCTCCTGCTCGGACCGCTGCAGGTCCTGGCACTGAAGGGCGGAGCGCTCATGTTCCGCGGCTCGTCGGCGCAGACCTACCGGCGCGCGGCTTATGCGATCGTCGCCGTGTCGGCGCTGGTCTCGATGCCGATCTGGGATCACTTCTTCCGCTGATGCTTGCCCTGCTCACGCGCTCATCTTGGCGACCAGCGCGTCCGACACCTCGAAATTGGCGTAGACGTTCTGCACGTCGTCATTGTCGTTGAGCGTGTCGATCATCTTCAGCAGCTTCTCGCCCGCGAAGTCGTCGACCGCGACCGTGTTCTGCGGCTTCCAGATCAGCGCCGCCTTGCGCGGCTCGCCGAACTTCCCTTCCAGCGCCTTGGCGACGTCGCGCAGCGCGTCCTGCGCGGTGTAGACCTCGTGGCCGTTCTCGCCCGACGTCACGTCCTCGGCGCCGGCCTCGATCGCGGCGTCGAGCATCGCGTCGGCGCTCGCCACCTTGGGATCGAATTCGACGACGCCGACATGGTCGAACATGAACGAGACTGCGCCGGTCTCCGCGAGATTCCCGCCGTGCTTGGTGAAGGTCGCGCGCACCTCGCCGGCGGTGCGGTTTCGGTTGTCGGTGAGCACCTCGACGATGACCGCAACGCCGCCCGGGCCGTAACCCTCGTAGCGGATCTCGTCGTAGTTCTCGGCGTCGCCGCCCAGCGCCTTCTTGATCGCGCGCTCGATCGTGTCCTTGGTCATGTTCTCGGCGCGGGCCGCGATGATCGCCGCCCGCAGCCGCGGGTTCATCGCCGGGTCGGGCATGCCGAGCTTCGCCGCCACCGTGATTTCGCGCGCCAGCTTGCCGAACAGCTTGGACCGCACCGCGTCCTGGCGGCCCTTGCGGTGCATGATGTTCTTGAATTGGGAATGACCGGCCATGGCCTCGTACTCGATATCCAGCTTTGCGTTTGAAGCGCGCCTTATATGACGTGCCGGGGCGAAAATAAAGTTACTCCCAGAACGCCGGCGTCGCCGGCTCGAGCCGCCCGCCGAGCCGCACCGCGCCGACGCGGCGCGCGAGGCCGGTGGCGTCGTCGGTCTCGACCGCGACGCCGCACAGCGTCGCTGCGCCGAGCGCCGGCTCGAACCGGCCCTGCGGGATCTTGCGCAGGAAGCGGTTGAGCGGCTCGTCCTTCTGCATGCCGATGACGGAATCGTAGTCGCCGGTCATGCCGACGTCGGAGATGAAGGCGGTGCCGCCGACGAGCACCTGATGGTCGGCGGTCGGCGCATGGGTATGGGTGCCGACCACGAGGCTGACGCGGCCGTCGCAGTAATGACCCATGCTCTGCTTCTCGCTGGTCGCCTCGCAATGGATGTCGACGACGATCGCGTCGGCGTCACGCTTGAGCCGGCAGGCATCGAGCTCGCGCTCGACCGCCGCGAACGGATCGTCGAGCGGATCCATGAAGATGCGGCCCATCACGTTGACGACGAGCACGCGGGCGCCGTTCTTGGCGTCGACCAGCGCCACGCCGCGGCCGGGCGTGCCATGCGGAAAATTGATCGGACGCAGAAGTCTCGGCGCGCGCTCGATGAACACCAGCGCCTCGCGCTGGTCCCACGAGTGGTTGCCGCCGGTGACGACGTCGGCGCCGGCATCGACGAACTCGTGATAGATCGCCTCGGTGATGCCGAAGCCGCCGGCCGCGTTCTCGCCGTTGACGGCGACGAAATCGAGCTTCCAGTCGCGGATCAGGCCGGGCAAGCGCTCAAGCAGCACCGCGCGTCCGCTGCGCCCGACAATGTCGCCGATGAAAAGAATTCTCACTCATGCACTCCGGAAATCGATCGTCTCGTTCTCGGTTAGCACGAGATCGAGGCGGGCGTCGCGGGGTGTGATCGGAACCGTCTCGACCTCCTGCGCGGCATAGGCGATGCCGACCGCGACGATCGGCTTTCTTTCGCGCAATCCCGTTACGGTCATGTCGTAGTAGCCGGCGCCGTAGCCGAGCCGGTGGCCGCGGCGGTCGAACGCGAGGAGCGGCACGATCAGGATATCGGGATCGAGCGCGGGCGCGTCCGCCGTCGGTTCCTTGATGCCCCAGACGCCGGACGCCAGCGGCGTGCCGAATGCCCACCCTCGCATGATCAGCGGCTTGCCCTTCCCCGCGACGACCGGTAGCGCAAGCTTGGCGCCCGCCTCCGCGAGCCTGCGCATCAGCGGCAGCGGGTTGATCTCGCTCTTGAGCGGCATGAAGCCCGACACGACGGCGCCGGGCGCGACCGCGACCGGAAACGGGCGCCCGGCGATCGCTTGCGCCGCCCGCTGGCGCTCGGCCGCCGGCAGCGCATCGCGGCGCGCGGCCAATTCGCGACGCAGGATCGCTTTCAAGGCGGCAGGCGGGGCGGGAGTCACCACTGGGATGTCCCAGGACCGTATCGCGCGCACGTCACCATTCCGGCGGCTGCTTCTTTCATCGCCGGCGCAGGGTGTAAGATCGGGGTGTAAGATTTATTCTTTAGAACGATCATTGGGTTAGCTCGAAACTTACATTCTTACGGCTCTTACCACTATGTGCCTTTCGACGTGATTTGGTGCGTTCGCACGTTCCGCTCGTCGTGGCGGATGGGCGGTGTCGCGCTCCGGCTCTGGCTCGTCTCCAGAGAGGTGAGCGGGACGGACCGAGGATAGGCCGGCGAGGATTCGGTGTCAAGGAATAATTACCTAACATCGCGAGGGACTGAAGGCAAGCAGTTTGCAGCCCGCGATCTTATCGCGCGTAGGCTTGCGGTCGCAGCGGCTCCGCCATCGGCGCGTCGGGTTTGCGAAAAATCCTTATGCGATATATGACCATAGTGGTCATATCAGGAGCAGGCATGCGCAAGATCCAGTTGAAAGACGCCAAGGCGACTTTGTCGACGGTGGTGGATCAAGCCGTCCGCGGCAAACCCTCGGTCATCACCCGGCACGGCAAGCCGGAGGCCGTGGTGCTCGGATTCGCAGATTGGGAACGGCTGTCCAACGTGCCCTCCTTCGGGCGTCTGCTGATGTCGGCGCCACTCGAGCCGCGGGACCTGCCTGGGCGCAATCGCACACCGATGCGCGATGCGAAGCTGTGACGCACTACCTCGTCGATACCAACGTGATCTCGGCAACCGCGCCCGCAACACCCGTGCAGCGCGCCGAACTCGTCGCGTGGATGGATTCGCATTCGGCCGACCTGTTCTTGTCGGCGATCACGATTGCCGAGGTCGCCGACGGCATCGCGAAAGCCAAGCGCGAAGGGGCGCGGCGCAAGGCCGCCGATCTCTCCGCGTGGTTGCAGGCTACGCTGCATCTCTATGGCGACCGCGTGCTGGCCTTCGACAGCCCGACCGCGGAGATCGCCGGCGCTCTATCCGATCTGGCCCGCGGCCGCGGCCATGCGCCGGACTTCGCCGACATCGCCATTGCGGCGACCGCCCGCCGGCACGATCTCACGATCCTTTCCCGCAACGCCCGCCATTTCATGCCGATGGACGTCGCAGTCGTCGACCCGATGCAGGCGCTCCCATCAGAGCGATAGAAAGCAGCACCTGGCGCACCCGCGCTAGCCAGTCCCAACCTGATCGCCGAAAAGACCGTTTGCGAGGATGCGCTGTGCTGGCCAGGCTAACTAGCGCACGACGACCACCGGCCGATCCGCAAGCGCCAGAAGCTGCGACACGACCGATCCGATCGTAACGCCCGCCTGACGCGCCAGCCAGCGGCGCACCACGCCCGAGCGCGGCTCGGCGACGACGATCTGCTCGCAGCCCTCCTCGCGGGCGCACCGTTCGACGGTTTCAGCCATCTCACCGATCTCGACGCGCTCCTTGTGTTCGATGGCCGCCCGATCGAGCGCCGCCGCCACGGCCGCGACGACCGGCTTACCCCTGTCGTTCACAAGCCGATCGCGGATCTCATCCTGCTTGAAACTCTCGTAACCGCGCATGCGCCAGCTCTCCGGCGGCGGCTGCACGTTCAAGATGACAACCTCCTGCGGGCGGCCGCCGGCCTGCGCGATCAGGAATTCGATCACGTCGGCAGTCCGTGCCGAGCCATCGACAACGGCGAGGATCCTGCGTTTCGGCACTTGCCGCGCAACCGGCCGCGTTTGACCTGTCGCTTGCGGCCACGGCATATCGGATCGCAAGACACTCATGCTGTTCTCCTCCTTCTTTCTTCACGGCAGCAGCATGAACGCAGCCGCCGCAACGAGGGTTGGAACGATGGCCGCTGTCGCCAGTCCGACCGCACTGATGGCGCCGTCCGGGAAGCTGCCTTTCAGGATTGCGAAGCCGGCCGGATTTGGAGCGTTGGCGATCACGGTGAGCCCGCCGCCGGTCACCGCTCCGGCGACCAGCGAATATTTCGACTCGTCCGGGAACCCTTCGACCAGGGAGCCGAGATAGGTCAGCGCCGCGTTGTCGACGAACGCCGTCAGCAGCGTCGATCCTGCGAAGATGACGCTCTGATTCATGTCCGCAAGCAATGGCTGGAGCCACCAGCGCTGCTGGCCTCCTAGCACCACAAGACCGGCCAGGAAGAACGCCACCATCGTCGCTTCGCGCAGCACCAGCCGCGACTGATGCCGCTTGTAGGCTTCGGCGAAGCCGAGAAAGAACAGGAGCAGTCCGATGAAGACAACGGGGTGATGATTGAAAATCACGACCCCGGCGAGGAACACGAGGTGGACCGCGATGATCCAGAACGGGACTTCGGTGCCGGCGAGCTTGGCGCTCATCGGCTGCTCGCGCAGATAACTGCGGAAGGCGTAAGCGGCACCAGCCGCATTGATCAGAACCGCAATTGCGGCCTTCCAGCCGAAGGTGCTCAGCATGTGAGCCGTGCCCCAGCCCCAACGGTCGGCAACCATGAGCACCGGCGGCGCCGCGAAATGCGTGAGCGTGCCGCCAATGGAAACATTGACGAACAGCACGCCGATGGTGGCGTACATGAACGTCGCCGGCGCGTTGCGGCTGAGGAACTGGTTGCGCAGCAACATAGCCGCCAGCGTCATGGCCGCGGGCTCGGTGATGAACGAGCCGAGGATCGGACCGAGCGAGAGTATGGTGAAGTAATAGGCGACCGGCTTCTCGACGGGCAGAAGCCGCGCGATGAAATAGAGCACGGCTGCGGCCGCGTCGATGATCGGGCGACTGGCCGCAATGACCATGATGGCCAGCACAAATGCCGGCTCGATGAAGCTGCGGCTTTCGAGATAGGTCAGCGCGCGGCCCGACCCGAGCTGGAGCGCCATGAAGCCCAGCAGAACCAGCGCCCAGAATCCGAACACCACCTCGACCTCGCCCAGGAGGCGAAACAGGCCGGCATGATCGGTTCGGCGATGAGCGAGCTGCTCGAACTTGTGGGCTGAGAAGGTGTGAACGATTGCCACGCCGAACAAGGCCGCAGCAAGGATCTCGAACATACCCGGCGTCGCAGCAGGTTCCATCACTCGCGGCGTCTCGTGGTTACGCTGCGACCACAGTGGCCATGGCCAGACGACCGGGCAATTCCGTATGGATAGTCGGGGCAAGGCACCCGGTGGCGGTGCCTAGAGTAGAACTACGCAATCGCGGAACCGGGTCCGCGGGAGTATGGCTATGGAGCGAGGTCCGATCCCGTTCGCCGGCACCCGCATGACGCGCCTCCTGACCCGCTCGTACGCTGCCACCGCGCTTGCCTACACGGCGAGCTACGTCCTGCTCGACTGGATCAGCTACGTTCATCCATTGTCGGTGTCCGGCATCACGCCCTGGAATCCGCAGACCGGGCTCAGCTTTGCGCTGATCCTGCTGTTCGGTATCAGATTCATCCCGTGGCTGTTCGTGGCACCGTTGGCAGCCGACGGCATCGTGCGCGGATGGGTACTCCCGTTCGGCGTGGAGACGCTGATCGTCCTGGCGATCGGGCTCGGGTACGGCGCAGCAACCGCTCTGCTGCTCATCCGCGGCAGGTTCGATCCCCGGCTCTCCTCGCGACGCAGTCTACTGGCACTTCTGGGAACCGCCCTCGTCAGCACCGCGATCGTCTCGGTCGCGCATGCCGCCGTGCTCGTGGCATTCGGCATCTTGCCGACCGCAGACCTGCTTCAAGCCAGCATGCTGTCCTTCATCGGCGACATGATCGGCGTCGTGGTCGTGACGCCGTTCGTACTGTTTGCATTCACACGGCGGGTCCTGCCGGTGGCGTCCTGGGAATTGGCGCTCGTGCATCTCGTCGTGATCGCCTCGCTCGCCATCGTGTTCGGATTTTCCGACGCCAATCGGTTTCAATTATTCTACATCCTGTTCATTCCCGTGATCTGGACCGCGGTGCGATTCGGCCTGGAGGGCGTCAGCATCGCACTGGTCGTCACTCAAATCGGGCTGATCGCCGCAATTCAGTTGTCAAACCAGAGCATGATCGACGTGACGGTTTTCCAGACGCTGATGGTCGTGCTGGCACGCACCGGCCTCGCCATCGGCATGGTCGTGAGCGAACAGCAGCAGACCAATCACCGCCTCAGGCTGCAACAGGAGGCTCTGAGCCGCGTCGCACGGGTCGGCACGATGGGAGAGTTCGCCGCCGTTTTGGCGCATGAGCTCAACCAGCCGCTGACCGCAATCGCGAATTTCTCGCGGCTCGCCAAAAGAGCCATTTCGCAGCAGCCCCCGGATGCGGCGGCCGCCGCGGCAGCAGCCGACAGCGCCATCGAGCAGGTGGACCGGGCGGCTTCCGTGGTGAAGCAGCTGCGCGATTTCATCCGGCTGGGACGAAGCGAGCCGTCGCGCATCTCCGTGGCGCGCCTGGTGCACGAGGCTTTGTCGAGCTGCCGGCCGGAACTCGATCGGCTGGGAGTCGCAATCAGCGCCAACATCGACAGGACACTCCCGGACATCACCGTGGATGCGCTCCAAATCGAGCAAGTCATAAACAATCTGGTGCGGAATGCGGCCGAAGCCCTGAGCCAATCCGGACGGCATGATGGACTGATCACGATCGACGCCGAACACGATCGTGCCGGCAAGATCTGGATTCGCGTTCGCGACAATGGACCGGGGTTCGACCCCGACATTGGCCAGCAGCCGATCACGCCGTTCACCACCACCAAGCAGAACGGACTTGGACTGGGACTATCGCTCTCGCGGTCGATTGTCGAAGCCCACGGCGGCAAATTGCAGATCGACAGCGGCATCCGGGGGGCAACGGTTTCGTTTTGTGTTGCGGCAACCCGCGGAGCCCAAGCCGCATGAATGTCGTGCTGATCGACGACGACGATGCAGTCCTGAGATCGCTCCAAATGCTCCTGCAACATCGCGGGATCGCGGTCCGGTGCTTCGAGTCCGGCGAAAGCTTCCTGGCAACCCCCGACCTCGGCGGGCTCGACTGCGTGGTCTCGGATGTGCGGCTCCCGGGAATGAGCGGAATCGAGCTGCAGCACGAACTGAAACGGCGCAGATCGGATATTCCCTTGATCTTCATCACCGGGCATGGCGACGTCGAAATGGCGGTCGCCGCGATCAAGCACGGTGCCGTCGACTTCATTGAAAAGCCTTTCGACGATGAGCGCCTCGTCGCGAGCATCGGCGATGCCGTCGAACGCCGCAAAAAACGACAGAGCGAGCAAAACGAGCGCGCGATATTGGAGGCTCGTCTGGCCGAGCTTTCGCCGCGCCAACGCGAGGTCATGGCGCTGGTGGCCCGGGGGCTTGCGAACAAGGAAATCGCGCACCGCCTCGATATCAGCCCGCGGACGGTCGAGAATTACCGGGCCTGGGTCATGGAAAGGATGGGCGCCCGCAATCTTGCCGACCTGGTGCGCATGGCACTCGCGCTCGACCGGCAGGACGGGTGAAGCGCCCCCGATCGATCCCCGGGACACAAGTGCGGAGCCGCCTCGGCCGTTGGAGCGTCGATCCCGGGTTCCCTACGAAAGTAGGTGGGCGCCATGTAACCGGCCCACGGGCCGGCCAGAGACAGCTCCCTGAGAGATCGATAAGGCCCCGAGAATATTGCTCCTGACGAACCGCGCAGCCCCGCCCCGGCAATGTAGTGCGGATGGGAGGCCGCCGCCACCGACCCTAGCTAGAGCATTCCCCGGTTAAGTTGACTCGCTCTCCCGCTCGTCCCCGCGAAAGCGGGGACCCAGGTTGGCTCAAGACTGGATTCCCGCTTGCGCGGGAATGAGCGGGGAAAGACCCGTTTCAGGTGGGAACCGCTCTAGCAGGCTTCGTCACCCCATCGCGACGGCAGGCTCGGCCGCGGTCTGGTTGAGCTGGCGGGTCAGGCCTTCGATGCGTTCGGCGGCCGCATTGAGCGCGGCGGAGATGGCCGCCTGGGTGGCTTTGGAGTGCTCGGCGGAGGCGACGCGCGCGTCCTCCAGGGAGGCGAGCTCCTCCTCGACGCGATTGAGCCTGCTCCTGATGTCGGCGAGCTCGTCGGCGACCGTGAGCGCCGCCATGATGGTGAGCCGCGCGTCGCCGATCTCGCCGAAATTGCCGCGCAGCTTGTCGATGCGCTGGTCGAGGTCCTGCGCCAGCTTGATGAGGTGTCCCTCCTGGCCGTCCTCGCACGCCATGCGGAACTGCCGGCCGTTGATGGTGACGGTCACCTGCGACATGGTCTGCCCCTTCGACGCTGTCTGCCGCTCAGCGGTCATTTGCCTCCAGGACGCCGCGCACCGACTCGATCGCAACATCGAGCCGTCGCGCGATTTCTCGGTTGGTGGTTTCGAGCGACCGGATGCGGGCCGCCGCCGAATCGAGGTCCGAGGCCAGCTTGGAGCGGTCGCTGCCCAGGGCGTGAATCTGCTCGGACATATCCAGTTGCGCGCGGCCAGCGTCGCGGCGCCGCTCGACGGCGGCCTCAAGCGCGTCCATGGCAAGCGCGAGGCGCCTGCTGGCGGCGTCGATGGCACTCGTATCCGACATTGCCCCCTATCCCCCTAGCCCGCTCTAGGCCCCGGATTCGGCATCTGTAAGGCAACGGAAAAATTTCGCCGCGGCAAGCGCTTAGAAACCGACGCTGACCTAATGCGACGAATTTGCGTCATTTCGGCCGGAACCGCCAACGGCTTTCGCGCTTTCAGCCGCTCTTTTCCACACCGTCCGCAGGCTCGGCGGCGGCGGGACGCGTCCGCCGCGGCTGGGTGAATGGAACCGGTTCTGGCGCATTGCCGTGCAGGAGATCGCGGCCCGCCAGCAGACCGCCGGTGGTTTCGAGCGCAAAACGCTCCGCATCGCGGCGGCGGATATCCTCCGCGGTCTCAGCGGCCTCATCTTCGGGCACGCCGAGCGCGCGCAGCGCCAGTTCACCGAACTTGAGCGCCGATTCGAAGGTCTCGCGGATCTGCATGTCGACGCCGGTGGCGACCAGCTTGAGCGCATGCTCGCGGTCGAAGGATCGCACCAGGAGTTTCGCAAGCGGGAATTCGGCCTTGACCAGCGCGACGATGCGGTCGGCGGCGTCGCGCTTGTCGACACAGACCAAAATCGCGCGCGCCTCGCCGGCGCCGGCCGCACGCAGCACGTCGAGCCGGCAGCCGTCGCCGTAATAGACCTTGAACCCGAACGGCGCGGCGGCGCGGATCATCTCGGTATCGGTATCGATCAACGATATGTCGAAGCCGCGCGCCAACAGCGACTGGCTCGCCACCTGTCCGAAGCGGCCGAAGCCGATGATCAGCGCGCTGCCGTGCAGGTCTTCGGCGGCGTCGATGCCGTCCATCGACTGCCTGTCTTCCGGCAGCAGCCAGCGCAGCGCGAACACGCCGAGCGGCGTGAGCGCCATCGAGATGATCACGGTGGCGGTGAGCACCGCGTTGGTGGTGGCGTCGAACAGGCCGACGCTCGCCGCCGCGGCGTAGAGCACGAAGGCGAATTCGCCGCCCTGCGCCAGCAGCGTGGCAAGGTAGATGCCGTCGCGATGACTGGCCCTGAACAGTCGCGCCACCAGGTAGATGCCCGCGGCCTTCACCACCATGTAGGCCGGCACCCCGGCAAGGATCAGCGGCCAGTGCTGTGCGAGCACCGCAAGGTCCAGCGACATTCCGACGCCGAGAAAGAACAGGCCGAGCAGGATGCCGCGGAATGGCTCGATGTCGGCTTCGAGCTGGTGGCGGAAGGTCGATTCCGAGAGCAGCACGCCGGCCAGGAACGCGCCCAAGGCCATCGACAGCCCGCTCAGCTGCATGAGCAGCGCCGCGCCGAGCACGACGAGCAGCGCCGCGGCCGTCATCACCTCGCGCGCGCGAGCGTCGGCGAGGATGCGGAACAGCGGATTGAGTAGCCAGCGTCCCGCCGCCCAGAGCGCCGCGATGGCGGCGAGCGCAACACCAATCGCGAGCCAGCGGGCGCTGGCGGTCGCCTCTGGCGCACCCGGCGCCAGGAACGCCACGAGCGCGAGCAATGGCACGATGGCAAGGTCCTGGAGCAACAGGATCGAGACGACCCGCTGACCCACCGGCGTCGCGGTGTCGCCGCGCTCCTCGAGTATCTGCGCGACGATGGCGGTGGACGACAGCACGAAGCCCATGGCAGCCAGGAACGCCACCAGCGGCGCGAACCCGGCGAGGATGCCGACGCCGGTGAGCAGCGCGCCGCAGGCCGCGACCTGTGCGACGCCGAGGCCGAAGATCTCGTGCCGCAGGCTCCACAGCCGCGATGGCTGCATCTCGAGCCCGATGACGAACAGGAACATCACCACGCCGAGCTCGGCGACGTGCAGGATCGCCTGCGGGCTGGTGAAGAGCTTGAGCCCGAACGGGCCGATCACCAGGCCGGCGGCCAGGTAGCCCAGCACGGAGCCGAGCCCGGCCCGCTTGAACAGCGGGACGGCAACCACCGCCGCGCCCAGGAGGGCGACGACGTGCACCAGATCGGTTCCCTGCTCCGCCGCTGCCAACGCTGGCTCCAATGTGCGCTTCAGACCGCTCCCGCTGGTTTATCCAAAGAGCCGGTGCACAGCCAGCCGTCGCGGGGGAGTTCGCATTGACTCGAAGGGCGTGCATGCTAAGCAATCCGCGCATTTTGAGGGGCTGGCCCTCGGAATCGGCAGGTTTCCATGACGCCGCCGAAATCTTCCCTCGCCGCGGTTGAACCGCCGGCCGACTTCGCCGGCCACGGCAGCGACCGCCAAGGCAGCGACCAAGGCAGCGACCAAGGCAGGATGTCCGCAATCCCACGCACCCAGCACGACCGCATGGCGAACGCGATCCGCGCCCTCGCCATGGATGCCGTCGAAGCGGCGAAATCCGGCCACCCCGGCCTGCCGATGGGCGCGGCCGACGTCGCCACGGTCTTGTTCACGCGCTTCCTGAAGTTCGATCCGGCCGATCCGGCATGGCCGGACCGCGACCGCTTCGTGCTCTCGGCCGGCCACGGCTCGATGCTGATCTACGCGCTCTTGCATCTCCTCGGCTACGAGGCGATGACGATCGAGGAGATCAAGCGCTTCCGCCAGCTCGGCTCGCTGACGCCCGGGCATCCGGAGCACGGACACACGCCCGGCGTCGAGACCACCACCGGCCCGCTCGGCCAGGGTCTCGCCAACGCGGTCGGCATGGCGATCGCGGAAGCGCATCTCGCCGCGACCTTCGGCAAGGACGTCGTGGATCACCGCACCTATGTGCTCGCCTCCGATGGCGACCTGATGGAAGGCGTCAGCCAGGAAGCGATCGCGCTCGCCGGGCATCTCAAGCTCTGCAAGCTGATCGTGCTGTTCGACGACAACGGCATTTCCATTGACGGGCCCCTTTCGCTCGCCGACTCGGTCGACCAGGTGAAGCGGTTTGAATCCGCCGGCTGGAGCGCGAGCCGCGTCGACGGCCACGACCCCGAGGCGATCGCGGCCGCGCTCGAAGCCGCGCAGAGATCCGACCGCCCGGTCATGATCTCGTGCCGCACCACCATCGGCTTCGGCGCGCCGACCAAGGCGGGCAAGGCCTCCTCGCACGGCTCGCCGCTCGGCGCCGACGAGATCGCCGGCGCCCGCAAGGCGCTCGGCTGGTCGGAGGCGCCGTTCGAGGTGCCGGCCGACGTGCTCGGCTTCTGGCGCACCGCCGGCAAGCGCGGCCAGGCGGCGCATGCCGCGTGGACCCAGCGCCTCAAGGCGATGCCCGCCGACGCCCGCGCCGATTTCGAGCGCCGTCTTGCCGGCAAGCTGCCGGCCGCGCTCGGCGCCGCCGTGCGGTCGGTGAAACAGGCGCTGGCATCGACGCCGAAAGAGATCGCGAGCCGCATCGCGTCCGAGCAGGCGCTCGACGCCATCACCGCGGCGGTGCCGGAGATGATCGGCGGCTCCGCCGACCTCACCGGCTCCAACAACACCCGCACCAAGGCGATGAAGGCGATGTCGGCCACCGACTACGCCGCGCGCTTTATCCACTACGGCGTTCGCGAGCACGGCATGGCTGCCGCGATGAACGGCATGGCGCTGCACGGCGGCATCATCCCGTACTCCGGTACGTTTCTCGCGTTCGCCGACTATTGCCGGCCGGCCATCCGGCTTGCCGCCTTGATGGGGCAGCGCGTCATCCACGTGATGACGCATGACTCGATCGGCCTGGGCGAAGACGGCCCGACCCACCAGCCGGTCGAGCACGTCGCGTCGCTGCGCGCGATCCCGAACCTCCTGGTGTTCCGTCCCTGCGACGCGGTCGAGACCGCGGAATGCTGGCAGCTCGCGCTCGAAGCGCATGACCGGCCGAGCGTGCTGGCGCTGACGCGCCAGAACCTGCCGCAGCGGCGTCAGGGGATGGACGAAGCGAACCGCTGCGCCGGCGGCGCCTACGAGCTGGTGCCGGCCGAGGGCCGCGCGCAGGTGTCGCTGTTCGCCTCCGGTTCCGAGGTCGCGATCGCGGTCGAGGCCCGCAAGCTCCTGTCGGAACGGGGCGTGCTGGCCCGCGTTGTCTCGGTGCCATGCCTCGATCTGCTCATGGAAGCGCCGGAACCCACGCGCCGCGCCGTCATCGGCAACGCACCGGTGAATGTCGCCGTCGAAGCGGGCATCCGCCAGGGCTGGGACGCCGTTATCGGGGCGGACGGCGGCTTTATCGGCATGACCGGCTTCGGCGCCAGCGCGCCGTTCAAGGACCTCTACCAGCACTTCGGGATCACGCCCCAGGCCGTCGCGGATGCGGCATTGAGCAGGCTCTGAAAACCGCTATAACGACCGTCAGCGCTGGTCATTTTCCACCGTCATGCCCGGCTTTATGCCGGGCATCCACGTCTTAGATAACGTTCGGCAAAGACGTGGATGCCCGCGACGAGCGCGGGCATGACGCTTCAGGTATGGAGACAGAAGGCATGTCCATTCGGGTCGGCATCAACGGATTTGGCCGCATCGGCCGCAACGTCCTGCGGGCGATCGTCGAAGCCAAGCGCAAGGATATCACCGTCGTCGCCATCAACGACCTCGGCCCGGTCGAGACCAACGCGCACCTGCTGCGCTTCGACTCGGTGCACGGCCGCTTCCCCGGCGAGGTGACGGTGAAGGGCGACACCATCGATTGCGGCACCGGGCCGATCAAGGTGCTCGCGGTGCGCGATCCGGCCCAGCTCCCCTGGAAGGACCTCGGCGTCGACATCGCGCTCGAATGCACCGGCATCTTCACGTCGAAGGAGAAGGCCGCGGCGCACCTCACCGCCGGCGCCAAGCGCGTGCTGGTGTCGGCGCCCGCCGACAATGTCGACCTCACGGTGGTCTACGGCGTCAACCACGACAAGCTGACCAAGGACCACCTGGTGGTCTCGAACGCGTCGTGCACGACCAACTGCCTCGCCCCGGTCGCCAAGGTGCTCAACGACGCCGTCGGCATCGACAAGGGCTTCATGACGACCATCCACTCCTACACCGGCGACCAGCCGACGCTCGACACCATGCACAAGGACCTCTACCGCGCGCGCGCGGCGGCCTTGAACATGATCCCGACCTCCACTGGTGCAGCGAAAGCCGTCGGCCTGGTGCTGCCGGAGCTCAACGGCAAGCTCGACGGCGTCGCGATCCGCGTGCCGACGCCGAACGTGTCGGTGGTCGACCTGAAGTTCGTCGCCAAGCGGGCGACCAGCAAGGACGAGATCAACGGCGCGATCAAGCGCGCCGCCGAGCAGCAGCTCAAGGGCATCCTCGGCTACACCGAGGCGCCCAACGTCTCCGGCGACTTCAACCACGACCCGCACTCGTCGGTGTTCCACATGGACCAGACCAAGGTGATGGACGGCACGCTGGTGCGCATCATGTCGTGGTACGACAACGAGTGGGGCTTCTCGAACCGCATGGTCGATACGGCCGTCGCGATGGGGAAGCTGATCTGATTTTTGGGTGAAACTCAAAGGCGTCATTGCGAGCGATTGCTTCGTCGCTTCGCTCCTCGCAAAGACGAACGGCCGATGAAGCCGACCGCTGACCGCTCCGAGATGAAGTCTTTTCGTACCCTCGACGACGCCGACGTGAAGAACAAGCGCGTGCTGGTGCGCGTCGACCTCAACGTCCCAACTGAGAACGGCAAGGTCACCGACGCCACGCGGATCGAACGCCACGCGCCGACCATCAACGCGATTGCCGACAAGGGCGGCAAGGCGATCCTGCTGTCGCATTTCGGGCGGCCAAAGGGCGTCGATCCCTCGCAGTCGCTCAAGCCGGTGGCGCAGGAAGTGGCGCGCGTGCTCGGCCGGCCGGTCGCCTTCGCCGACGACTGCATCGGCGAGAAGGCCGCCGAAGCGGTCGCACGCATGCAGCCGGGCGACATCCTGTGCCTCGAGAACACCCGCTTCCACAAAGGCGAGGAGAAGAACGACGAGGCCTTCGTCGCGGCGCTCGCCAAGCTCGGCGATCTCTGGGTCAACGACGCGTTCTCCGCCGCGCACCGCGCGCATGCCTCGACCGAGGGCCTCGGCCACGTGCTGCCGGCCTATGCCGGGCGCAGCATGCAGGCCGAGCTCGATGCGCTCGGCAAGGCGCTCGATGCGCCGCAGCGTCCGGTCGCCGCGATCGTCGGCGGCGCCAAGGTCTCGACCAAGCTCGACCTGCTCGGCAACCTGATCTCCAAGGTCGACGTGCTGATCATCGGCGGCGGCATGGCCAACACCTTCCTGGTGGCGCAGGGCAAGAACGTCGGGAAGTCGCTCGCCGAGCGCGACCTCGCCGACACCGCCCGCGACATCCTCGCGAAAGCCAAGGCGCGGGACTGCGAGATCGTGCTGCCGGTCGACGCGGTGGCGGCGAAGGAGTTCAAGGCCAACGCGCCGTCGCGCGTGGTATCGGTCGATGCGGTCGCGGACGACGAGATGATCCTCGATATCGGACCCAAGAGCATCGAGCACGCCATCTCGGTGCTCGCGCGCATCAAGACGCTGGTGTGGAACGGTCCGTTCGGCGCCTTCGAGCTGGAGCCGTTCGACAATGGAACCATCGAAGCCGCCGAGGCGGCGGCGGAACTGACCGCCGCCGGCAAGCTTGTCTCGGTAGCGGGGGGCGGCGACACCGTGGCGGCCCTCAACGCTGCGGGCGTGACCGAGCGGTTCACTTACGTCTCGACCGCCGGTGGCGCATTTCTGGAATGGATGGAGGGCAAGGCCCTTCCCGGTGTCGAGATCTTGAGGGTGACGTGACACACCTACTCGCACTTCGCGTGCGGGCACGCTAACATTTCCACCATCAGCTTGGCGGACGATCACCGCCTACGGGATACAAGGAGGCATGGATGAACCTCGCAGAACTCAACAAGGTTGCCAGCGCCATGGTGGCGCCCGGCCGCGGCATCCTGGCGGCCGACGAATCCTCGGGCACCATCAAGAAGCGCTTTGACGCCATCGGCACGGAATGCACGGAAGACAGCCGCCGCGACTATCGCGAGATGCTGTTCCGCTCGAACGATGCGATGTCGAAATGCATCTCCGGCGTCATCCTCTACGACGAGACCATCCGCCAGAAGGCCAAGGATGGCACTCCGCTCGTGAAGCTCATTGAAAAGTCCGGCTCGATCCCCGGCATCAAGGTCGACAAGGGCGTGCAGCCGCTGCCGAACTGCCCGGGCGAGGTCGTCACCGAAGGCCTCGACGGCCTCGGCAAACGCCTCGACGAATACCGCGAGATGGGCGCCAAGTTCGCCAAGTGGCGCGCGGTGATCGACATCGGCGCCGGCATCCCGACCTACACCTGCATCCGCACCAACACCCACGCGCTCGCGCGCTACGCCGCGCTCTGCCAGGAGCACGGCATCGTGCCGATCGTCGAGCCGGAGGTGCTGATGGACGGCGACCACGGCATCGACCGCTGCTACGAGGTCACCGAGTTCGTGCTGAAGGAGCAGTTCCAGGAACTGTACTATCAGCGCGTCGCGCTCGAAGGCATGGTGCTCAAGCCCAACATGGCGATCTCCGGCAAGAAGGCAGGAAAGCGCGCCGGCATCGAGGAAGTCGCGGAGAAGACCGTGAAGCTGCTGAAGGCCTGCGTGCCGGGCGCGGTGCCGGGCATCGCTTTCCTCTCCGGCGGCCAGTCGGACGAGGAAGCGACCGCGCATCTCGACGCCATGAACAAGATCGGCAACCTGCCCTGGGCGCTCACCTTCTCCTACGGCCGCGCGCTCCAGGCGGCGCCGCAGAAGGCGTGGAGCGGCAAGGCCGAGAACGTCGCCGCCGCGCAGCGCGCGTTCTCGCATCGCGCGATGATGAATTCGCTCGCCGCCAAGGGCCAGTGGAAGCAGGATCTGGAGAAGAAGGCGGCGTAGCACGCCGCCTTATGTCTGCTCGCGTGCAAGGCGCAGTTCGCGCGCCATACGCCTCGAGTCGCCCCAGGTCGACAGCCAGATCACCACATCGGTGATGTCGGAGATGAACCCGCGTAGCAGCCGCTGCGCCGCGCTCGGATTGGCGATCTGCGCCTCGGCATGGCTGAGGTGGGTTAGCTCCTCATCCTGTATCTCGTGAATGATCCCGTAGAGTTCCGCATCCCGAGTCCTGAGGAAGTGGAGCTGGTCGTCGAGGTGACGATGCACCGCTGCCTCGACGGCCGCGGTGCATGTCCAGATGCCTCGTGGTCCGCTCAGCGCAGTGACAAAACCCAGCAGCCAGCCGCCCCAACTCCAAAGCTGCATGATCCGGCAGGGACGCGCATGGCGGTCGTGCATCGCGCCGCGGAATGCCGCGCAATGCCGTTTCTCGTGGTCCAGCATCTCGACCAAGGTTGGGACGACATCGGGCCATAGCCATTGCGAAACGGCGATCTGCGCGGAGTAGATGCGGATGGCGCCGAACTCGCCGGCATGATTGACCTTGACGATGCGCGCGACGGTCAACGCCTCGCGTGACGGGAGTGCATTTTCCCTGGTGACCGCGATGGCCATGGCTCGGTACTCGCTCCGGATGGCGCGTGTGCGCCTCCAGGACTCCTACCATACGATGTTGAAAAGAGGGCGGCCGCAGGCCTAGTCTAGAAGCGACCGCCCCTTACCCCAACCATACGCGGTTGCGACGCGTCAGCGTTGCCGCGCGATCTGGCCGCACCCGAGCCCGGAGAGTACCGGCACACCCATTCACCAAACTGTTATTGCGACCTACTGCGTTCTTCGCCTCGCTCAACTGGGAAATTGGGCGCAAGCGCGCTAGATTCAGAGTGTGCCGCGCCTGTTGCCGTCCTATCGGGTGAGCGACCGCGCACTCGCCAGGAGTCATCGACATGACCACCGTCCTGATCAACCGCCGCAGCGTCCTCGTCGCCGGCGGCTCCGTCCTGGCAACCGGGGTTTCCGGGCTGCTGCTGCCCGCCTACGCGCAGGGCTTCGCACCGACCCGAACGATGGCGGGTGGGGCCAACAACTACCGCAAGGGCGCGGCGATCGTGGATCGGATCGGCAAGGGTGGCTTCTGGATGAGTGGCACCGTACGCCGCGCAGGCGACGGGGCGCCGCTTGCCGGGCAGCGCATCCAGATCTGGGCGCACACGGTCGAAGGGCAGGAGCACGAGCCGCAGAGTCATGGAGCCACGCTCACCGACAAGGACGGCAATTTCCGTCTCGAGATGCCGCAGATCATTCCCGTCTTCGGCCAACCGCATGGGCACCTCGCCTATGACAGCGGTGAATTCAGAACCGTCTTTCTCCGTCCGGTGATGCGCAGCGCAAAGGACAAGAGCCTGGAAGCGCACTTCGTCCTTCAGCCGGCCTGAGCGTGTCGGGAACACCGGAATGAGATTGGCCCGGGCGGCCCTGATCTGGGCCCTCCTTGCAGCCGCCATTGTCGTGCCGATCGCCGCCGCCGCCGCGAGCCCGCTGCTCGAATGGCGCGGTCCGGTCTATATAGCCGCCTGCTTCGCGGGGATCGTCGCCCTCGGGCTCATGCTGGTGCAGCCTTTGCTCGTTGGCGGATACCTGCCGGGACTGCCGGCTTATTGTGGACGGCGCGCCCATCACTGGATCGGCGGCGCGCTGGTCGTGGCGGTGGTGATCCATGTCGGGGGCCTCTGGATCACCAGCCCGCCGGACATGGCTGACGCGCTTCTCTTCGTATCGCCGACGCCGTTCTCCCCCTTCGGTGTGGTTGCCATGTGGGCCATCTTCACCGTGGCGCTCCTGGCTGCGCTCCGCCGGCGATTGAGACCGCGAACGTGGCGCATCGCTCATATGTCGCTCGCGGTGGTCATCGTCGCAGGAAGCGTGGTCCACAGCATGCTGGTCGACGGGACGATGGAGACGATGTCCAAGGCGGCCATCTGCGTGCTGGTCCTTGCCGCGGCCATCAAGGTCATGGCCGACCTACGGGTGTGGCGAAGGCGGGCGCCGTCGCCGGGACAGAGCCCCTCGCGACAGTAAGATCCAGAGCATTCCCCCGCTAAGTTGACTCGCTCTCTCCCGCTCGTCCCCGCGAAAGCGGGGACCCAGGTTAGCTCAAGACTGGATTCCCGCGTGCGCGGGAATGAGCGGGGAAAGACCCGTTTCAATTGGGAACGGCTTTAGCTCGCCGGCAGCGTCACCCGGAAGCAGCTCGGCCGCGACGGCCGCCGCGCGACCACGGCGTCGCCGCTATGCAGCCGCGCGATCTGGCGCACCAGCGAGAGCCCGAGCCCGGTGCCGGCGCTGTCGTCGTTGAGGCGATGGAACGGCGTGAACACGCGCTCGCGCTCGGCCTCCGGAATGCCCGGCCCGGCGTCGATCACATCGAGGACGAAGCTGCCTCCCTCCCGCCTCAGCTCGATCGCGATCGGCGGCTTGCCGTGCTTCTGCGCATTCTCCAGGAGATTGCGCACGAGCCGGCGCAGCAGTCGCGCGTCGCCCCTCACCAGCGCCGGCGTGCCGTCCAAACTGCAGCCGTCGACGCGCGCGCACTCTTCCGCCGCGATCGCCAGCAGGTCGACGTCCTCGACCGTCTGCAAGGCTGGGTTCGCGCTCAGCCGGCTTGAGAGCAGGATTTCGTCGACCAGCGCATCGAGCTCGACGATGTCGCGCTCGATCTGCTCCTTGTATTTCATCTCCCCGGTCTTGCCGTAAAGCTCGGTGGCGAGCCGCAGCCGCGACAGCGGCGTGCGAAGCTCGTGCGACGCGTGCGCCAAAAGCAGGCGGTGCGCATTGACCAGCTCCTCGATGCGCGCGGCCGAGCGGTTGAAGGCATCGGCGAGCCGCGCGACCTCGTCGCGACCCTCGACCTTCACGCGGGTGGCGAGATTGCCGGCGCCGAGCGTCTCGACCCCGGTTTGCAGGCGCTCGAGCCGGCGCGTCAGCCCGCGCACCACCGGATATGCGGCGACCGCGACCGCGAGCGCGATGCTGCCGAGCAGGAACAAGAGCCCGACGAACGGCGCACGATGACGCATGGGCGCACGCACGACGAACCAGCGGCCATCCGGCAACTGCACGCTCCAGGCCGGACCGAGCCCGCCGCCCGTCCAGCCGCCGCGCGTCGGCCGCGGCAGGAGCCGGCCGACGGCGGCGATCGGCTCGCGGTTCTGGTCGAACAGGGCGACGTCGGTGCCGAGGCGCTGCGCCAGCCGGTCGATCGCAACCTGCTGCACCTCGCGCGCCACGGTCGCGGCCGGCAAGGCGCTGGCGACTAGTTCACCCGCCATCTCCAGGCCTTGCGCCGCCACCGAATTCTCGGCACCCATGCGCCAGACCGCACCGGCGGCCAGCACGACGAGCACGAGGCTGGCGACGATCGTCAGATAGATCTTCTGATAGAGGCGGCGCATCGTGTGATCAGTCCTGCGCCTTGGCGAAGACATAGCCGGCGCCGCGCACGGTGATGACGCGCTTCGGGTTTTTCGGGTCGTCCTCGATCGCGGCGCGGATGCGCGAGATGTGGACGTCGATCGAGCGGTCGAAGGCTTCCAGCCGCTCGTTCTTGAGCAGGTCCATGATCACGTCGCGCGACAGCACCCGCCCGGCATGCTGCGCGAGCGCCAGCAGCAGCGCGAACTGATGGCCGGTCAGCGCGCGATCCTCGCCGTCGAGGCGCACGCTGCGGGCGCCGGTGTCGATCTCGAGCCGGCCGAAGCGGAGCACGTCCCTCTTGTCGTCGCCCTTGGCGCGCCGCAGGATCGCCCGCAGCCGCGCGAGAAGTTCTCGTGGCTCAAATGGCTTCGGCAGATAGTCGTCGGCGCCGAGCTCGAGACCGATGATGCGGTCCATGGCGTCGCCGCGCGCGGTCAGCATCAGGATCGGGATCGGCGCCCGCGCGCGGATGCGGCGGCAGACCTCGAGCCCGTCCATGTCCGGCAGCATCAGGTCGAGGATGATCGAATCGAACGGCTCGCGCGCCGACATCGCGATCCCGGCCTCGCCACGGGCGGCGATGCTCACGCGGAATCCGGCCTCGCCGAGATAGCTCTTCACCATCTCGGCGAGGCCCGGGTCATCTTCGATCAGCAGGATGCGGTCGGTCACCACGGCATTGTAGAGCATGTTCCAACAAGATGGATGCAGAGCCCGCGGCGACCTCGGTGCGCTCCCTCCCCCTGCAAGGGGGAGGGTTGGGGTGGGGGTCCGTCGGGGGCGCACAAGATCCCCACCCCTGCCCTCCCCTTTTCAAGGGGAGGGAGCGCGCTGCCGTTGCGGCAACCGCTTCGGCCTAAACTCATCACGCTCTAGCCGCGATGCCAGCCGCGGTGGAACGTGCGGAAGCGGTCCATGCGTTCGGCGAGCTTCCTCCGCTGCTCCGGGTTCAGCACGCTGGCGGCGTCGCCCAGCGCCTGGGTGAAGCGGCGGGTGGCCTGATCGGCAAGCGCCATCTGTTCGGCGCGCAGCGCTTCGATCGCTGAGCGGTCGATGGTGGTCTGCGTCAGCAATTCACGAGCGCGCTGGCGCGAATTCATCGCCCTTTCACACAGCGGCATGAGATCGCGCACCGCCGAGCGGACGATGCCGCGCAGGCGCTCCTGCTGCTCCGGCGTCGCGTCGACCTCGATCGACAGGTGGCGCACCATCCGGTCGGCGCGGTCCTCGACGGCGGCGGGATCGAACGGCTGGCTCCAGGACGAACCGGCGCGCCATGGCGGGCCGAAGCCGGGGCCGAAACCCTGGCTGAAGGCGCTGTTGGCGAACGCGCCGGTCAGGCCGGCGGCGGCCGCGATCGCGGTCACGAACAGCGCGCGGCGCAGACGGCGGGGCCGCTCGGGCGGCAGGATTTCAACGGTCGGATTGTGGTTTGGCGAATGGGGCGTTGACGCGTGGGGCGTTGACGAGTGGGGCGTTGTCATGGGGCGGCTCCTTCAATGGCATCCGGGCGGCTCGGCCCGATGACTGCAACATGAGGGCGCGCTGTTTCGGCGGCGTCTCCGCCACGTAAAGTTATGTAAAGGCGCCGCATGGCGCGTTGTGGCCCGGCCGGTATAGTGACAGGCACCAACTATCAAAAGCGGCGGCAACGGCCGAGGGGAGAAAGCGCATGATCCGGACACCCGCGAGGCTGGCCATGACGGCGCTGCTGGCATGCGCGGCGTCCGCGCCGTTCACGCCCGCGCAGGCGCAGCCCTACCCGTCGCGCCCGATCACCATCGTGGTCGCGCTCGCCGCCGGCACCGGCATGGACATCGTCGTGCGCAGCTATGCCGACAAGCTGTCGCAAACGCTCGGCCGCCCGGTCATCATCGAGAACCGTCCCGGCAATGCCGGCCTCGCCGCGGTCGACGGCGCGCTCAAGGCGCCGGCCGACGGCTACACGCTGCTCGCCGCGACCAGCTCGGCGATGGCGATCCGTCCCACCATGTTCAAGAAGCCGCCCTACGATCCGAACACCGACTTCGTGCCGCTCTCGCATTATCTCAAGTCGCCGTTCGTGCTGGTGGTCAACCCGGACCTGCCGATCAAGTCGGTGCCCGACCTCATCGCCTACGCGAAAGCGAATCCCGGCAAGGTCGCGTTCAGCTCGACCTCGATCGGCGGCGCGCCGCATCTCTCCGGCGAGTACATCAACCAGCGCTTCGGCGTGCAGATGACGCACGTGCCCTACAAGATCAGCCCGCAGGCGATCCAGGACGTCGCCGCCGGCCATGTGCAGCTCACGTTTGCGGAAGCGGCCGCGTCGCTGGAGCTGATCCGCGGCGGGAAGCTGCGCGCGCTCGCGGTCACCTCGACCACGCGGCTCGGCACGCTGCCCGACGTGCCGCCATTTGCCGAGGCCTCCGGCATCCCCGATTTCGAGGCGGTGTCCTGGCACATGCTGTTTGCACGCGCGGGAACGCCGAAGGACATCGTCGACAAGCTGCACGCGGAGATGTCGCGCATCATCGCCACGCCGGAGCTCCAGACCCGCATGTCGAGCCTCGGCCTCATCCCCTACCCGCCGCCGCCGATCGCGGAGACGCAAGCCTACATCAAGTCCGAGATCGACAAGTGGGGCGGGCTGGTGAAGAGCCTGGGGCTGGCGGGGACGATTTAGGCCAAAGAAGGGGTCGCTTCATCGGTTTGTCCGTCATTGCGAGGAGCGAAGCGACGAAGCAATCCAGTTCCCGGCCACTTTCTGGATTGCTTCGCTTCGCACGCAATGACGGCCTCGGGGTTTGCCCCCCTGGGCTGGCCCAGGCAGCAGTCCCCCGCCTTTACCCTCTCGTAGGGTTGCTCCTTTACAAACGCCCCCAAACCGCCCGATTGCGGGGGCAATCGACACGCCATGGCGAGCAAGTCCCAACCACCCGAGCCGCCGCGCCTCTATCTCGTCGCTCCGCCGACCGGCGACCTGGCGCGGCTGGCGGAAGTGCTGGCCCCGGCGCTCGGCGCCACCGAGGTGGCCGCCGTGCTGCTGCCCGTGACCGACGACGACGAGCGGGCGCTGCTCAATGGGCTCAAGGCGCTCGCTCCCGCCGTGCAGAGCGCCGGCGCGGCCCTCGTCCTCGAAGGACGCCCCGACCTGGTCGCGCGCGCGGGCGCCGACGGCGCGCATCTCGCCCATATCGACGAATTCGTTGCCGCGGTGGGCTCGCTCAAGCCGGAGCGGATCGCGGGCTGCGGCGGCCTCGCGACGCGCCACGACGCGATGCTCGCGGCCGAGTCCGGCGCCGACTACGTGATGTTCGGCGAGCCGGACGCGGCCGGCCACCGCCCCTCCTTCGACGCCATCGTCGAGCGCGTGGAATGGTGGGCCGAGGTGTTCGAGATTCCGTGCGTCGGCTTCGCGGCGACGCTGGACGAGATCGCGCCGCTCGCGGCGGCGGGTGCCGATTTCGTCGCGGTGGGTCCCTATGTGTTCGACGATCCGCGCGGGCTCGCGGCCGCGCTCAAGGACGCGGCGTTTCGTCTCTCGCTGCCGGAGGCCGTCGAATGATCCGCGCGCGGCATCATGCGCTGCTGAAGGCGGCCGCGACCGGCATCGCGCTTGGCGCGGCCACGCTCGCGGCATCCACGATCGCCTATGCCCAGCGCGAAGCGCCACCGATCCCGCCGGGCTCCATCCCCAATGCCGCCCCCGTGCCCAGCGCACCGGTACCGAAAGAGACGCCAAAAGTGATCACGCCCGACAGCGTGGTCGGCGCACCGCGCGAAACGACGCCGCCGAAATCCGAGGCGGCACCCAAGCGTCCGCGGCCGAAGCCGGTGGCGCGGCCGAAGCAGACGCCGCCCGCAGCCGCGCAACCGAG
>JAIESR010000063.1 GCA_019745775.1 Xanthobacteraceae bacterium | reverse complement strand
ACAACGTGATGGGCCCGGTCAAAGCGGCGTTGGAGGCGTCCGTGCGCTACCTTGCCCACGAACTCGGTCCCAAGGGGATCCGCGTCAATGCGATCTCCGCCGGCGCCGTTGCGACGCGTGCGGCGTCTGGGATCGCGCATTTTGACGAGCTTCTCAACGAGTCGGTCAGCAAAGCGCCGCTCCGGCGCACGGTGGAGTCTTGCGAAGTCGGCCGCACGGCCCTCTTGCTCGCCAGCGACTACACCACAGCTGTCACGGGCGAGGTGCTGCATGTCGACGGCGGGTTCCATATCGAAGGCATGGTGTTCCACTAAGAGGAGTGACCGAGATGCAAGTACCAATCCGGTCTGCGGCATGACGATCGAGAGCGAACAGGCTGCGGCACGCGAGGTCTGGAAAGGGCAGACCTATTATTTCTGCTCAAGATCGTGCCAGGAGAAATTCCGGGCAGCTCCCGACCGTTATGCCAAGAAGGCAGAGGATCGTGCGACCCGTAACTCACAGACCCGCTGACGAGTACGAACGGACCCGGCCGAAGCGCGACCGTTAGGTCGCGCCAGATCCGTGATACCTGCTAGCCACGATGCGGCCCCGCGGTCCCCTACGCGTTGCCTATCGACCCGCGTGCTGCTTTGCTGAGCTGGTGCTTCAATCGACGTCGAATTGATATGGATTAAAGAGCCCGATCGACAATCGTGAATAATGGGAATTTGACGGTTTCGTGCCCGCAATTCCGCGCGCATCGATGACCAAAGAGGAGTAGATTCATGACTGTCAAGACCACGACCGATCCGAAGCGTCCGAGCACCACCGCTCACACCCCCAAGCATGGATGCTGCGGCGGTGAGGCTGCGGTGGAATCGCAGACCGACACCTCAAACCGTGTCGATCACGACCATCACGCACCCGCGGAGCCATCCAAGCCCGCCAAGTCGTCCTGTTGCTGCGGGACCAAGGACAGCCCCCCGGCAACCTAACGAGCCACAGCGCCGGGCGAAGGTGAAAGCAGCAAGGTCGGCCGGCTCTTATAAGAGGAACAAGGGCATGAAAACAGCCACTCTTGATGTGGGCGGCATGCTGTCCATGCTCGACTACCAGGGGGTCGAGAAGCAGCTCGGCCGCATACCCGGGGTTCGACGGGCAACCGCCAGCACCGCCTCCAGTAGCGCGACGGTCGAGTATGACGAGACCGTCACGAACGTCGCGGCGCTCAAGGACAAGATCAACGAGTGCGGCTTCCACTGCACCGGCCAGGTCCTGCCCAAGCATGTGTGCGAACCGCATCCCGGGCACGCGCTGGCCGGAGTGTCGGCTGCGGCAGCACCCGCCATGCCGATGTCACACGACACGGCTCATGAGATGGGCCACGGTGCCGGCATGGACATGCAGGCGATGGTGCGCGACATGCGCAACCGCTTCTGGATCAGCCTGATCTTCACGGTGCCGATCTTCATCTACTCGCCAATGGGCAACATGTTTACCCCGCCGGCGCCACCGTTCGGGCTGGAGCTCGACCTTTGGCTGTTCTTTTTCGCCACCGCGGCGATCCTCTATCCATCCTGGCCCTTCGTCGTTGCCGCCGTTCGGGCGCTTCGAAACGGAATCCTCAATATGGCGGTGCTGGTCCTCCTCAGCGTCGGGACGGGCTACCTGTTCAGCATCGGCGCCACCTTCTTTTTCAAGGGCGAGCAGTTCTACGAGGCATCCGCCGTGCTTCTGGTTTTCATTTTGCTCGGCCACTGGCTCGAGATGCGGGCGCGAGCAGGCGCGTCGGAAGCGATCCGGGCCTTGCTGGATCTGGCACCGCCGATGGCGACCGTGTTGCGGGACGGTCGCGAGGTGGAGATACCGACGGCCGAGGTCCTGGTAAACGACACCGTGGTGATCCGGCCGGGCAACAAGATTCCGGTCGACGGAACCGTGACGGAAGGCAGTTCACTGGTGGACGAGTCGATGCTGACGGGGGAATCGATGCCGGTCAGCAAGAAGCCCGGGGACAGCGTGATTGGGGCGACGATCAACAAGAGCGGCACTTTCCGTTACACCGCCACCAAGGTTGGAGCGGACACCGCATTGGCGCAGATCGTCAAGCTGGTGCAGGAGGCGCAGAACTCCAAGGCGCCGGCTCAGTTGCTGGCCGACCGCGCCTCGCAGTGGCTTGTCCTCGCCGCCATCGTCATTGGTCTCATGACCTTTACCGTCTGGTTTTGGTGGATCGGCCAGCCCTTGCTGTTCGCCATGACGCTCACGATTACAGTCTTCGTGATTGCCTGTCCGGACGCGCTTGGGCTCGCAACCCCGATGGCGATCATGGTGGGCACCGGTCTCGGCGCCATGAATGGCATCTTGTTCAAGAACGCCGCGGCCTTGGAGGATGCGACCAAGCTCGACGTCATCATCTTTGACAAGACCGGCACGCTCACCGTCGGTCAGCCGGAAGTCGTCGACGTTGTCACCGCCAAAGGCACGACGGTAGACGCTGTGCTGACCAGTGCTGCGTCCGTTGAGCAGGGTTCCGATCACCCCCTGGCGCAGGCCATCGTGCGACGTGCGCAGGGCCTTGCCGTTCCCAAGCAGAGGGGCTTCGAGAACATCGAGGGCATGGGGGCACGAGCGGAGATCGATGGAGAGCGCGTATTTTTGGGAAATCGTCGACTGATGGACGCCCAGAAGTTTGATCTCGGCGAACTCGCAGCAGAAGCCCAGCGGCTGCAAGGCGCCGGCCGCACCGTGGTTCACGTGGCGAGGGCCAGCAAGCTGATCGGCTTGATTGCCATTGCCGACGCACCGCGGCCGACCGCAAAGGCCACCGTCGCCAAACTGCGCGAACGAGGCGTTCAGGTCGCCATGCTGACCGGCGACAACGCCGGCACGGCCGAACGCATCGCGCGCGACCTCGGCCTCGACATCGTGCTCGCCGATGTCCTGCCGGGTCAGAAGGCCAGCAAGGTCAAGGAACTACAGGCGCAGGGCAAGAAGGTCGGAATGGTCGGCGACGGCGTCAATGACGCGCCGGCGCTCACGCAGGCAGACGTCGGCTTCGCCATCGGTGCCGGGACAGACGTCGCGATCGAGAGCGCTGATGTGGTGCTGATGAAGAGCGATCCGTATGACGTCGTCGGTGCCGTCGAGCTTTCCCGTGCGACGTTGCGTAAGATGCACCAGAATCTGTGGTGGGCTGTCGGCTACAACGTCATCGCCTTTCCGCTCGCTGCCGGCGTCTTCTATCCGTTTCTGCTCAGCCCCGAGATTGCCGCGCTGGCCATGTCGGGAAGCTCGGCTCTGGTTGCGATCAACGCGCTCATGCTCAAGCGCACCAACCTCGCTGGCATTACGCGGCGGAGCACGCATCAGCCGGCGTTGCGTCCGGCCCAGGCGACCGCCTGACTGGGGGAGGTTCAATTTGCAGCCGCTGTCCTGGGTCGGGCTCTCTGCCCTGCTGCTCGCGATGTTCGCGATCACCGTTGGCTATGGCATCGTATTGCCCATCCTGCCGTTCCTGATAGAGCGGCTCGCCGGTACGACGGATGCTACGAGCCTGTCGTGGCATACCGGCCTGCTGACCGGGACCTACATCCTTGCCATCTTTCTGTTCGCGCCGCTCTGGGGCATGGCTTCGGACCGGTGGGGGCGCCGCCCAGTGATCTTGCTGGGGCTCACAGGGTTTGCCACCACAGTGGCCCTGTTCGCTCTCGTCGAAAGCCTCGCGCTGCTCTATTTGGGTCGATTCCTCGACGGCATGTTCGCAGCAGCGATTACACCGGTGGCCTATGCCCTCATCGGTGATCACGCCCCCTCGAAAGAATGGCGGGCTCGACGTTTTGCACTGATCAGCATTGCGGGCACGGCCGGCTTCTTCGTCGGCCCCCTGCTGGGTGGCCTCGTCGTGCGGCTGTCCCGCGAGCTCTTTGCCAGCGCCGCCGAGCGAGCATTTTCCGCACCCTTCGTCGCGACCTCCGGCCTCGCGCTTCTGGCCGCTTTGATGATCTGGGGTCTCGTCCCCCGCGCGGTGCAACGAGAGGGGCACCAAACACCAGCGGCTGAGAAACAAGTCGACCGAGCGGTCATGCTGCGTTTATGGAGTATTGCATTCGTGACCGCCGTGGCTATCGGCGCGTTCGAAGTCGGACTGTCGTTGCGCGGCAAGCAAATCCTTGGCATGGATGCCTCTCAGATCGGCATGATGTTCGCCGAGTGCAGTCTCGTGATGTTCGTCGTTCAGGCGCTGGTGTTTTCGCCGCTCATCAGGCCTGAACGGACGCGCTGGTTCCTCACGCCTGGATTGGCGATTCTGGCGATCGGCCTTGTCGCGGTTCCGTTCACCAGCACCTCAATCACGATGAGCATCGCCGTGGCTTTGGTCGCGGCGAGCGCCGGCATCCTGTCGCCGATTGTCACCTATTGGGTATCGTTGGGTGCCGGAGAGACACAAGGCGCCGATCTTGGCCGCGTGACCGCGGCGACGAGCCTCGGACAGGCGCTTGGCTCAGCGGCTGGCGGCTTGTTGTTCGACGTCCCGCTTCTGCCCGGCGCGGCGTTTACCGTCACCGCCGTTGTCGTCTTGGCCGGTATCACGGCAAGCGTGGGTTTGCCGCAGCTCCTCGTCCAAAATCAAAAAGCGGAGGGCTTGGAAGCTGTTGCAGACTCGCATCCAACATCCTCGGCTCATCAAGCCACGACGCAGGCGGCCATCAGAGCCCGCAGACATCCCCATGAGCACGGCTGAGGCCGCGGCTCTGCTCGCTGCCCCTTCCTCCCGCAGAAGAAGGCGACGGTCTCGCGCTCGTTGACCAGTCTGCCGTCGACCGCTGATCAACCGCAGGCTCTAGCCAGCCAAACTCACGATCAGGCGGTACCGGAGTCTTTACCATCCGAACTGCCCAACTGATCTGGCAATGTGCGCGATTGTTATTTTCGAAATCGGTTAATGTACGTCAAACAAAGTCAGAGGCCACCAGGTATGTGTGTCACGCTGCATGCTGCGACTATAGAAGGACAACATGCCGGGATCCAACACCCTCATAGCGCTTGCAATTGCTCTGACAGTGGCGGGTGCTGCCCCGGCGTTCGCCGGAATGAACGGCACCGACTGGCTCAATCGCATGGAATTGCTGAAAAAGAGCCAGGCGACTCCCTTTGCCGACGGCCGAAACGGGGCATGGGCCAGTACTCACGGCACGCGTCTGCAGCCCGCGCCATACCCGCATCGCTGTTACGGTGGTCCAAAGTCGCCGCATTGACTTGATACAGGCCGAGGCAGCTGAAACGGCACCGTGCCGCCACTATGCTGTCTGGTACACAAGAATTCCGTGAACAAGGTATCAGTTCTCGACGAGCATCTAATCCAGTGGAAGTGTGTTTACGCGAGCCCAGAGCAACTGGGCGTCCAACGTCTAATGATCATAGGTGAGAATTGGACGGACAACCAGATTGTTACGCACGGCGCGGACGCCCTCTGTTTCTTCCACTGCGACGCCGATTGCTCTTCTCACGGCGTCTGAATCGACCATGCCCCAGAGCTCGACCGTTCCTTCATGCACGATAACGTTGAGCGGCCAGGGCTCGGCCCACTTCTGGCCTTGCAGACGCGCCACCACCCTCTCGCGGACCTTAAGATCATCGAGACTCGTGGTCGAATCGATCCTGCTTGGAAGACTCGCGAATGCCTGGAGGATATTCGCGCGGCTCACCATGCCGACGACCTTTCCGTTTTCGACGATGGGGACACGCTTGATCAGGTGCTTCTCGAGGAGCTCGGCAATCTCGCCGAGTGGCGTATCCGGTCCTACCGTCACGACATCGCGAGTCATGACGTCCGACACCTTCCGACCGTGAGCCTTCGTGAATTCAGCTGCAAGGGTATCCGTCGCGGCTAGCAGATCGAGCCACCACGATCGCCGCCGTTCGGTCTCCGTCTCGGCGCGCCGCATCAGATCGCCCTCGCTCACAATGCCCACCAGCTCACCTCGATCTCCAATGACTGGTACCGCGCTGATGTGACTGGCGAGTAAGACCCGGGCGGCATCCTGCACGCCGGTGTCGGCGTCGACGGTTATGACATTCGTCACCATGACATCGCGGGCTTTCACGTCACCAACTCTCCCGGGTCGATTAATTCATTCTTTCGCCCACTGGTGGTTCCTTCTTTGATTTCAATCAAACATCGGAACGGCCGCTCCGTGCGATACTGACTCGATTTCGTGGGGTCGCCCGCCAATGGGTCAAAGCCAACCGTAAGGCGTGCGCAGATTGACCGAAAGGCCCACGCGGAAAAGGGAAGTCGTTTGGCAGAATGGAGAAGCACCGCCAGCTTCTGCTGTGGTCATGAGCGCACAAAAATTCGACGTTAGCGATTTGGCGCTGGCGGAGGCCGGCCGCAAACGCATCGATTGGGCGTTGTCGGAAATGCCCGTTGTCCACGCGCTGATTGAACGCTTCACGCGTCACAAACCGCTCCGTGATACACGTATCAGTGCATGCTTACATGTGACCACCGAGACGGCAAATCTCGCCCGCGTGCTGATCGCCGGAGGAGCCGACCTGGTACTTTGCGCCAGCAATCCCCTGAGCACCCAGGACGATGTCGCGGCGGCATTGGTCCATCACGGGATTTCAGTGTTCGCTCGCCGCGGTGAAACTCATGACGACTATTACCGCCATCTAAACGCCGCGCTCGACCACCGGCCGCAAATTACACTCGATGATGGCGCGGACCTCGTGAGCGAACTGCACAAGCACCGGCATCACCTCCTCGACGGAGTCCTTGGCGGGACGGAGGAGACAACGACCGGTGTCCTGCGTCTTCGCGCCATGGCGCGCGCCGGAGCGCTGCGCTATCCGATCATTGCGGTCAACGACGCGATGACGAAGCACCTGTTCGACAACCGCTACGGCACCGGACAGAGCACTCTCGATGGCTTGATCCGGGCCACCAATTTTCTCATGGCGGGTAAGACCGTGACGGTCGCCGGCTACGGCTGGTGTGGGCGGGGCATTGCGATGCGCGCCCGCGGCTTAGGAGCGCGCGTGATCGTCACGGAAGTCGACCCCGTGCGGGCGCTGGAGGCGCTCATGGACGGGTTCCACGTCATGCCAATGGCCGTGGCCGCGCCAGAATCCCATTTCATTGTCACGGCGACCGGCGATAAGAACGTTGTCGATGACCCGCATTTTGACGTCATCAAGGATGGCGCCGTCATTGCCAATGCCGGCCACTTTGACGTTGAGATCAACTTGCCGGCGCTGCGGCAGCGGGCGGTCGAGCGCACCCAGCCGCGACCGTCGGTCGAAGAATATCGTCTCAAGGACGGGCGACACGTCCGCCTTCTGGCGGAAGGCCGTCTCGTCAATCTTGCGGCTGCCGAAGGCCATCCGTCAGCGGTCATGGACATGAGCTTCGCCAACCAGGCGCTCAGCGTCGCGCACATCCGTGCCCGTCACGCCGACCTCGCCAAGGCGGTCCACGACGTGCCACCAGAAATTGACAGTGAAGTCGCTCGCCTGAAGCTGCAAGCCATGGACGTCGTGATCGACACGCTAACCGCGGAGCAGGGCACCTACCTGTCGTCCTGGCAGGAGGGGACGTAAGTCATCCACTCGCCGCAGAGGCCTGGTAAGTAACCGCCGCGCGAATTGCTTCAAGCAGGGCGCTGCCAAAAAACGGCTTCTCGACGACCGGTATGCCGACGCTGGCGGCGCGTTCGCTCAGCGCCGCATTCGGATGACTGGTAATGAGTATCGCTGGCGTCAACACTCCGCGATCCCGAAGCTTCGCGAGTACTTCCAGCCCGGTCATACCCGGCATGTTTTGATCGATCACGATGCAAGCGCCGTGTGGGGCATCCGCGTTCAGCAACTCGCTGCCGTCAGCATAGGTGCGAACAGCAAACCCTTCGATCTCCAGCGAAAATTTCAATGAATTACGTACGGCTCGATCGTCGTCTACGACGATCACAGAGCTCGGTGATGCCAGTTCGCAGCAATTTTCCACGGTTTTTGCCTGCCAACGACGGTCGCGGGGCGCCCCGACGAGGGCTTCAAAAAGCATGGAAGGAGAGGAGGCGCTTTGATGCAGCTCAAAAAGCCGCCTGGAAGGGCCAATCCTGTCGGCGGCTCAGACCGGTCACAAACACCCGATCCAGCTTCTAGGCCTTGTCGAGTACGCCCGCGATCATGGCCATGCGAACGAGGTCGGACAGGCTCGCTGCCTCCATCTTCGTCATCAAATTGGCGCGATAGATCTCAACCGTCCGCGGGCTGATTCCGAGGTCATATGCGATCGTCTTGTTCGGAAATCCAGCCACCAGCCCGTTGAGAACATCGCGTTCGCGGTTCGAGAGCGTGGCCAGTCTGTCATTGATCTCTGCGCGTTCGGCATTGCGCTGACTGTCACTCTCCTGTTGATTGAGCGCCGACCGTACCGACGCGAGCAGAGCGTCATCATCGAACGGCTTCTCGAGAAAGTCGGCCGCTCCAATCTTCATTGCTTCCACGGCAAGAGGGACGTCGCCATGACCGGTGATCACAATCACCGGCATCATGATCTGAAGCGCCTGGATGCGCCGCAACAGATCGATGCCACTGACGTCGGGCATTCGCACGTCAGTGATGATGCAACCCGATCTGAGCGTGGGCAGCACGTCCAGAAACGCCGCCGCGCTGGCGTAGGTGCAGACCTCGACTTCCGCGGTCCGCAATAGAAATTCGAGTGATTGCCGGACCGCATCGTCGTCATCGATCACATGCACAACGGCGTCAGACGCCATCGTCCAATTCCTCCTTGCTGATCGCGGTTAGCGTGAAGTGAAAGACTGTGCCGCCGCCTGGATTGGGCTCCACCCAGATCCGCCCGCCATGCGCCTCGACGATGGTGCGCGAGATAGACAGGCCCACCCCCATCCCGTGCCGCTTGGTGGTGGCAAACGGCTGGAACAGCTGAGGGGCCATCTCCGGCGCAATACCGGAGCCTGTGTCGGCTACCCTGATCGCGATCATGTTGTCTGCGGCAGATGCGGTCGAGACAACAAGCTCTCGCTTGTCGGAGTCCTGCATCGCCTCGACCGCGTTGCGCATCAGGTTCAGCAGCACCTGTTGGATCTGGACCCTATCGGCCAGTACCTGTTCGATTGCCGGATCGAAACGATACGTGACGCGAATCCCCTGGTCCTTGGCCCCGACGAGAGCAAGGGCGCTCGCCTCCTCGATGAGTTTTGCGAGGTTTTCCACCCGACGTTCGCTCTCGCCGCGGGAGACGAAATCGCGCAGGCGGCGGATGATCTGTCCTGCCCGCAAGGCCTGCTCGGCGGCTTGATCCATCGCATCGCGCATCATGGCCGCATGCTCGTCGGAGCTCTTTTCGAGCAAGCGGCGCAATCCCTTGTGGTAATTGGCGATTGCCGATAACGGCTGATTGAGTTCATGGGCTAGCGTTGAAGCCATTTCCCCCATTGCCGTCAGCCGGGAGATGTGGACGAGTTCCGATTGCAATTCTTGAAGGCGCGCCTCCGTTTTCTGGCGCTCGGTCAGGTCCCGGATGAATCCGGTGAAGAACCGGCGGTCGCTCGACTTCATCTCTCCGACGGCAAGCTCCATCGGAAAGGTCGAACCGTCCTTACGCTCCCCGACCACCACGCGGCCAATCCCGATGATCCGGCGTTCACCGGTGCGAAGGTAACGCTCAAGATAGCCGTCGTGGTCCTCGCGGTAGGGCGATGGCATGAGAATCTTGACGTTCTTTCCGATCACATACTCGGGGGTGTATCCGAATAGGCGTTCCGCGGCCACGCTGAAGGATTGGATGACCCCACGCTCGTCAATGACAACCATGGCGTCGGGAACGGTCGCGAGGATCGAGCGCAAGTGCGCCTCTTGGATGGCGCGCTCGGCGATCTGCGATTCCAGCATCACCTTTGTCTGAAGGAGCTCAGCTTCAATCTGCCGAGCCTCATGGATGTCAATGCCAGAGCCCATGTAGCCGAGGAAGGTTCCGTTATCCGCATAGCGAGGAATACCGGAGTCGTCGATCCATCGATACTCGCCATCGTGGCGGCGCAGCCGATACTGCATGCGAAATGGGCGGCGCGCGTCAAACGAACTGCGGTAAATTTCCAGACAGCGTTCGTAGTCCTCGCAATGCACTCCATCCAGCCAGCCGTTGCCGCGCTCCTGGTCCATCGTGCGCCCTGTGAAATTGAGCCAAGGACGATTGAACCATGTGCAGAGCTTATCGGGCCCCGACATCCAGATCATCACCGGGGCGGTATCCATGACCTCGAAAAAACGTTGATCGAGGCCCTCTACAGGCTGTGTCGCCAGAGAGGCACCGGACCCACTCGACATGACGCATGTTCCCGTGCTCGCAGGGTCAGCAGAGTCATCCATCACGCGCAGTGCGCCTCAGTTCGCTGGCTGACCGCCAAGGGCTTCAGGTTCGGGGCTTTAGGTTACTCCATGCCGATAACAAGGCTGGGAGCGACTGACCCAGTCACGGTCTACACTCGGGCAGATTCCAGTTTCACTTAATTGCACCGAGGCGCAGGCCCAGGAGAGCGGGCACGCGTCCCCACGGCAAGGTTACGCGGGAAGCTGCTCATGAAATGGGGCAACTTGACCGCTGGTCCACCATCGGCATCCCCATACGCTGGCCGCAAATTCCTGTTTTCGATCAATGCCCTAGGGTTACCCCACAGCAATCGCTCGGCACCTCCGGGAGAGCCCTTAGGGACGTTATCTGAATTTTCGCACGGTCGTGTCGTCCGTACCAATAGCCGCATCAAATCCTTAGAGGAAGCGGACCATGCTCACCCAGATGACGATCCGGAACGGTTCTTCCTGCCACATCCGCGGCCGAAATGCGCGCACCGAGCCTCCGGTTCGCACCGACCCCCTGGCCAGCTCCATCGAGCTGATCGGCGCGCCCATGTCCTTTGCGCGCAACGAGGAAATCTACGGCGAGAAGGAGCCCGCCGACTATCTCTACAAGGTCGTCAGCGGAACAGTGCGGACGTACAAGGTCCTGAGCGATGGTCGGCGCCAGATCGGAGCCTTTTACCTGCCCGGCGATATCTTCGGCCTCGAGACCGGGGATGAACACACGTTCTCTGCCGAGGCGATCACAGTTGCGAAGGTCCTGGTCATCAAACGCAGCGCAGTGGTCGCGCTCGCTGCGCGCGACAATGGTGTCGCCCGTCAACTCTGGACGCTGACCAGCCGCGAACTCGAGCGCGTTCAGGACCGTATCCTGCTGCTCATAAAAACCGCGCAGGAGCGCGTAGCCAGCTTCCTGCTCGAAATGGCCGATCGCATTCAATCCACCAACGAGGTTGAGCTTCCGATGTCGCGTCAGGACATCGCCGACTATCTCGGGCTGACGATCGAGACCGTATCGCGCACGCTGACGCAGCTGGAGAACGCCGCCGTGATCGCGCTGCCAGCCTCGCGTCGGGTCGTCTTGCGCAACCGCGCAGCCCTCAGCCGACTGAACGCCTGAACAAGTAACGCCTTGTCGAGCTTCCGCCGTGCGCGATTGTTGCAAGAGGCGCCATCGCGTCGGGAAATATAATCCGCACCGTCGGGGTGTGCTCAGGCTGCGGCATTCAAGGCGAGCCGGACGAAGGAGATCTCTGGGCTTGCCGAGTCCGACGTGATCTCGAAGCCGAGCTCCCGGCACATGGTGAGCATCGTGGTATTTTCGCGCAGCACCTGACCCTCGACTGTGCGCAGGTCGTCCGCGCGAGCATATTCAAGCATAAGCTGCATCAAAGTCCACCCGAGTCCGTGTCCCTTCAGATTTGACCGTATGAGAATTGCGAATTCCGCGGTGTCATGGTTGGGGCTCGCATACAGCCCTACCGCGCCCAGCATATCGCCGCTGGCCTGTCCGACTGCGACAAACGTCATCGCTCGCGCGTAGTCGATCTGGGTCAGGCGGGCGACGAAGACGTGGCTGAAGTCCTTGACGGGCGCGAAGAACCGCAGCCGAAGGTCCTCATCACTGACTCCGGCAAAGAAGGTACGGAACAGCTCCTCGTCTTCCGGACGCACGGGCCGGACGAACACCGCCGTGCCGTCCCTCAGCACAAGATGCCGCTCCCATTCCTTCGGGTACGGCCGGACGGCAAAGCGCGGATGACCGCCGCGCCGCAACTTGGCGACTGGCGCCACGGCGACGCGCGCATCGACGGCGATCACGCCGTCCTTATCGGCCAGCAACGGGTTGAGATCGAGCTCCCGCACCTCCGGCAAATCGGCAACGAGCTGGGCGAGCTTCACCAGCGCGAGCGCGACTGCGTGCTGGTCGGCCGCGGGTACGTCGCGGTAGGCGCCGAGAATGCGAGAGACCCGCGTGCGCGCAATCAGATCGTGCGCGAGCTTCAGATCGAGCGGCGGAAGGGCGAGGGCTTTGTCATTGATAACCTCGACTGCGGTACCGCCGCGGCCGAAGACGACAACTGGCCCGAAGGTCGCATCATCGGCGACGCCGGCAATCAGTTCGCGGGCCTTCGGTTGGACTATCATCGGATGGATCGTGACACCGGTGATGCGTGCGTCCGGCCTCAATGCCTTCACGCGTGCCAGGATCTCGGTTGTTGTATCGTGCACCGCCGCGCCGTTGGTCAGGTTAAGCCGAACACCATCGACCTCTGACTTGTGAACGATGTCCGGCGACAGAATCTTGACGACCACCGCTCCACCGTTCTCCAGCAACGGTGTGGCAGCGGCCTCCGCCGCGTCCGGATCGCGGGCGAGTACGGCCGGAACGATCGGAATGTCATACGCGGCCATGAGCCGGGTAACCTCGGTCGGGTCGAGCCACGTGCGCGCCTCCGCGAGCGCGCCCTCCACGATCGCCCTGCCAGTCCCCCCATCGGGAGCTAAGTTCTCCGGCAAGCTCGGCGGCGTTTCCATCAACGCCTCAAACGCTTCGCGATAGCGGACCAGATGCATGAATCCCTGCACCGCATCGGCTTCGCTGGCATAGTGCGGAACCGAGGCAGACTCGAATGCGGCAGATGCTGCGGCATCTTCGCCGATCCAGACCGCGAACACAGGTTTGGGCCGGGCACGGCGCTTCCGCTCGCTTGTCACGACCTCGATGACTGCCTCTGCTGCCTCAGCCGCAGAGGCCAGCGCCGTTGGTACGTTGAGCACCAACACGGCGTCGCTCTTCGAGTCCTCCATCAAAGCCGCAAGGGCTTCGCCGTAGCGCTTGCCGTCGGCGTCCCCGACAATGTCCACCGGATTTGCCTTTGACCATCCCGACGGCAGCACAGCATTCAGCCTGGCCTCAGTTTCACTCGACAGCTCAGCCAAGGAGCCACCCAGATCGATCAGGCGATCAACTGCCAAAACACCCACTCCGCCGCCGTTGGTCAGGATCGCTAGCCGCTTGCCGGGAAACGGGCGCAGGCGGGCGAGGGATTCGGTAGCTGCAAACATCTCGTCGAGATCCCAGACCCGCAGCAGTCCCGCCCGCCGAAAGGCCGCGTCATAGACTGCATCGGCACCGGCCAGGGCTCCGGTATGGGTCGAAGCGGCCCGCGCCCCCGGCGCGTGCCGTCCAGATTTGATGACGATGACCGGCTTCGTTCTTGCCGCGGCACGAGCAGCCGACATAAACTTGCGAGCATCGGTTATCGATTCGATATAAAGCAGGATTGCGCGCGTGTGACGATCGAGCGCGAAGAAGTCGAGCAGGTCCCCGAAATCGACGTCGAGCGCATCGCCCAGCGACACCACGGCGGAAAAACCGACGGAGCGCTTCGCGGCCCATTCGACAAGTCCAGCAGCAACTGCCCCGGATTGCGAGATCAGGGCGAGGTCGCCGGCACCTGGCATCCGGGCTGCAAAGCTCGCGTTGAGTCTCGCGCTCGGCACCATCACGCCGAGCCCGTTTGGTCCGATCACGCGCAACCCGTGCTCTCGCGCGGCGGTGTGCGCTTGCTCCGCCAAAGACCCCACGCCATGTCCGAGTCCGCTACTGATCACGACGGCGACCGCGGTTCCTTTGGCTCCCGCGGCGCACAATATTCCGGGCACTGCCGGCGCAGGGGCCGTGACAACCGCCACATCGGGCGGATCCGCCAGCTGGTCGAGGTCGCTCACCGTCGGCAGACCGCCGATCTCCGCATAATTGGGATTGACGACGTGAAGCGCGCCCGAGAAACCTGCTGCGCGCAATTGCCGAAGCACGGTCCCGCCGAGCGAGCCTTTGCGGGGGCTTCCTCCAATCAGAGCGACGGAGCGCGCCGCAAAAAGCTTGTCGAGGCGATAGGTGCTCATCGGGCCTGCGTTTCAGGAGCTTCCAGCGAGAGGAGTTTGCATGATCACAACCGTGGAAGCGATTTATCCTAGCGGTCCACGTTGCCTGCGGTAGCCTTTGACGATGCTCCGGTCATGTTCTTCCGGCGAGAAATCGGCGGAGATTCCACTGCTCACCCGATCCGCATCCTGCTGTCCGAGCTGATCGCGCTTCCCCCGCGACCACCGACACTTGCGATAGAGCAGAACACGATCCGGAAAGGTCGTCCCTTGCACCTTGGTTTCTCGTAGCAGGTGGGGACTCAACGAAGCGACGCCGCAATGTCAGGTCGTCCTTGGAGGCGATGAGACCGCGTCGCTTGCAGAGCGCGGCGGCTTTCGGATCACCGCATGGACCATGAGCGCACGGCCGAGGCGTAGAATGGCGTGGCGCACCCGACACGATTCGAACGTGTGACCTCCACCTTCGGAGGGTGGCGCTCTATCCAGCTGAGCTACGGGTGCTTCGCCATTGTGCCTAGCCCGACCGACCCAGAAGGGTCAACGGAGTTCGGCTGGTATCGAACAGATGCTCTCGTCAGATGCGATCGTCCATGAGGCGTCTCGCGGCACTACGCTAACCTATCCCTCACTCCGCTTGCTCACGACCGAAACTGCTTACGCGGTGCTTACGCGAGATTGTGCGGGTTGAAACAGCCTCGTTGTCGCGCTGACAAGTGTTTGATTTCTCTCCTTGTTCCGATCTCCTTCAACGCTAGAAACAGCTTGACACCTGCCTTCGGAGGGCAGCGCTCTATCCAGCTGAGCTACGGGTGCTTGGCGCTCTCGATATCGGCGCTCTAGATATCCGAACGGGCGGCCAGCGGCAACGGCGCATCATGGGGGTCTCGGCGGGGCGCTTTTCCGCCGCCTGTAAGCCTCCTATAACTAGGGCATGGCCGAAACCGCGACCCCGCAGAGACCCACCCGCGTGAAGAAGACCGCGCCGCTGACCGACGCCGCCTTCGACTGGCAGGACCCGCTCGATCTCGAGGGCGAGCTCGCCGAGGACGAGCGCATGGTGCGCGACACCGCGCGCGCCTATGCGCAGGAGAAATTGTTCCCGCGCGTGCTCACGGCTTATCGCGAGGAGCGGTTCGACCGCGAGGTGGTCAACGAAATGGGCCATCTCGGGCTGCTCGGCGCCACCATTCCCGAGGAATACGGCGGCTCCGGCCTCGGCGACGTCTGCTACGGCCTGATCACGCGCGAGGTCGAGCGCGTCGACTCCGGCTACCGCTCGGTGATGTCGGTGCAGTCGTCGCTGGTGATGTTCCCGATCTACGCCTACGGCACCGAGGCGCAGCGCCGCAAATATCTCCCCAAGCTCGCCACCGGCGAAATCCTCGGCTGCTTCGGGCTGACCGAACCCGACCACGGCTCCGATCCCGGCTCGATGGCGACGCGCGCGGAGAAGGTTTCGGGCGGCTACAAGCTGACCGGCAGCAAGATGTGGATCTCGAACGCGCCGGTCGCCGACGTCGCGGTGGTGTGGGCGAAGCTCGACGGCACGATCCGCGGCTTCCTGGTCGAGCGCGGCACCAAGGGCTTCTCGACGCCGACCATCGAAGGCAAGCTCTCGCTGCGCACCTCGATCACCGGCGAGATCGTGCTCGAAGGCGCCGTGGTGCCGGAGGAGAACCTGCTGCCGAATGCGCAGGGGCTCGCCGGTCCGTTCGGCTGCCTCAACAATGCGCGCTACGGCATCGTGTGGGGCGCCATGGGCGCGGCCGAATTCTGCTGGCACCAGGCGCGGCAATACACGCTCGACCGCAAGCAGTTCGGGCGGCCGCTTGCGGCGAACCAGCTCATCCAGAAGAAGCTCGCCGACATGCAAACGGAAATCGCGCTCGGCCTCGCCGGCGCGCTGCGGCTCGGCCGCCTGATGGAGGCGGGCAAGGCGGCGCCCTCGATGATCTCGCTGATGAAGCGCAACAATTGCGGCAAGGCGCTCGACATTGCGCGGCTCGCGCGCGACATGCATGGCGGCAACGGCATCTCCGACGAATTCCACGTGATGCGCGTGCTCTGCAATCTCGAAACGGTCAACACCTACGAAGGCACGCACGACATCCATGCACTGGTGCTCGGCCGCGCCCAGACCGGCATCCAGGCGTTTTTCTGACCAGACCCCCAACCGCGGTCATGGCCGGGCTTGTCCCGGCCATCCACGTCTTGTTTCTTTGAGTGACCAAAGGCGTGGATGCCCGCGACAAGCGCGGGCATGACGATGGAGAGGAGTCGAGAACAATAAGAAATGGACTCCCTCCACATCGCCTTCCTGTTCTTCGCCGGCATCGCCGGCGGCACGATCTCGACGCTGGCGGGCGGCGCCGCGATCATCACCTTTCCGGCGCTGCTCGCGACCGGCATCTCGCCGGTGATCGCAAGTTGCTCGAACCTGGTCGCGCTCGTTCCCGGCAATCTTCTCTCCGGCTTCTACGACCGCAAGCAGTTGCCGCCGCTCGGGCGCTCGTTCGCCGGCATGGTCGCGGCTTCAGTCGTTGGCGCGCTGGCCGGCGCGACGCTGCTGATGGTCACGCCCGAGCGCATTTTCGCGGCGCTCGTCCCGCTGCTGCTGGGATTTGCCACCGTGCTGTTCGCGTATTCGGCGCGGATCAGCGCCTGGCTGCGCGCGCGCGGCGAGGCGAGGGGCCACGGCGCGCACAATTGGGGCACCATTGTCGCGTGGCTGTTGCCGGTGTCGGTCTATGGCGGCTATTTCGGCGCCGGACTCGGCGTGCTGGTGCTCGGCGTCATCTCGGTCGGGACCGGCGGCGACTATCGCTCCGCCAATGTCACCAAGAACCTCGTCGTCGGGGTCAACAGCGCGGTGGTGGCGGCGTTCTTCGCGCTCAATGGCATGGTGGCATGGCCGCAGGCGCTGGTGATGATGGCCGGCGTGCCGCTCGGCGCGCTCGCCGGCTCGCAGATCGCGCGCGTGCTGCCTGATGACGCGGCGCGCTGGCTGCTCGTCATCATCGGCGCATCGCTCACCGCCGCGTTCGCCTGGCGGTATTGGTTCTAGATGTCAAGCCTAGAAGGCCGTCATTGCGAGCCGTAAGCGCGTTTACGCGCGTCTTCGACGCGCTATGGCGAAGCAATCCAGAAATGCGGCCTGAGGCTGGATTGCTTCGTCGCTTCGCTCCTCGCAATGACAAACGACGCGGTGACGCCACAAAAAAGAAGACCCCCGCTGTGCGGGGGTCCCTGAGGTACCAACGCGAGGTTGGTCAGTCCGCCTTTTCTGTCGCGGCGGGCATCCTCGATTGTGCGCCACCCTGACCGGTCGTCGCGGGCGGGATGCTCCGCTCGACGGCGGGTACCGATGCGGTGGTGGCGGTCTCGCGGCTCGAGAACGCGTACATCGCGATGCCGCCGAGCAGCATCACGGCGACGGCGATGCCGGCCCAAGCGGCGGTGCTCATGCCTTCCTCGTTGACTTCGCGCACGAGCTCGCGGCGATAGTCGGGATCGCTGGGGTTGTGGGTCATGGCATGTCCTTTCGGGACGGGTTGATATGACTATCAACGTCCCATTCGCGCAGGCGGTTCCGTACGGGGATGGGTGTCCACGTTTCTGGTCATGAACGGGTCGTCGCGCCGCTCCGCCCCACGTGCGCCCCGCTGCAAACCACGATATGAGTGCGGCCATGAAAGTCGGTGGACAACACAGGCGCTGCATCTGGCTGGAGGACGACGGCAAGACCGTCGGCATCATCGACCAGACGCTCTTGCCGCACCGCTTCGCCACGGTGCGGCTCGAAACGTTGCAGGACGCGGCGCGCGCGATCGTGACCATGCAGGTGCGCGGCGCGCCGCTGATCGGCGCGACCGCGGCCTACGGCGTCTGCCTGGCGCTCAAGGCCGACGCTTCCGACGAATCGCTCGAGCGCGCCTACGCGACGCTGATCGCGACGCGGCCGACCGCCGTCAACCTGAAATGGGCGCTCGACGAGATGATGGCGGCGGTGCGCAACCGCCCGCGAGACGAGCGGGTCGCGGCGGCCTACCGCCGCGCGGCGGACATCTGCGAACAGGACATCGCGATCAATCGCGCGATCGGCCGCCATGGCCTCGCGCTGATCGAGAAGATCGCCGCGACCAAGAAGCCCGGCGAGCATGTGAACGTGCTGACGCACTGCAACGCCGGCTGGCTCGCGGCCGTCGACGTCGGCACCGCGCTTTCGCCGGTCTACACCGCGCACGACGCCGGCATTCCGCTCCATGTCTGGGTCGATGAGACCCGCCCGCGCAACCAGGGCGCTTCGCTCACGGCCTGGGAGCTCGGCCAGCACGGCGTGCCGCACACCGTCATCCCCGACAACACCGGCGGTCACCTGATGCAGCACGGCGAGGTCGACATCGCGATCGTCGGCGCCGACCGGGTCGCCGCCAACGGCGACGTCGCCAACAAGATCGGCACGTATCTGAAGGCGCTGGCGGCCAAGGACAACGACGTGCCGTTCTATGTGGCGCTGCCGTCGCCGACCATCGACTTCACGGTGACGGACGGCGTCGCCGAGATCCCGATCGAGCAGCGCAGCGCCGACGAGGTCGCGACCATCGCCGGCCGGGCGGCCGACGGCCGCATCGCGACGGTGCGGATCGTGCCGGACGGTTCCGCGGTCGCGAACTACGGCTTCGACGTGACGCCGGCGCGGCTCGTCACGGGGCTGATCACGGAGCGCGGCGTGATCGGCGCGTCGCGCGAGGCCTTGGCAAAGGCTTTCCCCGAACGCGCCAATGCGGCAAAATAGTTGGTGTGAGTCACGATAGTGCGGCGAACTCGGTGCGTTCCCTCTCCCCGGAGGGGAGAGGGAGCAGACCGAGCGAGCCTCGCGAGTACGCTTACAAGTGAGAGTCGATGGGGGCCGTTGCGTGCGTTTCGTTCACCGGACGACTGTTGTCCCGTTGCCAGGGATCCTGCATTCGATGAGCTTGGCTTCGCTTGCTGCATCGCTGCCCGTTGATGGCCGCCAGTCGCCGACCGCGCTCAAGGTCGCGCGCGGCACGACGCGGCTGTTGCATTCGTTCGGGCTGTCGGTGGTGAGCGAACTGCCGCTGGCGTCGGGCCGCCGCGCCGACCTCGTGGCGCTCGGCGGCTCGGGCGAGATCTGGATCGTCGAGATCAAGTCGTCGATCGCCGATTTCCGCGCCGACCAGAAATGGATCGACTACCGGCTGCACTGCGACCGCCTGTTCTTCGCGACCACGCTGGAAGTGCCGTGCGACATCTTCCCGAAGGACACCGGCCTGATCGTTGCCGACGCCTTCGGCGCCGAGATCATCTGCGAGGCGCCGGAGCACCGGCTGCATGCCGCGACCCGCCGGAGCATGACGCTGGCCTTCGCCCGCGCCGCGGCGCTGCGGCTCTCGGCGCTGGCCGATCCCGAAGGGCCCTACGGCAGTGAGTTCGAGCGGTAACCAACTCTAGAGCATGATCGGCGATCGCTGCGGACGGGACGGGCAGGATCGTGCGACCACCCAGCGGCTTGCACGGGTGCGTCAAACCTCCCCGTTGATTGCCGGACGACCCGAACGATAAGGATGCCTCACAAATGGCATTTTGCCGGCGCCTTTGCGCATGCCGAATTTCGTCGCGCAACAATTCGAGTAACAGGAGAACAGCGTGATCAAGATCAACATCATGCCGGGGGGCCGTGCTGTTGCAACGCTGGCCATCGCTTGCGGACTCGGTGCGGCGTCGCCCGCCGTCGCGCAGTCACCGGAAGAATTCTACAAGGGCAAGACCATCACCATCGTGCTCGGCCATCCGCCGGGCGGCTCCTACGATCTCTATGCGCGGCTTGCCGCCGACCACCTGACGCGTTTCATCCCCGGCAACCCGAACGTCATCGTGCAGCACCGGCCGGGTGGCGGCGGGGTCGCTGCGGTGCGCTGGTTCTACGCGCTGGCGCCGCGCGACGGCACCGCCATGGGCCTGTTTCCCGAAACCATCGGTCACACGCAATTGCTGACACCGGAGCAGGGCAAGTGGAAGGTCGAGGAGATGACCTATATCGGCTCGTTCGCGCCGAGCAACGCCGCCTTCGTCGTCCGCAAGGGCGCGCCGGCGATAACCCCCAATGCGATGCGCAAGACTTCGGTCGTCGTCGCCTGTACCGGCGTCAACTCTCAGAGCTACCAGTATCCGGCGGCGCTCAAGGAGCTCGGCGGCTTCAAGTTCAACATCGTCTGCGGCTATCCCGGCTCGGCCGAGGTCATGCTCGCGATCCATCGCGCTGAGGCCGACATGTTCTCGGGCTCCTGGCACGTCTGGCGCGCGACGCAGCAAGCCGGCCTGAAGGACGGCAGCCTGATCCCGGTGATCCAAGGCGGCCTCAAGCGGGAGCAGGACCTTCCCAACGTGCCGCTGATGCAGGAGCTGGTCGACGACCCGCGCAGGAAGAAGATCCTTGAGTTCATCTCCGCGGGCTCGGCGATCGGACGCGCGCTGATTGCGCCTTCCAATGTTCCTGCCGACCGTATCGCGGCGCTGCGCACGGCGTTCGACAGGCTGGTGCAGGACCCTGCGTTCCAGGCGGACGCCGCCAAACGCTCCGCCGATCTCGAGCCAGAGGGCGGTGCAACGGTGCAGGGCTACAGCGAAGCGATCGCTAAGGCGCCGAAGGACATTATCGAGGCCGCGGCGCTGGCGATGGCGGCCGAGAAGAAGAAGTGATCTGCTGACCTGTCCTCATACTGATGAGGGCCCGCGAAAGCAGGCGTTTCGAAGGATGGGGGCGGCCTCGATGCTTCGAGACGCGTACTTCGTACGCTCCTCAGCATGAGGCCGGTTGGGGCCGGCTGCGCCGCATCAAGCCAGCGCCACCGCTTCCACCTCGATCGTGAATCCGTAATGCAGTTGCGGCACCGGCACCACCGCGCGGGCGGGGCGCGCGGCGCCGGCCCATTGTGCGTAGATCGCGTTGAACTCCGGCCAGGACGCGATGTCGGTGACATAGACGCGCACCTGCACGAGCTTGTCGATGCCCGAGCCCGCGCCGGCGAGCGCATGCGCGACATTGTCGAGCACCTGGCGCGCCTGCGCGGCGAACGGTGCCTCGTTGAGCTTGGTGCCGTCCGGCGCAATCGGCAATTGTCCCGACACGAACACGAAGCCACCGCCCGCCACCGCGTGGCTGTAATGGCCGCCGGGCGCGGCCATGGTCGCAGGATTGGCGGTGCGGATCGCGGTCGTCATTGTCTCAACCTCATTTACTGCAGCTTGATGCCGGCGGCCTTCGCCAGCACGTGGTTCATCGCCACCGACTTGCGGATGTAGTCCTGGAATTCGGCGGGCGTCATGTCCATCGGCTCGCCGCCGGACGCGGCGAGCTTTGCCTTCACCTCGGGATGGTCCTTGGCCTTGCGGATTTCCTGATAGAGCCGCTCGACGATGTCGCGCGGTGTCTTGGCCGGCAGGAAGAAGCCGAGCCAGAATTCATAGTCTGAGTTCGGATAGCCGGCCTCGATCGTCGTCGGCACGTCCGGCAGCGAGGTCGAACGCCGCGCGCTGCTCACCGCCAGCGCCGAAAGCTGGCCGGCCTTGATCAGCGGGAGCGCCGCCAGCACCGGACTGAAGAAGAAGTCGACGCGGCCGGCGACCACCTCGGTCTGCGCCTCCGGCGCGCCGCGGAACGGGATCTGCTGCGCCTCGAAGCCGGCCGAGAGCCGCAGCCGCTCGGCAGTCATGTGCGCGGCCGCGCCGGCGCCGACGGTGGCGTAGTTGATCGCGCCGGGCTTCGCCTTGGCTGCGCTCACGAGGTCCTTGAGCGACTTGTGCCGCGTGGGCGAAACCACGAGCACCAAGGGCACGCTGACCGCCGGCGTCACCGCCGCGAGGTCGCGCGCGGTGTCGAACGGCAGATTGGCGAAGGTCGCCGGGAAGATGGTCACGGCCGCGGAATGAATGAGGATGGTGTAGCCGTCCGGGTCCGACTTGGCGACGTAGGCGGCGCCGATGGTGCCGCCGGCGCCGGTGCGGTTCTCGACCACGAAGGTCTGGCCGAGCTGCGCCGACAGCCGTTCGGCGATGACGCGCGCGGTGATGTCGAGCGCGCTGCCTGGCGTCACAGGCACGATGATGCGAACGGGCTTGTTCGGCCAGGAGGATGGAGTTTGTGCGGATGGCGCCTGCGCGGCGGCGGTCGTGTGCAGCGCGGCGACAAGCGCCAGCGCGGCGAAGAGTCGTCCCTTGGCGAGTCGTCCCATGGTGTGTCCCTCCCGCAGGTCTTCTGACTGGCGCCGACCATAACATCAGCCACCACGCGGCAACCATGGTTGCCGCCCCGCTCAGGTGCAGAAGCGAGAGGTGCCCGCCCGGCTTACTTCGGCGCGCGCTTCGCCAGGATGCGCTGGAGCGTGCGGCGGTGCATGTTCAGCCGCCGCGCGGTCTCCGAGACGTTGCGGTTGCACAATTCGTAGATGCGCTGGATGTGCTCCCAGCGGACGCGATCGGCCGACATCGGATTTTCCGGCGGCTCGGCGGATTTTCCCTCAAGTGCCAGGAGCGCGTTCACGACGTCGTCGGCGTCGACCGGCTTGGCGAGATAGTCGAGCGCGCCGAGCTTCACCGCGGTCACCGCGGTGGCGATGTTGCCGTAGCCGGTGAGGATGATGGCGCGGGCGTCGGGGCGGCGCCGCTTGAGCGCGGAGATCACGTCGAGGCCGTTGCCGTCGCCGAGCCGCATGTCGACCACCGCGAAGGCGGGCGAGGAGGTCTCGAGCTGGATCAGGCCTTCGGCGACCGATTCGGCGGTCATCACGGTGAAGCCGCGGCCTTCCATGGCCCGCGCCAGCCGTTGCAGGAACGACTTGTCGTCCTCGACGATCAGCAGCGTGCGTTCGCCCGCGCTTGTGGCGTTCCGGTCGGCGTTCGTTTTCTCGGCCATTGTCGTTTTCTCGGCGAGGGTCGTTGCCATGACATTGCCTCCAGCGCTGCGCCGCCGGATGCAGAGACGAGAAGTTTCAAGACTTCCCAATGCGACCAGAGGCAACGGCCGCAGCCGTTTCACACGTTCAATTCTATATATTCACGGCACGGCGCGGGTGACAACCGCGGGGCAAGGTAAATTCTTGTCCATTTACTTCGATGGCCGTGTTCCCGGGCTCTTGATGCAGCGCAACACGCGATCAATACGCAAGCGCCGGCAGTTGTTCGAATTCGCCCCGGCTCCAGCGCACCCGCACCACGGCACCGCGCGCCGGGGCGGCGCGGTTCTCGAATTCCAGCGTTGCGCCGGCCCGTTCGAGCAGCGTCTTGGCGATGAAGAAGCCGAGGCCGAGTCCGCCGCCGCCCTCGCTGCCGACGTTCATCCGCCGCTGCCGCCGGCTGGTGACGTAGGGATCGCCGATGCGGTCCATGATCTCCGGGGCAAATCCCGGCCCGTCGTCGGTGATCGTCACCAACACGTCCTCGCTCGACCAGTCGGCGGCGATGTCGACGGTGCCGTCGGCGAAGTCGACCGCGTTCTCGACCAGATTGCCGAGACCGTAGAGGATCGCCGGATTGCGCCCGCCGACCGGCTCGGCGGCGTCATGCGGCGTGAGCGCGACCTTGATGTCGACGCCGAAATCCCGGTGCGGCGCCACCACCTCTTCGAGCAGCGCCGACAGCGGCATGCGGTCGAACGGCTCGGCGTCGGCGGACAGTTCCGTGAGCTTGCCGAGGATCTGCCGGCAGCGCTGGGCCTGTTCGCGCAACAGCACGATATCGTCCGCCAGCGGCGAGCCCTTCTCGATCGCGCGCTCGAGCTCGGTCGCAATGACGGTAATCGTGGCAAGCGGCGTGCCGAGCTCATGCGCGGCGGCGGCGGCGAGGCCGTCGAGCTGCGAGAGATGTTGCTCGCGCGCGAGCACCAGCTCGGTGGCGGCGAGCGCGTCGGTGAGCTGGCGCGCTTCTTCGGTCAGCTGCCAGGCGTGCACGCCGATGAAGCCGAGCGAGAGCAGCGTCGCCAGCCACACGCCGGCGATGTAGACCGCCGGCAGCTGCAGGGGCTTCTCGTCGGCGTCCCACGGCAGCGGATAGTAGTAGAACGCGAGCACGCTCGAGCAGAGCGCCGCGAACACGGCGAGGATCACGATCATGCGCGGCGGCAGCGAGGTCGCCGACAGCAGCACCGGCCCGAGCAGCAGGAACGAGAACGGGTTCTGCAAGCCGCCGGTGAGGAACAAGAGCACGCCGATCTCGGCGATGTCGAAGGCGAATAGCCAGGCGGCGCGGTCGGGCGGCAGCCGCTGCGTCACCGAGAAGCGCACCCGCAGCGCCACGTTGAGCCAGGCGGCGAGCGCGATCACCGCCAGGCAGGCGTAGAGCGGCAAGGTGAAGTCGAGTGCAAAGTGCACCACCAGCACGGCGATGGTCTGGCCGATGACGGCGATCCAGCGCAGCCGCACCAGCGTGTCGACGCGGACGTGGCGGCCGGTCTCCAGGGCCTGGCGGAGATCTTCGGGCATGCGGCGAAATCTAGCGTTTCGCGCGGGCGTCACAAGCGCGGTCGATGGCCGCGCGGCGAATTAGGAGGGGTGTCGTGCGTTACGCTTAATCTTGCTGCGTTAAGAACCAGGTACTCTCGCAAAATGATGTCGCTCGTTGTCGTGAAGCGAGATCGAGCCGCGGGTCACCCTCCCCCTTGTGGGGAGGGTCGCTCGCGAAAGCGAGCGGGGTGGGGGTAGAAGTTGTGGGTCGTGGCGATTCCTCATTCTCAAACTGCGACCCCCACCCCGACCGCCTCGCTTCGCTCGTCGGTCGACCCTCCCCACAAGGGGGAGGGTGACTCGCGGCACCGTCTTGCCGTCACACTGCCGACTGTTCAGCCTTCGCGCGATTTATCCTTGAAATAACCCAGCGTGCCGCGGTTCACGACTTTGTCACCGTCAACCAGCTGATCCGGCGCGATATCGCTCGCCTTGCCGATCCATTCATAGATCGGGCCGAAGTCGCGATAGCAGTCGTCCAGCAGCGACTGGAAACTGTCGATCACGAAATAGGTCTGCTGGAAATCGTCGATGATGTAGTTGGTGCGCATCACGCGTTCGAGGTCGAACGCCACGCGGTGCGGCGAGCCGTCCTCCAGCGCGAATACGCTTTCGGTCACCGACGACATGATGCCGGCGCCGAAGATGCGCAAACCCTCGGGCGCGCGGATCAGCCCGAACTCCACCGTGTACCAGTAGAGCCGCGCGAGGTTCTTCAGGCAGCCGAGGTCGAGCGCGCGCTGCCCGCCTTTGCCGTAGGCCTGCATGAAATCCGCGAACACCGGGTTGGCCAGCAAAGGCACGTGGCCGAACACGTCGTGGAAGATGTCCGGCTCCTCGAGATAGTCCATCTGCGATTCCGGCCGGATGAACGCGCCCGCCGGGAACCGCCGGTTGGCGAGATGACTGAAGAAGACATCGTCGGGCACCAGCTCGACGACAGGCACGACCCGCCAGCCGGTGATCGTCTCCAGCCGGTCGGAGAGCTTCATCATGTCGGGAATGCCGGCCTCGGAGAGCTGCAACGTATCCATCGCGGCCAGGAATTCGTCGCAGGCGCGCTCGCGCAGCACCGCCTGCGAGCGGTGGAACAGGCGGTCCCAGCGGTCATGCTCGGCGCGCGAATACGACGCCCAATCCTGATCGATGGTGAAATCCGGATTGCGCCGGGCGCTCAGGTAGCGGTTGGTCTCGCGGGTGTCGGCGACCGCCATGGCGAGCCTCGTTGCCTTCCAACAATATCGATTTAGGTCTGTCATTGCGAGGAGCGAAGCAAAGCAATCCAGTTCCCGGCCGCATTTCTGGATTGCTTCGCCATAGCGCGTCGAAGACGCGCGTAAACGCGCTTATGGCTCGTAATGACGCCTTGCAACGCCCGCCCCCTTGCCGCGGCCGGCGCATCGCGCCACATGTGCTCTCGAATCCGCCGGCCATCTTCAGAGATTTGCGTGCCTGAAATCCCCGCCATCGAAGTCGAGAACCTGACCAAGGTCTATACCTCCAACGGCAAGGTCACGCGCGCGGTCGATGGCATCTCGTTTGCGCTGACGCCGGGCACCGTCACCGGGCTGCTCGGCGGCAACGGCGCCGGCAAGACCACCACCATTGCGATGATCCTCGGGCTGATCGAGCCGACCTCCGGCCACGCGCGGGTCATGGGAGCCGAGATGCCGCGCGAGCGCTACCGCGTGCTGGAGCGGATGAATTTCGAGAGCCCCTATGTCGACATGCCGAACCGGCTGACGGTGCGGCAGAACCTCACCGTGTTCGGGCGGCTCTATGCGGTCGCGGATCTGCGCGAGCGCATCGCCGCGATCGCGGCCGAGCTCGAGCTCTCCGACCTGCTCGATCGTCCGACCGGCAAGCTCTCGGCCGGACAGAAGACGCGCGTCTCGCTGGCGAAGGCGCTGATCAACCGCCCGGACGTGCTGCTGCTCGACGAGCCGACCGCCTCGCTCGATCCCGACACCGCCGACTGGGTGCGCAGCCATCTCGAGCGCTATCGCGGCGAGCAGAACGCCACCGTGCTGCTCGCTTCCCACAACATGGCGGAGGTCGAGCGGCTGTGCGAGCGCGTCATCATCATGAAGCGCGGCCGGATCGAAGACGACGACTCGCCCGGCGCGCTCTTGGCGCGCTACGGCCGCGACAATCTCGAAGACGTGTTCCTCGACGTCGCGCGCGGGCGCGGCGAAGCCGCCCGCGAGGCCGCGCAATGAGCATGGCCTCGACCTCGGCGCTGGCGATCTCGCCGCGGCGCGTCGGCGCGATGGTGCTGCGCTATCTCTATCTGCTGCGCTCGTCGTGGTCGCGCGTGCTCGACCTGATCTACTGGCCGGCGGTGCAATTGTTCGTGTGGGGATTCCTCCAGTACTACATCGCGCAGAATTCCGGCTTCTTCGCCCGCGCCGCCGGCATGTTCATCGGCGCCGTGCTGCTGTGGGACATCCTGTTCCGCGGCCAGCTCGGCTTCTCGGTGTCGTTCCTCGAGGAGATGTGGTCGCGCAATCTCGCCAACCTGATGTTCAGCCCGCTGCGGCCGATCGAGTTCGTCGCCGCGCTGATGGTGATGAGCATCGTGCGGCTTGCGGTCGGGATGGTCCCGGTGACGATCCTCGCGATCGTGTTCTTCGGCTTCAATCTCTACGGCTTCGGCTTCGCGCTGGTGGCGTTCTTCGCCAATCTCATCCTGACCAGCTGGTCGGTCGGGATCGTCGTGTCCGGCGTGGTCATGCGCAACGGCATGGGCGCCGAGACGCTGGCCTGGACCGTGATGTTCATCCTGATGCCGCTGACCTGCGTCTACTATCCGGTGTCGGTGCTGCCGGAGTGGCTGCAATACGTCGCCTGGGCGCTGCCGCCCACGTACGTTTTCGAGGGCATGCGGGCGCTGGTGCTGGAGCAGACCTTCCGCGCCGACCTGATGCTGGCGGCGTTCGCCCTCAACCTCGGCTATTTCGCAATTGCGGTAGCGGTGTTCCTGGCATTGCTCCGCAGCGCCCGCCGAATCGGGTCGCTTTTGCAGTCCGGCGAGTAGCCCATCCCCTGATATTCCAGTGGAAAATCCCCATCTTTCTTCAGGGGATTGCAATCACTAGCCGCTAGGATTGACCGCGTGACCGAAAAAAGACAGTCTGCTGCACTGCAAAATAAGGTTCCGGGGACCGGGGGCATGGCTATTGGGGAATTCGTCGGCGCAGCCGCCGCACCGGACGGCTTGGGCCCGATCGGCGGGCTTGGTCCCATGTACGCGGGGCCGGCCTATTGGTTCTACGAGATGGGCCACGCCTCGCTCAATCCGGCCCGCGCCTTTGCCGATGCCGGCAAGCTGTTGTTCAAGAACCCCGCCAATCCCTGGTCGCGCACGGAGCTCGGCAAGACGGTCGCCGCCGCCTGCGAGCTGTTCGAGCGCTCGACCCGCCGTTACGGCAAGCCGGATTGGAACATCAACTCGACCCTGATCGGCGCCGAGCGGGTTCCCGTCCACATCTCCTCGGTATGGGAACGGCCGTTCTGCCGTCTCCTGCATTTCGAGCGCATGTTCGACCGTGTGCCGCGGCGTCCGCAGCCCAAGCTGCTGATCGTCGCGCCGATGTCGGGCCACTATGCGACGCTGTTGCGCGGCACCGTCGAAGGGTTCCTGCCCAATCACGACGTCTACATCACCGAGTGGGTCGACGCGCGCATGGTTCCATTGTCCGAGGGAACCTTCGATCTCGACGACTACATCGACTACGTAATTTCGATGCTGCATTTTCTCGGCGGCGACGTGCATGTCATCGCCGTGTGCCAGCCGTCGGTGCCCGTGCTCGCCGCCGTCGCGCGCATGGAAGCCGACGCCGATCCGCACGTGCCGCATTCGATGGTTTTGATGGGCGGCCCGATCGACACCCGCATCAATCCGACCGAGGTCAACCTGCTCGCCGGCCGGCGCGGCATCGAATGGTTCCGCCGCAACGTCATCACCAAGGTGCCGTTCCCGAATCCGGGCTTCATGCGCGACGTCTATCCGGGCTTCCTCCAGCTCTACGGCTTCGTCAGCATGAATCTCGACCGGCACATGGACGCGCACCGCGACCTGTTCCTGCATCTGGTCCAGGGCGACGGCGATTCGGCCCAGAAGCATCGCGAGTTCTATGACGAGTATCTCGCCGTCATGGATCTCGACGCTGCGTTCTATCTCCAGACCTGCGATACGGTCTTCATCAGGCACGCGCTGCCGCAGGGCGAGATGACCCACCACGGCATCCCGATCGATCCCTCGAAGATCAAGCGGGTGGCGCTGATGACGGTCGAGGGCGAGAACGACGACATCTCCGGCGTCGGACAGACCGAAGCCGCGCACGCGCTCTGCACCAACATCCCGAAGGATAGGAAATACCACTGGCTCCAGTCCGACGTCGGACACTACGGCGTGTTCAACGGCTCGCGCTTCCGCGCCGAGATCGCCCCGCGCATCGCCGACTTCGTGCTGTCGAATAACGGCAACAGCGCGCGCAGCAAAAAGAGCATGCCCGGCGCCCGCCCGACCAACGGCGCCGCGCACGGCGCCAACGGCGTCGCGCCGGACGGCTCGGCGAAACCGGCGCCGCCGGCGATCGGCTGACGACCATCTGCCTGTACGATCAGCTCGGTTTTCTTGCTCGCGCTGCCGTCTGCGCTCGCTGATCGTATGCCTGAGCGAACGGCCCCGCCGACATGGCGGGGCCGCAGATCTTGGCGGGGCCGCAGATCTTCGCGAAGGCGTAAAACAACCCGAGCAAAAGCGGATATCGTGCCGCGCCGGGCAACAGCGTTCCCGGTTTGGCGCCTACCGCCGGCCCGGTCCGCCCTGCGTTCCGCGTGGCGTCACGACCACACCGCCATTGGCGCCGGTGGTGGCGCAGCGACGGCCCACGCTGCATCCGCTGACGACGCTGGCGGGCCGCACAGTCGTGTTGGCAGCCGCCAACGGAGGTGTGCCGCCGGGGCGGTGGAAGCCCGGCCCACCAGCACCGCGGCGGGCCTCGGCGTCACCGGTCGAAAAGACGACGAGACCGGTAGCAACCACTGCGACGGCAAAAGCGGACTTGGTGATGAAGCCACGGATGTTCATGGTAGTCTCCCCTTGGGTTGAGCCGGGCTAGCCGGCGCGGTTCCTATGTTTGGAAGACTAGTGGGTGCCGCCGTGTCGGGATGTGACGCGGGTCACCAATTTCCCGATTGTCAGACTTACCCGGCGACATCGGATGGCGATCAAGACATTGGCCCGCTAAGTCTCCTGGCAAAACTGTTTCGCGATGGGACAGCGCGCTCACCAAACCGCTGGCGAAGGAGTAGCCCGTAACGGCCGCATCTGGCCCTGAAGCGGACGTTCGAAAAGTCTCGGTGGGATGGATTCTCCGTCGTCGGTTCACACGCTATGGTAGGGAGTCGGAACACCCGCGCCTGGGGAATCCTTTAATTTCTTTGTGCCGGACATGCCGCGCGCCCTTGCCCGTATGCCAGTATCCCGCCTCACGCGCTTCCTCGGGAGAGCTTCGGCCATGTCCTCGGCCATGTCGCTGCGTGCGCTGCTCTACCGCCGGCCGGCCGAGCCGCAGTCGATCGAGGTCGCTTTCGACCAGGCGGTCTATCCGGTGCGCGTGCGCCGCCACCGCCAGGCGCGGCGCTACACGCTGCGCATCGATTCGGCGTCGCGCGAGGTCGTTCTCACGATTCCGCCGCGCGGCAGCCTGCGCGAGGCGCGCGCGTTCGCGCAGAAGCACGGCGCCTGGATTGCGGCGCGGCTGACGCGGCTGCCGCAGGCGACGCCGTTCGCGCATGGCGTCGTCGTGCCGTTCCGCGGCGAGCCGCATCGCGTCGAGCATCGGCCGGGCGCCCGCGGCACGGTCTGGGCCGCGCAAGGCGAGGGCGGCGAGCGGCTGATCTGCGTCGCCGGCGAGGCGCCGCATCACAACCGGCGGGTGGGCGATTTCCTCAAGCGCGAAGCGCGCCGCGACCTCGATGCCGCCAGCCGCCGCTACGCCAGCGAGCTCGGCGTCGCGATCAAGCGCATCGCGGTGCGCGACCAGTCGAGCCGCTGGGGCTCGTGCTCGAACACCGGCGTGCTGTCGTTCTCCTGGCGCCTGATCCTGGCGCCGCCTTACGTGCTCGACTACCTCGCCGCCCACGAGGTCGCGCACCTGGTCGAGCTCAACCACTCGCCGAAGTTCTGGCGGCTGTTGATGCGCATCAATCCCGACTGCGCGCGCGCCAAGGCCTGGCTCGATGCGCACGGCGGCGACCTGCACCGCTATGGCGCGGCGGGGTAGGCGGAGCGGACATCGGGTGACGTCCATTATTGTGGGCTGGTCCCGCATGCGCGATGTGCATTGCAGCGGCCTCACCCCGCGAGCGCGCTGGCTGTTACTGCGCCCTCCCCTCTACGTCGTTGCGCGCTGGGCACAGCAACGAGTGCCGCGCTCGCGGCTCGAAACAGCGCCGAAAACCGTGGGACATCCTGTGCATAACGTCTTGCGATGCTACCGCACGAGCTGCGCATTCTCTCGCATCGCTATCATCAGACTTATGGTCATTGCACCGAAATAATTTGACGCACGCTTGCGTATCTCGGCGATGGCCGATTCCGCGCGCTGCTGCGCGAGCGCGACTGGGCTTCGCTGCCGGCGACGATCCGCCGCCGCTTCAGCAAGCGGCTGCCGCCCGGCGGCAGCACGGTCTATGCCGGCGAGGTCCTGGAAACGAGGATGAATGCCGGCGGCTGGCTCCTCGCACAGGCGCTGCGGCTGATCGGCGCGCCGCTGCCGACCACGCGCTGCGTGCACGTGCCGAGCGTCGTGACGGTGACCGAGGACAAAACGGGCGGCGGCCAGATCTGGACCCGCATCTATGCCCGCCGCGGCGGCTTTCCGCAGGTCGTGCATTCCGCCAAGCGCTTCGCCGGTCCGAGCGGGCTTGAAGAATATGTCGGCTATGGCCTCGGCATGGCGCTCGAGCTCCTGGTGCGCGAGGGCGCGCTGATCTTCAGGAGCCGCAATTACTTCCTGCAGCTGTTCGGCCACCGCCTGGTGCTGCCGGCGTGGGCGTGCCCCGGCGAACTGACGGTGATCCACGCGGAAGTGCCGGACGGTCGCTTCAGCTTCACGCTGCAGCTCAGGCATCCGCGGTTCGGGCTGATGCTGCGGCAGATGGCCTTGTATCGGGAGTTGGCGTCATGATCGCGCAGCTGTTCTCGCGCCGCACGGCTTTTGGCGATGCGGCCGTGCTGGTCGACGCGCTGCCGCCGCGGCAGCATGTGCTCGTCACCGGCGCGACCGGCTTCATCGGCCGTCGGTTGGTTGCGGCGCTCGCCGGCGCCGGACACGATGTGACCGTGCTGACGCGCGACCCGGCGAAAGCGGCGGCGCTTCGCCCGCCGATTCGGATCGTCACGGACCTCGCGCAAATCGCGAGCGACGCACGCGTCGATGCGGTGATCAATCTCGCCGGCGAGCCGATCGGCAATGCGCCGTGGACACGGCGCAAGCGCCGCAGGATCCTGTCGTCGCGGTTGCGCGTGACCCGCGCCGTCAATCGCCTCATCGCACGCTTGGAGCGCCGGCCGGCGGTGGTGGTCAGCGGCTCCGCGATCGGCTGGTACGGGTTGTGGCAGGACGAGACGCTGACCGAATTCGACGGCGGCAAGCGCTGCTTCACCCATCGCGTTTGCGACGCGTGGGAGCGCGAAGCGCGCAAGGCGCAGCGCCTTCGCGTGCGGGTGGTGCGGCTGCGCATCGGCCTCGTGCTTGGCGCCGACGGCGGCATGCTGCGCCGGATGCTCGCGCCGTTCGCGCTGGGCCTCGGCGGGCCGTTCGGCAGCGGGGCGCAGTGGATGTCGTGGATCGAGCGCGACGATCTCGTCCGCATGATCGCCTACATCATCGCCACGCCGTCGTTCACCGGTCCGGTCAACGCGACCGCGCCGACGCCGGTGACCAATGCGGAATTCGCGCGCTTGCTCGGCGGTGCGCTGAAGCGGCCCGCGTTCGTCAGGATACCGGCGTTTGTCCTGCGTCATGTCGCCGGCGCGTTCGCCGACGAATTGATGCTTGGGGGCCAGCGCGTCATCCCCGACAAGGCGCAGGCAAGCGGCTTCGTGTTCCGGCACGAAACCGTGCGCGACGCCCTGGATGCCATTCTCGGCGATGCGACCGGCGGCAATTTGGCCGTGACGCGGCCGATGCCGGTGACGCGATCAGCGCCGGCCGAACAGCTTGTCGATCAGCCAGCCGTCGAGCCCGCCGCCCGGCTGCTGCGTTCGCTGCGCGCCCGATGAAGCCCCGATATTGGCCGGCGGCGCCGACGGGTTCACGGCCTGCTGGATGATCGACGCCAGCGACGGGCTCGGTGGCGCCGACAGGCCGGGGAGGCCGGCGACGGTGACGTTCTGATGCGCGGTGCGCATGAAGCGGGCCCAGATCTCGACCGGCATGCCGCCGCCGGTGGCGCGGCGCGTCGGCGAGGAATCGTCGTTGCCGAGCCAGACGCCGGTGACGAGATGCGCGGTGTAGCCGACGAACCAGGCGTCGCGGAAATCCTGGCTGGTGCCGGTCTTGCCGGCGACCTGCCAGCCGGCGAGCTGGCCCTTGGTCGCGGTGCCGACCCGCACGGTCTCGCGCATCATCGCGTTCATCATCGCGACGTGGCGCGGCTCGACGATAGGGCCGAGATCATGCGGCGAGCGGTGATAGAGCGTCTTGCCGGCCTTGGTGCTCACGCGCTCGACCACATGGACCGCGATCGCGCTGCCGCCGTTGGCGAACGGCGCATAGGCCGAGGTGAGCTCGATCAGCGAGACCTCGGAGGTGCCGAGCGCGAGCGAAGCGTTGCTCTCGAGCTTCGAGGCGATGCCGAGGCGGTAGGCGGTGCGCGCGACGGCGCTGGGGCCGAACTCCTGGGTCAGCCGCACCGACACGGTGTTGAGCGAGTGCGCGAGGCTCTGCGTCAGCGTGACCTGCCCGTAATATTCGCGGCTGTAGTTTTCCGGGCGCCAGCCCTTGATCGAGATCGGCCTGTCCTCGCGCACGGTCTCGGGCGACAGCCCGCGCTCGATCGCGGTGAGATAGACGAACGGCTTGAACGCGGAGCCGGGCTGGCGCCGCGCCGCCACCGCGCGGTTGAACTGGCTTTCCGCGTAGTTCCGGCCGCCGACCAGCGCGCGCACCGCGCCGGTCGGGGTCATGGCGATCAGCGCGCCCTGGCTCACGCCGAACTTCTCGCCCTTCTGCGCGAGCTCGTTGACGAGTGCCGCCTCGGCGGCGGCCTGCAGCGCGGGATCGATCGAGGTGCGCACCACGAGATCCTGGTCGACGTGGCCGACCAGATCGTCGAGCACGTCCATGATCCAGTCGGCGATGTAGTTGGCGGAGCCGTTGCCCGCGACCTTCACCGCGCGGGCGGGCTGCGCCAGCGCGTGCTGCGCCATGGTGTCGGTGATGTAGCCATGGGTCGACATCGCCGCGAGCACGACCTGCGCGCGCCGCTCGGCGCCGTTGGGATTGCGGTTGGGCGCAAGCCGCGACGGCGAGCGTACCAGGCCGGCGAGCATCGCCGATTCCGCGATCGTCACGTGGCGGGCGGATTTGCCGAAGTAGCGCTGCGCAGCCGCGTCGATGCCATAGGCGCCGGCGCCGAAATAAACCCGGTTGAGATAAAGCTCGAGGATCTCGGTCTTGGAGAACTTGCGCTCGAGCCAGAGCGCCAGCACCAGCTCCTGGAGTTTGCGCGCGAAGGTGCGCTCCTGCGTCAGGAACAGGTTCTTGGCGAGCTGTTGCGTCAGCGTCGAGCCGCCTTGCGCCACGCCGCGCCGCATCAGGTTCGCGGTGGCGGCCCGCATGAGGCCGATCGGATCGACGCCGAAGTGGCTGTAGAAACGATGATCCTCGATCGCCAGAAACGCCTTCGGCAGATAAGGCGGCATCTCCTTCAGCGTCAGCGTCGCGCCGTGCATCTCGCCGCGCGTTGCGAGCACCTTGCCGTCGGTGCCGACGATCTCGATCGACGGCGGCCGCCGCGGAATCTCGAGCGAGTGGATCGGCGGCAGGTTGGCGGCGACCCAGACGACTGCGCCGCCGGCGACGATCAACGCCCACAGGCCGAGCACGGCGCACCAGTAGAACAGCCGGCGCAGCGGCGAGGGCGACCGCGTGCGCTTGCGGGAGCCGCCGCTCATGTTGTCGCTCCCGCCCGCGTCCGGATCGGCGCGCGACGCCCGCGGCAGCGGCGTATCGACCACCGGCTCGCGACGTTCGCCAGACTTGTTCTTGCGCCGTGGCATTTCCCCATCCCGGCCATTCCCCTGCGGCCAGACACCTCATGCGGCACCGTAGGCCGCCCTCGTTTAAGGGCCGTTACCGCGCTGCGGCCGTGCGCAACCACATTTGCCTAGTCTCTGTATTTTCGACGAAAAATTCGGTCGGACGTTTGTGTGAAACCAATTTCCAACGTCGCGGATGAACGATCAGATGAACAAATATACATAAACAAATTCAGCGTCTTATATGGCTAACAAGCGAATGAATCCTCTTCCATCGCGAAAATTTCCAGCATAACATCGAGGTACCCGGGAGAACCCGGCTAGGAATCGTTTTTGGGGGATCAAATCATGCGAAAGCTCGCACTTCTCGTTGCAGCGGCACTTCTTGTGTCCGCTCCTGTGCTCACCACTGCTACGACTGAATCGTTCGCTGCCGCAAAGGCGAAGAAGAAGGGCGAGAGCAAGGCCCCGCAGAACGACGGGTTCTGGATGGCGCTCGGCGACCAGCTCGCCAACCCTGCCACCGGTGACAAGGGCGGCAAAGGCAAGGGCGGCAAGGGTAAAGGCGGCATGGGTGGAATGGGCGGCATGGGTGGAATGGGCGGCATGGGTGGAATGGGAGGCATGGGCGGAATGGGAGGCATGGGCGGCGGAATGGGCGGCATGGGTGACGGCGGCATGGGCGGCATGGGCGACGCCGGCAAGAAGAAGTAGGCCGGACGCTTAGACCATCTGCCGAACTCTCGACGTCGAACGCCGTTAGCCGTTCAATCCACGAGAAGTTCAAACACGACGGCTGCAGGCGATATCGCCCGCAGCCGTTGTTGTTTTTGGAATTCTGTTTGGCGACGGGCCGCGCCGTCAGCTCGCGGCCACTTCCGGCTTCGCCGGCGCGTCGGTCGACACGAACAGCTGCAGCAGCGCGCGCTTGATCGCCGCCTGCCGGGTGGCCGAGGAAATCTTGTCGCCGAGCAGATCGGTCACATAGAAAACGTCGACCACGCGCTCGCCGAACGTCGCGACGTGCGCCGATGCGATGTTGAGGTTCAGCTTCGACAGCGTCGCGGTCAATTCATAGAGCAAGCCTGGCCGGTCGAGCCCGGTCACTTCGACCATGGTGTAGCGATTGGACCACTGGTTGTTGATGGTCACGTCGGGTTCGACCGCGAACGCCTTCAGGCGGCCCTTGGGCGGGGCGCGTTTGGCGACCATCTCCGGCAGCCGCAGATCGCCGCGCAGCGCCTGCTCGATCGTCGACGCCACGCGCGCGGCGCGCCGCTCCTCGTCGTCGTCGCGCTCGAAGCCGCGCGAAACCGCGATGGTGTCGAGCGCGCGCGCGTCGGTGGTGGTGTAGATCTGCGCATCGACGATGTTCGCGCCGGTGGTGGCGCAGGCACCGGCGATGATCGATAGCAGCCGCGGATGGTCGGGCGCGTAGACGGTCAGTTCCGCCACGCCGCGCGCCTCGTCGAGGTTGATCGCGGTCGCCAGCGACTTGCCGGCGGCTTCGGTCGCCCGCACGAAGCGCGCGTGCGCGACCTTGGTCGGCAGGTCGACCTTGAGCCAGTAGGCCGGGTAGTGGCGGGCAACATAGGCGTCGACCTCGCTTGCGGGCCAGTCCTTGAGCTCTCCGCGCAGCTCCGCCTGCGCCAAGGCGACGCGCTGGGCGCGGTTCACTTCCGAGAAGCCGCCGGTCAGCACCGGCTCGGTCTCGTAGTAGAGCGTGCGGATCAGCTGCGCCTTCCAGCCGTTCCAGACGCCGGGGCCGACGCCCTTGATGTCGGCGACGGTGAGCAAAGTGAGGAGCTTCATCCGTTCGACCGACTGCACCACCTCGGAGAAGTGCTGGATCGTGACCCGGTCGGAGAGGTCGCGCGACTGCGCCACCGTGGACATCACGAGGTGCTGCTCGACCAGCCAGGCGACGGTCTCGGTCTCCGCCGGCGAAAGCCCGAAACGCGGGCACAGCCGTCGCGCCACGCGTGCGCCGGCGATCGAATGGTCCTCGATCCGGCCCTTGGCGATATCGTGCAGGAACAGCGCCACATAGAGCAGCGTGCGGTGCTCCGGCTGGATGGTGCGCATCAGCTCCGCGGCGAACGGCGCATCCTCGGCGCGCCCGGCCTCGATGTCGGACAGAATGCCGATGCAGCGCAACAGATGCTCGTCGACCGTGTAGTGGTGATACATGTTGAACTGCATCATCGCCACGATGCGGCCGAAGGTACGCACGAACTTGCCGAGCACGCCGGCTTCGTTCATCCGCCGCAGCACGGTCTCGGCGTCGTTCTTCGAGGTCAGGATCTCGAGGAACAGGCGATTGGCCTCCGCGCTCTCGCGCAGGTCGTTGTCGATCAAGTGGAGAGAGTGGCGGATGGCGCGCATCGCGTCCGGGTGGAACGCCAGATTGTACTTCTGCGCCAGATGGAAGACGCGGATCAGGTTGATCGGATCGCGCTTGAACACCGTCTGGTCGGCGACCGTGACGCGGTTGTAGTCGACGATGAAATCCTCGGTCTCGCTCAGCGTGCGCCGCTGCGACGGCCGGAACCGCGCCATCATGCGCGAGAGCACCGGCATCGCCTTGGCCTGGCTGTCTTCGAGCTCGGCGCACAGGATCGCGGTGAGATCGCCGACGTCCTTCGCGATCAGGAAGTAGTGCTTCATGAAGCGCTCGACGTCGCGCAGGCCGGGGTGTGACGTGTAGCCGAGCCGTACTGCGATCTCGCGCTGGATGTCGAACGAGAGCCGCTCCTCGGCGCGGCCGGTGATGAAGTGCATGTGGCAGCGCACCGACCAGAGGAAATCCTCGCAGCGGCGGAACAGCATGAATTCCGAACGGTTGAACACGCCCTTCTGGATCAGCTCCTCGGGCTCGCGCACGCGGTAGACGTATTTGGCGATCCAGAACAGCGTGTGCAGGTCGCGCAGGCCGCCCTTGCCGTCCTTGACGTTGGGCTCGACCAGGTAGCGCGACTGCCCGGCACGGCGGTGGCGCTCCTCGCGCTCGGCAAGCTTGGCGGCGACGAATTCCGGCGCGGTGCCGGTCGCCACGTCCTTGTCGAAACGGGCGACCATCTCGTCGAACAGCCTGCGGTCCCCGAGCAGGAACCGCGCTTCGAGCACGGCGGTGCGGATGGTGATGTCGGCCTTGGCCTGCCGCACGCATTCGTTGATCGAGCGCGTCGCGTGGCCGACCTTCAGTCCCATGTCCCAGAGACAGTAGAGAATGGTCTCCGCGACGGACTCGCCCCACGCGGTCTTCTTGTAGGGCAATAGGAACAACAGATCGATATCGGAGCCCGGCGCCAGCAATCCGCGCCCATAGCCGCCGGTCGCGATCACGGCCATCTGCTCGGCTTCGGAGCGGTTCTGCGCGGGATAGAGATGCTTCTCGGTGAGCTCGAACAGCAGCCGAATGATCTCGTCCTGCATGTGGCACAGCCGCTCGGCACAGCGGCGGCCGTGACGGTCGCTCAGCAGCAGCTTCTCGGCGGCGGCGCGCCCCTCCACCAGCGCGGCCTTCAGCCGCTGCGCCAGGGCGCTCCGCAATTCCCGCTCGCGCCCGGCGTGCTGCTCGCAAATCTTGTCAAGGTCGGCCGCCAGCGCATTCACGTCGAGCAGGTCGGCGGACATGCGAAGGGACTGTTCGGCGGGCGTCAGCATGCCAGAGGGGATAGCGGAGCCGGTGGTGCCTGTCATCCGCCGGCGGCGCGGCGGCGTGATGATTGTTTGAGCGTAGCTGATTTCTTTTTTTTGTTCAATTGGTTGAGGGCTAGTCGACTTTGAGGTTGGCGTCGCGGATGACCTTGGCCCATTTCGTCGTCTCGGCGGCGATGAAAGCCTCGAACTGCTCGGGCGAAGACGTCATCACGTCGTAGAGCAGCGGCTCGACGAAGCGCTTGCGGAACGCCGCTTCGTTGAACAGGCTCTGCACCTCGGCGTTGATCTTGAGCACGACGTCGCGCGGCGTGCCGGCGGTGGCGAACAGCCCGAACCAGGTGGTGGCCTCGTAGCCCGGCACGCTCTCGGCCACCGTGGGCACTTCCGGGATGCCGGGCATGCGCTGCGCGCTGCCAATGCCGAGCATCTTGACCAGGCCGTTGCGCCAAGGCTCCAGCCCGGAACTGACCGCCACCGAAGTGAGCTGGATGTGACCGGCGACGACGTCGTTGAGCGCGGGCGCGGCGCCGCGATAGTGCACCGCCTGGAGCTTCACATTCGCCATGCTTTCGAGCAGCGCGACATTGACATGGCCCGCCGAACCGACGCCCGACGTGCCGTAGCTGATGGTGCCGGGTTTCTGCTTCGCCAGCGCGATCATCTCGCCGACGCTTTTGGGCGCGAACTTCGCATGCGCCAGCAGCGCCTGGTTGGCGCGCACGAGCCCGGTGACCGGCGCGAAGTCCATCACCGCGTAGGGAAGCTTGCTGTAGAGCGACGGATTGATCACGAAGATCGTCTCCGCGCCGAGCATCAGCATATGGCCGTCGGGCGCCGCTTTGGCCACCTGCGCCGCGCCGATCTGGTGGTTGGCGCCGCCGCGGTTCTCGACGATCACCTGCTGACCCCAGGCCTCGCCCAGGCGCTGGCCGACCGCGCGCGCAAGGCTGTCGCTCACGCCACCCGGCGCCGCCGGCACGATGATGGTGATGGGGCGCGTCGGATAGGCCTTTGCGTCGGCCGCACCGACAACGAGGCAGATGAATGCAATGAGTGCCCGCCAGCCTGCCATTGCCGTTTCCCCGTTGTTGGCACGGAGTATACCGGGCTTTGGCTAAGCTTTGGCGGCGGATTTTGCCTTCAGGGCGTAGAGCGCTTCGAGCGCCTCGCGCGGCGACAGCTCGTCGGGATTGATCGCGGCGAGGGCGGAAACCACTTCCGCAAGCGCGGCATCGATCGGAGACTCGGCGGGCGCCTTCGGCGCCGTCGCCGCAAACAGCGGCAGGTCGTCGAAGCCGGGCGGTGCGGCCCGGTCCTCGGCTTCGAGCTTCGCCAGCACGAGCTTGGCGCGCTCGATGACACTCGCCGGCAGGCCGGCGAGCTTTGCGACCTGGATGCCGTAGCTCCGGTCGGCCGCGCCCGGCACCACCTCGTGCAGGAACACGACCTCGCCCTGCCATTCCTTGACCCGCACGGTCGAATTGAACAGCCGCGGCAGCTTGGTCGCGAGCACCGTCAGCTCGTGGAAGTGCGTCGCGAACAGCGCGCGGCAGCGGTTCGCCGCATGCAGATGCTCGATCGTCGCCCAGGCGATCGAAAGGCCGTCGAAGGTCGCGGTGCCGCGTCCGATCTCGTCGAGGATGACGAGCGAGCGCTCGCCGGCCTGGTTGAGGATGGCGGCGGTCTCGACCATCTCGACCATGAACGTGGAGCGCCCGCGCGCGAGATCGTCGGCCGCGCCGACGCGCGAGAACAGCCGGTCGACCACGCCGATCCTGGCGCGGCGCGCCGGCACGAAGCTGCCCATCTGCGCCATGATCGCGATCAGCGCGTTCTGGCGCAGGAACGTCGACTTGCCGGCCATGTTGGGTCCGGTGAGCAGACAGATGCGGCCGGCGCCCTCCTGGGGCAGCGGCGACAGATCGCAATCGTTGGCAACGAACGGCCCGCCGTCGGCGATCAGCGCCTGCTCGACTACCGGATGCCGTCCGCCCTCGATGACGAAGTCGTGCGAGCCGTCGACCTCGGGCCGCACATAGTCCTGGTCGACCGCGATCTGCGCGAGCGCGGCGGCGACGTCGAGCGCGGCCAGCGCCTCGGCGGCTTGCTTGATCGGAGCGGCGGCAGCGGTCACCTGCGCCGCCAGCCGCTCGAAGGTGTCGAGCTCGATGCGCAGCGCGCGATCGCCGGCGCCGATGATCTTGGCTTCCAGCTCGCCGAGCTCGGTGGTGGTGAAGCGCACCTGGCCGGCCATGGTCATGCGGTGGATGAAGGTAGCGCTGAGAGGCGGTTGCCGCAGCTTCTCGGCATGCTGCGCCGGCACCTCGACGAAATAGCCGAGCTGGTTGTTGTGCTTCACCTTCAGCGCGCGCACGCCGGTGTCGTCGGCGTAGCGCGCCTGGAGCGCGGCGATGACGTCGCGGGTGCCTTCGCGCAGCATGCGCGCCTCGTCGAGCGCGGCGTCGTAGCCCGGTCGCACGAAGCCGCCGTCGCGCTTGAACAGCGGCAGCTCGTCGTCGAGCGCCGCCGCGAGTTCACGCGCGATCGCGGCGTCGGGACTGCGCAAGGCGGTCGCCGTCCGTTGCACGTCTGCGGGGATGCCCGTCCCGTCGGTGAGCGCGGCCGCGAGGTCGGCGGCCGCATCGATGCCGTCGCGGATCGCGGCCAAGTCGCGCGGGCCGCCGCGGTCGACGACCAGCCGCGATAACGCACGCGCGAGATCGGGCGCGCCCTTGAGCTTGGCGCGCAGCGCGGCGCGCAGGGTCGGTTGCGTCACGAAATGCGCCACCGCGTCGTGGCGCTGCGCGATCAATGCCGGATCGGTCAGCGGCGCCGCCAGCCGCTGCGCGAGCAGCCGCGAACCCGCGGCGGTCACGGTGCGGTCGAGGGCGGCGAGCAGCGAGCCGCGCCGTTCGCCGCCGAGCGTGCGGATCAATTCGAGATTGCTGCGGGTGGCGAGATCGAGCGCCAGCGTTGCGCCTTCGGCCTCGCGCAGCGGCGGCGACAGTGGCGGGCGCTGGCCGAGCTGCGTGCGTTCCACGTAGGTGATGCAGGCCGCCGCGGCCGTCAGCTCCAGCCGCGAGAGGACGCCGAACGCGTCGGAGGTCGCGACCGAGAAGTAGGCGCACAGCCGCCGCTCGGCGGTCGCGCCGTCGAACACGTCGCGGGTGAGCGGCGTCACCGCCGGCAGCGAGCGCAGGAACGGCGCGAGGTCGGCGTCCGAATAGAGCACGTCGGAGACGATGATCTCGCTCGGTTCGAGCCGCGCCAGTTCGGCGGCAAGGCCCGGGCGGTCGCATTCGGCGATGCGGAACTCGCCGGTGGAGATATCGATCCAGGCGAGCGCGAAACGGCTCGCGTCGTCGCTCGACCGGGCGCGCACGAGCGCGAGCAGGTAATTGTTGCGCCGCGCGTCGAGCAGCGTGTCCTCGGTCAGCGTGCCGGGCGTCACGAGACGCACGACGTCGCGCTTGACGACGCTCTTCGAGCCGCGCTTGCGCGCCAGCGCCGGGTCTTCCATCTGCTCGCAGACCGCGACGCGGTGGCCCTGCGCGATCAGGCGATGCAGATATTCGTCGGCGCGGATGACCGGCACGCCGCACATCGGGATGTCGCGGCCAAGGTGCTTGCCGCGCTTGGTGAGCACGATGCCGAGCGCGCGGGCCGCGACTTCGGCGTCCTCGAAGAACAGCTCGTAGAAATCGCCCATCCGATAAAACAGGAGACAGTCCGGATTGGCGGCCTTGATCTCGAGGTATTGCTCCATGACCGGCGTGGGCCGCGCGCCGGCATCGGACGGCTGCGCGGCAGCGCCCGCCGGATCGGCCGGCGGATCGGACGCAAAGCCTGACGGCGGAAGGGAACGCGCGGCATCCATGGGGCCGCGACGCTAGCAGAAGGTACCCTGCGCGTCATTGGCGGCTTGACCTCGGGCGCAATTGTCCTGCGAATAAGATGTGCATGGTTCGTGGAGAACGCCGATGAAGTTACTGCATCTCGCGTTGGTGGCGGTTTTGGCCGGCGCTGTTCCCGCCGCGGCACAGGATTGGCCCACGAAGCCCGTCCGGATGGTCGTACCGTTCGCGGCCGGCGCGACGCCCGACATCGTCATGCGGCTCCTCGGCGAGCGGCTGCAGGCGAAGACGAGGCAGTCGTTCGTGGTCGACAACCGTCCCGGCGCCAGCGGCAATCTCGGAACCGATGCGGTCGCCAAGGCGGCGCCCGACGGCACCACGATCGGCATCAGCCTGCTCGGTCCGCTCGGGCTCAACACCTTGCTGTTCGCGAAGATGCCCTACGACCCGTTCACCGATCTCGCGCTGGTCACGCGGCTGACCGACATGCCGAGCGTGCTGGCGGTGAATGCCGACGTGCCCGCGCACAACAGCGCCGAACTGCTGGCGCTGCTCAAGCGCGAGCCCGGCAAGTTCAACTACGGCTCGATCGGCAACGGCTCGCTGTCGCATCTCGCGATGGAGGCGATCGCGCTCAAGAGCGGCACGCAGCTCGTGCACATTCCCTACGGCTCGTCGCCGCAGGCGGTCACGGCGCTGATCCGCGGCGACGTGCAGATCGTCTGCCTGCCGGCGGCCGCGGTGATGTCACAGGTTCAGACCGGAAAGGTGAGGGCGCTCGCGGTCACGTCGCCGAAGCGCTCGGCGCTCCTGCCCGCGATCCCGACCCTCAACGAGGCCGGCATCGACGTCGACGCCAATGCCTGGAACGGGCTGATCGCCCCCGCGAAAACGCCGGACGCGCTGGTCGCCGCGATCGCGCGCGCGGTCAACGAGGCGCTGCACGACCAAGGCATCCGAGAAAAGCTGCAAGGCCAATACATGGAACCGATCGGCACCACGCCGGCCGCGTTCAAGTCGTTCCTCGAGGCCGAGATGCGGCGCTGGACCCCGGTGGTCCAGGCCGCCAAGATCAAGCCGAATTAACAGGGACGGCCGAGATGATTTTGGCGGTGCCGCGGGCTCCGACACCTCTCCCCGCTTGCGGGGAGAGGTCGGATCGCGAAGCGATCCGGGTGAGGGGGACTCTCGAAAGAGCGCGATCGCGGTGGGTCCCCCTCACCCCGACCGTCTCCCCGCAAGCGGGGAGAGGGAGCGCACCGCCGTTGCGGCAACAGCAGCGTCACTTCACCAGCTTCACGCCGGTGACCTTCTCCAGGTTCTTGTAGTCGATCGCCTCGCGGTCGGCCTTCGGGATATTGAGCGAGTCCAGGATGCGCAGCGTCTCGCGCGGATACATCTTGCCGCCTTCCGGATCGAACGGGCAGTCGGAGGCGAATACGATCTTCTCGAGCGGATAGAACTCGAGTCCGCACTTGGTCGCCGGCTCGCCGCCGAACACCGCGGTGTCGGCCCAGAAGTCCTGCTTGAAGTAGTCGAGCGGGCGCTTCTTCAGGCTCTTGCGCAGCCCGACATAGTCCTCGTCCGAGGTGCGCGAGCCCATCACGTCGTTGCCCGGGCCAAGCCGGCCCTCCAGCATCGGCACGATGCCGCCGAAGTGGTGGGTGATGATCTTCAGGTTCGGGAAGTCGTCCATGATTTTCGAATAGACCAGCCGCGTCATCGCGCAGGCGGTCTCGTATGACCAGCCGAGCGTCCACCAGATTTCGTAGAGCGACTTCTTCTCGAACAGCGGATAGTCCGGCGTTTCGGCGCCGCGTGCCGGATGGATCCAGATCGGCTTGCCGAGCTCGTTCATCTTCTTCCAGAACGGCCGGAATTCCGGCGCGTCGATCGGCTTGCCGAGCACGTTGGTGTAGATCTGAACGCCGAGCGCGCCGTTCTTGATCGCGCGATCGGCCTCGGCGACGCCGGCATCTTTGGCGCCGAGCGCGACCTGCGCGACCCAGCCGGGGAAGCGGTCCTTTTCCTTGGCGCAGAGATCGGCGAAGCCGTCGTTGCAGATCTTGATCATCTCATCGATCTGCTGCGGGGTCTTGCAGAAGCTCTCGAACGGCGGCTGCGGGTAGGAGAGGATCTGCTGGTAGTCCTTGTGCTCGTCGACGATGGACTTGCGGAAGTCGAGATCGTAGAGCGCCGGCAGCGATCGCACGCGCTTGCCCATGTCCTTGTAGTCGCCGGCAATCTCCATCAGCTTGTCGAAGAATTGCTTCGGGAAGAAATGGGTGTAGGCGTCGATACGCATGGGGCGATGCTCCGGGTTTTGGCGTCGGCTTGAGCCGCTCGTCTCGATTGAGCCGTGCCGGGAAGCGCGGCGGTAGGTCGCGCGTTTGTTAGCTTGTCGGGCGGTCCCTGTCCATCATAGGTGGGCCATCGGCGGGCTCAGTAACCCTGCCGCGCAGCGCGCCTTTTGCCGGGCGTTGGGCTGCGCTAGTTTGCGCCGCATACCGAATTCAGGGAGCTACCATGCATCGGCTTGGCAAGGCATTCTGCGCGCTCGCGACCGGCCTTGTGGTCTCGGCCCTCCTCACACCCCGGGCATACGCCCAAAGCTGGCCGGAGCGGCCGGTCCGCTTCATTGTGTCGCTCGGGCCGGGCAGCGGCGCCGATATCGCCGCCCGCCTGATCGCCGACAAGCTCACCGCGAAATGGAAGCAGCCCGTCGTCGTGGAGAACCGGCCCGGTGGCGACGCCGTCATCGCGATCACCGCCATGATCGGCGCCAAGGACGATCACGTGCTGCTCTATACACCGACTTCGTCGTTCACGGCGCATCCGTTCCTGATGGCGAAGATGCCGTACGATCCGAACGATCTCGGGCCGATTGCGCGCGTCTCGAATACGCTGGTCGGGTTTGTCGTCACGCCGTCGCTGAAGATCGACACCGTGAAGGATTTCGTCGCGCAGGTGAAGGCGCAGCCCGGCAAGCTGAACTATTCGACCGCCACCGGCATGACCGATGTGATCTTCGACGGTTATTTCAAGAACGCCGGCCTCGACATCACGCGCGTGCCCTACCGCGACGTGGTGGGGCCGATCACCGACGTCAGCGAAGGCCGCATCCAGGCCTATGTCGGCGCGCTCGCGATCGTGCAGCCGCACATCCAGTCCGGCCGGGTCAAGCTGATCGCGATCACCAACGGCCAGCGCGCGCCGACCCAGAAGGATACGCCGACGGTGGCGGAGGCGGGCTTCCCGGAGATGACGTTCGACGGCCTCATCGGCCTGTTCGGCCCGCGCAACATGCCGGCGGCGGTGCGCGACCAGATCGCGGCAGATGTCAAGGAAGCGGTCTCCGATCCCGCGATCACGGCGCGGCTCACCGCCACCGGTCAGGTGGTCAGCCCCGGCACCGGCGCCGACTTCAGGAAATCGATGGACGAGCAGAGCGCCAAGCTCGGCGCGATCGTGAAGCGGCTCGGGATCAAGCCGCAGTAGCTTTGAATTTCGCTACGACATCGTCCGGCAGCGGCTGCGCACGGAGGCTTCCCGGACGCGTCGGATCGAGCGTCACCCAGCAGCGCGTCTCGTTGCCTTCCACCGCCAGCGCGCCGCCGAGCTTGAGCTTGTGCTGGATGGCGAAGCTCGAACGGCCGATCCGGGTGAACGCCGACGCGATCTCGACATCGTCGCCGTAGCGGGTCGGAAGCAGGAAGCGCGCCTCCGTCGCCACCGCCGGAAACCCGCCAAGACCGTGCTGCTGGTTGAGGGTGACTTTCTTGACGCCCAGCGCCCCCTCGATCAGGAGTTCGGTCGAGTGGTTGAACATGGCGAAATAGCGCGGATAGAAGACGATGCCGGCGGGATCGCAATCGCCCCATTCGATGCGAACCGTGCGGCGGATGCTGAACATGCTCGCGGGCCTTGTGCTCGTCATGGCCGGGCTCGTCCCGGCCCTCCACGTCTTCATCTCAGGTAGCAAGACGTGGATGCCCGGCACAAGGCCGGGCATGACGGATCAACAATTGACCCTGCGACGGCTTCCCCCGTAAATAGCCGCAGTCAATGGGACTTTTCCGATGGCGCGTTTTCTGTCGCTTGCCGAGGCCGTGCAGTCGAACGTGCGGGACGGCGACACCGTGGCGATGGAGGGGTTCACCCACCTGATCCCCCATGCCGCCGGCCACGAGATCATCCGCCAGCAGCGCAAGCGTCTCACGCTTATCCGCATGACCCCGGACCTGATCTACGACCAGTTCATCGGCATGGGCTGCGTGGCCAAGGTCGTGTTCTCCTGGGGCGGCAATCCCGGCGTCGGTTCGCTGCACCGCTTCCGCGACGCGGTGGAGAACGATTGGCCGCAGCCGCTCGCGATCGAGGAGCATTCGCACGCCGCGATGGCCAACGCCTACGAGGCGGGCGCCGCCGGACTGCCGCTCGCGATCTTCCGCGGCTACATCGGCGTCGACCTGCCGAAGGTCAATCCGAAGATCAAATCCATCACCTGTCCGTTCACCGGAGAGCAGCTTGCCGCGGTGCCGTCCCACCGGCCCGACGTGGCGATCATCCATGCGCTGCGCGCCGACCGTGAAGGCAATGTCATGCTCGAAGGCATCGTCGGCGTGCAGAAGGAGGCCGTGCTCGCCGCCAAGCGCTCGATCGTGACGGTCGAGGAGGTGGTCGACGATTTCGGCGAGCGCAATCTCAACGCGGTGATCCTGCCGCACTGGACCGTCGGCGCGATCGCCACCGTGCCGGGCGGCGCCTATCCCTCCTATGCGCAGGGCTATTACAAGCGCGACAACGCCTTCTACATCACGTGGGACAAGGTCGCGCGCGAGCGCGAGACCTTCCTCGCCTGGATGAAGGCGAACGTGCTCGAGCAGGGGCCGGAAGCCTTCGCCGCGCACATGCGCCGTCTCAACGCGAAGGCCGCGTGAGAATGGCCGACTACAAGCCCAACGAGATGATGACGATCGCCGCGGCGCGGGCGCTTCGCAACGCGGACGTCTGCTTCGTCGGCATCGGCATGCCGTCGGCGGCCTCGAACGTCGCGCGGCTCACGCATGCGCCGGGCATCACGCTGATCTACGAGTCGGGCACGATCGCCACCAAGCCCGACGTGCTGCCGCTGTCGATCGGTGATGGTGAGCTTTGCTCGACCGCGCTCACCACGGTGTCGGTGCCGGAGATGTTCCGCTACTGGTTGCAGGGCGGCCGCGTGACCGTCGGCTTCCTCGGCGGCGCACAGATCGACCGTTTCGCCAACCTCAACACCACGGTGGTCGGTCCTTACGACAAGCCGAAGGTGCGGCTGCCGGGCGGCGGCGGCGCGCCGGAGATCGCGTCGGCCTGCGGCGAGATCTTCATCATCATGGCGCAGTCGAAGCGGAGCTTCGCGGCCAAGATCGATTTCGTCACCTCGATGGGCCACGGCGAGGGCGGCGATCACCGCGCGCGGCTCGGCCTCAAGACCAAGGGCCCGACCAAGCTCGTCACCGACCTCTGTGTCTTCGAGCCTGACCCGCAGACCAAAGAGATGACCGTGACATCGATCCATCCCGGCATCAGCCGCGAGGAGATCAACGACAACACCGGCTGGACCGTGCGCTACGCCGCCCACGTGGTGGAGACCAAGCCGCCGACCGCTGACGAGTTGACGGTGCTGCGTGAGTTGCACGCCCGTACGAAGCGCGCCCATGGCGCGGTGGCGTGAGGCCGTATTGGATTCGAGGTTAAGAGTGCCAGCGTTGCCGCGCGCTCGGAGCCGACCGAGTTCGCCGCGGCGATTCGATCATCGCGAAGATTAGAGTAAGGACACAAAAATGCGCGACGTCTTCATCTGCGATGCCATCCGCACGCCGATCGGCCGCTACGGCGGCTCGCTCGCCAAGGTGCGCGCCGACGACCTTGCCGCGATTCCGATCAAGGCGCTGGTAAAACGCAATCCGAACGTCGACTGGGGCGCGCTCGATGAGGTCGTGTTCGGCTGCGCCAACCAGGCCGGCGAGGACAACCGCAACGTCGCGCGCATGGCGGTGCTGCTGGCGGGGCTGCCTGACCATGTGCCCGGCGTCACCGTGAACCGGCTCTGCGCGTCGGGGCTCAACGCAGTCGGCGATGCCGCGCGCGCGATCCGCGCGGGTGAGATCGAGTTCGCGATCGCCGGCGGGGTCGAGTCGATGACCCGCGCGCCGTTCGTCATGGGCAAGGCATCGGAGGCGTTCTCGCGCTCCGCTGACATCCAGGACACCACGATCGGCTGGCGCTTCGTCAATCCGTTGATGAAGCAGCAATACGGCGTCGACGCGATGCCGGAGACGGCTGAGAACGTCGCCGAGGAATACCAGGTGTCGCGCGCCGACCAGGACGCGTTCGCGTTCCGCTCGCAGCAGCGCGCCGGCCAGGCGATCGCGGCGGGCTATTTCGCCGAAGAGATCGTCGCGGTCGAGGTGCCCGGCGGCCGCGCCGCCCCGGCGACCGTGGACAAGGACGAGCATCCGCGCCCCGACACCACCATGGACGGTCTCGCCAAGCTGAAGCCGTTCGTGCGCAATCCCGGCACCATCACCGCCGGCAACGCGTCGGGCGTGAATGACGGCGCGGCGGCGATGATCCTTGCCAGCGAGGCGGCGGCGAAGAAGCACGGCCTCACGCCGCGGGCGCGCGTGCTCGGCATGGCGTCGGCGGCGGTGCCGCCACGGGTGATGGGCATCGGCCCGGTGCCCTCGACGCGCAAGCTGATGGAGAAGCTCGGCTTCAAGATCGGCGATTTCGACCTGATCGAGCTCAACGAGGCGTTCGCGTCGCAGGGGCTTGCCTGCCTGCGCCAGCTGGGCGTCGCCGACGACGCCGAGCACGTCAACCCGCACGGCGGCGCCATCGCGCTCGGCCATCCGCTCGGCATGTCGGGAGCGCGGCTGGCGCTGACGGCGGTGCACGGCCTCGAAAAACGCGGCGGCAGGCTCGCGCTCGCGACCATGTGCGTCGGCGTCGGGCAGGGCGTGTCGCTGGCGTTGCAGCGCATCTAAAGGAAAACTCCGGAACAATTATAGATTCCGCGACTTTCGGATGATTTGACGAACCGCGGCGCATTGTTCCATCAAGCGCCAGCGATTCGATGCCCGCCCCGCGAGACCGATGGAGAGACTCCCTGTGCCGATGAGTGCCGGTTACATCCCGTTCCACCCCAATCCGTCGAAGCCGAAATACCAGCCGCCGGCGGGCGCGGTCGACACCCATTGCCACGTGTTCGGTCCCGAGGCGGTGTTTCCATTCGCGCCAAAGCGGAAATACACGCCCTGCGACGCGCCGAAGGAGAAGCTGTTCGCGTTACGCGACTTCCTCGGCTTCGACAAGAACGTCATCGTGCAGGCGACCTGCCACGACACCGACAACCGCGCGCTGGTCGATGCCCTCGTCCATTCCAACGGCAAGGCGAAAGGCATCGCCTTCGTCGGCGAGGAGATCACCGATCACGAACTGCGCGAGCTCGACCGCGCCGGCGTCAGGGGCGTGCGCTTCAACTTCATCAAGCGGCTGGTCGATTCCACGCCCAAGGACGTGATGCAGCGCATCGCAGCGCGCATCGCGACGATGGGCTGGCACATCGTGATCTATTTCGAGCACGCCGATCTCGACGAGATGGGCGCGTTTCTGGAGTCGCTGCCGACCACGCTGGTGTTCGACCACATGGCCTGCCCGAACGTCAAAGAAGGCGTGAACGGCAAGCACTTCCAGAACTGGCTGAAGGCGCTCGACGCCAACAAGAACTGGATCACCAAAGTGACCTGCCCGGAGCGCTTCACGGTCGCGGGACCGCCCTATGACGACGTGGTGCCGTTCGCCAAGGCGATCGTCGACCGTTTCCCCGACCGCGTGATCTGGGGCACCGACTGGCCGCATCCGAACATGCCGAAGGAGGCGCCCGACGACGGCGTCATCGTCGACATGATCCCGAAGATCGCAACCACCGCGGAATTGCAAGAAAAGCTTCTCGTTGGCAATCCGATGCGGCTCTATTGGCGTTGACAAGGGCGGGCGATTTGAAGTTCCTACCCCACTTGCGGTAAGGAGCACGCCATGTTCGCCGGACAACTCGCATTGGTTACCGCTGCAATCTTCGCCGGCGCCGCCCTCTACATCAATCTATGCGAACAGCCGGCGCGGCTTCTGCTCGATGAGCGCGCGCTGCTGACCGAGTGGAAGCCCTCCTATAAGCACGGCTTCGCCATGCAGGCGCCGCTGGCCCTCATCGGCGCCTGCTTGGGGTTTGCGGCCTGGTGGCAGATGGGCGACTGGCGCTGGCTCGTTGGCGCCATCGTCATGATCTCGGCCTGGCCTTACACTTTGCTGGTCATCATGCCGACCAACAATCAATTGCTGGCAATCGAACCCGCTGACGCCGGCGTGCAGGTGCGGGCGCTGATCGAAAAGTGGGGTCGGCTGCACGCAGTGCGCAGCGCCATTGGTTTGCTTGCAACGGTACTGTTCTTATGGGCTTCGCTGCGGGCTTGAGGGCTGCGGCCTCAGCGCGACTTACATTGCATTGGTCCGCCGGGCTATATATGTCAGGGCAAATCAAGCCGTTCTGGCGTGGATGGAGCTGAGCCGATGGCGCGCAAGGAAGCCGCTCGCAAGGAGCAGGAGTACGACGACATCCCCGGTACCTTCGTGTTCGACGCAGAGCGCTCGCTCCGGGGATACGGCATCAACATGTTCTGCATGTCGCTGATGAAGGACGCGAACCGCAAGGCCTTCAAGGCGAACGAGCCGGAATACCTCAAGCAGTTCAAGCTGACGCCCGAACAGACCGAAGCCGTTCTTAAGCGCGACTACAACCGGATGCTCGAACTGGGCGGCAACATCTATTTCACCGCCAAGCTCGGCGCGACCGACGGCCACTCGTTCCGGCATCTCGCCGCCGTGATGACCGGCTCCACGCAGGACGATTACGCCGCGATGATGCTCGCCGGCGGCCGCTCCGCCGAGGGCAATCGCAGCAAGTCCGGCCGCAGGACCACCAGCATCCTGGTCGGCAGCGCCAAGCCGACATCCGCGAGGCCGAAAGCCGCCAAGGCCGGGGCGGGAAAATCCAAATCGAAATCACGCAGCAAGGCGAGGTCGAAACGTGGCTAAGATCATCGCAGGAGTGGCGTCATCGCACGTGCCGGCGATCGGCGCGGCGATCGACAACAAGCAGACCGAGGAGCCGTATTGGAAGCGGGTGTTCTCGGGCTTCGAGAAATCGAAGGAGTGGATGGAGAAGGCGAAGCCCGACGTCGCCATCATCGTCTACAACGATCACGCGTCGGCGTTCTCGGTCGAGATCGTGCCGACCTTCGCGCTCGGCTGCGCGGCGGAATTCCCACCCGCCGACGAGGGCTGGGGGCCGCGCCCGGTACCGGTGGTGAAGGGCCATCCGGAGCTCGCCTCGCATATCGCGCAGTCGGTGATCCTCGACGAATTCGACCTCACGATCTGCAACAAGATGGAGGTCGACCACGGCCTGACGGTGCCGATGAACCTCCTGTTCGGCTCGCCGCAGGAGTGGCCGTGTCCGGTGATCCCGCTGGCGGTCAACGTCGTGCTCTATCCGCCGCCGACCGCGCACCGCTGCTATATGCTGGGCAAGGCGATCCGCAAGGCGGTCGAGTCCTACCCGGAAGATCTGCGGGTGGTGGTCTTCGGCACCGGCGGCATGTCGCACCAGATCTCGGGTCCGCGCGCCGGCCTGATCAATTCGAAGTTCGACAAGGCCTTTCTCGACAATCTCAGCAAGGACCCGAAGAAGCTCACGCGCATCTCGCACCTCGAGTTCATGCGCGAAGCCGGCGCCGAGGGCATCGAGATGGTCATGTGGCTGATCATGCGCGGCGCGCTCGACGACAAGGTCGAGGAAACCTATCGCTTCTACACCGTGCCGGCCTCCAACACCGCGGTCGGGCACATCATCCTCGAGCCCAAGCACCGCGCAGCGGCAAAAGCGCGGAAGGCTTCCGGCAAGAGCAGGCGTCCCGCCAAGATGAAGCGCGCCGCGGCGCGCGCGAAGACTTTCGTACGCAGGAGCAAGTAACGATGAAGATTTGCGTTGCCGGGCAGGGTGCCTTCGGTCAGAAGCATCTCGATGCGCTCAAGCGCATTCAGGGCGTCGAGGTGACTTCGCTGGTGGGCGGCAATCAGGACGCCACCGCCGAGGTCGCCAAGAAATACGGCATTCCGCACTACACCGGCGATCTCTCCGAAGGCATCAAGCGCGCCGACGCGGTGATCCTCACCACGCCGACCAAGATGCACTTCCGCCAGGGCGAGCAGGTGATGCGCGCCGGCAAGCATGTGCTGGTCGAGATTCCGGTCACCGACTCGGTGGAGGACGCCGAGGCGCTGGTGAAGATCGCCAAGGAAACCGGGGTCACGGCGATGGGCGGCCATGTGCGCCGCTTCAACCCGAGCCATCAATACGTCCACAAGAAGATCAAGGCCGGCGAGCTGAAGATCCAGCAGATGGACGTGCAGACCTATTTCTTCCGCCGGAAGAACATCAACGCGTCGGGCAATCCGCGCAGCTGGACCGATCATCTGCTCTGGCACCACGCCGCCCACACCATCGATCTGTTCCAGTACCAGGCCGGCGAGACCATCTCGGATTGCTACGCCGTGCAGGGTCCGATCCATCCGCAGCTCAACATTGCGATGGATATGGGCATCGTGGCGAAGACGCCGTCCGGCGCGATGCTGACGCTGTCGCTGTCGTTCAACAATGACGGCCCGCTCGGCTCGTTCTTCCGCTACATCTGCGACAACGGTACCTTCAAGGCGTTCTACGACGACCTCTCCGACGGCAAGGACAACAAGATCGACGTGTCGAAGGTTGACGTCTCGATGGACGGCATCGAGCTCGAGGACCGCGAGTTCATCGCCGCCATCAAGGAGAAGCGCGAGCCGAACGCGAGTCTTCAGCAACTCCTGCCCTGCATGCACGTGCTCGGCAGGCTGGAGAAGATCATCGACCCGCAGCGCAAGGCGCACGCTTAGCTCCGTTCACACGGCGCACAGGTATCGCTGCAAGCGAGCCGGGTCGACCCGGCTTGCTTTTTGCGGGTCGCATGACGCACGCAAAGCCGGCGGCCCGTGTCGCTTTGGCCTTGCGGGAAAGCGAAAAAAATCCAAACATCTGCTCCCGAACAAGAAGCGCATCAGCGCGGCGATCTCGCAGGGAGCGAAATATGGCCCGTACGATCCAGGCTGCACTCGCAATCTTGGCCGGTCTTTGCGTTGCGGAGGCGGCGGCGCAGCCCGCAGCCGATACGGTCGAGGCGCGTCTGGCCGCGGCCAAGGAAGCGGCGGGGTTCGACTTTACCGGTACGCTGGTGCGCCTCTGCGTCGCGCCGCAGACCGGCCCTGGCCGCGACGTCGCGCCACCGCCGCCGCCGCCGCGTGCGCAGTGGTACACCGAGCCGGGAAAAGTGTTCGACAATCTCTATTTCGTCGGATCGCGCATTCACTCGGCATGGGCCATGACCACGAGCGAGGGCATCATCCTGATCGACACGCTCTACGACTACAATTCCGAGGAAGCGATTGTCGGTGGGTTGAAGAAGCTCGGACTCGATCCCGCCAGCGTGAAGTATGTCATCATCAGTCACGGCCATCGTGACCACGTCGGCGGGGCGAGGTTGATGCAGGACCGCTTCAAGTCCCGTATCGTCATCAGCGGGCCGGATTGGGACGGCCTCGACAAGATGCAGAACGCGTACCCGCAAGGCAAACCGGTGCGGGACATCGTCGCCACCGACGGCCAGAAGATCACCCTCGGCGACGGGAGCGTGACGCTGGTGCATACGCCCGGCCACACGCCCGGTACGATGTCGATGATTTTCGAGGTCAAGGACGGCGGTAAACCGCTGACGGTTGCCTATTCGGGCGGGACGGCGTTCAACTTCGTGAACACCGTTCCCGCTTTCGAAACCTACATTGCTTCGCAGCGCAAGATGGCGGCGGCCGCGGCGAGCGCCAAGGCGACCGTGCTGATGTCGAACCATTCCGAGTTCGACAATGCGGTCATGAAAATGAGGACCATTGCGGCGCGCCGGGAGGGTGAGCCGCACCCATTCGAGATCGGGGCCGACGCGGTGGCGCGCTATTTCCAGGTCTCGGAAGAATGCGCCCAGGTCGCGCGGTTGAGGCTGATCCAGGCGGGGCGGAAATAGCGCTTGATGGGCCGCGGCCCACATTGTCGCCCCGTCCCATTGACGACTTTCCTCCCGCCGCGTTCCGCGCTACCGAAAGGCAAAGACCTGACGGAGGAAGCGTCTCATGGAACGTACCAAGCCACCCTACCGCGCCGACCACGTCGGCTCGATCCTACGTTCGGACGCGATCCACGCCGCGCGCACCAAACGCGAGAAGGGCGAGATCGACGCGGCCGGGCTGAAAGCGGTCGAGGACCGCGAGATCGAGAAGATCGTGCGCAGGCAGGAGGAGGTCGGCCTCAAGCTCGCGACCGACGGCGAGTATCGCCGCTCCTGGTGGCACATGGACTTCTTCTGGGGCCTCGACGGCGTCGAGAAGGTGATCCTGCCGCACGGCATCAAGTTCCACGGGGTCGAGACCCGGCCGGAAGGCTACAAGATCACCGGCAAGGTCGGTTTCTCCAATCACCCGATGCTGGACCACTTCCGCTACCTCAAATCGGTGGCGAAGGTGACGCCCAAGATGTGCATCCCGGCGCCGCCGGTGATGCATTTCCGGCTGCCCAAGGACGGCCTGCCGAAGAACATCTACGCCAACATCGACAATTTCTTCGCCGATCTCGGCGACGCCTATGCGAAGGCGGTGAAGGGGTTCTACGACGCCGGCTGCCGCTATCTGCAGTTCGACGACGTGGTGTGGGCGTATCTGTGCTCGCCGGCGGAGATGGAGGCGGCGCGTCAGCGCATGCCGATGGCCGACAACCTGCCGCAGATCTACCAGGACGTCATCAACACCGCGCTCAAGGCGAAGCCGGCCGACATGACCGTCACCACGCATGTCTGCCGCGGCAACTTCAAGTCGACCTGGGTGTCGGAAGGCGGCTACGAGCCGGTCGCCGAGCGGCTCCTCGGCGGCGTGAACTTCGACGGCTATTTTCTTGAGTACGATACCGACCGCTCCGGCGGCTTCGAGCCGCTACGGTTCCTGCCAAAGGGCAACAAGAGCGTGGTGCTCGGTCTCGTCACCTCGAAGAGCGGCACGCTCGAGAAGAAGGACGACATCAAGCGCCGGATCGACGAGGCGACCAAGTTCGCGCCGCTCGACCAGCTATGCCTGTCGCCGCAATGCGGCTTCGCCTCGACCGAGGAGGGCAATATTCTTGCCGAGGACCAGCAATGGGCGAAGTTCCGGATGATCGTGGAAACCGCCAGCGAGGTGTGGGGCAGGGCCTGATGCTGTTTCCGACGTCGCTGGTCGGCTCGTATCCGCAGCCGGACTGGCTGATCGACCGCGCGAGCCTCGCCAAGCAGATGCCGCCGCGGGTGCGCGCCAAGGAATTGTGGCGCGTCGATCCCGAGCGGCTCGACGCGGCGCAGGATGACGCCACGCGCGTCGCCATCCAGGATCAGGAGCGCGCCGGCCTCGACATCGTCACCGACGGCGAGCAGCGGCGCGAGAGCTATTCCAACCGCTTCGCCACCGCGCTCGACGGCGTCGACCTCGACAATCCCGGCAAGACGCCGAATCGCACCGGTGGTTTCACCATCGTGCCGCGCGTCATCGGCGCCATCCGGCGCCGCCATCCGGTCGAGGTGCGCGACGTCGAATTCCTGCGCGCCAACACCGATCGCAAGATCAAGATGACCGTGCCGGGGCCGTTCACGATGGCGCAGCAGTGCGAGGACCACTATTACAACGACGAGGCGGCGCTGGCGCTGGACTACGCCGCCGCCGTCAACGCCGAGATCAAGGACATGTTCGCCGCCGGTGCCGACATCGTGCAGCTCGACGAGCCCTGGATGCAGGCGCGGCCGGACAAGGCCAAGGCCTACGGACTCGCCGCGCTCGAGCGCGCGCTCAAGGGCGTCACCGGAACGACCGCCATCCACCTCTGCTTCGGCTATGCGCAGATGGTGAAGTCGAAACCGTCCGGCTACTCGTTCCTACCCGAGCTGGAACAGACGGCGGCGCAGCAGATCTCGATCGAGGCGGCGCAACCCAAGCTCGACCTCGCCGTGCTCAAGGAGCTGCCGTCGAAGACGATCGTCCTCGGCGTGATCGATCTCTCAGACATTGCCGTCGAAACGCCGCAAACGGTTGCCGAGCGCATCCGCCGCGCGCTGCCGCATGTTCCCGCCGAGCGGATCGTCGTCGCGCCGGATTGCGGCATGAAATACCTGCCGCGTCATGTCGCCTTCGGCAAGATGAAGGCCATGGCCGATGGTGCCGCGATCGTGCGTCACGAACTCACCGGACAACGCGCCTCATGACAAGAACAAAGCCGCCCTTTCGCGCCGACCATGTCGGCAGCCTCCTGCGTTCCGCGCCGCTCAAGGAGGCGCGCGCCAAGCGCGAGACGGGCGAGATCACGGCCGATCAGCTCGAGGCGATCGAGGATCGCGAGATCGAGGCGATCATCAGGAAGCAGGAGGCCGTGGGGCTCAAATCGGTCACCGACGGCGAGTACCGCCGCGCGTTCTGGAATTACGACTTCCTCGGGAAGCTCGACGGCGTCGAGGCCTATCTCGGCGAGCGCAAGATCGCGTTCCAGGGCGTGCAGCCGAAGCCGATGATGCTGCGCGTCATTGGCAAGCTCGGCGGCTACGTACCGCATCCGATGATCGAGCATTTCAAATTCGTGCAGTCGCACACCAAAGCGACCCCGAAGATGACCATCCCGTCGCCGTCGTCGCTGCATTTCCGCTACGGCCGCGCCGCCGTTCCGGAGGCGATCTATCCGGCGATGGACGATTTCTACCGCGACCTCGGGACGTCCTTCCGCAAGGCGGTACGTGCGTTTGCCGATGCAGGCTGCCGCTACCTGCAGCTCGACGAGGTGAATTTCACCTATCTCTGCGATGCCGAGCTGCGCAAGCACGTTACCCAGCGCGGCGACGATCCCGAGCGGTTGCCGCATATCTATGCGACGATGATCAACACGGCGATTTCCGACATCCCCGCCGACATGACCGTCTCCATGCATCTGTGCCGCGGCAACTTTCAATCGACCTTCGTGGCGTCGGGCGGGTACGAGCCGGTGGCGGAGATCCTATTCAACGAGATCAAGGTGAACGGCTATTTCATGGAATACGACTCGGCGCGCGCCGGCGGGTTCGAGCCGCTGCGCTTCGTGCCGAAGGACAAGACCGTGGTGCTCGGGCTGGTCACCTCGAAGAGCGGCGCGCTCGAGAGCAGGGACGAGCTCAAGCGCCGGATCGACGAGGCGACGAAATATGTGAGCCTCGATCAGCTCTGCCTGTCGCCGCAGTGCGGCTTCGCCTCGACTGAGGAGGGCAATATCCTCACTGAGGAGCAGCAGTGGGCGAAGCTCAGGATGATCGTCGAGCTGTCCGAAGAAGTGTGGGGTCGCTAGCTCAATGATGCGTACCAAGCCGCCGTTCCGCGCCGACCATGTCGGCAGCCTGCTTCGCTCGCAGGCCCTCAAGGATGCCCGTTCCCAGCGCGAAAAGAACGAGATCACCGCCGCCGAGCTCAAGGCGGTCGAGGATCGCGAGATCGAGGCGCTGATCAGGAAGCAGGAAGCTGTCGGGCTGAAATCGGTCACCGATGGCGAATACCGGCGCGCCTCCTGGCAGACCGACTTCCTCAAGGCCCTCGACGGCGTCGAGTCCTACTATGGGGAGCGCGCGTTCCAGTTCCATGGCGCGACGTCGCATCCGATTCAGCTGCGGGTCAACAAGAAGCTCGGCGGCTATACGCCCCATCCGATGATCGAGCATTTCAAGTTCGTGCAGTCGCACACCAAGGCGACGCCGAAGATGACGATCCCGTCGCCATCGACACTGCACTTCCGGTTCGGCCGCAAGGTGGTGCCGGAATCGATCTATCCGTCGATGGACGACTACTATCGCGACCTCGGCCAGACCTGGAGCAAGACGGTGCGCGCCTTTGCCGACGCGGGCTGCCGCTATCTCCAGCTCGACGAGACCAACCTCACTTATCTTTGTGACCCCGAGCTCCGCCCGCAGGTCAAGGCGCGCGGCGACGATCCCGACAAGCTGCCGTTCGTGTACGCCGGCATGATCAACGCCGCGATCGCGGACATTCCGTCCGACATGACCATCACCATGCATCTGTGCCGCGGCAATTTCCGCTCGACCTTCATCAGCGCCGGGGGCGGCTACGAGCCGATCGCCGAGATGCTGTTCAACACCATCAGGGTGCACGGCTATTTCATGGAATACGACACCGCGCGCTCCGGTGGCTTCGAGCCGCTGCGCTTCGTGCCCAAGGGCAAGACCGTCGTGCTCGGGCTCGTCACCTCGAAGAGCGGCACGCTCGAAAGCAAGGACGAAATCAGGCGCCGGATCGACGAGGCTGCGAAGTTCGTCGACATCGACCAGCTTTGTCTGTCGCCGCAATGCGGCTTTGCCTCGACCGAGGAAGGCAATATCCTCGCCGAGGAAGAGCAGTGGGCGAAGCTCCGCATGATCGTGGAGTTGGCCGACGATGTTTGGGGGCGATAGCTGCATCGCTGCCGCGCGCTCGGTGGATTCCCTCTCCCCGGAGGGGAGAGAGGACCGGTCAGCGCCAGCCCACGCACCAAGTATTGCAACGTGCTACCGCACTAGCCCATCAAGGTTGAAAGCAACAGGACGCTTCTATGGCCGCAGGCATCGTTTCCGGGAAAGTTGCGATCGTCACCGGCGCCGCCCGCGGGATCGGTCGCGGGATCGCGCTCGGTCTCGCGCGGGAGGGCGCCAAGGTCGTCGCCTGCGACATCGGCGCGAGCCTGCAAGGTGCCGGCACTGACGCCGGCCCGGCCCAGCAGATCGTGGAAGAGATCAGACAAGCCGGCGGCGACGCGATCGCTTCCACGCTCTCGATCGCCGAAGCCAAGAACGCCGAGGCGATCGTGAAGACCGCGGTCGAGACCTTCGGCCGGGTCGACATCCTGGTGAACAATGCCGGCATCCTGCGCGATGCGATCTTCCACCGCATGAGCCACAAGGACTGGCAGGACGTGCTCGACGTCCATCTCAACGGCTCGTTCAACATGAGCCGCGCCTGCGCCCCGCATTTCCGGGAGCAGAATTCCGGCGCTTTCGTCCACATGACCTCGACCTCGGCGCTGGTCGGAAATTTCGGCCAGGCCAACTATATGGCGGCGAAGTTCGGCATCGTCGGGTTGTCGCGTGCGATCGCGCTCGACATGCAGCGTTTCAAGGTGCGCTCGAACTGCGTCGCGCCGTTCGCCTGGACTCGCATGATCGATTCGATCCCGGCCGAGACCGAAGAGGAGAAACGTCGCGTCGAGCGGTTTCAGCAGATGACGCCGGAGAAGATCGCGCCGCTGGTGGTCTATCTCGCGTCGGACAGCGCCGAAGGCATCACGGGTCAGATTTTCGGCGTCCGCAACAACGAGGTGTTCCTGTTCTCGCAGCCGCGCCCGGTGCGCACCATCCACCGCTCCGACGGCTGGACGCCGGAGAAGCTCGACCGGCAGCTCAAGGGCGCGTTCGGTCCCTCGCTCACGCCGCTGGAACGCTCCGGTGACGTGTTCTCGTGGGATCCCATCTGATGGCGATCGTCTACGAAAAGCTCAAGGCGCTGAATATCCCCGACGTCGAGCACACGTATGGCCCGAAGGACTGCATGCTCTACGCGCTCGGGCTCGGGCTCGGCTACGACCCCGTCGACGAAGATCAGCTCAATTTCGTCTATGAGAAAAACCTGAAAGTGCTGCCCACGATGGCGGTGGTGATCGGCCACCCCGGCTTCTGGGTAAAGGACCTCGACACCGGCATCGACTGGGTGCGGGTCGTCGCCGGCGAGTACGCCGTCAAGCTGCACCGGCCGCTCGCGCCATCAGGCACCGTCATCAGCAAGACCCGCGTCACCGAGATCATCGACAAGGGCGAGGGCAAGGGCGCGGTGCTCTATTCCGAGCGCACCATCGACGACAAGGCGACCGGCGCGCGCATCGCGGCGATCCAGCACACGACCTTCTGCCGCGCCGACGGCGGCTTCGGCGGTCCGCCGCGCCAGCAGCCGGCACCGCATGCGATCCCGGAGCGCGCGCCGGACCTCGTCTGCGACCTGCCGACCCGGCCGGAGATGGCGCTGGTCTACCGGCTCTCCGCCGATCCGAACCCGCTGCATGCCGACCCGGCGGTGGCGAAGGCCGCCGGCTTTCCGCGCCCGATCCTGCACGGTCTTGCGACCTATGGCGTCGCCGGCCACGCGCTGCTCAAGAGCCTTTGCGGCTACGACCCGGCGAAGCTGACCGCGATCTCGGCGCGGTTCTCGGCGCCGGTGTTCCCGGGCGAGACTATCCGCACCGAGATGTGGCGCGACGGCCAGGTCGTGAGCTTCCGCTCCCGCGTGGTCGAGCGCGACGTGGTCGCGATCAACAACGGCCGCGCCGAGGTCATGGTATAGCCTTTCAGCGGTCATGCCCGGGCTTGACCCGGGCATCCATCTTCTTGCGAAATTGATGGATTGCCGGGTCAAGCCCGGCAATGACGAAGGAGAGAGATGCGCCAGCAGCCAAACGATGACGACCACGCACCGATCCGGGAATCGGTACGCGCGCTGTGCGCGGATTTCCCCGGCGAGTATTGGCGCGCGCTCGACCGCGAGCGCGGCTATCCGACCGCGTTCGTCGCCGCGCTCACCAGGGCCGGCTTCCTCGCCGCGCTGATCCCGGAGCAATACGGCGGCAGCGGGCTGCCGCTGTCGGCCGCGGCGGCGATCATGGAGGAGATCCACGCCTCGGGCGGCAACGGTGCCGCCTGCCATGCGCAGATGTACACCATGGGCACGCTGCTGCGTCACGGCAGCGCCGCGCAGAAGGATCGCCATCTGCCCGCGATCGCCAAGGGCGAACTGCGGCTCCAGGCGTTCGGCGTCACCGAGCCGACCTCGGGCACCGATACGCTGAGTCTCCGCACCACCGCGGTGCACGACGGCAACGACTACGTCGTCAACGGCCAGAAGATCTGGACCTCGCGCGCCGAGCATTCCGATCTCATGTTATTGCTCGCGCGCACCACGCCGCGCGAGCAGGTGGCCAAGCGCACCGGCGGGCTTTCGGTGTTCCTGGTCGACATGCGCACGGCCAAGGGGCTGACCATCCGGCCGATTCGCACCATGATGAACCACGCGACCACGGAGATCTTCTTCGACGCCATGCGGGTGCCGGCCGAGAACCTGATCGGCGAGGAAGGCGAGGGCTTCCGCTACATTCTTTCCGGCATGAACGCCGAGCGCATCCTGATCGCGTCGGAATGCATCGGCGACGCCCGCTGGTTCATCGACAAGGCGGTGGCCTATGCGAAGGAGCGCAGCGTGTTCGGCCGCCCGATCGGCGAGAACCAGGGCGTGCAGTTCCCGATCGCGCGCGCCTATGCGCAGATGCGCGCCGCCGCGCTGATGGTGCGCGAGGCGGCGACGCTCTACGACGCCGGCCGCGATTGCGGCGCCGAGGCCAACATGGCGAAGCTCGCCGCCGCCGACGCGTCCTGGGCGGCCGCCGAGATGTGCGTGCAGACCCACGGCGGCTTCGGCTTCGCCGAGGAATTCGACATCGAACGCAAGTTCCGCGAGACGCGGCTCTACCAGGTGGCGCCGATCTCGACCAATCTGATCCTCTCTTACCTCGCCGAGCACGTGCTCGACTTGCCACGGTCGTACTGAATGCAGCACAGCGTGGCAGCACACTCATCGTCATGCCCGGCCTCGTGCCGGGCATCCACATCTTTCTTCGCGTGCCGACAAGACGTGGATGGCCGGGACAAGCCCGGGCATGACTGCGGAGGGGCTGACGCTACATGACTCTCCCGCTCGAAGGCCTGCTGGTGGTCGCGCTCGAACAGGCGGTTGCAGCGCCGATGTGCACCTGCCGGCTCGCCGACGCCGGCGCGCGCGTCATCAAGATCGAGCGGCCGGAGGGCGACTTCGCGCGCGGCTATGACGACGTGGCCAATGGCGAATCGAGCTATTTCGTCTGGCTCAACCGCGGCAAGGAATCGGTCGTCCTCGATCTCACCAGGCCCGACGACAAGGCGCTGCTCGCAGCCATGCTCGCGAAGGCCGACGTGTTCGTGCAGAACCTCAAGCCCGGCGCGGTGGCGAAGCTCGGATTCCCGATCGAACGGCTGCGGCGCGCGCATCCGCGCCTGATCGCGTGCTCGATTTCGGGCTATGGCGACAGCGGTCCGTATGCGCAGCGCAAGGCTTACGACCTGCTGATCCAGGCCGAGGTCGGGCTGGCCTCGATCACCGGGGGGCCGTCGGAGCCGGCGCGGGTCGGCGTTTCGGTCTGCGACATCGGCGCCGGGATGAACGCCTACGAGGCGATCCTCGAGGCGCTGATCGTGCGCGGGCGCACCGGGGAGGGCGCCGAACTCTCGATCTCGCTGTTCGACGCCATGGCCGACTGGATGGCGACGCCGCTGTTGCAGCAGGAAGGCGGCAGGCCGCCCAAGCGCGTCGGCCTCGCCCATACCTCGATCGCGCCCTACGGCGTGTTCAAGAGCCGCGACGGCGTCGACGTCCTGATCTCGATCCAGAGTGACCGTGAATGGCGGGTGCTCGCGGAACAGGTGCTGGGCGACAAGGCACTCGCCGCCGATCCCAAGTTCGCCACCAATGTCGAACGGGTGAAGCGCCGCGCCGAGACCGACGGCCGCGTCGCCACGGTGTTCGCCGCGATGGACGTCCAACTTCTGACCGAAAAGCTCGCCGCCGCCGACATCGCGTTCGCGCGGGTGAACGATCCGGCGGGGCTCGCGCAACATCCGCACCTGCGGCGCATCGCGGTCCGGGCCAGCGGGGGGGTCCTCAACTATCCGGCACCGGCGGCGCGGCGTGCCGGTGAGACGCGCCACTACGGCGCGGTGCCGTCGCTCGGCGAGCACAGCGCCAAAATCCGTGCGGAGTTCTTGGGCTAAATCAATCCGAGATCGGCGAACGCAGTCTCGTGATGCCGTGCCGATTCCGGCGAGAAGCAGCAGAACACGACCTGCGTGAGATTGCCGGGCGCGGCGGCCACTTCCGCCGTCACGGTGCCGATGGCGATGCGCGCGGCGCGCTCGGGCGGGAAGCGATAGACGCCGGTCGAGATCGCCGGGAACGCGATCGACGCGAGGTTATATTCCGCTGCCAGCATCAGCGCGGTGGCGTAGCATGAGGCGAGCAGCCCTTCCTCGTCGCGGGCGCCGCCGTGCCAGACGGGCCCGACCGCGTGAATCACGTGCCTGGCTTTGAGCTTGTAGCCCTTGGTGATTTTCGCCGAGCCGGTCTCGCAGCCGCCAAGCTTCCGGCATTCCGCCAGGAGCTCCGGTCCGGCCGCGCGATGGATCGCACCGTCGACACCGCCGCCGCCGAGCAGCGTCGAATTCGCCGCGTTCACGATCGCATCGACGTCGAGCGTGGTGATGTCGGCGACGCAGATGTCGAGTCGGGTCGGTCCGATCGCGGTGGTGAGAAGAGGGGCGGCCATGCCCTCATTTTAGCACGGCCGCGACCTTCTTCATCGGGGTCGGCTGCCGGTCGAGCCATTGCGGTGCGGCCTCGGCCGTGAGGTCGATCGTGCTCTTGCGGCCGATATCGCCGAAATGCTCGCCGAGGAAGCGCTGCGCCGCGGCCTGGCCGAGCTGGCGCAGGCGGTCGAAGAAGTCGTAGTCGTTGTTGAGCTTGCTGCGGTCGTCGAACGCGACGTCGGCGTCCATCACGATGCGATGCAGCCGGATGCGCCGGTATTGCCCGCGCGCGGTACCGCGTGGCAGCGCGCCTTCGGCGATCAGCCTTTCGGCGAGTTCAAGCGCGCGCAGCTCCGCCAACAGCGGCGCGTTGAAGTTGATTTCGTGCAGCCGGGTCATGATGTCGCGCGCGCTGGTCGGCGGGCCGCCGCGTTCGAGCGGATTGATCTGCACGATCAGGACGTCTTCCGTCGAGGTGGCGCGCAGGAACGGCAGCATCGACGGATTGCTGCTGTAGCCGCCATCCCAATAGGGCATGCCGTCGATCTCGACCGCCTGAAACAACAGCGGCAGGCAGGCCGACGCCATCACGACTTCCGGCGACATCTCGGCACGCGAGAACACGCGCTGCTCGCCGCTGTGCACGTTGGTGGCGGAGATGAACAGCTCTCGCCGCGTATCGCCGCGCACCTGCGCGAAGTCGACGAAGCGCTCGATCAGGCTCTTGAGCGGATTGATGTTGAGCGGATTGAGATCGTAAGGCGACCAGTAGCGCGACAGCGCGCCGAGCCACGGCACCGGCGAGCTCTGCCGCGGCACGAACGCGAACAGTCGCTCGATTGCTTCGCGCTGAAGTTCCGGCAGTGTGCCGCCAAAGCTCGCGGCACGCCAGAAGTCGGCGAGGCGCGCTTGCGCCTCCTCAGGGCCGCCTCGCGCGAGCCCGTCGGCAAGCATCACCGCATTCACCGCCCCGGCGGAGGCGCCGGAGATGCTGTCGATGGCGATCCGGCCGTCGGCGAGAATCTGGTCGAGCACCCCCCAGGTGAAGGCGCCATGCGCCCCGCCGCCCTGGAGGGCGAGGTTGACGGATTTGGTGGCCGCCGCGAATCCCAGCCGGCGCGCCCGGGTCACCCCGGGACCTTGCATGAGGGCGGAAAAGGTCTTGCTCAACAGGGCAGGAAGCATCACATCAGCCGTGCGTGGATGACCAAAAGTTGCAGCGAATCAGTGACATAGGATCTTGTAGCAGCTTATATTGCGATGCAATATCAATTGCTGCGACGCATCATTGTTCCGAATGCGCCATAAACAGTTAAGGTTCGGCATGGCCAGGGCCCGAACGGCACACGAAAAGGACGATGCGGCGGTTTTTCCCGCACCCGGGCACGACCACGCCCGCTGCACCACCGACGCCATGGCGGTCGCCGAGGCGCGCTGCACAGCGCGCGGGCAGCGGCTGACGCCGATCCGCAGGGATGTCCTGGGCGCATTGCTGGCCAGCCATCAGCCGCTGGGTGCCTATGAGATCATGGAGCGGGTGTCGCCATCCGGGCCGCGTCCGGCCCCGATCACGGTTTATCGCGCGCTCGAGTTCCTGCGCGAAAACGGCCTCGTTCACCGGATCGAAAGCCGCAACGCGTTCGTTGCCTGCGTGCACACCCATGCGGACGGCGATCTCGTGGTGTTCCTGATCTGCGAACGCTGCGGCACGGTCGGGGAGGCGTCTTCGTCGGAAGTCGCCTCGACGGTAAAATCCGCCGCCGATGCGGTTGGATTCACGCCGAAATCGCCGGTGATCGAGGTCTCCGGGATCTGCACCCATTGCGGCAAGGGTTAATGCTAACGGCCTGTGCCCCGAGATTGACGCCGCCGGACCGCTCTGGCACCGAGACGGCGCGAAGGAGAAAGTCATGAACGCGGGTCCGCAGCAGCGCCGCATTTCGGTTCCGGTCAATGTCGGCAACGTGACCGTCGGCGGCGGCGCGCCGGTCGTCGTGCAGTCGATGACCAACACCGACACCGCCGACGTGAACGCCACCGTGGGCCAGGTCGCCGCGCTCGCGCGCGCCGGCTCCGAGATCGTGCGCATCACCGTCGATCGCGACGAGGCCGCGGCGGCGGTGCCGCACATCAAGGAGAAGTTGCTCAAGCAGGGCTGCGAGGTGCCGATCGTCGGCGACTTCCACTATATCGGCCATAAGCTGCTCGCCGATCATCCGGCCTGCGCCGAAGCGCTCGACAAGTACCGCATCAACCCGGGCAATGTCGGCTTCAAGGACAAGAAGGATCGCCAGTTCGGCGCCATCGTCGAAACTGCGATCAAGCACGGCAAGCCGGTGCGCATCGGCGCCAACTGGGGCTCGCTCGACCAGGAATTGCTCACGCACCTGATGGACGAGAACTCGCAGTCGAACGACCCGAAGGACGCGCGCGAAGTGACGCGCGAGGCGATGATCCAGTCGGCGATGCTCTCCGCGCAGCGCGCGGAGGAGATCGGCCTGGGCCGCGATCGCATCATCATCTCCGCCAAGGTGTCGGCGGTGCAGGACCTGATCGCGGTCTATGCCGACCTCGCGCAGCGTTGCGACTACACGCTGCATCTCGGCCTTACCGAAGCCGGCATGGGCTCGAAGGGCATCGTCGGCTCCGCCGCCGGCATGGGGATTCTCCTTCAGCAGGGCATCGGCGACACCATCCGCATCTCGCTCACGCCCGAGCCGGGCGGCGACCGCACGCTGGAGGTGAAGGTCGCGCAGGAGCTGTTGCAGACCATGGGCTTCCGCACCTTCGTGCCGCTGGTCGCGGCGTGTCCCGGCTGCGGGCGCACGACGTCGACCACGTTCCAGGAGCTCGCGCGCGACATCCAGGGCTTCATCCATCAGTCGATGCCGGAGTGGAAGAAGCGCTATCCCGGCGTCGAGACGCTCAACGTCGCGGTCATGGGCTGCATCGTAAACGGCCCGGGTGAGAGCAAGCACGCCGACATCGGCATCTCGCTGCCCGGCACCGGCGAAAGCCCGGCGGCGCCGGTCTTCATCGACGGCAAGAAGGCGGTGACCCTGCGCGGCCCCACGGTCGCGGCCGATTTCCAGAAGCTGGTGATCGATTACATCGACCGCCGCTTCGGCCAGGGCGGCGCGGGGCGGACGGCGGCGGAGTAGGCGATTATGCGCCGCATTTCTTCAAGGAATACCTTTTTCTTGAAGAGAATCGTCCCGATCATAATGTTCGGATTTCTTGTTTTCGTCTTCTGGCATTTGCTGGTCCGAGGACAAGATCCCGGCCCGCCCATGTGGTTCATCGTCCTGATGCTGCCGTTTAGCTTTGTGATCGCGTATGGAGCCCTGAAGCATACGGTATTCGATCTTGTCGACGTGGTATTCGACGAAGGAGAGTCGTTGCTCGTCAGAAACAAGAATCGGGAGGAGCGGATTTCATTGTCGGATATCGAGGTGGCTAGCTACATGCTCTTCGGCGCGCGTGTGATACTGACCTTGAAAAGACCCAGCACGTTTGGAACCGAAATCGTCTTCCTGCCTCTGCAAGAACCGTTTCCGTTCGTAAAGAACGCGGCTATCAAGCGTCTGATCCAAAAGATTAATGAGCGCCGGATTGCCCAAGTTGGGGCGGCACCAGGCATCTGAGCCATTGCGCCCGGCCGGGGCCGCCATACATCTTTCAGCATGACCAATCGCGATCCCAACGATTCCGCCGCATCCCGGCCCCGTTCGGAGCCCGAGATCATTCCGCCCGGCCAACCCGGCGAACGCGATCGCGGCGGCGTCTGGGTGTCGGTCGACGACAATGACGGGCCGCGCCGGGTGTACGTCGCCCGGCCGAGCCCGCTGATGATCATTCTCGGGCTGGCGATCCTCGGCCTGATCGCCGTGGTGATGCTGATCTTGCTGCTCAGCGTCGCGGTGATCTGGATCCCGGTGGTGATCGTCCTGATCGCCGCGTTCGTCGCGTCGATGTATTGGCAGCGCTTCCGGGCTTGGCTGGCGCGGCGCTGATCGATCAGCCTTTGATGAACTCGCCGCCGAGGCTCACCATCAGCGCGAGCACCGCGACGTTATAGAAGAACGACACGACGCCGTGGCCGACGACGAGGCGGCGCATCGCCTTGCTTGTGACCAGCACGTCGGTCACCTGCGACGTCGTCCCGATCGCGAACGAGAAATAGACGAAATCCCAGTATTCGGGCTGATCGTCGGCGGGAAATTTCAAGCCGCCTCTGTGTCCGTCCTTCGCCTCGCCATAGAACTCATGCGCGTAGTGGAAGGCGAAGATGACGTGGATGAAGAACCACGACAGCACGACGGTGCTCAGCGCGAGCAGGGCCGAGAACAGACCGGCCCTCTTGCCCGACGCATCGCCGAGTTCGACGAAGATCGCTACCAGGCTTGCCGCGGCCGACGCCACTGTCAACGCCAGGATCCATGCGCCGCCCTCGTCCTCCTCCTCGGTGCGTCGTCGTACCCAGCTCAATTCGAACTGTGAGATCACATACGCCGCGACCACCAGATAGAGTCCGACCGCGACGTTCCATGCGATCAGCGCCCGCGACGCGGCGTGCAGGCTGTCGGGCAAGGCCAGGAACAGCACGACGCCGAGCACCGCCGCGGCGAACAGCTTGATGTGGGCGCGGACGATCCGCACCGGTTTGAGGTGCGGGGCCTTCTTGCGTGGCGAGGACGCGGTCATGGCGAGCCGCGCCCCGGCGCCATCACGCCGCGACCTTCGGCGGCAGGTTCGGCAGCTCGGCCTCGTAGACGGGCTCCATCTTCGAGCTCACGCCGTGCTTGGCGAGCTCGTCGGCGAACATCTTGCGCACTTCGTTTGACTCGTCGGCGTAATCGATCTGGTTGCCGCCGAGCCGGCGGCTGATCCATGACAGCGGCACGCCCTGGCTGTTGCGCGGCGAGGCGTGCTTGAAGGCGAGATAGCGCGCCGGTGTCGCGCCGCCGTTGAAGTGCTGATGGAACCAGGCATTCGGCGGGACGATGAGCGTGCCGTATTTCCAGTCGTAACGCTTGGGCTCGTCGCCCTCGGGCCACATCAGCGAATAGCCTTCGCCGGTGAGCACGATCACGTGCGCGCCGGGGCCATGCGCATGCGCTTTCTTGTAGGTGCCGACCGGGAACTGCGAGATGTGGCTGGCGATCGAGCCCTTGGCCATGTTGAAGCGGATGTGGCCGCCGCCGGCGCCGCGCTCCTTGGCGGCGATCAGCGGCAGGTTGATCGCATCGGCCACGAAATTGGTGCGCAGCAGAAAGCCGTCCTGCTCGCCCTTCGATGCGAAGTAATCCGGCTCGCCGGAGAAACGGTTCTTGAAATCGTGCTTGAAGTTGAAGACGAAATCGACGTCCTCGTAGAGGTTCATCACCGAGGGGAAATTCGTCACCGCGACGAACCGCACGACCTCCTGCCCGGAGCCGTTGAAATGCTGGTACCAGCAATTGAGCGGGATGGCGAAGATCGATCCCGCCTTCCACTCGAAGGTGACGCGCGCGCCGGCATTGTTCCAGACCGTGGTCGAGCCGCGGCCGGTCAGGATCATGATCATTTCCTCGAACAGGTGATGGCGCGGCTCGAGCTTCTTTCCGGGCGCGATCTCGCAGACGTAGCAGTCGTTCGAGGTGCGCGAGGCTTCATGGTTGATGAACACGCCCTTGGCGCCGTCGCCCCGCTGCGCCCAGGGCTTGAGGTCCACGGTGCAGAGATTGGGGACGTATTGCGCGCTGATGATATCGAGACCGTCGGCCCGCACGTATCGCAGATAGGGCGTGTCTTTTTCGGTCTTGAATTTTTCCGCCAGTTCTTTCGATACGATAGCGTCCTTGGCCACTGGGTTTCTCCTTAGCGAAGCGTCCCTTCTGTCGCGATTAAACCGCGGCGCAGCGGTTGCCGCAATGCCCCAGGATGTTTACCAGCGGAGCCGGTTGCTGCCGCTGGCGACCGGCGGGATTTCGCACTAGTTTGACTGCCAACCGACGCGTCGAGGGGCGGACATGGGCTGGCAGGAGCTGCGGGAGCGCCTCGTCTTCATGGCGATGTCGGCGTTCGTCGTGTGGCACACCATGGCCATCTTGGTCGCGCCGGCATCCGACAACAGCGCGCTGGCGCAATCCTTGCGGCGGGTGTTCGACCCATACCTGACGTTGTTCAGGCTGAACAGCAAGTGGGACTTCTATGCGCCGAATGTCGGCAGGGGTCAGCAGTTGCGTTACGTGGTTGAGAGCGTCGACGGGGATCGTCGGACCTTCATCCCGACCGACCATTGGAACTGGCATCATCCGGGGTACTGGTGGTTTCGGGCGTGGAACGACGCGATCATTGCCTCACCCGATCGCTACGCTAACAGAGCCATCGCATCGCTCTGCCGGCAACATGCCGCACTGCGGCCGTCCGCCGTCACGCTGCTGCTGATCCAGCAGCAGGAGTTCACGCCCGCGGACCATCTCGCCGGCCGGCACCCGCTGGATGCGGAGTTCGTTGTCGAAAGCATGCTCGAGCGCGGCTCATGTCCCAGCTCGTAGCGATCGCCCGCTCCATCGCCGGCATCTGGGCGGGCCTGAACCAGGCTTGGACGCGCTTCTGGTTCGAGAGCGCCCCGACCACGCCGCTGGAGCTGACGCGAATCGGTGTCGGCGGCGCGTTGCTGATCAACTACGGACTGGCGACACCGCACCTGCGCATATTCTGGGGCAGCGGGGAGTGGGTGCCACTCGCGCAGCTATTCGATGATATCGACGAGTGGACGCATTCGCTGTTCTTCCATCTGAGCCATGATTGGGAATTCATTATCTTCCACGCGATCTTCCTGTTCTGCTGCGCTTCGCTCATGCTTGGCTGGCGCACGGTGTGGGTCAAATGGATCGTTCTGATCGGGCAGATCTCGTACGCCCATCGCAATCCGATCCTGGTCTATGGTGTCGACAAGATCCTCGGCTCGCTGCTGTTGATCCTGTGTTTCGCCCCGATCGGGCGCGCCATCAGCCTCGACCGGCTGCGCGTCGTGCGCGCGGCGAAACGCGCCGGTCTCGCGGCGGTCGTTCCGCAGTTCCGAAGTCCCTGGGCCAATGCCTGCACGCGCCTGATGCAGATCCAGATGGCGGTGCTGTTCTTCTACAGCGGCATCGAGAAAGTCAGAGGCGACGACTGGTGGAACGGAGATGCCATCTGGATGGTCTTCGTCGCCAACGATATGTACAACGGCTTTCTGCTCGACGTGTTCGCCCGCCACTATTGGCTGGTCAATGTCGCAACCTATCTGACGCTGCTGATCGAGATCGCCTATCCTTTCCTGATCTGGCAGCGCGCCACGCGGCCGTATCTCCTGGCTGCGGCGATCTTTCTCCATTCGCAGTTCGCGACCTTCATGGGGATGCCGTATTTCTCCTTTGTCATGATCATGGGGCACATGAGCTTCGTGCGGCCCGAGTGGTTGTTCGAGCTCGGCCAGTGGTGGAAGCGCAAGATCGGCGCCATGGAAATGATCTACGACGGCCGCTGCGGATTCTGCGTTCGGTCGATGGCGTGGTTCCTGTCATTCGACGGTCTTGCGCAGATTTCGGTGCGCAATTTTCGCGCTGATCCGTCGCCGGTGGTCAGCGACGCCGAGGTCGAGAAGGCGCTCTACCTTGTCCTGCCTGACGGTCGCGCGCTGCCGGGATTCGAGGCCTACCGCTACGTCGTGCTGCGTGTCCCCGGGCTGTGGTGGCAGGTTCCGTTCTTCTACATCCCGGTGTTGAGCCGGCTGTTCGGTCATCCGATCTACAACTGGGTGGCGTCGAACCGTTCGTGGCTCTCCTCGTTGCGGTCGAGCTCAGCCCCCACGCAGCAGGCTTAGCAAGGCAGATTGACGCGATGGCGACGGCCTTTCGTTTCCTGCGCATCGTCGCTGTCGCGGTGCTTGTGCTAGTGCTGCTGCCCTACCTGATCGCGCCGTTTTACCGGTTCGTCGATCCCATCTCCACCGCGATGCTGTGGCGCCGGATGATCGGCCAGCGCGTGGAGCGCACCGTGGTGCCGCTCGACCGCATGTCGCCGAGCCTGCCGCGCGCCGTCATCTCGGCCGAGGACGGCAGCTTCTGCAATCACCACGGCATCGACTGGCGTGGCATGCGCGAGGCGTTCTACGAGGCCGAGGACATTTCCGAAATGCGCGGCGGTTCGACCATCACCCAGCAGGTCGCCAAGAACCTGTTTCTCTGGCAGGGGCGCAGCTACGTGCGCAAAGCGCTGGAGCTCCCTCTGGCGGTGTGGATCGACCTGGTGCTGCCCAAGCGCCGCGTGCTCGAGATCTACCTCAACATCGCCGAATGGGGACCGAACGGGCAGTTCGGCGCCGAGGCCGGGGCTCGTCATGCCTTCAACAAATCGGCGCGCCAGCTGAGCCCCCGCGAGGCCGCCCTGATGGCCGCCGTCCTCCCCGGTCCCAGGGGGCGCAGCGCGCGCAATCCCTCGGCCAACGTGCGCCGGCTGGCGGGGATTTATGAAACCCGCGCGGCCCGGTTCGAGGCGCGCACGGCCTGCATCGAAGGCCCCAGAAAGCCCCGGAACACGCTCTAGCCAGCCCCTAGCGTTTGGCCGGCCCATCCTCTATAAGCCCGGCTTCCCAAGACATCCGTGCGCGGCACAGACCAGGAGCTTCTTGAAATGGCCGTCCCCAAGCGAAAAACCTCACCGTCCCGGCGTGGAATGCGCCGCTCCGCCGACGCGCTGAAGCGGCCGACCTATGTCGAGGACAAGGACTCCGGTGAGCTGCGCCGCCCGCATCACATCGATCTCAAGACCGGCATGTACAAGGGCCGGCAGGTACTGAAGGCGAAGACGGAAGCCTAGTAGAGTCGCTATATTGCGCGGCCGTCAATTGTGGACGGCCATCGCCATGCCGACACGAAGGGAGCAACGCCATCATGTACCTGATCGCCTTTCCGCTGCTCCTGATTCCGTTCGCCCTCTACCTGATGGCGGCGTACCTGCTGGACATGAACTTCGACACGAAGGTGTTTAGCGTACCGCTCTTGGCGGGACGGAGCATGGCGGTATCGACCGGTGATCTCCTCGTGCTCCTGGGTATCGTTCTGCTCTATCTCGAGATCCTCAAGGCGACGCGGTTGGCCAGCCGCGCGATCATGGACCATATCCTGTCGTTCGTGTTGTTCATCGTGATGATCGTCGTGTTCATCGCGGTGCCGCGCGCGGCATCCGCGACGTTCCTGATGCTGCTGGCGCTGAGCTGCGTCGACGTGCTCGGCGGCTTCACCGTCACCATTCGGACCGCGCAGCGCGACATCGCGGTCGACCGGCCCGAGCACCTGGCGCCCGGCGCCTGAACCTTTCTTACATCCATACCCTCATGACGCCCGGCCGCGCGATCACGGCCGCGGCTGCGTAGAGCGCGGCGGCATCACCGGCGCTGGCGCGGCGGCGCGCGCGCGTCTGTGGCGCACCCTGCGCGCTGGCGACGAGCTGGGCAAGGAAGGCCGCCGACGGCCGCTGATGGTGACGGCACGGAGAACTTCCGCGTGCCGTCCCGAGCCCGGTTACCGGGACAAGGCTTCGGCCGGTCGCTGATGGTGAATCCCCGGTAACGCTGACCCGCATGAGACGCCCGATGTCGCGGATCGGGACAATCCCGCCGCTTCGGAGGTCGGATCGCAAGCTGCGTGCCGTCGCGCGGACGCGTTAAGCATTGCCGCGAACCGGCCCGCAGGCGGCCTTGCGGTTTCCAATTAATTTAAGGTTTTCCGCCAATTTGGCCGCAACCCGCCGCGGGCTTGCCCGTTCCCGCCTGCGGCCAGACGAGCCAAGCGGGGACAGCGTGGCCACCCGGAATCGGACAGGTGCCGACGGTCGGAACGACCGAGAGAGGAGCGGACCGCGTCGCACCGGACACGCGGCCGATGCCTCGACCCCCACGCCAATCAATCCGGACGAGATCTTCGCATCGACCGGCGCCGTCCCCTATGCGTGGGATCTCGCAACCGATGCGCTCTCCTGGGGCGCGAATGCCCGGGAAGTTCTGGAAGTAGGCGACACTACGTCGATCGCAAGCGGTGGCTCTTATGCCCGGCTGATCGAACACAAGGACGGGCGGTCGCGGTTTGACGCCGTCATGCAATCCGGCATGAAAGACGACGGCTCCGGCGTGCCTTATGAGGTGCAGTACGCGCTCAAGCCGACGCCGGATTCCGCGCCGCTGCACTGGATCGAGGATTCGGGCCGCTGGTTTTCCGGCGCTGACGGAACGCCGGCGCGGGCGCACGGGATCGTGCGGGTGATCGACGCACGGCGCGAGCAGGAGCAGCAGCTCGCTTATCTTTCACGCTACGACGGCCTCACCAACGAGATGAACCGTTGGCACATGACCTCGGTGCTGGAAGCGACCATCGCGGAAGCGCTGAAGCTGCGCTCCTCCTGCGGCTTCATGCTCGCCGCCATCGACAATCTCGGCCGCATCAACGAGGCCTATGGTTTCAACATCGCCGATGAGGTGATCGCCGCGGTGGCGACACGCATCCGCTCGCAGATGCGCGGCAAGGATCATCTCGGCCGCTTGTCCGGCAACAAGTTCGGCCTGATCCTCAACAACTGTACGCTCGACGACATGCTGGTTGCCGCCGACCGCCTGCTGGTCGGTGCGCGCGACCACGTGGTGCAGACCTCGGCCGGTCCGGTCGCCGTGACGGTGACCATCGGCGGCGTCACCGCGCCGCGCTACGCCCGCACCGTGGCCGAGGTGCTGGCACGCGCGCAGGATGCGCTCGACAGCGCCAAGGCCAAACGGCGCGGCTCGTTCCAGGCTTATCAGCCCAATCCGGAACGGGACGCGCAGCGCAGGGAAAACGTCCGCGCCACCGACGAAATCATCAAGGCGCTGAACGACCGACGGCTGTTCCTGGTCTACGAACCGGTGGTGGCGATCGCTTCGCGCCAGCCTGCCTTTTATGAGTGCCTCATGCGCGTGCGCCGCGACGCCGGCAGCCTGCTGGCGGTCGATGACGTGGTGCCGCTCGCCGAAAGGCTTGGTCTCGTGCGCCTGCTCGACAACCGCGTGCTCGAGCTGGTCCTCAACGAGCTGGCCATCGCGCCGAACCTCAGGGCATCGCTCAATCTGTCGGCCGCCTCGACCGTCGATCCGGACTGGTGGGCGTCGCTCGGCGCTGCGCTGCGTTCCCATTCCGGCATGGCCGAGCGGCTCACCGTCGAGATTACCGAGACGACCGCGATCCAGGACATCGATGACGCCAAGGGCTTCGTCGCGCGGGTGAAGGACCTCGGCTGCCGCATCGCGATCGACGATTTCGGCGCCGGTTACACCTCGTTCCGCAACCTGCGCAAGCTCGGCGTCGACATCGTGAAGGTCGACGGCTCGTTCGTGGAGAACCTCAAGCGCTCCGAGGACGACCGTGCCTTCGTGCAGACGCTCATCGATCTGGCGCGGCGGCTTGGGCTCGAGACGGTCGCGGAGTGGGTGCAGGATGAGGAGTCGGCCGCAATCCTAGCGGACTGGGGCTGCGACTATCTGCAAGGTGCGCTAGTCGGGCGGGCGTCGCTGGCGCGGCCGTGGGCGCACGCTGCGCCCACGGTACAAGCCAACTCCGCCTGAGCAGGCTTATCGCCGTCAGCCGTTATCCTTGTTCCCGAGGCGGTCGAGACGCTTCTGCATCTCCTCCATCTGGCGTTTGAGATCGTCGATCTCGTCGGTTCCGCCACCGCCGGCGCCGGCCGGCCGCGGCGGCGCGTCGGTGCCTTGGCCTTCACGCTTGGCGAACGGCGTGAACATCGTGAAGGCGCGCTGGAACATCTCCATGTTGCGCCGTACCTGATCTTCGAGCGGGCCCAGCGAGCCGAACGCGCCCGTGCCGAAAGCCTGCGCGATCTGCTGGCGGAACTTCTCCTGCTCGCGCGTCAGCGACTCGATCGAGGCTTCGAGATAGCGCGGAACCAGCATCTGCATGGAATCGCCGTAGAAGCGGATCAGCTGACGCAGGAAGTTGATGGGCAGAAGGTTCTGCCCTTCCTTGTTCTCCTGCTCGAAGATGATCTGCGCCAGCACCGATCGGGTGATGTCGTCGCCGGTCTTGGCGTCGTAGACCACGAAGTCTTCGCCGGCCTTCACCATCGCGGCGAGGTCTTCGAGCGTGACGTAGCTCGAAGTGCCCGTGTTGTAGAGCCGCCGGTTGGCGTACTTCTTGATGGTGACGGGTTCCGATGGATTAGCCATGGTACTTACGCTCGACAATGATCTGTTTGAGCACCGACTGGGTGATGTCCCCGCCGGTCCCGGCCCCGACGACGACAAAATCCTCATCGTCCTCAACGAGGACGGCCAGGTCGCCGAGCGTCCGATAGGCGCCCGCGACCGGATCGTAGAGCCGCCGATTGGCGTATCTGTTGATGCCCAGCGGTGTCCCGGCCTCAGTCATTGTTCGACGTCAACTCCAGCCCCGGCTTTGGAGCATAGACCTTTTCCAAGCGGGCAAGCCATCGTTTTGTCAGCCATTTGGGGCGGGAACACCAGGCCTTTGACCGGGCTGAACCGCAAAGCTGGTCCGCAGGGCTTCCAATTGACAGGGTTCAACGGGACGGCCATGTCTAATCAAGAATTGGAGCCGTTAACCGGGGGTGTCGTCGGGACGCCAGAATCACCGGTTAGATCGGCGAATATCTTTCAGCCGGACAGGAAGGAGCTACGAGATGAAGGACGATATCGTCATCGTCAGTGCCGCGCGTACGCCCGTGGGTGCATTCAATGGGGCGTTTGCAACCCTTCCGGCGCATGACCTCGGCAAGGTCGCCATCGCCGAAGCGCTCAAGCGCGCCGGCGTCGAGGGGGCGCAGGTGTCCGAGGTCATCATGGGGCAGATTCTCACCGCCGGGCAGGGTCAGAACCCGGCGCGGCAGGCCTCGGTCGCGGCCGGCGTCCCGGTCGAGAGCCCGGCTTGGGGCGTCAACCAGCTCTGCGGCTCTGGTCTGCGCGCGGTCGCGCTCGGCTATCAGGCGATCATGAACGGCGACAGCGAGATCGTTGTGGCCGGCGGTCAGGAGTCGATGAGCATGTCGCCGCACTGCCAGCATCTGCGCGGCGGCGTGAAGATGGGCAACTTCGAGATGATCGACACCATGATCAAGGACGGCCTGTGGGACGCCTTCAACGGCTACCACATGGGATCGACCGCCGAGAACGTCGCGCGCCAGTGGCAGATCACGCGGGCGCAGCAGGACGAGTTCGCGGTCGCCTCGCAGAACAAGGCGGAGGCCGCGCAGAAGGCCGGCAAGTTCAAGGACGAGATCGCGCCGGTCACCGTCAAGACACGCAAGGGCGATGTGGTGGTCGACGCCGATGAATATCCCAAGCATGGCACCACGCTCGAGGTGGTGAGCAAGCTGCGCGCCGCCTTCGCCAAGGACGGCACCGTCACCGCCGCCAATGCGTCAGGGATCAATGACGGCGCCGCGGCAGTGGTGCTGATGAAAGCGAGCGAGGCGCACAAGCTTGGCAAGACGCCCTTGGCCCGGATCGTCTCCTGGGCGCATGCCGGCGTCGATCCGTCGATCATGGGCACCGGTCCGATCCCGGCCTCGCGCGCCGCGCTCAAGAAAGCCGGCTGGAAGGTCGAGGACCTCGACCTGATCGAGGCCAACGAGGCGTTCGCGGCGCAGGCCTGCGCCGTCAACAAGGACCTCGGCTGGGACACCGGCAAGGTCAATGTCAACGGCGGCGCGATCGCGATCGGACATCCGATCGGCGCGTCCGGCGGCCGCGTGCTGGTGACGCTGCTGTTCGAGATGCAGAAGCGCAACGCCAGGAAGGGCCTCGCCACGCTGTGCATCGGCGGCGGCATGGGCATCGCGATGTGCGTGGAGCGCTGAAAACGCCTTTCGTGGCTTCTAAGCTGGCTTTGAAAAGAAACGGGCGCGGATCGCGGGAACCGATCCGGCCGGGATTCATCCGACAGGGAGGAGCGTAATCATGGCGCGTGTTGCGGTGGTGACGGGGGGAACACGTGGAATCGGCGAGGCGATCTCCAAGGCGCTGAAAGCCGCCGGCTACAATGTCGCCGCGAACTACGGCGGCAATGACGAGGCCGCGCAGAAGTTCAAGGCCGATACCGGCATTCCGGTCTACAAGTGGGACGTCTCCTCATATCAGTCGTGCGCCGACGGCCTGAAACAGGTCGAGACCGATCTCGGCCCGGTCGAGGTGCTGGTCAACAATGCCGGCATCACCCGCGACACCATGTTCCACCGCATGAAGCCGGAGCAGTGGAGCGACGTCATCAACACCAACCTCAGCTCGCTGTTCAACATGTGCCGGCCGGTGATCGAGGGCATGCGCGAGCGCAAGTTCGGCCGCATCATCAACATCTCCTCGATCAACGGCCAGAAGGGCCAGATGGGGCAGGCGAATTACTCCGCCGCCAAGGCCGGCGAGCTCGGTTTCACCAAGGCGCTGGCGCAGGAGAGCGCGCGCGCAGGCATCACCGTGAATGCGATCTGCCCGGGCTATATCGCGACCGAGATGGTCAAGGCGGTGCCGAAGGAGGTCCTCGACAAGAACATCATTCCGCTGATCCCGCTCGGCCGCCTCGGCGAGCCCGACGAGATCGCGCGCTGCGTGGTGTTCCTGGCCTCCGACGACGCCGGCCTGATCACCGGCTCGACGCTGTCCGCCAACGGCGGGCAGGTGATGATGTGACCATCGCGCCGGACGGTACGACGCGTCCGACGATCGGCTCCCAGTGGATCAAGGCCAACGCGATCGGAGTCACCCTGTGGACGGCGTCGGCATCTGCCTCGTTCCCGGCTGGGCAGGTTCTCGGGATCAATAGGCCGCCGGCATCCGTCGGGCTCCAGACAGCATTTGTCGTGGTTGCAAGCGCCGCAATGACGAGCAGTTTTCTTGTGTTAGGTTACCTGTCCGCCGTTGTACTTCGCACCAAGCTGCCGGCGTTCCCGATGCAGCGTTGGCTTGCTTTGTACTTCGTCCTCAGCGTGATCTCGAGCTTGGTCCAAGCCTTTAGCTGGCTAACGCCAGAAACTGAGCAAAATCTCGATTCCGTGAGAGCGGATATTGTCGCGGCTGCAATTGGCAGTGTCGTCATAAGCTCAATTATCTCGGTTGTGGTTGGGTCGCTGCAGGCGCTCATTCTCCGCCCCGCCGCGCAAGGCCTCGGTCTTTGGATAGCGTGCGCCACCTTCGCCGGTGCACCCGTTACGCTTGTTGCGCTGATAGCGGGACTTTACGGGCCCCAATCGGGGCTCGCACGAGAGCTGACGAGCGAGTTCGTGATATGGGCGCTGATGATCTTTCAGGCCTTCGTCATGCTGCCTGCGGTGCTGCGGCTGCAGCCGCGCTGACGTGATGGTATGAGCAACGGGTCGCACACCGTGCATCGAAGCATCGGCTCCCAGTGGATCAAGGCCAATGCGATCGGCGCCGTGATCAATGTCGCGCTGACGTTCGTCGCGTTCCTGATCGGCCAGGCGCTCGGCGTCAATGAGAAGGGCGCTTCCGGCGCCCTCCAGACGGTCTTTGTGCTGTTTGCGACCGGGGCGCTGAGCGCCGGCCTGCTCGTGCTGGGCTATCTCTCGGGCGTGGTGTTGCGCAGCAAGCTGCCGGCATTCCCGATGCGCACCTGGCTCGCGCTCTACGTCGTGTTCGGCGCGGTGTTCGGATCGGTATCCGCGTTTGCCTGGCTCACGCCGGAAATCCCGACCGATCCGGGTCCGGTCGAAACCGCCGTCGTCCTGGGCCTCATGTTCGGCGCGGCCATTGCGGGTGTCGTGATCAGCACGGCTGTCGGATCGCTGCAGGCGCTGATCCTGCGTCCCGCCGCAAGCGGGCTCGGCCGGTGGATCGGCTGCTGCGCACTTGCAGGCCTGCTGTTCGCGCTGATCGTGCCGGCGGTCATCTACGGGCCGCAATCCGGCTTTGCGCAGGAGCTCACGGTCGAGCTTGTCACGCTGGTGGTGACGATCCTCGCCGCCGTCATTCTTCTGCCGGCGGTCGAGCGGCTGAAGCCGCGCTGACGTTCAGCAATCGCGCTGACCTCTGCCGCCCGGCGACCAGCCTTCGGGCGCAAGCTCAAAACGTTCGAACTCGAAACCCGGCGCCACGGTGCAGCCGACCAGCGTCCAGTCGCCGAGGCTCTCGGCCGCCTGCCAGGCATGCGCCGGCACCACCGCCTGCGGGCGTTCGCCGGCGATAAGATCAGGCCCGAGCGTGACGCGCTCGATCGGGCCGTTGCTGCTCGCCGCGATCTCGAGCGCCAGCGCGCTGCCGGCGTAGTAGTGCCAGACCTCGGCGGCGTCGACCCGGTGCCAGTGCGAGCGCTCGCCGCTCGCCAGCAGGAAATAGATCGCCGTGGCGTGCGCGCGGCCGTCGTCACGCGCATCGCGGTGCGTTTCGACAAAGTGACCGCCCTCGGGATGCGGCTTGAGGCCGAGCAGCCGGATGATGTCGGCGGCGGACAGCGACGCTTTGGCCTTGTGCATGATCTTGTCCCGAAAACCGGTCCCCACTGTTCGGGATCATGCACCTAGAATTTGTTCTTACGCGTGCGGATTTCCGCAAACACCTCGGCCGCCGGTGCGCCCGCCATGCCCACCGCCTTGGCGACTTCCGGCACGTCGGCGCGCAGGAACGGGTTGGCGGCTTTCTCGTCGCCGAGCCGCGCGGGCGCCGTCGGCTTGCCGGCGGCGAGCAGCGCCGTCACTTCGCGCTCGCGCGCGGCGAGCGCCTTGTTGTCGGGCTCGATAGTCTTGGCGAAGCGGATATTCGCGAGCGTGTATTCGTGGCCGCAGTGGACCATGGTGTCGTCGGGCAGTGCGCGCAGCTTCAGCATCGACTGCCACATCTGCTCCATCGTGCCTTCGATCACCCGCCCGCAGCCGATCGAGAACAGCGTGTCGCCGGCGAACACGAGCTTGTCGGCCGGGAAGTAGAGCGTCGCCGGCGCCGCGGTGTGCCCGGGTGTGACGATTACGCGGCCTTCGATCGCGCCGACGCGGACGGTGTCGCCCTCGCGCATGGTCTCGTCCACCGCCGGAATGCCGCCGGCTTCGCCTTCCGGCGCCAGCACGCGGCAGCGATAGCGGCGCTTGAGCTCCTCGATGCCGCCGGTGTGGTCGCCGTGGTGGTGCGTCACCAGGATGTCGCTGAGCTTCCAGCCGGTCGCCTCAAGCGCGGCTTCGACCGGAGCCGCCTCCGGGGCGTCGATCGCGGCGGTCCGACCGCTGCCGGGGTCGTGCAGCAGCACGCCGAAATTATCCTTCAGGCACATGAAAAGACGCGTTTGCGCAGGCATGAGAATCCCTTGTCATTCCATAAACCGTAAGGCCTTTAGGGTAGGCTTTGGGGAACCAAAACGGAAGTTCGATGGGATAGGGATCCCGCCAACTTCGCCATGACGTGATAGGTTCCCTGCATGTCCCTTGACGTTGTTGACCTGCGCAACTTCTACACCCAGCGCCTCGGCGTCGTCGCGCGCCGTTTCATCGGCCGCGGCATCCGTGCCCGATTCAACGATGCGCGCGGCATGAGCGTGCTCGGTGTCGGCTACGCGACGCCCTATCTCGGTCTGTTCCGCGAAGAGGCGGAACGCTGCCTCGCCTTCATGCCGGCGGCGCAGGGCGTGATGAAGTGGCCGTCGCAGCGTCCGAGCCTGGCGGCGCTGGTCGACGAGCTCGACCTGCCGCTGCCGGACTCCTCGGTCGACCGGGTGCTGCTGGTGCACGCGCTCGAAATGGCGCACGACCCGATCGCGCTGCTGCGCGAGACCTGGCGTGTGCTGGCGGCAGGCGGAAAGCTGCTCGCGGTGGTGCCGAACCGGCGCGGACTGTGGGCGCGCATGGACACGACGCCGTTCGGACACGGCCGGCCGTATTCGCGTTCGCAAATCACGCATCTCCTGCGCGACACCTGGTTCCAGCCGGTCGGCTGGAACGAGGTGCTCTACGTGCCGCCGATCGGGCGCGGCTGGTTTCTGCGCTCTGCGGTCGCGTGGGAGCGCGCGGGTTCGACGATCTCGGCGCCGTTCGCGGGCGTGCACATCGTGGAAGCGACCAAGCAGGTCTATCGCGCGATCCCGGCGCGGCGCGAGCGGCGCCGGCTGGTGCCGGTGCTGGAGCCGGCGCTCGCGCCGTCGCCACGCGACATGCAGCCCTGAATCATGCCCGGCCTTGTGCCGGGCATCCACGTCTTTAAGCAACTGCCGCACCAAAAACGTGGAGGGCCGGGACAAGCCCGGCCCTGACTGCGTTAGGACATCGGAGTCAGCTGAGATCAATCCTGCGGTGCGTCGGCGTCGCGCCCGCCGCCTTCCCGCGGTCCGCGATGGCGGCGCCGGCGGCGATGCAGCGGGAAGCGGTCGGGCTGACCGTCGTGGCCGTTCTGGCTCGCCGGCTGGCCGCCCGCGCTCTGCGGCTGTCCGCCGGTGATGAACGACGGCAGCCGGTCGACGTCACCGGTGTCGTGCGGCTGCTGTTGCCGGGGCTGCGGCTGTTGCTGCTGATTGGGGAAGGGCTGCGCTTCGCGCGGCAAATAGGGCTGCGGCTCGCGGGTGCCGTAAGGCTCGCCGCCGGCTTGCGCAGGCTGCTGGTTGCCGGTGCTGTCCTCGTCGCCGTCCTCGAACGAGTCGTCGCGCATGTCGCTGCGCATATCGGTCTCGGGACGGTTGTTGAATTGCGGGTTCTGCTGGCGGAATTGCTCCTGCGCCGCGGCGATCAGGCGATTGTAGTGCTCGGCGTGCTGATAATAGTTCTCGGCCGCCACCGGGTCTCCCGACGATTGGGCGTCGCGGGCAAGCTGGACATATTTCTCGGCGATGACGGACGGGTTACCGCGAATCTTAACGTCGGGTCCGTTGGACTCGTAAACCCGCGACATCGGGTTCTGATTCTTGTTGCGGTGGTGGTGGTGCTGGTGATTGTTGCGACCGCGCATCCGCTTGTTCTGACCGTTTCTCATGACTCGCCTGTTTGTATCCTCTTGCTTTGGCGGTTATGGCCGCCTTGCTTCAGTCCGGCATCCACGTTCGCGATGTCCAAACCGGTGCGGCCCAAACGCCCTGGGGCCTACGCGCCCTAGGGCCCAAGCGCCGCGTCGCCTGATCATACGCGCTGCCGAATTGCGACACGGCGCGCCGCAATCTCGGATTTCGTGTCACGAAGCAGCAACCCCTTGCCCGCAACCTCTTTGCGGTTGTTGCTCACCTCTCGTCATGCGCAACACCCGTCGATCTCATATCGCGGGGGCGCGTAACCGATGAAGCATTTCGATCCCAGGAAGGCGAAAATACTGCCGGATGTCCGGCCTCACGTGTTTCGCGTCTTCTGCGCCTGTGGCTCTCCGAAGCGTCGCTGCGGGCTCTTGCTGGCGCCTGGGGTCGATTCCTGCGCAAAACCTAGTCGGTCTTGGCCCACAATCCAAGTGCTTTTTTGCGTGGCTGAATTGTGGGAAGGGTATGCCGTTTCATTCGGTTTTTCGGGCCTTAATGGACCTATGGCGAAACCGTGACCACCAGCGCCCGGGCGACCCCCGAGAGATCGCTACGCTCAGCCTTGGGTGCAAGCCCCGCGGCGACGGTTAACGACCGGACGGCCTCGCGCTGGCCGGCGCCGAGTTCGAGCACCAAGAAACCGGTGGGCGCCAAGAGCCGCTTGGCATCGGCAGCGATGGCGCGATAGGCCGCAAGCCCGTCCGCGCCGCCATCGAGTGCGCGGCGGGGATCGAAGTCGCGCACTTCGGGCTCGAGTCCGGCGATGTCGCCGCTCGCCACATAGGGCGGGTTGGCGACGATGAGATCGAAGCTGCCGACAAGTCCTGTGCCGTGGTTACAGGCGACGAACGCGGCGCGGTTATCCAGTCCGAGCGTGGCGGCGTTCGATCGCGCGCAGGCCAGGGCGGCGGTGCTGATGTCGGTGCCGACGCCGTGCGCCGCCGGCAGTTCGTGGAGCAGCGCCAGGAGCAGCGCACCCGAACCGGTGTCGAGGTCGGCGATGCGCAGCGGTTTCTCGCGCGCCTCGCCAAGCGCGGCGAGCGCGGCTTCAACGATCGTCTCCGTCTCCGGTCGCGGCACCAGCGTGTCGGCGTTGAGGGCGATCGGCAGGCCCCAGAATTCCCTCGTGCCGACGATGCGCGCAACCGGCTCGCGGGCCAGGCGGCGCCGGGCCAGCACGGCGATCCTGTCGGCTTCAACGCCGGTGAGGCGGCGGTCGGCCTGTGCCGCCAGCGCCGCATGGTCGAGCGCGAGCGCATGACCGACCAGGATGCGTGCGTCGAGGCCGGGCGAGTCGAGGCCGGCGTTACGGAACTGCTGCGCGAGGCTGCGGCGCGCAGCGGCAATGGAGAGCGCGGTATCGGTCGCCGCGCCCGCCATCACGACGATTCCGCCGCCAGTAGCTCCGCCTGATGCTCCGTGACCAGCGCATCGATGATCTCGCCGAGCGCCTCGCCTTCGATGATCTGCGGCAGCTTGTGGAGCGTGAGATTGATGCGGTGGTCGCTGACGCGGCCCTGCGGGAAATTGTAGGTGCGGATGCGCTCGGAGCGGTCGCCGGAGCCGACCTGGCCGCGCCGCTCGGCGGCGCGCGCGGCATCGCGCTTCTGGCGCTCGTGCTCGTAAAGGCGGGCGCGCAGCACCGCCATTGCCTTGGCGCGGTTGCGGTGCTGGGAGCGGTCTTCCTGCATCTTCACTTCGATGCCGGTGGGAATATGAATCACGCGGATCGCGGATTCGGTCTTGTTGACGTGCTGGCCGCCGGCGCCGCCGGCGCGCATGGTCTCGATCCGCAGATCGGTATCGTTGATGACGATGTCGACATCCTCGACTTCCGGCAGCACCGCGACCGTCGCGGCCGACGTGTGGATGCGGCCGGAGGCCTCGGTGTCGGGCACGCGCTGCACGCGATGCACGCCGGATTCGAACTTGAGCTTGGCGAAGGCGCCGCGCCCCTTGATCTCGGCGACGATTTCCTTGTAGCCGCCCACCGAGCCGTCGCTCGCCGACACCACCTCGACCTTCCAGCCCTGCTTGGCGGCGAAGCGCTCGTACATGCGGAACAGGTCGCCGGCGAACAAGGAGGCCTCGTCGCCCCCGGTGCCGGCGCGGATTTCGATGATGACGTTGCGGTCGTCCATCGCATCCTTGGGCAGGAGCGCGACCTTGAGCTGCTGCTCCAGCGTTGCGCGCTTCTGCTCCAGCGCCGGCTTCTCCGCCTGCGCCATCTGCCGCATCTCGGTGTCGGTCTGGGGATCGTCGAGCAGCCCCTGGAGGCCGTCGATCTCCGCCAGCACGCCGCGATAGGCCTTCACGGCGTCGATGACCGGGTTGAGCTCGGCGAATTCGCGCGACAGCTTCACAAAGGTTTCGGGCGCGAGCTGGGTCGACAGCTCGTTCTCGATCGCCTTGTGGCGGGTCACCAATGCGTCAAGTTTCTGTTCTGGCAGCATGAGTCCCGATGGGTCGTTTTGTCGGCTATTGGAATCGGCGCAAGTGGCGGTGTATGTCAATGGTTACAGGAGCCGGAACCGGCCCGAGACAGCGCAAGGGAGCAAGAAATGCCCAAGATCAGGCATCTGGCCATCATCTGCATGGATCCCGAGAAACTCGCGAAGTTCTATACCGAGGTTTTCGAGATGAAGGTGGTGGCCCGCAACGGCCGCAACAACGTATTCCTGACCGACGGCTATATGAACCTCGCGCTGCTCAGCCAGAAGGCCGAGGGCAAGGCGAACGGCCTGAATCATTTCGGCTTCCATGTCGAGGATTCGGACGTGATCGCCGAGCGGTTGAAGAACTGGGACATCGTCGGCCCGTCGGACCGCCCCGCCGACCGCACCTATGCCGAGCAACGGGCGACCGACCCCGAGGGCAACATGTACGACATCGCCGAGGGCGGCTTCGACCGCGACCTCGCGACGCCGAAGAAGACCAAGGCTCCCGTCACGGCCTGATTGCCGTGGACGCTTCTCTCCCCACGTGTCCCCGCGAAGGCGGGCACCCAAAGGCCAAGCCGAAGAGCTTGAGCCTCTGGCCCTGGATGTCTGCTTTCCGCCTTCGCGCTGCGCGCCTCGGCGGACTCGAGCCTGCCGTAGCTCGATCCGATCGTAGGCGGGGCGGGGGAATGAGCGGAGCTTGCTGTGTCGTCATCGCGCTCCTGGCAACCACGCCTGCTGCCAGCGCCCAGCCGGCCGATGAGTTCTTCAAAGGCAAGACCATCCGCTTTGTGCTCGGCGCCGCGCCGGGACAGGACTACGATGTCTGGGCGCGCTTCCTCGCCCGCCATCTGCCGCGCCACATCCCCGGCGCGCCCGGCTTCATCGTCCAGAACATGCCGGGCGCCGGGCATCTGCTCGCGACCAACTGGCTCTACAACGTGGCGCCGCGCGACGGCACGGTGTGGGGCAGCGTCAGCCGCAACATCCCGAGCGTCGGGCTCCAGCAATTGTCCGGCGTGCGTTTCGATCCGCTGAAATTCAACTGGCTCGGCAGCCCGGAACTCACCAACCGCGGCTGCTTCGCGATGACCAAGAATCCGCGCATCAAATCCGGCGCCGACCTGTTCGAGCATGAGCTGGTGGTCGGCGGCACCGGCGCCGGCTCGACCGTCACCGAAACGCCGAAGCTCCTGCGCGGGCTGCTCGGCATGAAGTTCAGGGTGGTCGAAGGCTATGTGAAGCCGCAGGACGCGCAGTTTGCGATGGAGAACGGCGAGCTCGACGGCATGTGTTCGACCGTGCAGTCGTTCCGCAACTTCCGCCCGGACTGGATCAAGTCGGGCACCGCGCGCGTGCTGTTCACGCTCGAACAGGACGCCGTGCCGTGGACCGGCGCGCCGACGATCTACCAGTTCGCCAAGACCGACGAGCAGCGCAGGACGCTCGACTATTTCTCCTCCAGCATCGAGTACGGCCGCCCGATCCTGCTCCCCCCCGACGTACCCGTCGAGCGGGTGCGCATGCTGCGTCGCGCCTTCGAGGCGACCGTGAACGATCCGCAGTTCCGGGAGGAGGCGCAAAAGCTCGGCTTCGAGGTCACGCTGCGCACCGGCGAGCAGCTCGAGGCCCTGATCCGTTCCGCGAAGGAGGCGTCGCCCGAGATCATCGAGCGCATCACGAAGATCATCCAGTCGCCGGCGAATTGAGAATCACACTTGCAACCCTTGCTCGGCCGCAAAGGCTTTGAGCCGCTCGCGGATCGAGGTGCTGCCGGCCGGGCTGTCGATCAGCGGGCCGATCAGCTTGCCGGCCTTGGCGGCGTGAAGCTCCAGCAGCATCGCCTTCACCGGGCCGATCGCCGACGGCGTTACGGAGAGCGAGCGGTAGCCGATCGCGACCAGAGCGAGCGCCCCCAGCATATTGGAGGCGAGTTCGCCGCACAGCGTCACCGGCTTCTTCTTGGCGTCGCACTTGGCGACGATCGATCTGAGCACGCGCAGCATCGGCGCCGACAGCGGGTCGAACCGCCCGGAAACGCGCTTGTTGCCGCGGTCGGCGGCATAAAGGAATTGCAATAGATCGTTCGACCCGACCGACAGGAAATCGACCCGGTCGACCAGCTCGTCAAGCTGATAGAGCAGGGACGGGACCTCGACCATGGTGCCGACCTCGACCCGGTCGGGCAGTTTGTGCCCGTGGCGGCGCAGATGCGTCAACTCGCGCTCGACCAGGCCCTTGGCCTCGTCGAATTCCTCGACCGCGGCGACCATCGGGAACATCAGCTTGAGATTGCGCCCGCCCCCCGCCCGCAGCAGCGCGCGGATCTGGGCCCGCAGCAGGCCGGGGCGGTCGAGGCCGAGGCGGATCGCGCGCCAGCCGAGCGCCGGGTTCTCCTCCTCCTCGTTGCGCATGTAGGGCAGCACCTTGTCGCCACCGATATCGAGGGTGCGAAAGGTCACGGGCTTGTCGCCGGCGGCATCAAGCACCGCGCGGTAGAGCGAGAACTGCTCGGCGGTGCGCGGCAGCGTCGCCGCCACCATGAACTGCAATTCGGTGCGGAACAGCCCGATGCCGGCGGCGCCGGTCTCGTCGACATGGGGCAGGTCGACCGCCAGGCCGGCGTTGAGCAGGAGTGTGACTGGGACTCCGTCCTTGGTGACGCAGGGCTTGTCGCGCAGCGCGAGGTACTGCAACTGCCGGCGCGCACGCAGCCGCACACGCTCGACATAGGCCGCCTCCATGTCGGGCGACGGCCGCACATGCACGTCGCCGGTCGCGCCATCGACGATGATCGAATCGCCGGGATCGGCGATGCCGGTGGCGTTGGCGACCTCGCCGACGGCGGGGATGCCGAGCGCGCGCGCGACGATCGCGACGTGGGAATTGGGCCCGCCTTCCTCCAGCACCAGGCCCCGCAGGCGCTTGCGGTCGTATTCGAGCAGCGCCGCCGGCCCCATGGTGCGCGCCACGATCACCGCGTTCTCCGGCAGGCGGTCGCGCGGCGGCGTATAGTCCTTGCCGAGTAGCTGGTGCATCAGCCGGTTCGACAATTCGTCGAGGTCGTGCAGGCGCTCGCGCAGATAGGGGTCGGTCGCGCGCAGCATGCGGGCACGGGTGTCCGACTGCACGCGCTCGACCGCGGCCTCGGCGGTCAGGCCGGTGACCACCGCCTCGGTGAGGCGGTGCTGCCAGCCGCGGTCATAGGCGAACATGCGGTAGGCCTCGAGCACGTCGCGGTGTTCGCCGTGGTCCGGGACTTCGCCGCGCTCCAAGAGCACGTCGAGGTCGGAGCGCATGGTCTCGATCGCGGCTTCCAGGCGCTTCATTTCCTTGTTGACGTCGTCGGCGATGAAATTGGTGATGACGATACGCGGCTCGTGCAGCACCACATGGCCGAGCGCGATGCCGTCGTTGAGCGACGCGCCGTTGATGTGCACCGGCCGGCGTGCCGCCGGCTCGGGCGCGCCGGGGCGCGCGATCGCCGACAGTTCGCCCGACGCGATCATCTCCGCCACCACCATGGCGGTGGTCTGCAGCGCCTCTTCTTCCTCTTCGGAATAGGTGCGCCGTGCGCGGTTCTGCACCACCAGCACGCCGAGCGTGTTGCCGGCGCGCAGGATCGGCACGCCCAGGAACGAGTGGTAGATCTCTTCGCCGGTCTCCGGGCGGTAGGAGAACGCCGGGTGCGACTGCGCCTCGGAAAGATTTATCGGGTTGGCTTCGCTCGCCACCAGGCCGACCAGGCCTTCGTCGGCGGCAAGCACGGTGTTATGCACCGACTCCGCCTTCAAGCCTTCGGTGGCGTAGAGTTCGAGCCGGCCGTCGACCCGCAGTACGTAGACAGAGCAGACCTCCGCCACCATGTTGGCGGCGATCAGCACCACGATCTTGTCGAGGCGTTCCTGCGCACTGACCGGCTCCGCCATCACCTCGCGAAGCCGGCGCAACAGCACGCGCGGACCGCCGAGCGCGCCACGCATGGCGAGATCCTCGGTGGTGGCCCGGGCGGGAGGCTCGGGCGCTACTCAGTCTGGAAAGTGCACCCGCGAGGCCGGTCACCTGCGAGCGCATCCACCCATGGCCTATAGCGAATGCCGCATGCAAACCGCAAGCCAAACGCGGGCCGGGAAGCGGGGAAAGCGCCATGAGGCCGGCTATTGCATCAAAAGCCGTTGCGGGGCGATTTCTGGATTGGCGAAGAGCATAGAAGACTGTTCGATCCGCCAGCGACGGTTGGTCGCTAGCGACGCCGAGCCTACGATCCCGTCCGGACCTTGCGCGCACCGGGCAGGAGGCCGCGCCAGCCGAGGATGATCGCGATCACGAGCGCCACGATCCAGCTCAGGCCGAGGGCAGTGAACGCCAGCTCTTCGCCGCGGGTGCAGCGATCGTCGTTGAGGCAGGCCGGCGAGAACTGACCTTCGATCGCCAGGGCGAACGCCACAAAGACCACGGTGACCGTCACCAGGTAAAGACCCGTCACCAGCAGGCGGCGGCCGCCTGACGGCATCCCCGGGCTCGATAGCTCCGTCTGCTCGTGGGTGTAGTGATGCGGGCTCGCATCTGCCGCGTTACGAATCTGCACCGTCGATTTGGTAGCGAGGTCATGAATCGCCTGGTGGCGCAGCGTCGTCGCCATGGTGACGAACGAGAGCCAGCCGAGCACCGCCTTGAGCAGGGTCCGCAGCACGGCCTTGAAGAAATTGATGTTGCCGCCGGTCCTGTTGTCGACGACGCGCAGATTGCAGAGATAGTGGCCGACCGTGCTGCCGGTGAGCGCGACCAGGAGCGGCTCGTAGAGCAGCCAGCCGATGGCGATCGAGAATCCGAGCGTCCGCGCCAGGTTCTCCGAATTCAGCGTGATCGCGATGAACACCGCCCCGAAGATCGCCACCACGATGACGACAGCATCGATGATTGCGGCCTGGAAACGGCGCAGGAACCGGCCGTAGCGCGGCCCTTCGACCGGCGCCGCCGACGAATTGTCTATAGCAGTCACGTGGCTTTCCATCCTGGACGCTGATTTGCATTGGTCGCGCCAAGGCGTCGCCACGTTCATCGAGCGGCGAAAAGGGCGCCGCAGCCGCCGTTTAGCGTTAACGGCCTATGCTTTGTCCAGCTCGTACAGATGATGCAGCGTGCGCACCGCGAGCTCGGTGTATTCGGCGTCGATCAACAGCGAGAACTTGATCTCCGAGGTGGTGATCGCGCGGATGTTGATCTGGCGCTCGGCCAGCGCCTTGAACGCCTTGGCGGCGACGCCGGCATGGCTGCGCATGCCGACGCCGATCACCGACACCTTGGCCACGTCGGTCGCGCCGTCGAGCCGCTCATAGCCGATGGCCTTGCGCGCCTTGGCCAGCACGTCGGCGGCGCGCTCGTAGTCGGCGGCCGGCACCGTGAAAGTGAGGTCGGTGGTCTGACCGTCGGCGGAGACGTTCTGCACGATCATGTCGACATTGATGCTGGCCTCGGCCAGCGGACCGAAGATCGCGGCTGCGACGCCGGGCTTGTCGGCGATGCGGCGGATCGAGATTTGCGCCTCGTCCTTGGAGAAGGCGATACCGGTGACGACTTGTTGCTCCACGATCTCCTCCTCGCCGCAAATCAGCGTTCCTGGCGGCTCGCCATGCGGATCGATGTCGCCCGGCTTGTCGAAGCTCGAGCGCACGAAGATCCGCACATTGTGAATCATGCCGAGCTCGACCGAGCGCACCTGCAACACCTTGGCACCGAGCGACGCGAATTCGAGCATCTCTTCATAGGCGATCTTGTCGAGGCGCTGGGCGCGCGGCACCACGCGCGGGTCGGTGGTGTAGACGCCGTCGACGTCGGTGTAGATGTCGCAGCGCGTGGCCTGGATCGCGGCCGCGATCGCGACCGCCGAGGTGTCGGAGCCGCCGCGGCCGAGCGTGGTGATGCGGCCGGTGTCCTTGTGGATGCCCTGGAAGCCCGCGATCACCGCGACCTCGCCGCGCTCCTTGAAACGAGCGACCAGCTCGCCGCCGTTGATCGAGAGGATGCGCGCCGCGCCGTGGGCGTTGGAGGTGACGATCGGCAGCTGCCAGCCCTGCCAGGAGCGCGCATTGACGCCGATCCCTTCCAGCACGATCGCGAGCAGCCCCGCGGTGACCTGCTCGCCGGAGGCGACCACCGCGTCGTATTCGCGGGCGTCGTGCAGGGGCGCGGCGTCGCGGCACCAGGCCACCAGCTCGTTGGTCTTGCCGGCCATGGCGGAGACCACGACGGCGACCTCGTGGCCGGCGTCGACCTCGCGCTTCACGTGCTGCGCGACATTGCGGATTCGGTCGAGATCGGCGACCGAGGTTCCGCCGAATTTCATCACCAGGCGGGCCATGGAAAACCAAGTCTTCTGATCAAGTCTTCTGATACGCAGCCCGGGGACGGCAAGATATTGCCGCAAGCCGCCGGGCCAAAAGGCGCGTATACATAGCGGCGAGGCAATGGGGCTGCAACCGCGGCCCGGAGAGGCTCTGATGGCTGCTGCGAAGCCCGAAAGTCCCACCGTTGATGCCGACGAGATCGCCCGTTTTGAGCGGCTGGCCGCCACGTGGTGGGACCCGCGCGGCAAGATGGGCGTGCTGCACAAGTTCAACCCAGTCCGCCTCGGTTACATCAAGGAAGCGGCCTGCCGGCGGTTCGACCGCGATCCGAAGCAGCTCGACAGCCTCGCAGGGCTGCGCATCCTGGACATCGGCTGCGGCGGGGGCATCCTGAGCGAGCCTTTGGCCCGACTGGGGGCCGACATGGTCGGCGCCGACCCGGCGGCCGCCAATATCGAGGCGGCGCGGGTGCATGCCGCGCAGAGCGGGCTCGCGATCGACTATCGTATCGCCACCGCGGAGGCCCTGGCCGACGCCGGCGAGCGCTTCGACATCGTGCTCGCCATGGAGGTGGTCGAGCACGTCGCCGATGTGTCGCTGTTCATCAAGCGCTGCGCCGAGATGGTGAAGCCTCGCGGGCTGATGATCGCGGCCACGCTCAACCGCACGATGAAGAGCTTCGCGCTCGCGATCGTCGGCGCCGAGTATGTGCTCGGCTGGCTGCCGCGTGGCACGCATCAGTGGGACAAGTTCGTGACGCCCGACGAGCTCGAGGCCGCAATCGAGCGCCATGGCCTCAAGGTCGTCGAGGAGACCGGCGTCGTCTACAACCTCATTGCCGACCGCTGGCAGATTTCGAGCGACATGGACGTCAACTACATGGTGACGGCGGAGAAGGCCGCCTGATGCTCGAGGCCTCCTGGCTCTGGGCGCTGTTCACGATCGTCGCCGCTGCCGCCCAGACCGTCCGCAACGCCACCCAGCGCGAGCTCACCGCCTCGCTCGGCACTGCCGGCGCCACCCATGTGCGCTTCCTGTTCGGCCTGCCGTTCGCACTGGTGTTCCTGGTCATCGTGCTGATCGCCAGCGGGCAGGTCCTGCCGAGCCCGTCGGCGGTCTACTGGCCATGGATCCTGCAGGGCTCGATCGCGCAGATCGCCGCCACCGCGCTGATGCTCGCGGCGATGAGCGATCGGTCCTTCGTTGTTGTCTATGCCTACATCAAGACCGAGCCGGTGCAGGCGGCGTTGTTCGGCCTCGTGTTCCTCGGCGACATCGTCACGTTGCCGATGGGTGCGGCGATCCTGATCGCCACGACGGGCGTGGTGATCATGGCGTTGAAGCCCGGTACCAGGCTCGACGTGCGCGCGACGTGTCTCGGCATCGCCGCCGGCAGCATGTTCGCGCTGTCGGCGGTCGGCTATCGCGGCGCGATTCTCAGCCTCGGCCACCCGAGCTATGTGATGGCCGCGACCTACACGCTCGCCGTCGGGCTCGTCATCCAATGCGCGGTGCTGTCGGCCTGGCTCGCGCTGCGCGAGCCCAAGGTGCTCGGCGCGATCATGCGGCATTGGCGGCCGTCGCTGCTCGCCGGTTTCCTCGGCGCGTTCGCCTCGCAGTTCTGGTTCCTGGCCTTTGCGCTGGCCACCGCCGCCAGCGTGCGCACGCTCGCGCTGGTCGAGGTCCTGTTCGCGCAGGCGATCTCGTCGTTCGTGTTCAAGCAGGCGACCACGCGGCGCGAGGCGCTCGGCATCGTGCTGATCGTGATCGGGGTCGCCGCGCTGGTGTGGGCGCATTAGGCCCGCGCGTTTCGCTGAACCTGCCGCGTCGCGCGCCCGTCTAATGGCTGAGCGCAGGCCTGATTGCACAGCCCATCGAGGGAGTTGACGATGAGCGAGAGTGCCTGGAATTCAATTCAGCCAAGGCTGATGACAGCGTCTTCGCGCGCTCTGCTTTTCGCTTTGGGTCTCCTGGCGCTCGCCTTGGTCGCGCCGGCCGTTGCACAGCCGAGCGATCCTGCGCCGAATGACCGTCCCAGGTCGAAGGCCTGCATCATGTCGATCTTCGTGATCGTTCGGGACGGCGTAAAGCACCGGTGCTGGTACCGGTCCGATCCGAAGCTCGGCTGCGTGCCCCAATGCGACCTGCCGCAGTCGCGCAGGCGGTGATGCTCAGCGTGAGCCTGTACGGCTAGTTCCGCTCGTCGGGCAGCACCGGCAGCGGATGGAATTCGATGCCTTCTTCGTGCATCTCCTTCGCCTCTTCCGGTGAAGCCTCGCCGTAGATCGAGCGGTGCTCGGTCTCGCCGTAGTGCATCTTGCGGGCTTCTTCCGGAAACTTGCGGCCGACATTGTCGGCGTTCCTGGTCAGGTGGTCGCGCAGCTCCTTGAGCTTGGTGCGGAACTCGCGCTCCTCCGGCGATACCATGGCGACAGGCGCCGGTGCTTGGATCGCAGCCGTCGGCACTTCGGACGGCTCGGGGATGCGCGCCGGCATCACAGACGGGATCGATGGCCGGCCGCGTTTCTTGGTGCCGGAGAGCGTCGGCGCCATCAGCGCCTTCTCGACCTTGTTGTTGCCGCAGACCGGGCATTCGATCAGGCCGCGCTTCGCCTGCTTGTCGTAGGCGGCGGAATTCTGGAACCAGCTCTCGAAGCCGTGGCCCTTCGCGCACGCCAGCGCGTAGCGGATCATGACGAGCCTCCGACCGCGTGCAGCGGGATCGGCTTGGTCGACGGATCGATCATCTCGAAACGGCGGCCATGCTGCAGCGAGGGGATCCGCGCCCGCACGGTCGCGACCTCGGTTGGATCGATCTTGGCCATCACCACACCCGGCTCGGTACCGCCCTCGGCGAGGATACGCCCCCAGGGGTCAATGACCAGTGAATGGCCGAAGGTGTCGCGGCCATCCTCGTGGCGGCCGCCCTGCGCCGCCGCGAACACGAAGGACGTGTTTTCGATCGCGCGGGCGCGCAGCAGCACATGCCAGTGCGCCTCGCCGGTCTGCTTGGTGAAGGCGGCCGGGCTCGCGATGAACGACGCGCCGGTCTCCGCCAGCGCCCGGTGCAGCGTCGGGAAGCGCAGGTCGTAGCAGATGGTCAGGCCGAGCCGGCCCCACGGCAGCTCGGCGACCACCGCCTGCTCGCCCGGCCGGTAGCTGCGCGACTCGCGGTAGCTCTCGCCGCCCGCGAGGTCGACGTCGAACATGTGGATCTTGTCATAGCGCGCGACGATCTCGCCTTGCGGATCGATCAGGAACGAACGGTTGGCGGCGCGTTCCGGCGAAACCTTGATCGCGAGCGAGCCGATATGGAGATGGATGCGGAGCTTCCGCGCCAGCGCGCGGAAGCCGGCGAGGCTCGGGTCGCTCTCCTCCGCCGTCGTCGCGGCCAGCATCACGTCGCGCTTGTTGGCGACGATGTTGGTCATCTCCGGCGTCTGCACATAGTCGGCGCCGTTCGCCTTGGCCTCTTCGATCAGCCTCGCGGCGGCGTCGAGGTTGCGCGCAGGGTCCTGGCCCGAGCGCATCTGCACCAGACCGACGGTGAAGGTCGTGGTCATGCCGCTTGTCCTTTTCCGTTGAGCAATGCGTCGAGCTTGCCGGCGTATTCGAGCTCATGCAGGTCGTCGCTGCCGCCGACATGCACCTCGCCGATGAAAATCTGCGGCACCGTCATACGGCCGTTGGCGCGTTCGATCATCCTGGCGCGCCCGGCGGGGTCGCCGCTGACGTCGATCTCGGTGAATTGCACGTTCTTGCGGTTCAGCAGCGCCTTGGCCGAGATGCAATAGGGACAATAGCGGGTGGTGTAGATTTCGACTTTGCTCATCTGAATGGCCGTTCCAGCCACTTTATATGGGATTGCTTATATGGGATTGCGCGCCCCGGCCACAACCCGCGCGAATACCAGTGCGTCGACCTGCGCGGCGCCGGCGCGCAGCAGCGCCCGGGCGCAGGCGTCCATGGTCGCGCCTGACGTGAGCACGTCGTCGATGAGGATCAGCCGCCGCCCGGCGACCTCGGCCTTGCCGTCGGGCGACACCCGAAACGCGCCCTGCACATTCTGGGCGCGGGCCGCCGCCGAGAGGCCGACCTGCTGCGGTGTGGGCTTCACGCGCTTGAGCGCCCGGTAGCTCACCGGAACATCGGCGGCCTTGGCGACGACCTCGGCGAGCAGCGCCGACTGGTTGAAGCGCCGCGTCCATTGCCGGCGCCAGTGCAGCGGTACCGGCACCAGCGTGTCGGCATCGTTCAGCAAAGGTTTCCCGGCGGTCGCCATCCAGCGGCCCATGGTGGGCGCGAGATCCAGCCGGTCGCCGTATTTGAGCGCGTGGACGAGCGTGCGCGCGACGTCGTCGTAGCGCACCGCGGCGCGCGCGCGATGATAGGCCGGCGGATCGGCGATCGCTTCCATCGACAGGATGCCGGGGCCGGGATCGTAGGTGAACGGGATGCCGAGCCGCTCGCAATAGGGCGGGGCGATGAACGAGAGCTTCGACCAACAGGCGGCGCAGACGCCGGCATCGCCGACCGGCTCGCGGCAGGCGGCGCAGAGCTGCGGCAGCGCCACGTCGACGACCAGGCCGAAGGTCGCGCGCAGCGCCCCGGCGATGCGCCCGAGCCGCTTCGGACGTGAGGGTGCGGTGGCGAGGCCCGTCTCCATGCCGGGAGGCTAACGAACAACCACCGTACCCTCAATGCATCATCGATGACGGCCCTCTCCGCTCCCCTCCCTCCCATTCGCCACAAGCGCGTTGACGCGCGTCTTCGACGCGCTATGGCGAATGGCGGGGAGGGGTTGGGGGTGGGGGGCTATTGGAGCCCGATTGAGGGGCCCCCCACCCCCAACCCCTCCCCGCCGCTAACGCGGGGGGAGGGGCGACCCGCGGCGCGACCGCACTCGACGGAGAGTTCGAACGTGCGGCGCAGACGCGCTATGAGTTTCATTGCATGACAACGGGCCCCATCATCTTCGACCGGCCATTGCTGCGCGCGCGGCGGCGCCGCGCGGAGCGCCTGGGCGCGTCGGATTTCCTGATCGGGCGGGTGGCGGAGGACATCGCCGAGCGGCTGTCGGTCGTGTTGCGGCGGTTCGACGTGGCCGTCGATCTCGGCACGCCGGGCGAGGCGGTGCGGCGTGCACTGGCGGCGACCGGCAGGGTCGGCACGGTGGTTGCGGCGAGCCCGTTCGCAACGGGCTCGCTCGCGGTGGTCGCCGACGAGGAGGCGCTGCCGTTCCGTGATGGCGCGCTCGACCTCGTCACGTCGGCGCTGTCCCTGCAATTCGCCAACGACCTGCCCGGCGTCCTGGTGCAGATCAGGCGTGCGCTGCGGCCGGACGGCCTGTTCCTCGCGGCGCTGGCCGGCGGCGAGACGCTCACCGAGCTGCGCCGGGCGTTTGCGCAGGCCGAAGCGGAAATCGAGGATGGTATTTCGCCGCGGGTCGCGCCGTTCGCCGACCTGCGCGATCTCGGCGCGCTGCTCCAGCGCGCGGGCTTCGCGCTGCCGGTCACCGACGTCGATCGCGTCACCGTGCGCTACGCGTCGCCGATCGCCTTGCTCCAGGATTTGCGCCGGATGGGGGCCACCAACGTGCTCGCCGAACGGCGGCGCAAACCGCTCAGGCGCGCGACGCTGATGCGCCTGGTCGAAATCTATGGCGAGCGCTTCGCCGATGCCGACGGCCGCGTGCGCGCGACGTTCGAGATCGTGTGGTTGTCAGGATGGGCCCCGCACGAAAGTCAGCAGCAGCCGCTCAAGCCCGGTTCGGCGCAACAGCGGTTGGCGGATGTGTTGGGGACGAAAGAGCAGCCGGCCGGCGAAAAGGCGAAGCGCTAGAGCATTTCCCAGTTAGGACGAAGCATATCCTGCATGGGCGAGGTAGTTAGCGCATTCGTCTGACGTAAAGG